>NZ_JBDGIV010000013.1:0-158556 GCF_057657255.1 Variovorax sp. Soil_C_19 | reverse complement strand
GAGGGTGTAGCGAAACAGCGTGCTCAGCCCCTCGTCGCCCTCGATCGCGACGGGCTCGAGCGCCGGCTCGCCGCCCAAGGTGGGCATGGCCGGCGACGAGACGCTCAGCACGCGCGCAAGCGCAGCGCCGGGGAGCATCGGGATCAGCCTTCGCGGTTTTCCTTGATGTTCCAGCCCAGCACGGTCTCGGCGCCCTTGCCGCCCTTGTCGGTCTGCTCCCAGTACTGTTGCTTGACCTTGGCGGCCTGGAACGCGTACTGCACTAGCACGGCGTCGCTGTCCTGGTCGGCCGTGTACTGCACCGAGGTGACCAGCACTTCCTCGAGCGTGATGCGCGTGTACTCGACCTGCGCGCCGCCGGCCTTGCACACCGAGACCTCGATCTTGCTCAGGTGCTTGCCGCTCGCGCAGTTCTTGAGCACGGGCGGGGCGGCCTTGTCGATGCGCGCGACCACCTGCAGGTCGTTGAAGCTGGCCTTGCCGACGCCGCCGCCGCCGCCGCTGACCATGTTGCCGGGCTGCGTGGCGCCCCAGGCGAACGACCTGATGTCGGTCCACTCCTTGTGGTTCGCGTCCTTGGATTCGCCGTTCGCGCCTTCGACGCGCATGAACATGTCTACTGCCATGGTGGATCGTTCCTCTGTGGTTGCAGCCCGACGGGCGGCTTGGAGAGGCGATGTTCAGACCCGACTGTGACAAGTCGATGGAATTCGGCGCAACGTCGCGCAATTTCTTGTGCTCGTGCTCTTCGGGCTCTCAGGTGCAACAAAAAACAGTTCATAAGTTCTATTTTTCGAGCCAAAGAATGCGCTGGTCACAATTCGTTGACAAAATTGCACCTTGCATCCTCGATGCAAGACCCCACGCGGCGACTGGCAGCGGGGCACGAACGACGCCTATCGAATCGGACGAACCCATGCCATCCCTTTTTTCCGCGTGTACCTGCGACGCTCATCACCTGGCGCGCGTGCGTCGCCGGCCCTGGATGCGCATGCTGCCCTGGCTGCGCTTCTACCGCTGCGGCAAATGCGGCAAGCCGCAGCTCATTTCGCAGCATGCGGCCTCCGACGCCCGATTGCCGCGCGAGGACCGGGCCGATCCACGCTAGGCAGGCTGGTAGCCTTGCCGGGTTGTCGATGCGCGCCTCGGACTGCGAGGTGGCGCGATTCGGATGATTCAGGAAAGGACCAACGCGTGGTTTTGATCGGGAGAAGGAGGGGCGCATGCGCCGCGTTGATGGCGGCATTGCTGGTGGGCGCATGCTCCACCACCACGCCCGGGACGCCGGTGGCGGGCCCCGGTGAATACGTCGTGCAGCCGGGCGATACGCTCTACCGCATCGCGCAGCGTGCCGGCCGGACGACGGCCGAGATCGCGCGCTGGAACCAGATCAGGAACCCCGATCAGCTCGAAGTGGGCCAGATGCTGCGCATGGTGCCGCCCGGCGGTGCTGGCTCGGCGGCTGCGGCCTCTCCGCCGCGCAGCGGCAGCAGTGCCCAAAAGGCCCGGCCTGCGCCCGCACCCCGCGAGCGTGACCCCGTGGTCCCGCCCGCCTCGCGGCGCAGCGACTGGGGCTGGCCGTCCCAGGGCCCGGTCATCGCCGGCTTCAACGGCAACAGCAACAAGGGCCTGGACATCGGCGGCAGCCCCGGCGAGGCCGTGCAGGCGATCGGCGCCGGGTCGGTGGCCGCGACCGAAAACATGCGCGGCTACGGCAGCGTCATCATGGTCGACCACGGCGGCTCCTACATGTCGATCTACACCAACGTGGGCACTGTCGGCGTGAAGCAGGGTCAGCGCGTGCAGCGCGGCCAGAAGATCGCGGAGATCGGCCCGGAGCAGGGCGGCCGCGCCAGGCTGCACTTCGAGATCCGCTACCGCGGCAAGGCCGTTGATCCGCGGCTGTACCTGCCGGCGAAGTAGGCCATCCGATCTCGACTCACGTCCGGCCTGAATCGGAACGGTCTCCCAACAGATCTTCCACGTACCACATGCGCGTCATCACAATGGCAGCGGCGGTGAGCGGCGTGGCAAGGATGATGCCCATGACCCCACCGAAAACCCCCAGCGAAACCTGCATGCTGATCGTGAGTGCTGGTGGCAGGTCGATCATGCGTTGTTGCAGCAGCGGCGTCAGCACATAGCTCTCGATGGTCTGAACCGCGAGGTATAGAGCGACGACGAGAAGGACTTGGTTGAGATCGCCGACCAAGGCAATCAGGACAGCCGGAACGAGTGCGACCACGGGGCCGACATTCGGAATGAACGACAACACGGCGGCAATCAATGCCAGCAGCAGCGCAAGGTCGATCCCGATGGCCCAGAGGCCGAGCCATGTCAGCACGCCGATCACCATCATCGTGATCAGCTTGGTGATCAACCAGGATGCCAGTGCCGACTCCGTGGCGCCGAGAACCTCCCCGAACCGCGCCCTTCTGTGCATCGGAACAAGGCGCATCAAGCCGTTCACATAAATCTGCGGGCTCATCGCGATGAAGACGCCAAGCACGAACGCCAGAAGAATGTTTCCAAACGCGTCCAGCGTTGAAGACAATGCGTCTGCAAAGAAGTCCACCGCCCGTGAACCGTCCGGAAGCGCGTCCCGGTAGTTCTCGACCTGTTCGACCAGCCGCGCAATCCAGCTGTATTCCAGCAGATCATCGCGCAGTCGATCCACGGCGCGAGGCAGACGGTCTGCCAGTTCGGACGCCTGGTCGGCAACGTCTGGCGCCACGAACCAAGCGACGCCGCCGGAGACGAGCAGCGGCAGCAAGACGGAAAGTGCCACTGCCGACTTGTAGTTCATGCCCGGTCGGTCCGACAGCCACCTCGACATCCGGCCAAGCAGCACGGCATAAAGAATGCCGGCAAAGACGACGAACCATACCTGCGCACCGAACAAGAGGACAAGGCAGGCAGCCGCCACGAGCGCCACCACTGCCGATTGCACCAGTGTCCTCGTGGCCAACTCACGATTGTTCATGTTCTTCTGCGCCGGCCGGACCGCACGCACAGCCGCGAAGCCGGTCCCCGGCCGCACGGGCCACATCCGCCCGTCCGAAGCTCGCTGTGGCTAGAAAATCAGCTTTCCGAGGCCAAGCACCACCGCGAGACCGATGAGAAAAATGATGAGGACAATCCAAAGAACAATCTTCATTCGCCGCCCCTGTTCGTAGAGTGAAAGTGTGCAAGTAACAAGTCCTCCCATGCTGTCCGCCGTCGAAAAAATGCCGGTAGGATGACGAACCTCTGGCCTGTAGGCATGCGCTGATCTGCGCGTCCCATGCGGCACCGCCGCTGCCGGATGCCGTCGGTCAAGTACCACCAGAGACCAACGCCTGCGCGCAGCCTACCTGTGGTCGATCGACCGGCAACGACGGCATCAGCCAGGTGTGCATCACCGGCAGCGACGCGCGCTTGCGAAGGTGACTGCGCGTACCGCCGCCGAGCCGCTCCGCAGGGGCCGGACGCGTGATGCCGAGACGATGAACCCATACCCGCACCATGGCGAGCCACTCTCAGATGCACTTTTTTTTCAAGGCCGCGCTTTGCCGCCGGGCTAGGCGCGAACGCCTGGCGCTGGCGCATCGCGGGATCGAACCGCGATCGGCGACCCAAGGCTAGAAGCGTGGGCGACCGCAGTCATCCTCCACGGCATCTTGCCCGCGACATGCGCTGGCTTCCCGATCCCGCGACCCTCGTGGTCGAACCGCTGTCCTCTCTGCGAAGGCGCCGCCGCAGGCGACTTCTGCTCGGGGCGTTTCTGCTCGGGATTGCGTGCTGGGCTACATCCGGGCTCTTTCCATTCTTCGACCGCGTGGAATCGTCGGTTCCCTCCCCGGTGGTCGCCGTGCGGCCACCGGTGCACCACTCCGAGGTGCCGCCGCATCAGGCGGTTGCTCCCGGCCCGGAAGATCCGGCGCCAGAGCTTGGCGACGACGCCCGTCCGCAGGCCACGGTTGCGGAACTGCTCAGCGACAACAAGAACCTCTCCTTCGCACGGCGAGCAGGCCTGCATCGTGCCGAGAACCCACTGCAGCTGACCGCGAGCGCCGGCTATGTGGCGGACGCGGACAGCAAAGAGGTGCTCTACGCGCGCAATGAACGGGTCATCCTGCCCATCGCCTCGCTGACCAAACTCGTCGCTGCCATGGTGCTGCTCGACTCGGGTGTTTCGCTGAGCAAACGGATCACGATTACCAGCGACGACATCGATCGACTGAGACACAGCCGGTCGCGGCTGTCAGTCGGGACGCCGCTCACGCGCCGCGTTGCACTTCGCCTGGCGCTGATGTCCAGCGAAAACAGGGCCGCACATGCGTTGGGTCGCACCTTCCCGGGCGGCATTCTGGAATTCGTGCGACGGATGAATCAGAAGGCGCGCCAGCTGAAGGCTCTGCATGCGAAGTTTGTCGACCCTACCGGCTTGTCAAATGCCAATCGGGCGACGGCACGCGATGTGGCATCGATCGTGGTCGCGGCTGCGAACTATCGCCAGATCCGCCGGTACTCCACCACCTCGCGCTATGTCGCGCGGCTCGGAAAACGCCACCTGAAATATCTGAACTCAAACCGCCTGGTGCGCCACGACCGTTGGCCTATTGCGCTGCAAAAGACCGGCTACATCGTGGAGGCGGGTCAATGTCTGGCGATGAGGATGCGAGTCGCAGGTCGTTCGGTCGTCGTCGTTCTGCTCGACGCCGGCAGCATTCAACACAGAAGCGAAGATGCACGCAGGCTGCGCCAGTGGCTCAGCGAACGAACAGCTCGTCGACAGCAGATGATCGAGAGTCAAAGCTAGCTGAAGGCGCTGCGCGAGCAGGGGACTCGTCCGCCGACACCTGTGCCTTTCCCCGCCCCTCGCCATCCCGCACTTGACATTCACCGATGTAAATACAAACAATTCTCATTACATCAATGATCAGGTGCTTATGACAGACCATCAGTGGAAGGCCCGGCGCGGGGCGAGGGAGAAGACCAGGCTGGCCGGCGCGGTGCAGGCGGCGCTTGCAGCCAGTGCGGTGTGGGGGGCAGGCGCTGCACTGGCGCTGACCGGGGGTTCGAATGCAGCGGCGAACGACCCTGCTCAGGCCGCCGAGACGCTGCCGCTCGTCACGGCCACCGAGCAGCGTGACGCGATCGACGCGCCACCCCCCGCGATCCAGGGCGGCCAGGTGGGCCGTGGCGCGCGCATGGGCATCCTCGGCAACGCCGCGGTCATGGAAACGCCCTTCAGCGTCACCAGCTACACCGCCCAGACGATCGAGAACGACCAGGCACGCTCGGTCGCCGACGTGCTGGCGGCCGACCCATCGGTGCGCATGGGCAGTGCGCGATCGAACATCAACGAAGACATCACGATCCGCGGCTTCAGCGTGCCCAGCAGCGACTTCGCGCTGAACGGCGTGTTCGGCGTCACGCCCTACTGGCGCGCCCCGCTGGAAGCCGTCGAGCGCGTCGAGGTCATCAAGGGGCCGTCGGCGTCGCTGTTCGGCATGACGCCCGGCGGCAGCGTGGGCGGCGTGGTCAACCTCGTGCCCAAGCGCGCGGAAAGCGAACCGATCACGCGCATCACCGGCAGCTTCTCGTCCGACGCGGTCTTCGGCGCGCATGTCGACATCGGCCGCCGCTTCGGGCCGGACGGCGCCATCGGCGTGCGCGTCAACGCGGTGCAGCGCGAAGGCGACACGGCCATCCAAGGCCAATCCACGCGCGAGAGCCTGGGCGCCGTCGCGCTCGACTACCGCGGCCGCGCGCTGCGCGCCTCGCTCGACCTGCTGGCGCAGAAGGAGCGCATCGACAACGTGGTGCGGCAGTTCCAGGCGGATCCGGCGCTCACTGCCGTGCCGCGCGCGCCGGACAACACCTACCCGTACCCGGGCCTGGGCTGGACCGATGGGCGCAACGGCTCGGCAGTGTTCAAGGCCGAGTACGACTTCAGCGACAACCTCACCGCCTATGCAAGCTACGGCCAGCGCAAGCTGAACTGGGACGCGATCGCGTCGAACCCGGTGATCCTGAACACCGCGGGCGACTACGCCTTCTTCGGCGGCTGGCAGCGCATGTCGGTGGAAAGCAAGTCGCTCGACGCGGGCCTCCGAGGCCGTTTCTCGACCGGTCCCGTGAAGCATGAAGTGGCATTGAGCCTCTCGCGCCTCGAACAGGAACAGGGCCTGGGCTTCTACACGGGCTACCCGGGCGGCAGTTCGAACCTCTATGCCGGCCTGCTGTTCCCGACGCCATCCACCGCCGGCATCAGCAACCCGCTGCGCCCGTACCTCGACACCAAGCTCACGAGCGTAGCGCTCGCCGATACGCTGTCGTTCATGGACGACCGGCTGCGCGTGACGCTGGGCCTGCGCCGGCAGCAGGTGGCCGGCCAGGACTACGACTTCTCCACCGGCAGGCCGAGCGGCGACGCCTACGACGAGAGCGCGGTCACGCCCGTGGCCGGCGTGGTCTACAAACTGCGGCCCGACATCTCTCTCTATGCGAGCTACATCGAGGGCCTGTCGCGCGGGGACGTCGCGCCCATCAGCGCGGCGATCAGCAACCCGGGCGCGGTCATGCCGCCCTACAAGTCGAAGCAGAAGGAAGTCGGCGTCAAGTTCGAACTCGACGGCGGCATGGTGGCGGCGGTCAGCCTCTTCGAGCTGACAAAACCCAGCGCAGGCGTTTCGGGTTCGACCTTCGGTGTCTTCGGCGAGCAGCGCAACCGCGGCGTCGAAGCCACGCTGGCCGGCGAGGTAACGCGCGGCGTGCGCGTGCTGGGCGGCGTCACCTACCTCGACGGCGAGATCACCAAGGCGGCGACGGCTGCACTCGAAGGCAAGAAGGCCATCGGCGTGCCCGACTGGCAACTGAATCTCGGCGCCGAATGGGACCTGCCGTTCGCGCCCGGGCTGACGCTCACGGGCCGGATGATCCACACCGGCAGGAGTGCCGTCGATCCCGCCAACACGCTGCACATCCCCGGCTGGAACCGCTTCGACGCGGGTGCGCGCTACGCGACGCGTATCGGCGGAAAGCCCGTCACCTTTCGCATGAACGTGGAGAACCTGCTCGACAAGAACTACTGGGGCACGTCGACGGCGGGCTACCTGTTCGTCGGGTCGCCGCGCACGGTGAGCCTTTCGGCGAGCATCGACTTCTGAGGAGCGGTGCGAGGGCGTCCGTCGATCTGTCTATCAAACTAACCAAATAGCGACCTACAAGCTGGCTTTTTGGGTACCATGATGGTCAATTCATGACCACTTCGGCCGCCACCACCATCCAGATCCACCGCGATGGCGCGTGGCATCCCGCTGCGACCCTCCAGCCGCTCGGCGCCGACAAATGCCGCTTCGAGTACCTGCCCGAATATGTCTTCGGTGCGCCGGATCCCTGGCCGGTCGCGCTGGGCTTGCCCATCGGCATGGCGCCGGACCGGTTCATCGAAGGGCCTACCGGCCGCGAGGTGGATCGTCGCGCGCCGGCGTTTCTCTATGACCTCGTGCCGCAGGGCAAGGGCCGCAGGTACCTGCTCGAGGCGCTGAGCCTCGCGGACAGCGACAACCTGGTCGTGCCGCTGGTGATGGCCGGCGCATTCAACCCGATCGGCAGCCTGCGCTTCGAGAGCGCCCTCGCCTTCTTCGTGGACCAGGCCCGCAAGAATCCCGACCCCGCAACGGCTCGGGGTTTCGACATCGGCGACGTGCTCGAGCGCAGTCAGGACTTTCTCGACCACCTTTCACTGCACGCGATGCTCGCGTCGGGCACGACGGGTGTGCAGGGGGTCGCGCCGAAGTTCCTGCTGAGCGTCGACCATGATGAACGATGGTTTGCCGACATGGCGCTGGCCGACGACCGCGCCCAGGCCCACTGGCTCGTGAAGCTTCCCCGCGGCAGGAGCGAAGAAGACCGTGCCGTCCTCCGCAACGAGGCAGGCTACCTGCGGCTCGCCGCCGCCTGCGGCATGCGAACCTTCGCGGCACCCGACCTGCATGGCGAGCTCCTGTTCGTCCGGCGCTTCGATCGCCAGGTCATCGACGGTCATGTCCACAGGCTTCACCAGGAGAGCCTCGCGAGCCTCTGCGATCTGCGGGGATTCGGCATCCCCAGAAGCCAACAAGCGCTGCTGAAGGGGCTGCGCCGCGTCGTCTTCGATCCGCTCGGCGAGACCATCGAGTTCATCCGGCGCGACGTATTGAACCTGGCGATGCGCAACACCGACAACCACGCGCGCAACACGGCCGTGCAGCGGCTCGTCGACGGCACCGTGCAGCTCACGCCGGTGTTCGACTTTGCACCCATGTTCCTCGACAGCGAGGTCGTCGTCCGCGGCTGCCACTGGCGCGATGCCGTCGGAAAGACCCAGGACAACTGGACGGCCGTGCTGGAAAGCCTCGAGGTGGACGACCCCGAGCGCGGCGCCATTGCCACGGCCCTGCACGACTTTGCGCCGATCGTCGCCAACCTGCCCGAGTTCGCCCGGGACTGCGGGATCGAGTCCAACGTGATCGAGGCATGTCGCGCGACCATCGACAAACAGGCTGACCAGCTGCTGGCGCTTGCCGATCTCGTCCCCCGCAACCCAACGAGGGAGCGCGGTCGTGGATAAACGGCGCAGGCATACCGACCCCGAGCTCGAGCGCCGGCTCCGCGGCGAGTTCTACGCGGCCATCGCCTCGGGCAGCATGTCCGTGGGCCAGGCCGTCGCGGCGATGCGCCGCATCAGCAAGCTGACGCAACCGGAGTTCGCGAAGCATCGTGGCCTCAGCGTGCAGAGCCTGCGGCTGATCGAAGCGGACAAGGCCAACCCGACCGTCGACACACTGAACAAGATCGCGCACATCTTCGGGCTGCATGTCGGCTTCGTGCCCCACAGCGACGAGCAGGTGTCGTGGCGCGATCTCGCGCAGAAGACACAGGCTGCGGCCTCTTCCCAATCCGGATCGGGTGCAGAATAGTCCGCTCCCATGCCGATGGCGACATTGCACGGCGGCGCATCACCGCCAGGGCGTCATGCGCCGTGCCGTCGCGCTTTGAATGCCACGAAGGCCAGGACCGCCGCCACTGCAAGCAGCGTCAATTCGAAGCCCGCAAGACGATGCCCCGCCAGCATGTTCCACAGCGGCAGCGCCGCGCACAGCACAGCGGCGATCGAGAACTGCTCGCGCCACGCGCGATGGACGGGGCGCGCGATCGCATGCAGCACCATGAGCCCCCAGGCGATGAAGAACACGTGAACCTCCCACGCGCTGCGATCGGCCAACCCGACCGGCAGCAGCCGGTTGCCCCAGAGGAACGCGGCCATCGCCACGGGGAGCCCCGCCACGGCCGCGACGTTGAGTCGTGCAACCAGCAGCACGAACCATGAACGCCGCCCATCGCGGGCCTGCTTCTCGTGCCGCTTCGTCGTCCACAGCACGAGCCCCGTCGCGACCATCGCGGCACCCGCCAGGCTCGACAGAAAGAACAACCAGCGCGCCGCGGGACCGGCGAAGCGCGCCACGTGCAAGCCATAGAGCACGCCCCAAGTCTCGGCCACGGGCGGCGAACGATCCCTGGCCTCGCGCAAGGCGCCATTGTGCGCATCGAACACCAGGTAGCGCGGGCTGACGGAGACACGGCCCTCGTCGCCGCGCACCACGCGCACACGCGATGCGGCGTCGCCGGGGTTGTCGACGATCAGCCGCGCCACGCGCCCGGTGCCCCAGCGCCGCTCGGCCTCGTGCAGCATCGGCGCCACCTCGGGCAGCGGCGCCGCGATGCCGCTCGCCGGCGCGGGCGGCACCAGCGCCGTCATCTCCGCGCGCAGCAGCTGGCGCTGCATCGGCTGCGACGCCGAGGCGCTGTCGGCACCCCAAGGCATGTACAGCGTCATCAGCGTGACCAGGCCGGTGTAGGTGATCATCAAGTAGAACGGTAGCGCGGTCACCGACAGCAGGTTGTGCGCATCCAGCCATGAGCGCTGGCCCTTGCCGGGACGGAAGGTGAAGAAGCTGGCGAAGATCTTCTTGTGCGTGAGCACGCCGCTGACGATCGCGACCAGCATGAACATCGTTGCCAGCCCCACGAGCCAGCGCGCTGCCGTGCGCGGCAGGTAGTGCAGCGAGAAATGGAAGTAGTAGAAGAACTCGCCGCCGTGAGTTTCGCGCGCGCGCACTTGCTTGCCGGTGAGCGGGTCCAGCATCGCGCGACCCTGCGCGTCGCCCGCGCGCCATGACACGCCGACGGTGTTGTCGCGTTCGTCGACGAGGTCGATCACCCACTGCGACGCGCCGGGCGCGAGCTGCTGCAAGCCAGCGATGGCCAGCGCAGCGCTCGTGGCGCTGTCGGGCGGCTGCGCAAGCGTGAGGATCTCGGGCCGCATCCACTGCGAGATTTCTTCGCGGAAGTAACTCACGGCGCCGGTGAGGAACATCGCGTAGAGCATCCAGCCGAACAACAGCCCGGTCCAGGTGTGGAGCCGGGCCATGGCCGGCCGCAAGCGCCGGGGCGCTTCGCCGGTCACTGGCCGATGCCTGCGTGCATCAGAAACGGTAGAGCGCGCTGACGTTGGCCGTGCGCTCGGCGCTGCGGTAGCAGAGGCCGCCGTTGCAATCCGTCAGCACCTGCTTGTCGAGCAGGTTGTTGATATTGAACGTGAAGCGCCACGGACCGCGGTCGAAGCCGAGCGCCAGGTCGACCATGGTGATGCCGGGGTTCATGAGGTTGGCATTGCCGGTGTCCCAGGCCGAGCGGGACTTGCCGAGGTGGCGCACGCCGAGCGCGGCAAAGCCGCGCGCCGACTCGCCGACCGGGAACGCGTAGCGCGCCCACACCGAGGCGCTGTGCCGCGGCGCGCTCATCTGCTGAAGGCCCAGGTCGCCGTCGTTGCTGCGCGTGATGCGGGTGTCGAGGTAGGTGTACTGGGCGACCATGCTGAGCCGGGTCGTCAGTTCGGCACGCGCCTCGAGCTCGAGCCCGCGCGCGCGGACCTCGCCGGTCTGGATCACCTCGCCGGGCGCATTTGGCGCGGCCGTGGTGACGTTGCTGCGCACGATGTCGAACACCGACGCGGTGTAGCTCGCGTCGCCCGCAGCCGGCTGGAAGCGCAGGCCCGCCTCGACCTGCCGGCCCTTGGAGGGCTTCAGCGGGTTGCCGTTCAGGTCGTTGCCGATCTCCGGCGAGAACGAGGTCGCGTAGTTCGCATAGGGCGCCCATCCGCTGTCGAAGAGGTACACCACGCCGATGCGGCCCGTGGTGGCACTGGCCGAGGTGTCGTAGTCGGTGCTGCGCCTGCCCGTGAGGCCGAACGTGCTCGTGCCGGACGCATCCGCCTTGTCGTGGCGCACGCCAGCCGTGACGACCCAGCGGTTCCACTTGGCCTGGTCCTGCAGGTAGAGGCCGAGCTGCTTCGATGGCACCCGGTAGACATACGGATTGTTCGAGGGCGTGGGCCGCTCGTGCAGGTACGCGGGCGTCAGCAGGTTCAGCGGCGAGAGCGCGGGGCGGGCATAGGGAAATTCGTCGGTGGTGCGCGCCCTCGTGTAGTCGACGCCCGCGAGCAGCGTGTGCGCCAGCGCGCCGGTGTCGAAGCGCGCCTGCACGCGCGTGTCGAGCTGCAGGCCCTTCCAGTGGGTCTCGCGCGGCGAGAAGCTGCGCTCGAGGGTGTAGCCGTCGGCACGCAGCCCGCGCGGAAACACGTTGGTCTCGGCGCGGTCGAAGTCGCTGTAGCGCATGCTCTGCTGGACCGTCCAGGTGTCGTCGAAGCGGTGCTCGAACTCGTAGCCGAGCATCTTGTTGTCGCGACGCCAGCGGTTGTCGTGGCCGCCGACGTTCACGCGCGGGCTGGCCTGGCCGAAGACGCCGGGCTGTTCGAACTGGTTCTGCCAGGCATAGGCCTGGTTGTCCTTCTGGTAACGCCCGAGCAGCGTGAGGCGGGTGTCGGCACTGGGCCGCCAGGTGAGCGCCGGCGCGATGTAGAGCCGGTTGTCGCGGTCATCGTCAAGCCGGGTGCCCGCTTCGCGGCCCAGCATCGTGAGGCGGTAGGTCCATTCGCCCTCGGCATCGAACGCGCCCGCGAGGTCGGCCTTCAGCTGCTTGCGGTTGTACGAGCCGTACTCGAGGCCGATCTCGCGCAGCGTCTCGGCCGTGGGCCGCTTGCTCACGGCGTTGACCATGCCGCCGGGCGGCATCTTGCCGTAGAGCACCGATGCGGGGCCGCGCAGCACTTCGAGGCGCTCGAGGCCGTAGGGCTCGATCGGCGCTGCATACGAGCGCCCGGAGGTCAGCAGCCCATCCAGGAAGACGCCGCCCGTTCCGAGCTCGAAGCCGCGCAGCAGCGAGAACTCGTCGACCGCCCACGGCTTCAGGTTCGGCGTGACGCCGGCGGTGTAGCGCAGCACTTCGTCGAGCGACTCCGCCTTGCGGTCGCCGATCTCGTCGGCGGTGATGACCGAGACCGATTGCGGGTTCTCGATCAGCGCGGTGTCGGTCTTGGTCGCGGTCGCGCTGCGCCTGGCCACGTAGCCGTCGACGCGGCCGGTGGGGGTCTCGCGCTCGACCGCGGCGGTCACCGTGACGGGTGCGAGCGTGGCCGCGCCGGCAGCGGCGTCGCGCGCCACCGGTGCGGCCGACGGGCGCAGGGCGTAGGCGCCGCTGCCCTGCCCCACCGCTTCGTAGCCGCTGCCGCGCAGCACCTGCGCGAAGCCCTGCTGCACCGTGTAGCGCCCGCGCAGGCCATTGCTGCGCAACCCGGCGAGCATGCCGGGCTCGAAGACCAGCTGCACGCCGGTGTCGGCGGCGTACTGCGCCAGCACGTCGGCCAGCATGCCGCCTGCAATGGCATACGACCGCGCGGCAGCGCCCGCCGGCTCGGCGGCGAACACGGCCGGTGCCACCGCCAGCGCGCCCGCACCGGCCGCGCCCAGCACCACCGCGCGCAAGGCCGTGCCCGCGATGGCGGCTGTGAATTTCTCGATGTGCCGCTTGCGGCCTGCGTGCTGCGCTCCCATGGCGTCTGACTCCTGTAACGATGTCTGCGGTGGTGGTGAGACGCATCGGCCTCGATGCGTCATTCCCTCACTCACCGGACGAGACAGGAAAAGTGATCACCCTCGCGGCATTTTTTTATCTGCCTGCGCTTTCATTCATTCGGCGGACGCCGGGCGCGGCCCCACCGTGACCCAGTAGCGCGTGGTCCGCTCGATGCGCAGCGGCAGCGAGCGCGCGAGCAGGTCCAGGCCGGCGTCGGTGTCGGCCAGCGACACGGCACCGGACACTCGCAGCTCGGCCACCGCCGGGTCGCAGCGCAGCACGCCGCTGCGGTGTCGGCTCATCTCGGCCAGCACATCGGCCAGGCGCATGTTCCTGGCGAGCAGCATGCCGCGCTCCCAGAGCGCGGCGCTGTCGTCGACGGGCGCTTCAGTACCGATGCGCCCGGCATCGAAGTCGGCCTGCCCGCCGGCACGCAGCACGCGCGTCGCGCCATCCGCGGCGCGGATCTCGACGGCCTTCTCGAACACCGCCACGCGTGTGGTGCTGTCGTCGAGCCGGCGCACGCTGAAGCGGGTGCCCATCGCGCGCACCGTGCCTTGCGGCGTCTGCACCAGGAACGGCCGCGTGACTGGCGACGGATCGGCATGCGTGCTGACCAGCACTTCGCCCGCATGCAGCCGGATGCGCCGTTCGGCAGCCGAGAAGACGATGTCCACCGCGCTCGCGGTGTTGAGCACCAGCCGCGAGCCATCCGCCAGCGTCATCGACCGGCGCTCGCCGCGGGCCGTGGCGACATCCGCCGTCCACTCCTGCCAGGGCATGCGCTGCCACGCGAGCCAGCCGGCCGGCACGGCGAGCAGCAGCAGCGGCCCCAGCGCGCCGAGCGCACGGCGGCGTCCGGGCCGCTGCAATGCGCGAAACGCATCCTTGCCGATGGCCGGCGGCACTTGCGCAAACACCCCGAGCGTCGCCTCGGCCCGCGACCAGGCCTCGGCGTGCGCGGGACTCTGCCGGCGCCAGCGTTCGAAGTCGCCGTTCACCTTCGCGGCATCGCCGCCATAGCGCAGCGTCATCACCCAGTCGGCGGCCTCGCCGATGAGCGCAGGGTCCGGCGCGTTCGACGGCTGCGGGTCCTTCATCGTGGAATGCGGCCGGCGCTCACGCGACCGACATGCAGGCGACGAGCGCCTTGTGGACATGGCGCCGCACCGTGATCACGGGCATGGCCATGCGCTCCGAAATCTGCTGCAGCGTGAGTCCGTCGAACTGCGCGAGCAGGAAGACCTGGCGCGTGCGCTCCGGCAGGCTCGCAAGCATCGCCTCGATGCGCAGCAGCGATTCAACGATCAGCAGCCGCGCCTCGGGCGACGGCGCCTCGGGCTCGGGCAGGTGTGCAATCGCTTCGAGATACGCCCGCTCCACCTCGCGGCGGCGCCAGTGGTCCGCCACCAGCCCCTTGGCGACATGGGTCAGGAAGGCGCGCGGTTCATCGCCGAGGCTCGCGCTGCTGCGCGAGGACGACATCAGCCGCACGAAGGTGTCGTGCGCCAGGTCGGCCGCATCGCACGCATCGCCGAGCCGGCGGCGCAGCCACGCGAGCAGCCAGCCATGGTGGTCGCTGTAGAGAACTTCGATGGGCTCGAGGGGTGGGCGCGCCGCGGACATGGAGGGGTTCCGCGAGGCGGTCCCGTGAAAGTGGATGAGAATCGTTTGCAATTATATTGCGCGACTCGGGATTTCATCGGATCCGGCGATCAGGCGGCACTTCTCTGCCCGTGTTCCATCGGGCCGGGCCCTCGCTCCGGCCTCCCTCAGTGATAGTCGTCCTCTCGCTGATGCCGGATGGCCGACACCACGATCTCCCGCTCACTGACGATATGGAACAAGGCGACGTAGCCCGAGGCGCCGAATGGGATCACGAGTTCTCGCTCCAAGCGGTCGTCGAAGGCAATTCGACACGTGAAAGGGTTGGACTCCAAGATGCGGAACTCTCTTCGGATGGCCTGCAGTGCGCGGTCCGGCAGATCCCAGTCTGCGTGCTTGAGAGCAGCTTCCAGGAGAAAGGCTTCAAGACGCTGGAGGTCTTCCAACGCCTCGCGCGTCAAGCGCACGGCATAAGTCACGCGGCCCGTTTGGAGAGATCACTGCCGCTCTGCCCGGTCGCCTCGCGCGCGGTATCGAGCCGGGATTTCATCGCCTCGAGAACCTCGTCTGCCGCATAGAACTCGCCCGATTCGAGTGCGCGGGCGAGCGAGGCACGGCCACGCGCCACGAAATCTTGTTGTGCCTTGCGACGCCGAGCGGCATCCGTCGCGGCCTGCTCGACGAAATGCGACAGCGTTTCGCCTTCGAGCAGCACGCCCTCGATCTCTGCTCGAACCGCAGCCGTCACGCGAACCGGAGGAAGTTGAGCGGTCTTCATCGGCAGATTGTATAGCAATTGCTATGCTTCTCCGCCTGCCCGGCTCCGCGCGCGCTGGGCATTCGAGGATCCCGAAAGAGGTGATCCTCAGAAAGTGGCTGACGCGCCCGGCCGCATCACGCCGCCCAGCCCGCCTTCTGCACCGCACGCCTCGCCGCGGCCAGCCTCGCCTGCGTGGCGGGCCTCAGCTTCTCGCGGACGCCGGCAACCAGTTCGGGCGGCGCAAGCCTCGGCGAGCCGACGTTGTGGGGCGGATGCGGGTCATATTCCATCGCCAGCTGCATGGCCTTCGCAAGGCCGCTGCCATGCAGCTGCTCGGCTACCACAAGGCCGAAGTCCAGGCCCGCGGTCACGCCGCCGCCCGTGATGCGGTTGCGGTCGATCACGACGCGCTCGTCGACCGGCTCGGCGCCCAGCAGGGGCAGCACCTCCATCGCAGCCCAGTGGGTGGCGGCCTTGTAGCCGCGCAGGAGCCCGGCCGCCCCGAGCACCAGCGCGCCGGTGCACACCGAAGTGACCCATTGCGCCTCGGACGCCCGGCTGGCGAAGAATTGCAGCACCTCCTCGTCCTCCATCAGCGCAGTAACGCCCGGCCCGCCGCCGATGAACAGGAGATCGAGCTTCGGCGCGCCGGCCAGCGTGGTCGTGAGCGTTTCCTGAAAGCCGAGATCGGTCTTCACCGGTGCCAGCGTCTTGCCGATGACATGGACCTGTGCGCCCGGCATGCGGGCGAACACATCGAGCGGCGCCGCGAAGTCGAGCGCCGTCATGCCCTCGAAGATCACCATGCCGATCTGGAATGCCGCGGACCCGGCGCCCGGCTGGTGAGCCTCGCTGCTCACGCGCCCTCCGCCGCAGCCACGCATTCGATCTCGAGCAGCATCCTGGGATCGGGCAGCGCCGCCACCACGCAGGTGGTGCGCGCAGGGTACGGTGCAGGGCCGAACGCCTTCGCGTAGCGCTCGTTCATCTCCTGCACATCCTCCGCGCGCGTCAGGAGCATGTTGACCTTGACGATGGAGCGCATCGAGGCCCCGCCGCGCGCCAGGATCTGGTGCAGGTTCGCTACCGCCTGATCGAACTGCTTGCCGAAGTCGCCCGTGTCGATGCCGCCTCCCGGGTGGTATCCGGGCGTGCCGGAGACGAACAACAGGTCGCCCACCCGCGCGGCAGCGGACAGGGGCGGCGTGGGCATGTCGGCCGCAGCCGGGAAGTACTCGATGGTTGGCATGGTGAAGGTTTCTAGAGGGTGGAAAAAAACGATCGCAGCGTCTGCGCCGGCGTCTCGCCGTGCTGGCGCTGGTACTGCGCGGCGAAGTGCCCCGCATGGAGGAAGCCCCAGCGCCGTGCGACGTCGCCCACACTGTCGTGGCCCTTGCGGAGATCCTCCCGCGCGGCGGCAAGGCGCGCCTGCCGCACATAGGCGGCCGGCGTGGTCTGGCGATACTGCCGGAAGCCGTCGAACAGGGTGCGCACGCTCACCTGGGCATGGCGCGCCATTTCCTCGACGCTGACAGCGCGCGTGAGCGAGCGCTGGACAAGCTCTTCGGCCAGACGCACGTGCCGCGGCGCGCCAGGCGCAGCGGGCCGCCGGAGTTCGTCGCTGTAGCTGTTGGGCAGGGCCAGCAGCATGGTAGCCACCGCCATCTCCTCGAGCGCCTTCAGCGCGGGCGCGGGGACCTCGCCCTGCGGGTGGCGCTGCAGCGCCTCCAGCGCCCCGGCGACGGGCGCCCACGCAGCCCATGCCGGGGTTCCCTCGTCGATCGATGGCTGGAACACGAGTTCGCGCACCGGCTTGCGGCCCAGGGCTTGCTCCAGCCAGGAGAGCAGCCTGGAGATCCGCACGCGCAGCACCAGCGCGTCCAGGTGCGGACTGCATTGCAGCTGCCTCACCCGCCGCACGTCGACGAGGCCGAAGTGGCGCCCGTCGAGCGGGTTGTTGCCCCATGCATAGCTGGCGACACCGCTGCCGGCCTGCGGCATCTGCACCAGCAGCACCTCGGCCCGTTCCTCGGGACGCACGAGTGCCGACGCACCATAGGCCAGCTGGCTCACGGACACATCGTCCGTGAGGTTGCGGATGGAGAACCGCAGGCGCAGCGCCTCGCCACGCGCCAGCGTCACCGAGTGGGCGGACCACTCCCGGTTCAGGATGCCCGAACCTTCTTCGAGCGACGAACTGGTGTAAGTGCGGTAGTGCATTCGCGACTCCTTGTGCGGCTGGCGCAATTCTGCGCCGGCTGCCGCCGGGGCATGCCCGAATCGGCAGACAAGGCCGCCGATCGGCAGCCGCATGCTTCGAACGAGCGAAAGCGCTGCCGAAACCGGATCGGCTTCGCACGCATCAGGCAGCGCCCGCGCATGCGAAACCTAGAGTCCACCGCGAGTCGACACATCCCCAGCGCGACTCGTACGGAGGCTCCATGCACCACTTAAACGCCACTTCCATCCTTGCCCGCCTGCTGATCGCGACCGCGCTGCTGCTGATGCTGCTGCACAGTCCTGCGTCGGCGCAGGCGCACACCGGAGCGATCACCCTGGTGGTCGGCTTTCCCGCCGGCGGCACTGCCGATCTCGGCGCGCGCATCCTCGCGGAAAAGCTGTCACCCTTGCTGGGGCAGCCGGTCATCGTCGACAACCGTGCCGGGGCCGGCGGGCAGATCGCCGCGCGCCACGTCAAGGCTGCGAAGCCCGACGGATCGGTGCTCTTCCTCACCAACGGCCACACGGTCGTCACCGTGCCCCAGGTGCTGAAGTCGGCCGGATTCGACACCGCGGCCGATCTGCGCCCGGTGGCGCAGGTCGCCGACTTCGAGCTCGCGCTCGTGGCCCATCCAGCCTCCGGCGCGAAAAGCCTGCGCGACCTGATGGCGCATTTCGCCCGCACGCCCACCGCACGCCTCATCGCCGTGCCCGCACCGGGCAGCACACCGGAGTTCATCGTGGGGCGCATGGCCCAGCTGCTCGAGGCCGACGTGCAGCCGGTGCCCTACCGCGGCGCGGCGCCCGCGGTGCAGGACCTGCTGGGCGGCCAGGTGGTCGCGGCGGTGTTGCCGGTCGGCGATGTGCTGCCGTACCAGAAGGCCGGGCGCATCACGGCGCTGGCCGTCACCCGCCCGACGCCGTTGCTGCCGGGCGTGCCGGCGTTCGGCGACCTCGGGCTGCCGGAGCTCGCGGCCAGCGACTTTCTCGCGGTCTACGCGCCGGCCAGGATGAATGATGCCAACGTGCAACGCTACAACGATGCGATCCGGCAGGTGCTGGCGATGCCCGCCGTGATCGAGAAGATCCGCGCCCATGGCCTGCAGCCGCGCTCGGGCACGCCCGAGCAGATGGATGCGCGCTACCGCGAATCCGCCGCGCAGGTCCGGCAGTTGATCGCCGCAGTCGGGTACAAGCCCCAATGAGCGCGGCAGCGAACGGGCGCCCGGTTCTGTGGAGCGACCTGAAGACGCCGGACTTTCCTGCCGAAGCGCGTGAGCGCTGCGTGGTGATCTTGCCGATCGGCTCGACCGAGCAGCACGGGCCGCACCTGCCCGTGCAGGTCGATACGCTGCTCGCTTCGGAGGTTGCGCTGCGCACGGCGCGCCGTGTGCCTGCATCCACGCCAGTGCTGGTCCTTCCGCCCTTGTGGATCTCGCTCGCCGAGCACCACATGGGAATGGCCGGCAGCCTCACGCTCGACTTCGCCACGCTGCACGCCTTTGTGCGCTGTGTCGTGGTGTCGCTGCAGCGGCAAGGCTATCGGCGCGTGCTGCTGCTCAACGGGCATGGCGGCAACATCTCGGCACTGAACACCATCGTCGACTTGCTGGCCATCGAGACCTCGCTCCCCGTGGCGAGCGCAACCTACTGGATGGTGGCGGCAGCCGCGTTCGGCCGCATCCTCACCTCGCAGGACAACCTGCTGCATGCCTGCGAGGCAGAGACCTCGATGCTCATGCATCTGCGCCCCGATCTGGTCGATGCGTCCGCGGCGCAGGCGGTGCGTGCGCCCGCACGCGGTTTCCTGGAGCCGCTCGGGACACACCGCTGGCGGTCCATCGGGCACTGGTCCTGCAGCGGCGTGGTGGGCACACCGCGCTCGGCCTCGGCAGAAAAGGGCGAGCGCCTGCTCGATGCGGCCGGCGATGCGCTCGCGGCCGCCGTCAGCGACGGCTCGCTCTGGCCTGAAGGAAGCGCTGCATGAGCCCTGCCGACGAGACGGCCAAGCTCCACCTGGCGCTGCTGTCGCGATTGCGCTGGGCCGGCCTGTTCGAAGGCGCCACGCTCGTCGTGCTGGTGCTGCTGGCCGTGCCGTTGAAGCACTTGGCAGATGAGCCGCGACTCGTTTCCCTCGTCGGGCCGCTGCATGGGGTTGCCTTCCTCGTGTACGCCTGGACGCTGGTGCAGTCCATCGGGGCAGGCCTCTGGGCAAAGCGGCAAGCATGGCGCCTGGCCGCAGGGGCCTTGCTGCCGTTCGGCGCGTGGCTCAACGATGGCCTCATCCGAGCACGCCTGTGGGCGCTTTCGCCGGTGCAACGATGATCGCGGGTTCGTACTACATGGCGCTGAAGGCCGCGCATCTGGCGGCGGTGTTCACCTGGCTCAGCGGCACGCTGCTGGCCGCATGGGCGCTGCGGGTCGGACAGCCTGGGGCCACGCTCGATCCCGCGGCAAGGCGGTTCGTGCTGTCGGTTGTGCGCTGGAATCGCTTCGTGACAACGCCGGGGCTCGCGCTGGCATGGCTGCTGGGGCTGACACTGGCGCGGCTCGGCGAATGGCCGCCCGCGCCATGGCTGCTGGCCAAGGTCGTGCTGGCGCTCGCCCTGGCCGGCCTCTACGGCTATTTCACCGGGAAGCTCCGGAAAGCGGTTGCATCGGCGGCCGACGAGGGGTCGCCGCTGCTCTCCATTGCCGTTCTTGTGCTGGCTGCATGCGCCATCGGCCTGGCGGTCATCAAGCCGCGCTAGCAGTCTGCACATGCGAAGGTTGGAGCGATCAACCCACCTTCCGCACCGCCCGCGCAAACGCCTGCACCACCGCCGGCTGCGGGCCCGCACCGCGCCGCGTGAAGAGCCCCAGCGACGGCAGCGCCACGACCGGCCCCACGCGCAGGCGCCGCACGTCGCCGCGCGCGACCTCGTCGCGGGCATGGTCGAGGCGCACCGCGCAGAGCAGCGTCGCGTCAAGGCGCAGCAGCGCGCCGATGGTGACCGACGACATCGCCTCGACGGCCGCTTCGGGCGGATCGACGCCTTCGTTGAGGAACGCGGTCATGAAGGCCTGGCGCACCAGCGTCTCCTTCGGCGGTGCCACCCAGGCGGCGGCGCACAGCTCGGACCAGCGCAGGCCGCGCCGCCGCGCGAGCGGGTTGGACGCGGCCGCCAGCACGCAGAGCTGGTCTTCCACCAGCACCTCCGACTGCAGCAGCGGCAGCTGGTCGCCGGCCATGAGCTCGGGCGTGATGGCGCCGAAGACGCAGTCGAGCTCGCCGTCGAGCAGGCGCTGGATCAGCTCGCGCACGCGGCCCTCGGTGATGCGCACCGCGGTGCCGGGCATGCGCGCGCGCAGCTGCACGATGGCGGCGGGCACGGTCGCCGTGACCGACGGCGCGCCCAGGCGCAGCACCGCGGTGGCGCCGTCGCCAAGCGCCGCCAGGTCGTCGCCGATGCGGCCGAGTTCGTTCAGCACCACGCGCGCACGGTAGATCGCCGCCAGGCCGAGCGCATTGGCACGCACGCCCTGGTGGCTGCGCTCGAAGAGCCGCGCGCCGAGGGCGCCCTCGATCTCGCCGAGCATCTTGCTGATGGCGGGCTGGCTCAGGCTGAGGCGCGTCGCGGTGCCGCGCACGGTGCCGGCATCGCCGAGCGTGACCAGCAGTTCGAGGTGCCGCAACCGAAGGCGGCGCAGCAGATAGTCGGTGCCAGGGGCCATGTGTGTCTCCAGGGCGATCACGTTGAGTGATCGCCACCTCACGATTTTTGAATTTTCAGGAATACTGCCGGGCGCTATTGTCCGTCGCATGAACATGGCGCAAGACAAGGTTTCCGCAACGGCGCACGCGATACCGCCCCTGCAGGGCGTGCGCGTGCTCGACCTCGGGCAGTACATCGCCGGCCCCGGCGCGGCGATGGTGCTGCGCGAGCTCGGCGCCGCCGTCACCAAGGTCGAGCCGCTCGCGGGCGACCAGGCGCGGCACATCGGCCGCTACGGCGAATCGATGATCCGTGCCTACAACCGCGGCAAGCGGTCGATCGCGCTCGACCTGCGCAGCGACGCCGGCAAGGAAGCCGCCTGGCGCCTGGTCGCTGCCAGCGACGTGGTGATCCAGAACCTGCGCCCCGGCGTGGTCGACACGCTCGGGCTGGGCCCGCGCGCGGTGCGCGAGCGCTTTCCGCGCATCGTGTACCTCTCGATCTCGGGCTTTCCGGCGCGCAGCCCGTCGCGCGACCGACCGGGCTACGACATCGCGGCGCAGGCCGAAAGCGGCCTGATGTCGGTCACGGGCGAGCCCGACCGGCCGCCGCAGAAGGTCGGCGTGCCGATCGTCGACGCGGCCGCCGCGCACCTCGGCGCGCAGGCGGTGCTGGCCGCGCTGTACGGTCGCGAGCGCAGCGGCATCGGCGAGACCCTCGAGACCTCGCTGTTCGAGGTGGCGCTGCACCTGCAGGCGACCAGCTGGAGCGACTACCTCGGCGGCGCGCCCGAACCCGTGCGCCGGGGCGACGGGCAGCCGCACAACGCACCGGCGGCCGAGGTCGTGCCCACGCGCGACGGCCACATCGTGCTGTCGGCCTACGCCGAGGAACATTGGGCCCGCTTCTGCCGCGTGGTCGGCCGCGAGGCGCTGGTGGCCGACGCGCGCTTTGCCACCAATGCGCTGCGCGTCGCGAACCGGCCTGCGCTGCGTGCGGTGCTGCGCGAGTGCCTCTCGGGCCTGAGCAGCGAGCAGTGCGTGGCGCTGCTCGGGCGCGAGCAGATCGTCTCGGGCGCGGTGCGCAGCTACAGCCAGGTGCGCGCATCGCCCGACTTCAACGAATGCGGGCTGCTGGTCGACGCGGTGGGCGCCGACGGTGCGCGCTACCAGGCGCTCGGCCTGCCCTATCGGCTCGGCGACGCGCCCCCTGCAGCGCCACCGGCCGCACCGGCCTGCGGCGCCGACAGCGATGCGGTGCTGGCCGAACTCGGCTACAACGCGGCGCAGGTCGCAGCGATGCGCAGCGCCGGCGCCGTGGCCTGACGACCATCGAACCCGAAAAGAAGGAGACACCCCATGATTCCCCAAAGAAGGCGGATGCTCGGCGCCGCAGCCGCGGGCCTTGCGGCTTCCATCGCCGGCCTGCCGGCCTACGCCCAGGCCTGGCCCGCGCGGCCGGTGCGCCTGGTGTCTCCCTACGGCCCGGGCGGCTCCAACGACATCCTCACGCGGCTGCTCGGCGACCATCTGGCGCGCCGTCTCGGCCAGGGCGTGGTCATCGAGAACAAGGCCGGCGCGGGCACGCGCATCGCCAACGAGTACATCGCGCACGCACCGCCCGACGGCTACACGCTGCTGCATGCGGCCGCACCGATCGCGATCGGCGAGGCGCTGTACCCCAAGCTGCCCTATGACGTGAAGAAGAACTTCGCGCCGATCGTGAGCACCGCCATCGCGCCGCTGTTCCTCGTCACGAACACCGCGGCGCCGTACAAGACGCTGGCCGAGTTCATCCGCCACGGCAAGGCCTCGTCCAAGGGGCTGACCTTCGGCTCGCCGGGCGCCGGCTCAGCCCCTCACCTGACGGCCGAGATGCTGCTTCGGCAATCGGGCACGCCGGGCATCGTGGTGCAGTACCGCGGCGACGCGCCCGCCTATGCTGAACTGCTGGCCGGGCGCATCGACGCCACGCTCACCGCCGTGTCGACCGCGGTACCGCACATTCAGGCCGGCAAGCTGCGCGTGCTCGCGGTCAGCACCGAGGCACGCACGCCGGTCTACCCGAGCGCGCCGACGCTGCGCGAACTCGGGCTCGCCAACGTGGTCGGCTATGGCTGGTACGGGCTGATGGCGCCCGCGGGCACGCCGGCGGCCATCCTCGAGCGGCTCAATACCGAGATCAATGCCGCGCTCGCGGACCCCGAGATCCGCAAGAAGGCCGAGGCCGCGGGGCTGGAACTGCGCGGCGGCACGGCGCAGGCCTTCGCCGATTTCATCGCGGGCGAGACGCGCAAGTGGGCGCAGATCATCAAGGCCGCGAACATCACGGCCGAATGAACGCCAGCCGAACATGAACCGATTTCACTACGGCCTTGCCGCAGCCATCGCGCTCGTGCTGCTCCAGGGTTGCGTCGGCGTTGCGACAAAAGCGCCCGCAGGCGTGGTGCGCGAGACCGCGCTCGGCCCGGTCGTGGGCCGCGACGACGGCGCCGGCACGCTCAGCTGGAAGGGCATTCCGTTCGCGAAGCCGCCCGTGGGCGAACTGCGCTGGAAGGCGCCCGCGGACCCTGAACGCTGGACGGCGCCGCGGCAGGCGCTCGACTTCGCACCGGCCTGCGTCCAGACCGGCCGCCTCTACGGCCCCGGGCGCCACAACCGCTACGACGAGACCATCGGCGAGACGCTCGGGCAGACGCTCGGCGCCGAGGACTGCCTCTACCTGAACATCTGGGCGCCGGCCTCGCGCGCTGCTGCCGCAGCCGCACCGCGGCCGGTGATCGTCTGGGTGCATGGCGGCAGCAACATCACGGGCTACACCGCCGACCCGGTGTACGACGGCGCCGCGCTCGCGCGCGGCCAGGACGCGGTGGTGGTCTCGGTCAACTACCGCCTCGGCATCTTCGGCTTCCTCGACCTCGCCGCGCTCAAGACCGGCAACGCCGGGGAGGACGCCGGCAACTTCGCGCTGCTCGACATCGTGAAGGCGCTCGAGTTCGTCCAGCGTCACATCGCGGCCTTCGGCGGCGACCCGTCGCGCGTCACCCTGATGGGCCAGTCCGCCGGCGCGGTGAACGTGTATGCGCTCCTCACCTCGCCGATGCTCGTGGCGCGCCCCGCGCCGCCGCTGTTCCACCGGCTCGTCGCATTGAGCGGCGGCATCTCCACGCCCGCCACGCTGCCCGCGGGCGCCATCGCCGCGATCCAGCCCCGGGCCCTCTGGGCCGAGCGCGGTGAACAGCTGCTGCTGCAGTCGCTCATCGCCGATGGCGTGGCCGCCGATGAAGCGGCCGCCCGCGAGCGCGTGAGCGCCGCGCGCGGCACGCCCGCCATGGCCGCCCACCTGCGCGGCCGCCCGGCCGACGCACTGCTGTCGGTCGTGCGCACCCGCCTCGCGTCCAAGGGCATGGCCGCATCGAACCCCATTCCCGACGGCTGGGTCGTCGCGCAGGACCCGATCCACGCCATCCGCGACGGACGCTACCTCGCGGTGCCCGTGCTCGCGGGCAAGACGCGCGACGAGACCCGCCTGTTCCCGCAACTGCTCGCCATGCGCCCCGCGTTCGGCGGCGTGAGCGGGCGGCTGCTCGACGATGCGGCGGTGTTCGCGCTGGTGTCGCGCTACGCGCCCGACGCGCCACCCGCCACGTCGATTGGGCAGTGGATTCCGCAGGCCTACCTGCCGGTCGACCGGCCCGGCACCGGCTTCATCGCGCGCACCGCAGCGCTCGACCGCCTCTGGTTCGACGCGATGCGCAACGACGTGCTCGATGCGCTGCGTTCGCGCCAGCAGGCAGTCTGGGCCTACGACTTCGACTGGGACCGCCTGCCGCCGCCGTTCGACATGGTCTTCGGCGCTGCCCACACCTTCGACCTGCCGTTCGTGTTCGGCAACTTCGGGCCGTCGCTCTACGCGAACATCCTCTTCACGGCGCAGAACCGGCCCGGCCGGCTGGCGCTGTCTGCGCAGATGATGCGCAGCCTCGGCGCGTTCGCGCGCGACGGCAGCCCCGTGCACCCGGGGCTCGGCGCCACGTGGGCGCCTTGGCCGTCACGCATCGTGTTCGATGCGGACGACGCGAACGCGCGCGTATCGGCGAAGTAGCGCAGCCGCGCCTCGAAGTCGTCGCCAAGCTCCTCATCGCTGCGCATCGCCTGGATGGCGGGTGCGCCGCGGGCATACTGGCGCAATGACCGATGCACCGTCTTCTCTCCTGGTCCGCAAGCGCGTGCCTCGCTGGGCGCGTTGGCCACTGGGATTGTTGTGCCTGCTTGCGATGCTGATGCTCGGCCCGATCGGCGTGCTGGCCTCCGGTAGCTTGGATCTCGACACGCCATGGCACATGAGGAGTCGGGACAGCACCGGGCAAGCACCCGACCCTTCGGTCGAGCGCGGTGCGGTGGTGCAGGTCTACGGCGCCCGGATCGTTCGATGGCGCGGCGCCTTCGGCATCCATCCCTGGATCGCGGTGAAACGCGCTGGCTCGGAGCTTTACACCACCTATCACATCGTCGGCTGGCGGGCCCGCCGCGGCGGAGATGCCTTGGTCACCAGCGAAGTGCACGCGCCGGACATGCTTTGGTATGGCGCCTATCCGCAATTGCTTGCGGACCACCGGGGCATCCAGGCAGAAGCCATGATCGAGCAGATCGAATCGGCCGTGGCGGCCTACCCATGGCGCGAGTCTTACCGCCTTTGGCCCGGCCCCAACAGCAATACGTTCGTGGCCTGGGTGGCCCGGCAGGTGCCTGCGCTGCGATTGGACCTGCCACCCACCGCGATCGGCAAGGACTATCTGGGCGCGACCACGTTCATCGACCATGCGCCCAGCGGCACGGGCTGGCAGTTGTCGCTGGCGGGGCTGGTCGGTGTGACGGTGGCCCGCGATGAGGGCTTGGAATTGAACCTGCTGGGCCTTGGCTTCGGAATCGACGTCGACGATCAGGCCTTGCGGTTGCCAGGTTTTGGCCGGCTGCCGTGATGTCGTTCGCATTCAAAGTCGTTGGACGTGTTCTGGTGCTTGGATTGAATGCGACTCTGGGGCTGCGTCAACTCCTGCACATCCTCATTTATCCTTGAGGAAGCCACCCTGCGCCTGGCACCAACCCGAGGTTTCGCAATTGCGCCTCGAGCTCTGCCATGTTGGTCCAAGGCAAGATCTGAGATTTCTTGCGCTCGTCCGGCGGATTCGACGGCAGACCGTCAGACCATCCTCCGTGACCTACGAGGGGCAGCAGTGGACGGCCATGCAGCCACGCAAGGCAAACCTCCGAAATGGTGCCGGCTCTCCCGCCGATGACGATGCAGGCATCGCCGGACAAGGCCATCAGCAAGTTACGGGCATCACCCATGCCGCAAGGCACAACCACCGTTGCAGGCCAATCCGGGGGCGGCATGTGATCAGGCGGGACGATGCTCAATACCAGGCCGCCCGCCGCCATTGCACGCTCTGCAGCGACCCTCGTTGCGGGGCTGCCGCAACCGCTCACCAGGGTCATGCCAAGTGAAGCCAACAGCTCACCCGCCTCCGCGGCGCATTCGTACGCCGAAGAGCCCGATTCGGCGCTGCCAAGTACGCAGATTTGAGGGCGTCGAGATACTTGTGGTGTCATGGTCGAGCGTCAGGTCTCTTGAGGATTGGGGGCAAGTACGGAAACAAGGTGGTGCACCGAGAATTCTTTGACTTCGGAGTGCGTCGAAGAATGAAAGAAATATTGGCCAGTTCCAAGCGGTCAGTGCGCATACGCTGCCGATGATCAGGACCAGCCCTCGAAGTGGCGCACGCGGTTGCGGCCGTCGCGCTTGGCGACGTACAGCGCGCGGCAGGGTCCGTACTCTGGTTCAACGTGGATTCCTTCTTGCTGGTGCCGCGCAGGAGCGTACGTCCCAGGGGTGACGCGAATCGTACAAGCTCGGCGGGCAGTGGCCTACGCCGGCCGATCAGCGCCGGCAATGACCTGCGAGGTAGTTGAGGCGGTCGGGCGGCGCCGCGATGATCCGGCCCAGCATGCGTATTCAGCGGACGACGCTCACGCGCTGCCGCTGCGCAGGTGGCCGGGCTTTCTGTAGGTTCGCGGCTACCCTTTCGGACGGCGCACGCGCACGACAGCGCGCCGCCAAGGTGCCAAAGTGGCGGTGCTCTGGAGCGATCTCTTGGACAAGACCACGTCGTCCTCTTCCTCTTCTTCTGCGCCGTCCAAGGCCGGGCAGCTCCTGCGCCTGTGCAAGGACGCGGTCATGGCGTGGATCGACGACCTCGCGCCGAGCATGGGCGCGGCGATCGCCTACTACACCACCTTCTCGCTCGCACCCTTGCTCGTGATCGTGATCGCAGTGGCGGGAACCATCTTCGGACCGGAAGCCGTGCAGGGACAGATCGCCGCGCAGCTCTCCGATCTCATCGGCCAGGAAGGCGCGGTCGCGGTACAGGGACTCATCCGCAGCGCCAGCGAGCCATCGCGCGGCCTCGTCGCGGGCGCGGTCAGCATCGTGGTGCTGCTCATCGGTGCGACCACCGTGTTCGCCGAACTGCAGTCGGCGCTCGATCGCATCTGGCACGTGCCCGAACGCGCGAAGCCGCAGGGCGTCTGGGGCATCCTGCGCGCACGCGTGCTGTCGTTCGGGCTGATCCTCGGCCTGGCGTTCCTGCTGATGGTGTCGCTGATCGTGAGCACGGGGCTCGCGGCGCTGGGCAGCTGGAGCGAGGGCCTGTTCCCCGGATGGGAAGTGCTGCTGCAGGCGGTGAACATGCTGGTGTCGCTCGCGATCCTCACGCTGCTGTTCGCGATGATCTTCAAGCTGATGCCGAGCACCCGGATCGACTGGCGCGACGTCTGGGTCGGCGCGGCCGTCACCGCGGTGCTGTTCGAGGTCGGCAAGGTTCTGATCGGGCTGTACATCGGCAAGAGCGGCGTGCGCGAGTCGCTCGCGGCGGCCGGCTCGTTCGTGGTGCTGCTCGCGTGGGTCTACTACGCGGCCCAGATCTTCCTGCTCGGCGCGGAGTTCACCAAGGTCTATGCGAGCGCGCACGGATCGGTGGCCGCGACGAAGGCTCAGGAGGCCACGGAACATGCGGCGCGGCAGGTGGAGGCCGGCACGGATGCGGTGGCGCGTGGCGGCCCGGCGCAGTCGCCTCACACCTCGTAGAGATCCTCCAGCATCACCGGCAGCCTCCGCAGCCGCTTGCCAGTCGCATGGAACACCGCGTTCACGATGGCCGGGGCCACGCCCACCATCGCGACCTCGCCGAGCCCCTTGGCGCCCAGCGCGTTGAAGCGCAGGTCGGGCTGGCCCACGAAGTCGACCTGGATGCTGCCGATGTCGGCCGCCACCGGCAGCACGTATTCGGCGAGATCGGCATTCAGGAAGCCACCGTGGCGCGGATCGACCTCGCTCAGCTCGCGCAGCGCGGCGCCGATGCCCCAGACCACGCCGCCCTCGACCTGGCTGCGCGCGGTGCGCGGGCTCACGACCGTGCCGCAGTCGGCCACGCTGACGACGCGCGGCACGCGGATGCGCCGCGTGGTCGGCTCGATGCGCACCTCGACGAAGTGCGCGATGAAGCTGAAGGCGACGAAGTCGGGGTACACCGGGCCCGCCGCTGCCGGCAGCCCGCCCGTGAGCCGGCCATAGACCTGCTCGGGCTGACCCGGTGCGCGGCGCCGGCTCTGGGCTTCGGCAAAGGGCCGACCCGATGCGCGCAGCAGCGCCACGGCCGCGGCATTCGGCGCCTGCGCCGCCGCCCCCACCGCGCCCGCGTGCTGGCGCAGGTCGTCCATCAGGCGCTCGATGGCCTCCGCCACGGGCGGCAGCGCAGTCGCGGTGCCCCATGAGCCGGCCGTCAGATGCTGCGGCGCGGCGGCGGTGTCGCCGAGCGCGATCTCGACCGCCGCCATCGACGTGCCGAGCGCGCGCGCCACGGTGACGGCAATCGCGGTGCGCAAGCCCTGCCCCATCTCATGGCCGCCGACGGCCACGCGCACCGTGCCGTCGGCGCGCAGCCGCACGGTCGCGATCGCGGGCGCCATCGCGGCCTTGTAGATGCCGAGCGCCACGCCCCAGCCGATCTGGCTGCCATCGGCCGCGCGCATCGAACCGGGGGCCATCGTGCGGCGCTGCCAGCCGAACATCTCGCTGCCCCGCATGAGGCATTCGCGCACGTGGCGCGACGAGAACGGCTTGCCGGTCAGCGGATCGGCCACCGCATCGTTGGCGAGCCGGAAGGCCACCGGGTCGCGGTCGAGCGCATAGGCCAGTTCGTCGATCGCGCTCTCGAAGGCGAAGGCGGCGGGATGCTCGAATGGGGCGCGCATGTAGCCCGGCGTCTGCACGTCGGTGCGCACCAGCCGCTCGCGGCCGAGGAAGTGCTGCACGCCATAAAGGCGCGAGGTGATCTCGGTGCCGACCGAGGGGAACAGGTCGTGCCGCGAGGTCTGCTGGTCGATCTCGTGCACCGCCGCGAGCAGGCGCCCGCTGCGGTCCGCGCCCAGCCGCACGCGGTGGCGGCTCGCGGGGCGGAAACTGGCGTTGTGGAACAGCTGCGCGCACGTCATCACGAGCTTGACCGGCCGGCCGAGCTGGCGCGCGGCCAGCGCCACCAGCGCGGTGTGCGACTGCAGCGAGTTCTTCTGGCCGAAGCCGCCGCCGAGCGTGGGCGAGAGAACGCGCACCCTCGCGGGCTCGATGCCGAGTTGCTTCGCCAAGCCATGGCGCACGCTCTCGGCGTTCTGCGTCGGCTCCTGGACCGTCAGCTGGCCCTCGTTCCATTCGGCCACGGTGGCGATGATCTCCATCGGATTCTGGTGCTGCGGCGGGAGTTCGTAGCGCAGGTCGACGCCGACCTCGGCACGCGCGAGCGCGGCCTCGGCGTCGCCCACGCGGCGGTCGGCGAACATCGGCTGCGGCAGCACGGCCGACTGCGCGAGCGGCTCGGCATCGGTCGTGGCGAGCGTCGCGGCGAACGGTGCGGCCTCGCAGGCCACCACCACCAGCGCCGCGGCTTCGCGTGCCGCCTCGAGCGTGTCGGCCACCACCATCGCCACGCTCTGGCCGCGGTAGGCGATCTGGTCGGAACGCAGCGGATAGAAGCTCTGGAAGCCGAAGCCCCCCGCCATCAGGAAGCCGCCGGTGTCGAACGCGCCGATGTTCTCGTGCGTCAGCACGCTGCGCACGCCCCGCACGCGCAGCGCGGCCGTGGTGTCGATGCGCACGATGCGCCCGCGCGCGATGCGCGACGACACCAGCGCCGCATGCAGCATGCCGGCGCGCACGTCGTCGGCGGCGTAGCGCGTGGCGCCGCGCACCTTGTCGCGTGCGTCGACGCGTTCGATGCCGGGGCGCGGCTTGCGCGCGGGTGCAATGAGGGTTGTCGCCATCGGTTCAGCTCCTGTCCTTGGCCAGCATGAGTGCGTCGGTCACGGTCTCGATGCCGAGCGCGACCTTGAAAGCGTTGTGCGACAGCGGCTGCGCATGCGCGAACGCCAGCGCCGCCGCCTGCCGCGCCGCCGCGCGCGTGAGTGGGCGGCCTACCAGGCTGCGCTCGGCCTCGGTCGCGCGCCACGGCCGCGTGGCGACGCCGCCCAGCGCGATGCGCGCATCGGCCACGCGGTTCCCCTGCAGGTGCACCGCCACCGCGGCCGACGCGAGCGCGAAGGCATACGACTCGCGGTCGCGGATCTTGTGGTACGCCGAGGCACGGCCGACCGGGCCGCGCGGCACGCGGATGCGCACGATGAGCTCGTCGTCGGCCAGCACCGTTTCCAGGTGCGGCGTGCTGCCGGGCGCGCGGTGCAGTTCGCGCACCGGCACCGACCGCTCGCCGCGCGGGCTCAGCGTGTCGACCACCGCATCGAAGGCCGCGAGCGCAACCGCCATGTCGCCCGGGTAGACGGCCACACAGGCCTCGCTGCCGCCGAGCACCGCATGGCCCCGGTTCTGCCCGCCGAGTGCCGCGCAGCCGCTGCCCGGCACACGCTTGTTGCATGCGAATTCGGGCCCGCCACGGAAGTACGCGCAACGCGTGCGCTGCAGCAGGTTGCCGCCCACGGTCGCCATGTTGCGCAGTTGCTGCGAGGCGGCCTTCGACAGCGACTCCGACAGCGCAGGAAACTCGCGCCGCACCGTGTCGTGCGCCGCCACGTCGCTCATCAGCGCGAGCGCACCGATGTGCAGCGTGTCGCGGCGGCTGGTGTCGATGGTGCGCAGGCCTTCGATGCGCGTGATGTCGATGACCGTGGCGGGCGCCTCCACGCCGAGCTTCATCAGGTCGAACAGCGTGGTGCCGCCGGCAAAGTAGCGCGCGCCGGGCGCGTGGCGCGCATGCAGCGCGATGGCTTCGCCGGTGTCGCGCGGGCGAAGGTAGGCGAAGTCACGCATGGCGGCGACCCTCCAGGCGCTGCATCTGCGGCGCCGCGGCGCGGACCGCCTCGAGGATGGCCACGTAGGCGCCGCAGCGGCAGATGTTGCCGCTCATGGATTCGCGGATCTGCGCGTCGCTCGTTGTGTTGCCTTCGCGCACGCAGGCGATCGCTGCCATGACCTGGCCCGGCGTGCAGTAGCCGCACTGCAGCGCATCGTGGTCGATGAAGGCCTGTTGCATGGGGTGCAGCGTGCCGTCGGGCGATGCGATGCCTTCGATGGTGGTCACGGCGCAGCCGTCGGTCTTGACTGCGAGCGTCAGGCACGAGGCCACGCGGCGCCCATCGACATGCACCGTGCAGGCGCCGCACTGGCCATGGTCGCAGCCCTTCTTGGCCCCGGTCAGGCCCAACTGCTCGCGCAGCATGTCGAGCAGCGAGGTGCGCGGCTGCAGGTTCAACTGATGCGCCTGGCCGTTGACGGTGACGCGCGTGGGCTGCGTGCCTTCGTGCGGATCGGTCGCTGGGGTTGTAGCGTCGGCGGCGTTGGCCGCGCCCGTGGCGGCAGCGCCCATGCCGGCAGCGGTGGCCATCATGAAGGTGCGCCGGCGCACCGGCGGCATGTGCAGGGGGTTCATCGTGGGCGTCCTTCTTGTTGCGGGTGGCGCTCAGGCGCGGCGCGCGAGCCAGCCGTCGAGCGAGGCGCGGCCGCCGCCGCGCATGGCGATGAGCAGCGCGGCGACCGCCAGCATCAGCGGGTACTCGAAGCCGCGGTCGATCCAGGGAAAGGTCGGCGCCAGCAGCCAGCAGATGACGAGCATCTGCACCACCACCATCGGCGCCACCCAGCGCGTGAGCAGGCCAAGCGCCAGCATCAGCCCGCCGACGCCTTCGAGCAGCGCGATGAACCAGCCGATCGCCAGCGGCGCGGGCAGGTGCAGCACATTGCCGATCAGATGCACCGAGCCCGCCATCGGGTCGGCCATGCTGCCGTGGCTGCGGCCCAGCAGCTTGGGAATGCCGTGGGTCATGAGCATCAGCCCGAAGGCTGCGCGCAGCAGCAGGTAACTCCACGGCTCGAGCCGTTCGCAAAGGCTGCGCAGTCGCGCCGAAATCGCTGCTTGCATCGGGTGCACTCCTCAAAGGGTTGGAACAAGCACGGAGTCTGGCTGTTCAATCGCTCTGAATAAATGCAGCAATGTTGTCAATACAATTCAACCAGCATCAACAATCAGGCCGATTCCAATGGACCGTTTCGACACCATGCAGCTGTTCACGCGCATCGTCGACTTGGGCAGCTTCACGCAGGCTGCCGCGGCGCTCGACATTCCGCGGGCCACGGCGACCCATGCGATCAAACAGCTCGAGGTGCGGCTGCAGGTCCGCCTGCTCGAGCGCACCACGCGCCAGGTGCGCACCACCGTCGACGGGCTGGCTTTCTACGAGCGCTGCCGCCATCTGCTGCACGAGCTGGAAGATGCCGAATCCTCGCTCGCGCAGCACGCCATCAACCCGCGCGGCCGGCTGCGCATCGACATCCATGGCGCACCCGCCAACGACATCGTGCTGCCGCGCATCGGCGAATTCCATACGCGCTATCCGCACATCGAGCTCGCGATCGGCAGCGGCGACCGGCTCGTCGACCTGGTGCGCGAAGGGGTCGATTGCGTGGTGCGCGCGGGCGAGCCGAAGGACTCGTCGCTGGTCACGCGGCGCCTTGCGCTCATTCCGCAGGTCACCTGCGCGAGCCCCGGCTACCTTGCCGCGCACGGCACGCCGCTGCAGCCGGCGGACCTGGCGCAGCACTGGGGCGTCAACTTCTTCTCCTCGTCACGCGCCGGCGTCTTTCCTTATCTGTTCGAGGTCGACGGCCGCATCGAGCAACACCAGATGAAGGGCTGGATCAGCGTGAACAGCGCCGACAGCTACAAGACCTGCGCCGAACAGGGCTGCGGCATCATCCAGGTGCCGCGCTACGGCGTCGAGGCGCGGCTGCGGAAGGGCACGCTGGTCGAGATCCTCGCGCATGCGCCGTGCCCGCCGATGCTGTATTCGGTGCTGTATCCGCACCACCGGCTTCTGTCGCCGCGCGTGCGCGTGTTCATCGACTGGGTCACCCGCTGCTTCGATGAGCGCTTCGGCGGCGCGGCGATAGCATCGCCGCGATGAACGACACCATGCCCTCCGAGATCGGCCCGCAGCTCGCGGCCGCACGCAGGCTGATCGACCACCATCTCGGCGACACGCTGCGGGCCATCCACCTGTTCGGCTCCGCGCTCGACGGCGGCCTGATGCCGCGCAGCGACATCGACCTGCTGGTCACGGTGCGCGAGCCGCTCGCCGAGCCGGTGCGGCGCGCGCTGATGATGCAGCTGCTGCAAGTCTCGGCGCCGCCGGGCGTGCCCGGTGCGCTGCGTGCGCTCGAGGCGACCTTGCTCGTGCAGCGCGAGGTGGTGCCGTGGCGCTATCCGCCGCTGCGCGAGCTGCAGTTTGGCGAGTGGCTGCGCGACGAACTGCAGGCCGGCCACATCCCGCCGCCCGAAACGGACCCCGACATCGCCATCCTGCTGCGCAAGGTGTTGCAGCACAGCGTGGCGCTGGCCGGCCCGCCGGCCGCGCGCTGTTTCGATGCCGTGCCCGATTCCGATTTCAGGCAGGCGCTCGCGGACACCATCGCGCAATGGAACGGGCCCGACGACTGGCACGGCGACGAGTGCAACGTGGTGCTCGCGCTCGCGCGCATCTGGTTCAGCGCGGCCACCGGCGCCATAGCGCCGAAGCATGTGGCGGCCGCTTGGGCGCTCGAGCGCCTGCCCGAGGACGGACGGCAGGTGCTTGAGCGGGCGCAAGCCGCGTATCTCGGCGGCGGAAGCGACGACCTGGCGGATCTTCACGGCGAACCCGCTGCATTCGTGCGCCACGCCAAGGCCACGATCCAGGCCTGCCTGCGCGCCTGAACGAAGGCCGCGCACCCAAAAGGTGCTTCTCGTGCAGCCCATGCGGTCGCGATGCCGCGCCTTTCGGGAAGGCGCCCTCTCCTACATCGAAGGTGAACAAAGAACACTGCAATGATGGATTGTGCTTAAGCAATAACCCTTTAAGCGTTTCCCTCACGATTGCCTTTTGCAGGTCACCCTTTGGAATTCCTTTCCGCCGTTCCCAATCCGCGTCCGGTCTCGAGTGCCTTGGCACTGCTGGATTCCCGCCGAACCGAGCCACGCCAAGCGATGCAATCGGGGGGCGTCTGCCGGCCTGCAGAGCCCGATTGGCCGCCCCATCTGACGGGACAGGCACATGCCCCGGTGCGGGTGCTGCTGGTCGACGGCGACGAATTTGCGCGGCGTGTCATTGCCCAGGAGCTGCTGTCGGACATGCGCATCCGGCTCGAAGGCCAGGCCGCCAGCGCCGCCGTCGCGCGGCGGCTGATCGAGTCGCTCGACTTCGACGTGCTGATGATCGATCTGCATCTGCCGATCGGCGCCGGCCTCGGACTGATTCGCGATGCGCGCAGGCGGCACCGCCACTGCGAGATCATCGTGGTCTCGACGGTCGAGGACGATGCGCACGTGCTGCATGCGCTCAAGATCGGCGCCACCGGCTACCTTCTCAAGCGCGGAGGCATGCAGAGCTTTTCGCAGGCGGCGCTCCAGGTGGTCAACGGCGGGGCCGCGATCACGCCGAGCCTGACGCGGCGTCTGCTGCCACGCATGCTCCGGCCCGCGGACCACGCGGTATCGGCCGATCCGGTGCCCGACACCCTGCCCGGCGCGGTGTCCGGCAACGCGCTGCTCACTGCGCGCGAACGCGAGGTGCTTCGCTGCGTTTCGCGCGGTCACGTCTCCAGGGAGATCAGCGAGCAGCTCGGCATCACGCCGCAGACCGTCGATGCGCACGTCAAGAACATCTGCAAGAAGCTGCGCGTGCGCTCGCGCGCGCAAGCGGTGAGCAGCGCCACGCGCATGGGCCAGCTCTAGCCTGCGGCGTCCTGCGCAGCCAGCGCCGGCTTGGCCGGCTCGCGCTGCAGCCGCATCGGCATGGCCGGTGCCGAGCCGTCCTTGCCCACGCCGGCATAGACCGTGAGATGCGGGAACGGGATCTCGATGCCACGCTCGTCGAAGGCCGCCTTGAGGCGGCGCAGGAACTCGCGGCGCACCGTCCACTGCTGCGAAGGCGCCACCTTGAAGCGGCAGCGCAGCACCACGGCACTGTCGTCGAGGCGTTCGATGCCCGCGATCTCCAGGTCGTCGAGGATGCGCGCCGCATGCGCGGGGTCTTTCCGGAAGTCCGCGCCGACCTCGGCCATTACCGCCATCACTTCATCGACGTTCTCGCGGTACGACACGCCGACGTCGACCACGGACTGGGCGAACGAGCGGGACTTGTTGGTGACCGTGGTGATGAGCCCGTTAGGAATGAAGTGCACATTGCCGTCGTAGTCGCGCAGCCGCACATGGCGCAGCGTGACGTCCTCGACCGCGCCGCCGATGCCCGCGATCGTGACCACGTCGCCGGTGCGTATCTGGTCTTCGAACAGCAGGAAGAACCCCGTGAAGTAGTCTTTGACGAGGCTCTGCGCGCCGAAGCCGATCGCGAGGCCGACCACACCCGCCGCGCCGAGGATCGGCGCGATGGACACGCCCAATTCGCCCAGCACGAGCATCACCGCCACCGCGCTGACCACCAGCGCGATCAGGTAGCGCACCACGCGCCCAAGGGTTTCTGCACGGCTCACGCCGTCGGCACCGCCGAGGCGGCTCTGCACGCGAAGGCGCACGAGCCGCACGCCACGCTGCAGCACGACGATCGCGACCCATGCGAGCACGATGATCAGCACGATGCGTAAAGCGGAAAGGGCAGGCCCGCTCCAACGGGCCCAGTCGACGTTCTCGAGGTATGTCATGGCAACATTCATGGCCAATGCGACCGGCATGCCGGCGCGGAGTTCAATGCAAATACAGGGCGGTGCGTCGATCGGCGCTGTCGCCTGCTGCTCGATGGCCGGGGAACCCGGCCGGGATCGCGCACTCCATCAGACCATGCGATGCGAAGGAGGCTACCCCTGGAACGACACCCCACCATGAACGGCGGGCTTCCGCGCGCCGAACCGGCCGCGGGGCCAAAAGCCGACCATCTTACGCCCGCCGACAGGTACAAGGAGCTGTTCATCGCCGTGCAGAGCGGCGGCATCTTCGACGACAGCAAGACCTTCGTCGACTGCGCGCCGCGCCACGACCCCGAGCTGATCCTCGCGCGCTACCGCGCGGCCTGCAGGGACGACGGCTTCGACCTCGCGGGCTTCGTGCATGCGCACTTTCAGCTGCCCGCCGCGCACCGCGACGAATACGAGTCGGTGCCGGGGCAGGCGCTCGGCCGGCACATCGACGGGCTCTGGCCGGTGCTCACGCGGCGCCCGGTCGAGCATCCGAGCGGCGGCTCGGCGCTGCCGCTGCCGCACGACTACGTGGTGCCCGGCGGCCGCTTCCGCGAGCTCTATTACTGGGACTCGTACTTCCAGATGCTCGGCCTGGCCGAAGGCGGGCAGCCGCAGCTGCTGCGCAGCATGACCGACAACTTCGCGTACCTGATCGACACCTACGGCCATGTGCCGAACGGCACGCGCACCTACTACCTGAGCCGCTCGCAGCCCCCCGTCTTTGCATGGATGGCCGAGCTGTGCGAAGCGCACGGGGTTCAGGCGGCCGCCGCCTACCTGCCGCAGATGCTGCGCGAGCATGCGTACTGGATGGCCGGCGAATCGGGCATCGAGGCCGGCCAGGCGGTGCGGCGTCTCGTGCGGCTGCCCGATGGCAGCCTGCTCAACCGCTACTGGGACGACCGCGACACGCCGCGCGAGGAATCGTGGCTCGAGGACATGGGCACCGCCGACGGTGCCGACCGACCTGCCAGCGAGGTCTGGCGTGACCTGCGCGCCGCGGCCGAATCGGGCTGGGACTTCAGCACGCGCTGGCTGCGCGCGCCCGATGCGGCGGCGCCCGAGAGCCTGTTGCTGTCGCAGATCGACACTACCAGCATCCTGCCCGTCGACCTGAATGCCTTTCTCTTCAAGCTCGAACGCACGATCGCACGCCTGAGCCACGATGCCGACGACCCGCAGACGGCGAAGGCGTTCGAGCACCGCGCCGACGCCCGGCGCGACGCGATGGACCGCTTTCTGTGGAACGCGCGCGAAGGCGCCTACTTCGACCACGACTGGCGGCGCGGCCGGCAGCGCAGCTGCCTCACGGCCGCCACCGTGGCGCCGCTCTTCGCGCACGCCTGCAGTGCCCGCCAGGCCCATGCGGTGGCCGCGACCGTGCGCGAGCGCCTGCTGGCACCCGGCGGCCTCGCGACCACCGAGCTGCGCAGCGGCGAGCAGTGGGACCGGCCCAATGGCTGGGCGCCGCTGCAGTGGATGGCCGTGGTCGGGCTGGAGTCTTTCGCCGAGCACGCGCTAGCGCAGGAGATCCGCACGCGCTGGCTGCGCACCGTCTGCACGATCTACCGCCGCGAAGGCAAGCTGGTCGAGAAGTACCGGCTGCGCGAGATGCCTGCCGAGCACGTGGCCGGCGGCGGTGGCGGCGAATACCCGCTGCAGGACGGCTTCGGCTGGACCAACGGCGTGACGCGCATGTGGATCGGGCCCAGTGCCGGTGCGCGGTGGGGCAACGTCGAGCGCTGCGTCTCGCCCTCTGCCGTGGCGTCGCCTCAGGCGCCTGTGCTGCCGCCCGGCTGAAGGTCCAGCCGCAGCGCCGCGGCCTTGCCGTTCGCGAGATCGAGCGCGAAGCGCAGCCCCTCGGCGTCGGCAGTGAAGACGAGCTGCAGCTTTGCCGACATGCTTTCGACGGCCACTCGCGCGCCCTGCCAGGCCGCTGCCGCGTCGCGTGCCGAGACCGAGGCCATCTCGAGCGTCAGCCCCCGGCCGACCGAGGGCGAGCGCAGTCCGATGGCAGGCTGCCCCTCCAGATGCAACTGCACTCCCGGCACGGCAACCAGCCCTTCGCCGAGCCGCAGTTCGCCTGAAAGCGCGGTGCGGCCCAGCAGCAGCCGCGCCTGCTCGGTCAGCCCCTGCCCCGGCCCGACGCGGCCCTGGCGCAGCACCGACTCGGCAAACTCGCGCAGTTGCAGCTTGCCGCGCTCGGAGATCCAGGGCCCCAGCAACGCGCCGCGGTGCTCGAATTCCACGCCTGCCACCGGTGCCGCCGCGAACTGGTAGAGATAGCTGCGGCCGTTGGGCGCATCGACGTACACGCCCATCTTGCTCACCCCCATGCGCGAGTCGGGGCCCACGTGCTCGACCGTCGCATCGTTGAAGTCGATCCGGCCGCCGCGTATCGGCACCGTCACGTCGGCATCGAACAGCAGATGCGCATCGGTGATGCGGCTGCGCAGCGTGCCTTCGGCGTCCGACAACGGGCCGAGCTGCCATGCATCGGCCGCGGCCTGGCCCGCTGCGATGCCGGCTGCCGCCGCAGCAGCGCCGGCTGGCGGCGGCGAGGCTTCGCGCATCTTCTTCTGAAGCTGCGGGGGCATCGCCACCGGCCCCTGGAGCGCCAATCCGGAGAACGCGATGTCGGCCACCTCGACAGCGACCAGGCGTGGCATGCCGCTGTCGAGGCATACCCGGGCCGAGATTTCCTGCATGTCGATGCGATCGATTTCCAGCACGAATGGACCCGACACGAGCCGCAACGCCATCGCCTCGAGCCGCCGGATGCGAAGCTCGATCGTGCCGCCCTCGCCGGGCTGCCAGGTCATGCCCTCGAGCGTGCAGCGGTTGTGGCCGGCCGCACCGGGTTCGCTGCTAGTACCGCCGAATTCCGATTCGAGCAAGAGCCCGATGAGCGAAGCCGCGAGTGAGGAGGTCATGGGTACCTTCTACCAGGGCTTGCGGCGCTGCCAAGTCGGACGCTGTCCGACGAGGTTGCGCGCCGCGTCTTCATTCACGTTCCCCTGCGTCGGCGTTGCGAGCGATCCGCTGCGCCTCCAGGTCGCGCCGTGTCTTGTCCAACTCCTCGGCCAGCATTTTTTCGTCAGGCAGCACGGTCTGGTACTCGGCAGCCAGCACCTTGTTGGGCAAGCCTTCCAGTGCATAACGGGCTTCAGCCGCGCCCTTCTCCGCGCACAGGATCAGACCCACTGGCGGGTTTTCGCCGGGCTTCATCCAATGTTCGCGGGCGTAGTTCAGATACAGGTGCATCTGGCCTGCGTCGGCATAGCCGAACTTGCCGACCTTGAGGTCGATGACAAGCAGGCACTTGAGGCGCCGATGGAAGAACAGCAGATCGATACGGAACCAGCTGTCGTCGATACGCAGGCGTCGCTGGCGGCCGACGAACGCGAAGTCGTCGCCCAGTTCCAGCAGAAAGTCGGCCAGGTGCTGAATCAGCGCTTCTTCGAGATCGGATTCGGAATACTCGTCCTTGAGGTTGAGGAATTCCAGGACGAACGGGTCCTTGATGGCCCGCTCCGGGGTGATGTCGTCATCGGGTCCGGGCTGCTTTCCCTTTGCCAGCATGGCCGCCTTGTCGCTGGACAACGCGATGCGCTCGTAGAACTGGCTGCCGATCTGGCGATTCAACTGAGCGATGCTCCAGCCGCAGCGCAAGGCTTCGGTCTCATAGAACGCACGAGCTTGCACGTTCTTGACCGACAACAGGCGCACATAGGCCGACCAAGGCAGCGGAAAGGCCCGGATCAGCGTCACCAAGTCTGGCAATTGTCCAGAGGTCGTCTGGAGATTTCGATCTGCGCCGGATTCTCCAGACGGTATCTGGAGAATCTGGACCGACAAAGAATCGGCGGAACGCTTCTGCTGACCACGATCCGCGGACCATGCGAGATGAAAGGCCCGCATCTGCCACAGGTTCTGCTTGCTGAAGCCGCGGCCAAAGCGCGCCGAAAGATCCGTCGAGAGGCGTTCGATCAGGGCTTCGCCGTACGTCGCCCTCTCACGCCCACCCTGCTCGAACGCGACGATGCGCTGGCCGACGGCCCAGTAGGCCGCCGTCATCACGGCATTGACGCTGCGCGCAGCAGTGTGTCTGGCAGCCTCTACCACCGCGACGATGTCGGCGTGGGCCGCCGCGTAATCCGAGGACGCGAAGGAGGCTGGCGTTGCGAATCGCTCCCCCTTCACCGTCTCGCGCTTCGGTGGACCGTGGGCGTTTGAATTCGTCGATCGGCGCATGCCTGCGACTTTAGCAAGGCGTTGCAGGGCGCAGCCACCGACGGCTTCGCGGATCGCAGTCAGTCCCGCCGCTTGCCCGCCACCAGCCGCAGCCCCGGCATCAGCTCGGCCGCGAGTTCGGGCCGCTCGAGCGCGTAGTCGAGGTTCATGCGCGCGATCTCCACGTGCTCCTCGCCGAGCGCCTGCGCGCGCGAGCCCTGGCCGCGTTCGATCGCCTGCACCAGCGCATGGTGGGTGCGGTGCGCGATCTTCATCCACTGGTGGCCCTCTTCCATCGACGACTGCATCGGCAGCATCGCGCTCGGCGACGCGAACGGCTGGCGGTCGAGCATCTCCATCACGCGCTGCAGCGCGCTGTTGGCGCAGCCTTCCATGATCAGCGTGTGGAAGCGGTCGTTCATCTGGACGTAGCCGGCGTAGTCGTCCAGCGTCATCACCGGCTTGTTCACCACCCGGTCGCCCTCGGCCAGACATTCGTGCAGTTCACGCAGCAGCTGGCGCGGCGCACCGTCTTCGGCCAGCAGGCGCGCCGCAAAGCCCTCGATGACGCCGCGCACGCGGATCGCGTCGGCGACCTCCTGCGAGGTGAAGCGGCGCATCTGGTAGCCGCCGGTGGGCGACGGCTCGATCAGCCCCTCGTGCTCCAGGCTGGTGAGCGCCAGCCTCACGGGGGTGCGCGAGGCGCCGAGCTTCTCGGCCAGCGGGATCTCGGCCAGCCGTTCGCCGGGCCCGAATTCGCCCTTGAGGATCAGGTCTCGAAGCTGGACCAGTACGCGATTTTGTTGGGAGTCCATCGGTTTCGGCGAAGCGGAGGAGGAGGAGAATTGGTCGCTGTATGCAACATCGAGGCGTAGCTGGCAATGATATCGATCGCGCTTGCCGAATGTGCGCTTTTTCTAAGTACTTACCCTTGATATTTGCAGCCAAGTGCGCGTTAGTTAGGCATCTCAGTTGACTTTCGGAGATTGCCATTCAGACAATGCATTCCATTGCATGCAACACATGTTCCAACCCCGATGGAGCTTCCATGATCAGCGCCGAACAGAACGATTTCATCACCCGGGTCGGCCCCGGCACCCCCGCAGGCAGGCTGCTGCGCCGCTACTGGCAGCCGGTGGCACTGTCCGCGGACCTGGCGGGCCCGCGTCCGGTGCGGCCGGTCCAACTCATGGGCCAGCATTTCGTGCTGTTCCGTGACGAGAACGGCCAGCTCGGCATGCTCGACCGCGACTGCCCGCACCGCGGCGCCGACCTGGCATTCGGCCGGCTCGAGAACGGCGGCATCCGCTGCGCCTTCCACGGCTGGCTGTTCGACCGCCAGGGCCAGTGCCTGGAAACACCGGCCGAACCCGCGGGCAGCAAGCTGTGCAGCCGCATCAAACAGTCGGCCTATCCGGTGGTCGAGCGCGCCGGCACGGTGTTCGCTTACATCGGCGAAGGCGAGCCGCCGGCGTTTCCCGAATTCGACTGCTTCGTGGCACCCGACTCGCACACCTTCGCGTTCATGGGCCTGTTCGAATGCAACTGGCTGCAGGCGCTCGAGGTGGGCATCGACCCCGCGCATGCGTCGTACCTGCACCGCTTCTTCGAGGACGCCGACACTTCCGACAGCTACGGCAAGCAGTTTCGCGGCGCCTCGGCCGACTCCGAAATGCCGATCACCAAGGTGCTGCGCGAGTTCGAACGCCCCGAGATCGGCGTCGAGCCGACCGACTACGGCCTGCGCCTCACCGCGCTGCGGCAGCTGTCGGAAGAGGACACGCACGTGCGCGTGACCAACGTCGTCTTCCCGCAGGCCTTCGTGATCCCGATGAGCGCGGAGATGACGATTTCGCAATGGCATGTGCCGGTGGACGACACGCACTGCTACTGGTTCGCGATCTTCACGAGCTTCACAGGCCCGGTCGACAAGGAACAGATGCGCGCGCAGCGGCTCGAGCTCTACGAGCTGCCCGGCTACACCTCGCGCAAGAACAAGCGCAACAACTACGGCTACAGCGTCGACGAGCAGCTGAGCCAGACCTACACCGGCATGGGCGACGACATCAATGTGCACGACCAGTGGGCCGTGGAGTCGCAAGGCCCCATTCAAGACCGCACGCGCGAGCACCTGGGCAGCACCGACAAGGGCATCATCGCGTACCGCCGCATGCTGGTGAAGGCCATCGAAAGCACGCTGGCCGGCGAAGGCGCACCGATGCTCATCGACGCGACGCAGGCTTCGGCTTTCGCGGGTCCGCCCTCGATCGACGGCATCGGCAAGACCGGCGACACCGAGGGCTACTGGCAGAGCGCCGACCGCGAACGGCGCCTCCAGTCGGACTGGGCCTCTGCCCGGCTCGCGCGCTGACCGGACACGGTGCCGCGATGACATCGTTCACCCAACGCCACGGTCTCTTGACCGACGACCAGCAGCGCCAGGCGCGCGAATTGATCGGGCGCATCGACGCCGGCGAGATCGACGTGCTGCGCTTCGCCTGGCCCGACCAGCACGGCCTGCTGCGCGGCAAGACGCTGGTGGCAAGCGAAGCCCGCGACGCACTGTACGAGGGCGTCAACCTCACCTCCACGCTGCTGGCCAAGGACACCTCGCACAAGACGGTGTTCCCGGTGTTCACTGCCGGCGGCGGCTTCGAGATCGAAGGCTTGCAGGGCGGCGCCGACTTCACCATCGTGGCCGACCCGTCGACCTTCAAGATCCTGCCGTGGGCGCCGCGCACCGGCTGGGTGCTCTGCGATGCCTACATGACCGACGGGCGCCCATGCCCCTATGCCACGCGCCAGATCCTGCAGCGCGCGGTGCGCGAGCTCGATGCGCTCGGGCTCGACTTCATCGCCGGGCTCGAGGTGGAGTTCCACGTCTTCAGGCTCGACGATGCGCGCATGGCGCTCGGCGACTCGGGCCAGCCCGGCGAGCCGCCGAAGGTGTCGCTGCTCACGCACGGCCACCAGTACCTGACCGAGCTGCGCTACGACCGCGTCGATGCGGTGATGGAGCTGCTGCGCTCGCAGCTCATGGCGCTCGGGCTGCCGCTGCGCTCGCTCGAGATCGAGTTCGGCCCGAGCCAGTTCGAGCTCACCTTCGGCCCCACCGCCGGTGTGCTGCCAGCCGACACCATGGTGCTGCTGCGCAGCGCGATCAAGCAGATCTGCCAGCGCGCGGGCTACCACGCCACCTTCATGTGCCGCCCGAAGATTCCCAACGTGATGTCGAGCGGCTGGCACCTGCACCAGTCGCTGCGGCGCCAGAGCGACGGCGTGAATGCGTTCATGCCCGAGGCCGAGGGCCAGGACTTGAGCGAGATCGGCCTGCACTACCTCGGCGGCCTGAAGGCACATGCCTGCGGCGCGGCCGCGCTCGCGAGCCCGACCATCAACGGCTACCGCCGCTACCGCCCGTTCTCGCTCGCGCCCGACCGCGCGATCTGGGCCCGCGACAACCGCGGCGCGATGCTGCGCGTGCTCGGCGGCGTGGGCCAGAAGGCCACGCGCATCGAGAACCGCGTGGGCGAGCCGACCGCCAACCCGTACCTGTACCTCGCCTCGCAGCTGTTCGCGGGGCTGGACGGCATGCAGCGCAAGACCGACCCCGGCCCTTCGGCCGATGCGCCCTACGACACCCCGGCCGAGCCATTGCCGCGCTCGCTGACCGAAGCGCTCGCCTGCCTGCGCGCCGACGAGATGTTCGGCGAACGGATGGGCCGCGGCTTCGTCGACTACCTCTGCCGCATCAAGGAAGCCGAGATCGCGCGTTTCAACCTGGAAGTCAGCGAGTGGGAACACCGCGAGTACTTCGACATGTTCTGAGCAGCCACCCATGCCCACAATCCACTACATCCTCAAGGACGGCAGCACGCGCGAGGTCGACGCAAAGCCGGGCTCCAGCGTCATGGAGAACGCGATTCGCGGCAACGTGCGCGGCATCGATGCCGAGTGCGGCGGCTCGTGCGCCTGCGCGACCTGCCATGTCTATGTCGACGAGGCCTTCGCGGCGCGGCTGCCGCCGCCCGACGACATGGAAAGCGAAATGCTTGAGGTCGTGGCGGCCGAGCGGCGGGCGACGAGCCGTCTCAGCTGCCAGCTCACGGTGACGGCCGAACTCGACGGCCTGACCGTGCGCGTTCCGCAGACGCAAAGCTGAACCGGCGTCCGGCGCCCGGCGCCCGGCGCCGAACCCATGGAACACTCAGTCGACCATTCCCAGCATGCGCGGCAGCCCCGTCGCGATGACCGGAAAGTAGGTGATCAGCAGCAGCACCACCATGAGGGCGCCGAGGTAAGGCAGCACCGAGAGGCTCAGGCGCTCCACCGGCACGCCAGACAGGCGCGAAGACACGAAGAGGTTGACCCCGAGCGGCGGGGTGAGCAGCGCCATCTCGTTGGTGACGACCAGTATGATGCCGAAGTGGATCGGGTCGATGCCCACGAGCATGAGCATGGGCATCAGAACCGGCACCAGGATGATGATGGTCGACAGCGTCTCCATGAACATGCCCAGCAGGATCAACACGCCGATGATCATCAGGAGGATGTGCTGCGGATCGCGCGAAATCGCCATCACCGACTCGGCCAGGCGCTGCGGCACTTCCTCGTAGGTCATGATCTTGCCGAACAGCGTCGACGAGCCGACGATGATCAGCACCGCGCCGCAGAGCATGGTGCCTTCCAGCAGCGCCTTGTACACATGCGCCCAGCGCAGCGCGCGATTGATGACCACCGCCACGAAGAGCGCATAGGCGATCGCCAGCACCGAGGCCTCGACCGTGGTGCACAGGCCCGAATAGATCGAGCCCAGAATGATGAATGGCGTCATCAGCGAGAAAAAGCCCTTGCGGCAGGCGCCCAGAAAGCCGCTCCAGCTGAAGGGCGGCGTGTCGGGGTCGCCGCGGAAGCCATGGCGCCTGGCCAGCGTCCACGCGGTGAACGACATGGCAAAGGCCACCATGAAGCCGGGAATGAAGCCCGCGGCGAACATCGACGTGACCGACACGTTGGCCAGGATCGCGTAGATGATCATCGGATTGCTCGGCGGGATCAGGATGCCGATGGTGCCGCCCGAAGACGACACGGCACCCGCATATTCGCGGCTGTAGCCCTGCCGGATCATCGAAGGAATCAGCAAGGCGCCGACCGCCGCCACCGTGCCCGGCCCCGAGCCGGAGATGGCCGCGAAGAAGGTGCAGGCCAGGATCGTCGTGATGCCGAGCCCGCCGTACATGCGGCCCACGAGGCGCTGGGCCACGTTCACGATCTCGCGCGTGATGTTGCCGTGCTCCATGATGACGCCGGCGATGATGAAGCACGGAATCGCGAGCAGCGGAAAGATGTTGAGGCCGTCGAAGATCGAGTTGTGCAGGATCGACAGCGGCATGCCGCTGCCGAAGACCAGGCCCACCGCCGATGCGATCGTCAGGCTCATGAAGATCGGCATGCCGAGCAGGAACAGGATGCCCAGCGCCAGCAGCACCAACAGGGAAGTCGTCATGAATGGCTTTCTGCGGGAAAAAGGCTCACTCGGCCACTGGGGCGTGATCCGCACGCACCAGCGCGAGCAGGTCGCCACGGCGCCAGCGGCGCACGTAGTCTTCGACGATGCGCCAGCTCATGGCGACGAAGCTGAGCGGGATGATCAGTTCGACCCAGGCCCGTGCGAAGCCGAGCGTGGGCGAAATCTCTGGAAACTCGAGCGCGTCGCGCACCACCTGCCACGACCACCAGGCGAATGCGAGGTTGCACACGACCCAGATCGCATCGCACAGCATGCGAAAGCCCAGCCGCATGCGCGGCGGCATCAGCAGGAACTGCGCGGAGATGCGCACGTGCGCCGCCCGCTTGGCCAGCATGGGTGCCGCCGCGAAGGTCGCCCATACGAAGGTGTAGCGGCTCATCTCCTCGCTCCACGCCAGGCCGTCGCCCGTGATCCAGCGCGTGCCGACCTGCAGCATCAGGCACGCCACCATGGCCGCCAGGCAGGCCACGCTCACCAGTTCCTCGAAGTGCTCGTAGCACCAGCGCAGCGGTCCCGGCGTGGGCTCCGGGCCCCTGGCGAGGTCAGGTGTCGCGGGCGTCACGTTACTTCGAACCCATGATCGCGATGGCCTCGTCGAGCACCGCCTTGCCGCCGACCTTGTCGTGGAACTTCGGCCACACCGACCGTGCCTTCTCCTGCCAGACGCCGCCGTCGCTGAGCGTGTTGACGACCATGCCGCGCTCGATGCACTGCCTCTTGGCCTGCTCTTCCTGCTCCTGCGAATACTTCCAGGCGGCCTTGGCGGCGTCATGCGAGGCCTTGCGCACCAGCGCCTGCGTCGGCGCATCGAGCTTCTTGAACCAGGGCTCGCTGAACAGCATGGGTCCGACCCACAGCATGTAGGGCAGCTCGGTCACGTACTTCTGCACCTCCCAGAACTTGTTGTCGCGGTTGACCGTGTAGGGGTTCTCCTGGCCGTCGACCACGCCCTGCTGCAAGGCGTTGAAGGTTTCGGACCATGCGAGCGGATGCGGCTCCACGCCCCAGCTGCGGAACGCGGCCAATTGCACCTCCACCGGGGGCACGCGGATCTTCAAGCCCTGCAGGTCTTCCATCTTGGTGATCGGGCGCTTCGAATTGGTGATGTGCCGATAGCCCCCCGCCAACCAGGCCAGCGGCCGCGTCCCGCTCTGCGTGGCGATGGTGTCGTTGATCTTGCTGTTGAAGGCTTCGTTGCCGAACAGCTTGTGCGCGGCATCGACGCTCGGGAACATGTACGGCAGGTAGTAGATGTTGGCCTGCGGCGCGAACGGCGTCAGGTTGCCGACCGCCAGCACGGCCAGCTGGATTTCCTGGCTGCGCAGCTGGCGCACGTTGGCCTGCTCGTCGCCCATGGCACCGCCGTAGAAGGTCTGCACCTTGACCTTGCCGCCCGACTCCTTCTCGACGATCTCCTTGAAACGGTCGATCGCGAAGGTGTGCACGCCGCCGGCGGGGCTGGACGTGGCGGCGCGGATCGTCATGCTCTTGTAGTCGGCGGCGAACGCGCCCGAGGCGAGCGTCGCGCCCGCCACCAGTGCGGCCATCGGCGCGCAGATCCAGTTCTTCTTCAAAGCTCTCATTCCTGTCTCCTGAGTCGTGGGCCGGTCAGCGTGTGCCGGCGGGTTGGGAAGGGTCGATGGGTGGGGTGCCGGCGAGGTCCTCGAGCAGCAGCAGCATGGCCGTGCAATCCTGTTCGGCGCGGCCCCAGCGCTCGGCCATGGCGAAGTTCTGCCGGGCCGCGGCGCCCAAATACAGCGGCGCGCCCAGTTGCGCGCCCAGCTTGAGCGCGAGCCCCACGTCTTTCAGGCCCAGGCGCAGGGGAAAGTCGGGTGCGATGTCGCCGCGAAGCACCTTGCGCGGAAAGTTGGTCGTCAACTGCCCCTTGCCGGCCGGCGTGGCACCGAACACGCGCAAGGCCACTTCGCGCGGAATGCCCGCGAGGGCGGCAAAGCACAGGCCCTCCGCCGCGACCACCATGTTCACCATCGACAGGTAGTTGTTGATCAGCTTCAGTCGAATGGCCGTGCCGCGCGGGCCCACGTGCAGGATGTCCTCGGGCTTGGCGAAGCAGTCCAGGAGCGGGCGCGCGGCCGCGAAGTCTTCAGGGTCGCCGCCAGCCATCACCAGCAGCTCGCCGCTTGCCGCCTCGCGCACGCCGCGCGCCACCGGCACGTCCATCACGCGCACGCCAGCGGGCGCGAGGCGCTCGGCGCAGACGCCGATCCACTCTGCGTCGGACGTGCTCATCTCCAGCAGCAACGCGCGCCCGCTCATCGTCGACGCGGCGCCCTGGGGGCCGAACAGCGCCGATTCGACGATGCGCTCGTCGGGCAGCATCGTGACCACGGCGGCCGCGCCATCGGCCGCGGCCGCGGCGCTGTCGCAAGGCGTGCCGCCACCCTGCGCCAGGCGCTCGCGCGCCGCAGCCGAGGTGTCGAAGCCGCGCACATCGTGGCCGCCCGCCGCGAGCCGCGCAGCCATCGGCGCGCCCATGGCGCCCAGTCCGAGGAAGGCGATGCGCATCAGCCGCGCTCCGAACGCAGCCGGCGCACCGCGGCCGCAATGGCGGCGGCATCCATGCCGTACTTCTGCAGCAGGAACGCCAGCGTGCCGCCTTCGGCGAAGGTGTCCTGCAGGCCGATGCGTGCGAGCCGTGCCGGAACCCCGGCCTCCGCCAGGCACTCGGCCACGGCGCTGCCGACGCCGCCGATCACCGAGTGGTTCTCCGCCGTGACCACGATGCCGCTGCGCCGCGCTTCGGCGAGCACCAGCGCGGTGTCCAGCGGCTTGATCGACGCGAGGTTGGCCACAGCCACCTGCAAGCCGTCGGCCGCCAGCAGGTCGGCGGCGGCCAGCGCATGCTCGACCATAAGACCCGCGGCGAAGACGACGCCATCGTCGCCCTCGCGCAGCAACGTGCCCTTGCCGAATTCGAAGCGCGCGTCGCGAAGCTCGGGCCGATTGGCCCAGGCGGCGCGGCGCATGCGCAGGTACACCGGGCCCGGGCGGGCGCAGGCCGCCTCGACGATGGCCTTCATCTGCTCCGGGCCGGCCGGCTCGGCAATGGCCATGTTCGGCAACGCACGCATCAGCGCCACGTCGTCGATGGCCTGGTGCGACACGCCCAGCAGCGTGGTCAGCCCCGGCAGGAAGCCGACCATCTTCACGTCGGTGCGCGGGTAGGCCACCTGCATCGCGATCTGGTCGTAGGAGCGCCGCGTGGCGAACACGCTGAAGGTGTGGGTGAACGCGATGTGGCCGCTGCGCGCCATGCCCGCGGCCATGCCCACCATGTTGGCCTCGGCGATGCCGGTGTGCACGAAGCGCTCGGGATAGGCATCGCGAAAGCGGTCGGTCTCGGTCGAGGCCGTGAGATCGGCGCAGAGCGCGACGATGCGCGGATCGCGTGCGGCAACCTCGAGCAAGGCATCGCCGTAGGCGCGCGGCATCTCCTCGGCCGCCGCGCCGCGGGAGATGAAATCGCCCACCTTCAGTTCATTGGCTGCAGCGCTCATGCCGATACCTCCGCGGGGGCGTGTGCCCGGAGTTCGTCCAGGGCCTGCTCGGCCATTGCCCTGGGAAGTCGCATGTTGTGGCCGAAGATGCCTTCGAGGCACGGCGCGCCCTTGCCCACCAGCGTGCGCGCGACGATCACCGTGGGACGCTCGACCGTCTGGCGCGCACGCGCCAATGCCTCGACAATGGCGGGCATGTCATGGCCATCGATCTCCAGCGCGGCCCAGCCGAAGGCGCGGAACTTGTCCGCCACCGGCTGCATGCGCATGACCTGGTCGATGTGCCCTTCGACCTGCATCTCGTTCCAGTCGATGAGCATGCAGAGATTGCCCAGGCCGTAGTGGCCGGCGGCCATGGCCGCTTCCCACACCTGCCCCTCCTGCAGCTCGCCGTCGCCGAGCATCACGTAGGCGCGCGCGCCCGTGCCCTGCCGCTTGGCGGCAAGCGCCATGCCCACGGCGACCGACAGCGCCTGTCCCAGCGAGCCGCAGGTGGCCTCGACGACCGGGCCGAGGCGCTCGGACATATTGATCTCGTACGGCGAGCCGTCATGGCAATAGCTGTCGAGCAGCTCGCGACCGATCAGCCCGGCGTGCGCAAGCGCCGCGCCGAAGACGGCCGAGTTGTGCGCGGTCGACAGCAGGAAGCGGTCGCGCGCGGGCCAGCGCGGATCGCCCACGCGCAAGCGAAGCTCGTTGCCATACAGCGCCGCGAACAGGTCGGCCGCACCCAACCCTTGCTGCACGTAGCCTTGGCCGGTGGCAGCGACCATGCGCACCACATCGCAACGCAACGCATGGGCCATACTTTGCAGGGCGGGAATCGAGGGCGGGGTTCGCTCGCCGGAAGAATCGCTCACGGGATGTCCTTTCTGGTCGGGTCAGGGATGCGCGGGACGTTCGGGCACGGGCCCGGTGGTGCGGCGCAGGATGAGTTCGAGCTCGAGCCGCGTGCTCGCGGGCATCGGCAAGCCGGCGTTGGCTGCCAGCAGCATGTCGGCCGCGCGCCGGCCCATCTGCGCCGCCGGCGAGCGCATGGTGGTGAGCGGCGGCTGGAAGTGCGCCGCCATCTCCAGGTCGTCGAAGCCGGTGATCGACACGTCCTGCGGAATGCGGACTTGCCGCGCATGGCATTCGAGGATGGCGCCGAAGGCCTGCACGTCGTTGCCGCAGAGCACCGCGGTCGGGCGTTCCGGCAGATCGAGCAGGCGGCGCATCGCGGCGCGGCTCGACGGAATGTCGTAGGCGCATTCGAGCGTCAGCGCCGGGTCGGGCTCGATGCCGCGCGCGCGCATGGCAGCGTGATAGCCGACCACGCGGGCGAGCGCCCGGTCGTTGTCGCGCGTCACACCGCCGATCACGGCCAGGCGCCGATGCCCCAGGTCCAGCAGATGGTCCGCCAGGCGGCGCGCTTCGGTCTCGTTGTCCCAGCCGATACTGGGAACGTTCCCATCAAAGGCCGACGTGATCACGTAGGGAATGCGACGGCTGTCGAGCAGCTGGTAGGCGGCCGGATCGCGCGAGGTGCCCACCAGCATGACGCCGCCGATGCTGAGCTGCGCGAGCGTGCGCAGCTGGTCCAGCTCTTCCTTGATGCTGTAGCCGTTCGCGGCCACGAGCACATGGCGCCCCTGCTCGGCCATCACCGCCTGGAAGCCGTGCATCAGTGCGGCGAAGATGGCGTTGTCGAGTGTGGGGACCACGGCCGCGAACGCGAAGGAGCGCTGAGTGACCAGCGAGCGCGCGTGGCTGTCGGGGATGTAGTTCAGCGTCTGGATGGCCGCCTGGATCTTCTGCAGGGTTTCGGCCGCGACCTCCCGGGGCGCATTCAGCGCGCGCGACACGGTCGACTTGGACAGCCCGGTTTCACGGGCGATGTCGAGGATGGTCACCTGGCGATTTGCTGCGGTGCGGGCTTTGGGCATGAGGTATTGAATGAAAGACCGGGAACGTTCCCGTAACTTTCGGGCACTTTGGCGGCAGCGTCACTCGGGGTTGTCCCTTAGCCGCTGTTTGCGCCACCGCACGCTGCTCAGCCGTTGCTTCGTCAAAGACCGAGCCGCGGCCCGACGGCCGCGGGCGCTTCGTGATCCCGAGCGTGCAGCCCTACTCGGCGGCGATACCCGCCGCCTTGATGATCTGGCCCCAGCGATTCAGCTCCGAAAGCTGGAACCGCGCCAGCTCCTCGGGCGTGGACAGTGCGGCCTCCATGCCGGCCTGCTCGACCAGCTTCTGCACCGCTGGGGTGCCGAGCGCGCGGTGCATGAGCGCATTCAGCCGCTGCACGACCGGCGCCGGCGTGCCTGCGGGCGCGTAGAGCGCATTCCAGTAGCCGAACTCGTAGCCCGGCAGCGATTCCGCGATGGCCGGCGTGCCCTGCACCAGCGCAAGCCGCTGGGGGCTGCTCACGCCGAGCGCGCGCAACTTGCCGGCCTTGACCTGGGGCAAGGTGGTGGCCAGGTCGGCAATCATCAGGTCGGTCGTGCCGGACACGAGATCGAGCACCGCGGGCGGATTGGCCTTGTACGGTACGTAGTTGATCTTGGTCCCGGTCATCTGCTCGAACAGTTCGGTCGCCACCTGGGCCGACGAGCTGCCCGAGCCGTAGTTGAGCTTGCCGGGTGACGCCTTCGCGAGCGCGATCAGCTCCGCCACGTTGTTGGCCTTCACCTGGGGGTTCACCACCAGGAGCTGGTAGCCCTTGGTCAGCAGCGAGACGGGCGCGAAGTCCTTGATGGGATCGTAGGAGAGCTTCTTCTGCAGATGCGGATTGGCCGACTGCGTCGTGTTCGTGGTCATGAACAGCGTGTAGCCGTCGGGCTGGGCCCGCGCCACGAACTGCGCCGCAATGCCGCCGAAGGCACCGGCCCGGTTGTCGACCACCACGGCCTGGCCGGTCGCCTTGGTCAGCTCCTGCCCGATGGCGCGCGCGAGCCCGTCGGTGGCGCTGCCGGCGCTGGAGCCCACGACGATGGTGACGGGCCGCGCAGGAAACTCCTGTGCGGCGGCGGTGCCGCAGAGCGGAACGAGAAGGCTCAGTGCGAGCAGCGATCGGCGATGGTTCATGGGTTTTGTCCTTGATAGTTATGGAGCGATCGCGCCTTCGAACCAGAAGGCGCAAGAGAAAAGAGAGACGAGAAAAATCAGCGCAGCAGCCTCCAGCCCGCCATGAGCGCATGCAGCTGCGTGTGCTGCGTGTCCGTCAGCGGCCAGGCCGAGGGCGCTCGGGTGGCGCCGCAGTCGTTGCCCATCATCTGGAGCGCGGTCTTGACGACGGTGACGTTGGTGCCGTTGTTTTCCTGGGCGCGCAGTTCCTCGAACGGCAGCATCTCGCCGATCAAGCGCATGGCCAGCGCGTGGTCGGCCGCCTCGAGCGCGTTGTAGATGGCCACCGAGCGTTCGGGCAGCACGTTGATGAGGCCCGAGGTGAAGCCGCGCGCGCCAACGGCGTAGAACGGGGGCGCCCACACCTCGGCCAGGCCGCCGACCCAGGCCAGCCCGCGATCAGCGGTGCGGCGGATCGCCTCGGCCAGCACGAGCGGCGTGGGCGAGGCCCACTTGACGCCGACCACCTGGGGGATGCGGCACAACGCCTCGACGGCGGCCAGGCCGATGTTGTCGTTGCGCAGGTACAGCACAAGCGGCAGACCGTCGGACGCCTCCGCGATCTTCTGCACATAGGCCACCACACCGCGCGGCGCCACGAACGGATCGGGCGGCTGGTGCACCATCAGGGCATCGGCACCGGCGCGGCGCGACACGGCCGCCAGTTCGCAGGCCTCGTGGATGCTGCGGCCCACGCCGGCCAAGAGCGGCACGCGTCCGGCCACGCATTCGGCGGCCGCATGCACCATCTGCTGCGCTTCGTGCGCCTGCAGGCCGTAGAACTCGCTGGTGTTGCCGTTGGCGACCAGCACATGCACGCCGGCTGCGACCGCGCGGTCGACCAGGGGCTTGAGCGGCGCCACGCACACTGCGTCGTTCGCGTCAAACGGCGTGACCAGGATGCCCGAGATGCCATCGAGCGCCGCGCGCAGCGCAGGGCCTTGAAAAGAACTCATCTTGCTTTCTGTGTGAAGGGGCGAACCCGGAGCGGCTACTCTAGGAGGCACCGGCAAGAGCGTCCAATCCATTCACGGGATGCCGCCATTCAAGAATTGAATCGTGTTCCAGCTCACCCAACTTCGATGCTTCGTGGCCGTGGCCACCGAGCTGCACTTCGGCCGCGCCGCCACGTCACTGAGCATGACCCAGCCGCCACTCACGCGACAGATCCAGCTGCTGGAGCATGAGGTCGGCGTGCGCCTGCTCGAGCGTTCGGGCGGCAGCGTACGGCTGACGCCGGCCGGTGCCGTCTTCCTGCGCGAGGCGGAGGACATCCTGCGGCGCAGCCAGGCGGCCACGCTGGCCGCGCGCCGCGCCGTGCGTGCCGACGCCGGCAGCGTGACGGTCGGCTTCATTCCGGCCGCGAGCTTCACGTTGCTGCCGCAGCTGCTGGCGGCCGTGCGCGCGCAGCTGCCCGACGTGCAGGTGGTGCTGCGCGAAATGCAGACGGTCGAGCAGATCGAGGCCATCGGCACCGACCGCATCGAGCTGGGCATCGTGCGGCCGTTCGCGCCGCGCAGCTTCACCGAATCGGTCGCCGTGTTCCGCGAACCCTTCGTGCTCGCGCTGCCCGCAGAACATCCGCTGGCGCAAGACGAGACGATTCCGCTCGCGGCCCTCGAAGGGCAGCCCTTCATCGAATTCTGCCCCTCCGAGTCGCGCTATCTCTACGAGCTCGTGGCCGGGCGGCTGCGCGCCGAAGGGGTTGCTCCGGAAACGGTGCAGACCTTGAGCCACACCCACTCGATCCTCTCGCTGGTGGATGCGGGCGTCGGCATGGCGCTGCTGCCGCGTTCCGCCACCAGGCTGCGCTATGCAGGCGTGGTCTTCAGGCCGCTGCAGGATGCCCCGGGCCTGGACGTGGAGGTGCACCTGGCATGGCGCCGCGGGGGCCGCCACGGCGTCGCCGCCACCTTGCGTCAGGTGATCCAGGAGGCCTTTCCGGCACCGCAAAGGGGTTAGCGCGGGCTGACGGGCGCCAACGTTCTGACCCAGCGCTCGAACGCCGCGCTTTCGAAAGTGTGCACACCGCCTGGCGCCTTCGAGATGATCGCCTTGGACTTCAGGTTGTTGAGCGAATACTGCACGTCGGACGGCGCTAGCGAAGGGACGCCGAGGGCTTTGGCAAGTTTCGCAAGCGCTGCCTTTCCGAATGGCTTGGCATGCGGGTCGTCAACGAAGAGCAAAAGGAGCTGGCGCTGCATCGCATCGAGCGACGCCCAGGTTCCTTCGTGGTTTTCCTCCTTGTCCTGCTCTGCCTTTTCGGTGGCCACAGCACGATCGAGCGTGAGCGATGGGTCCATGAGCATGGCCACGACCACCGAAAGGAATGGCTCGGGCTGCTGGCGGAATTCCTGGAAGGCCGTCCACCCTGCGGCGACGTCCAGGGTTCGTCCGCTCGCGGCCTGGAATTTCTCTGCGACGAATTCGACCAGTTCCCTGCCAAGCAGCGGGAACTCTTGAACGGCAGCGCCCACGGAGAAGAGTGGCGCGGTGCTGTTGGAGAAGACATTGGCGAGCTGCGTGCGCGATGAGCCGGTGAACACGACGCGCAGCTTGTCGCTGTTTTTGGTGATGGCGGTGCGCAGCGCCATTGCCATCAGCTCGTTCTCCTTGTTCCGTGCAAGTTCCTGCGCTTCATCGACAAGGAGCAGAAGCTTCTTCTTGGAAACAAGCTTGACAACGAGCTCTTCGATGCGCAGGGCGAGTTCGGTGGCTTCCTTTTTCGCGTCGCCCAACTCAAGTTCGATGGCGCCCCTCAACTCGCCCGCGCTGCCGGACGCCTTGACCTTCCTGACCGGCTCATGCAGCTTGTGAAGCGCCTTTTGTGCCAACGTCTTCGGCGTGAGCGCCTCCTCCAGGCCTCGAACGATCGCAATGCCGGGGTTCAACCTCGTCTGCCAGAGGTCCACGTACGCGACTGCGAAGCCGGCAGCATCGGCTGCTGGCGTCAGGTCTTTGCGCAGAAACACCGTCTTCCCGGTGCGCCGGGGCGCGAAAATGGTCGTGCTCACAACCGGCCCGGCTTGCAACAGAGCCAGATAGCGTTTCGCGAGCGCCGGCCGGGGACAGTGCCAGAGCTGGTTCAATTCCATACGAAAAATTATAAGCGGCACTCATAATTAGTAAAGTGCTGTTTAATTTTTCACAACCGCTTTCAGGGCGATTGCTCTCTTGCCGTCAGCGGCAGGAAAGAATCAAGAATGTGGAAATGGTCGTCGTGCAGCTGGCCCTCCATCGCCGCCAGCTCGCCGATCGGCACCCACCGCGTGGCCGCGGCGTCGTCGCCGGCCTGCACCGCGGGCAGCGGGCGCTGGCCGAGGTCGAACCAGTGCGCATGGGTGATGACGCGGCCGCGCTGGCTGCGGTCGGGATGGTCGAACACCTTCACGGCCTTGAAGGCGGCATGGACCTCGCTGTCGGGCAACCGCAAATCGGTCTCCTCGGCCAGTTCGCGCAGGGCCGATTGCCAGACGGTCTCGCGCGGTTCGAGGAAGCCGCCCGGCAACGCGAACAGGCCCTTGCCCGGTGCACGGCCGCGCTGGATCAGCAGCACCTGCCCGTCGCACTGGATCACCGTGTCGACCGTCACGAAAACCGGCGGATACGGCGAGCCGTCCCACAGGGCGTTCTCGTGCCGCAGGCAGGCCCATTCCTCCGCGATCCTGGCGTAGTCCGGCTGGCTGGCCCAGGCGCGCAGGAACGCCAGCGTGCTCGCGGGCACCTTGTGGGCGATGGCCGCAAGTGCCGGCTCGATCGAGGCGTCGGCGGCTGCTTCGAAATATGTGTCGCGCAGGGCGCTGGCGCTGATGTCGCCCTGGCGCCCGGCTTCATCGTGCGCCCACTCGGGGAAGTCACGAAGGTAGCTGCTGGTCTCGTCCTTCAGGTGCCCCACCAGCAACACCGACGACACGCCGGGGTGCAGCCGCGCCACGCCCTGCTTCACGGCCTGCGCCCAGCGGGCCTGGTCGTAGTGGTCGCGCACCGGCAGGAAGGCGATCCGCTCGCGGTCGGCCTCGGGCAGTGCGGCGCGGATCATTTCCGCGCGCTCTTCCCAGCTGAACGGGTTGCGCGGCGAGCGCGCCTGGAAGGCCGAGCCGAGCACCACCACGCACGCGGGGGCGGCGGCGAGCGCGCGGCGCAGCAACGCGAGCTGGGCGTTGTGGAAGACCTGGAAGCGGCCGATGTAGACGGCCACATCGACGGCCTTGCTGTTGCTGCTGGACATGTTCGTCATCCTGTCTGTTCTCGCGGTTCGGTGTTGCACATCATCATGCCGCGATGCCGAACACCTGGCGCAGGTAGGCCAGGAAGGTTTCGTCATTGCAGAGCGTCTTGCCCGGGCTGTCCGACAGCTTGGCGACGGGCTGGCCGTTGCAGCCGGTGAGCTTCATCACGATGTTGAGCGGCGTGAGGCCGACGTCGTTGCTCAGGTTGGTGCCGATGCCGAAGCCGGTCTGGGTGCGGTCGGCGAAGGTTCGGTACAGGCCGATGGCCGCCTGCAGGTCGAGCCCGTCGGAGAACACCAGCCGCTTGGTGTGCGCATCGATGCGCAGCTTGGCGTAGTGCGCCAGCGCCTTCTCGCCCCAGGCGACGGGGTCGCCCGAGTCGTGGCGCAAGCCGTCGAAGAGCTTCGCGAAGTAAAGATCGAAGTCGGCCAGGAAGGCATCCATGCCCACCACGTCGGTCAGCGCCACGCCGAGGTCGCCGCGGTATTCCTGCACCCAGCCTTCGAGCGCGGCGCGCTGGAAGTCGCGCAGCCGCACGCCGAGTGCCTGGTAGGTCTGCAGGTACTCGTGCGCCATGGTGCCGATGGGCACCAGGCCAAGCTCCTTCGCGAGCAGCACGTTGGAGGTGCCCTTGAAGAACATCGGCACTTCGCGCTGGAGCGTCTCGACCACCTCGCGCTGCCAGGTGCGCGAGAAGCGGCGCCGCACGCCGAAGTCGAAGAACTCGAACGGATGCTGCCGCGCCGGCTCGTTCGCAAAGTCGCGCAGCAGCGCGATCTTGGATTGCAGCCGCTCGCGGCCCTGCGCGAGCGCGGCCTCGGCGTCGAAGCGGCGGAAGTACAGCTCGTTGACGATGGCGAGCACGAAAATCTCGAACGCCATCGTGTGGACCTGCGGTCCGACCGCGCGGATGCGCAGCGTGTCGCCGTCGGCCTCGGCGGTGATGAACTCGCGCTGGAAGCTGAAGATGCGCAGGAAGTCGACGAAGTCGCTCTTGATGTAGCGCAGGCCGCGCAGGTACGCAAGCTCGTCCGGCGCGAAGCGCAGTGAACACAGGTGTTCGAGTTGCTCGTTCACGTCGGCCAGCAGGTCGGCCAGCGGATAGGCCGGCGCGTTGCGGCACACGAAGCTGTACTCGGCCTGCGTCTGCGGATGGCTGTGCAGCATCGCCTGCCACATCGTGAACTTGTAGAGGTCGGTGTCGAGCAGGCTCTGGATGATCGGTTGCATGGCAGGGTCCTTTCTGCAAGTGGCGTCAGGCATTCGCGCGCAGCAGCGCAAGCACGTCGGCGCTGGAACGAAGCTGCGCGCCGCGCGCTGCCATGTCGTCGAGGAAGGCCTGGTGTTGGGACTCGAAGCCGGCCACCGGGCTCATGCAGTCGGTCACGAGCACCAGCTTGGCGGGATTGGCCGACGGCAGGTGGGCGACGATGTGCTCGGTCGTGGCGCGCACGCAGTGGCTGCTGGCCTCGCCCGCGACGACGATCAGATCGGCACGGTCGAGCGACGCGACGAGCCCCATGTTGAGCGACGTGACGGCATCGCCTTCGTCGGGCACCTCGGCCTGGACGGCACTGTAGTGCTCGGTCCATGGATTGCTGCCCTTGGCGACCTTCTCCACCATGGCGGCGCGCCGGTCTTCCCAGGCGTTGTAGGCGGCCTTGACGGCCGCATGCACGTTGTGGCCCCAGCTGCCGATCTCGCAGTGCACCGGCCAGACCATCAGCGTGTAGCGACCGCGGCGCTCGAGTTCGTCGAGGTAAGCCAGCGCGCGGGGCAGCGCCTCGCGGTCGCGCGGCAGGTGGTCGCCGCTGCGCACCTGCGCCGCGGTGATGGCGGTGAAAGGCGCCACCCTGCCCTCGCGCGACTCCCAGAAGGTGGGGTGCGCGATGTCGAAGCGGTGGTGCGAATCCAGCGTCACGGTGATGGCGTCGATGCCGTCCGCGCCCTCGCCGATGAGCGCGGCGAGCCGCAGCATGTCGGCGTGCGCGCCCGCCACCGGCAACGCGGGCTGCAGCGGCGCGCCGGTGGCCGGGTCGGTCGGAAGCCAGGCCGCCGGCAGGTCGCAGAAGTCGTTCTGCGGATCGATCACGAGAAGATGGATGTTCTGCTTCATGGCGTCTTTCCTTTTGGTTGTACTGTGCAACTTAGTTTGGTTGTACTGTACAACCATCACGTGCGGTGTCAAGCGTCGGGTGCTTCGGCCTCGCGCGGGCTGAAGGTCCGCGGGAACACGGCGGGCTGCGCCCGGTCGCGCAGGCGGTAGCCCATGGCCGGGCGGCCGGAAGCGCTTTCCACCGGGCCCGCTTCGGCCATGAAGCCCGCGTCGAGCATCCGCTTGCGAAACGCGCTCTTGTCGACCGCGCGGCCGAGCACGACCTCGTAGGTGTGCTGCAGCTGCGGCAGCGTGAACGGCTCCGGCAGCAGGAAGGCCGGCAGCGAGGTGTATTCGACCTTGCCCCGCAGGCGGGCGATGGCGGCCGCGAGGATCTCGCCGTGGTCGAAGGCCAGGCGCTTGCGGCTCGCGGCCGCGGCATCGGTCCATTCGGCCGGGGCGGCATGGGCACCCTGCCGCGGCGCCGGGTCGTCGCCCGGAATCAGCGCAAAGAACGCATGCGTGGCCGACCATCCGCGCGGATCGCGCTGCGCGCCGCCCCAGCTCCCGAGCTGCTCGAGGTAAGGGGCGGCAACGCCGGTCTTTGCGTGCAGCTTGCGCCTGGCGCAGTCGATCAGGCTGGCATCGCGGGCGACGTCGACAAAGCCGCCAGGCAGCGCCCAGCGGCCCGGAAAAGGCTCGCCCGGCGCGTCGGGACGGCGGGCCAGCAGGACCTTCAGCGCATCGTCGCGCACGGTGAAGATGACGAGGTCGACAGTGACCAGCGGCCGGGGGAAATCCAGGCCCGGTGGCGTGGCGAATGGTTTCAAGGCAGGTGCTCCTTTTTGTTTGTTGTACAGCACAACTCTCCGGGCGCGCAAATATAGCAAGGGCGTTTTTTTCCGCCTCCCCCTTCAGATTTCGCGCCGGCTGCCGATAACCGGTCATGGCGGCGGCTGTCGCGCGCGCCCTCCTTCGTGAAAGAAAGCAATGAACCTGCGCAATCTCAAGATCGGTGTCCGCCTCGGGGGCGGCTTCGCGGCCATGCTGCTGCTGATGGTGCTCATCTCGGGCATCGGCATCCTGCGGCTCAATGCCGTGGCGCACTCCACCTCGGCGATGGTCGAGGAGGCGCTGGTCAAGGAGCGGCTGGCGAACCGGTGGGCCAACCTGCTTGGCCCCAGCATCGTGCATTCCTTCGGCCTGGCGAAGGCCACCGACCCCGAGAACGAGGCCTATTTCAAGAAGCATCTCGGCGAGGGCGTGGCCTCGATCAACCCGGTGCAGCAGCAGATGGACAAGCTGCTCACCACGCCCGACGAGCGCAAGCTCTTCGAGGCCGTGGCCGATGCGCGCAAGCGCGTGCTCGAGCACCTGGGAACCATCAACAAGCTCAAGGCCGCGGGCGACCCGGGCGCCGCCAACCAGCTGGCCGACACGCAATACCAGGCGGCGCTGGACGTCTACAAGCAGGCGGTAAACCAGATCGCCGAGGCGCAGCGCACGCGCATCGACGTGATGGCCCAAGAGATCCAGGACAACCACCGCAGCGCCCGGCTGATGCTGGTCGTCCTGTCGGCCATGGCGGTGCTGCTGGGTGCGCTCTTCGCATGGCGGCTGACCGTCGGCATCGTGCGGCCGATGCAAGGCGCGGTCGAACTGGCGCAGAAGGTGGCTGCGGGCGACCTGAGCACGCAGGTGAGCGTCGGCTCGCGCGACGAGGTCGGTCAGTTGCTCTCGGCGCTGAAGGCCATGAACGACAGCCTCTTCAAGGTGGTGGGCGAGGTACGCAACGGCACCGACACGATTGCGACGGCGTCGAACCAGATCGCCTCGGGCAACCAGGACCTGTCGTCGCGCACCGAGCAGCAGGCCAGCTCGCTCGAGCAGACGGCGGCCTCGATGGAAGAGCTCACGAGCACCGTCAAGCAGAACGCCGACAACGCGCGCCAAGCCAACCAGCTTGCCGTCTCGGCCTCCGAAGTGGCCGTGCGCGGCGGCGGCGTGGTGGGCAAGGTGGTCGGCACCATGGATTCGATCAACACTTCGTCGCGCAAGATCGTCGACATCATCGGCGTGATCGACGGCATCGCGTTCCAGACCAACATCCTCGCCTTGAACGCGGCCGTGGAGGCAGCCCGCGCGGGCGAGCAGGGCCGCGGCTTCGCGGTGGTGGCCTCGGAGGTGCGCAGCCTGGCGCAGCGCTCGGCCGCGGCGGCGAAGGAGATCAAGGGCCTGATCGACGACTCGGTGAGAAAGGTCGAGGCCGGAAGCCAGCAGGTGGCCGAGGCGGGCCGCACGATGGAAGAGATCGTGACCAGCGTGCAGCGCGTGACCGACATCATGGGCGAGATCACCGCCGCAAGCCAGGAGCAGACCACGGGCATCGAGCAGATCAACCAGGCCATCACGCAGATGGACCAGGTGACGCAGCAGAACGCGGCTTTGGTCGAAGAGGCCGCCGCTGCCGCGGCCTCGCTGCAGGAGCAGGCGAGCAGCCTGTCGCAAGTGGTCGGCGTGTTCCAGCTCGGCGGGTCGCAGCGCGCGCTCGCCTGAGGCGCCGACCTCGACGCAGTCCCGTTTCGTCAGGGGCTGTGCGCGAGGCCCGCAGCCTCCGGTGCGACCGCGCCCGAGCGGCTGCGGCGCCAGGCGGCCGGCGGCGCGCCATATTCGCGCCGGAACGCGCGGCTGAAGGCGGTGTCGGTCTGGTAGCCGACGTTCTCGGCGATGTTCGCGAGCGGCGCATTGCTGCGCGACAACAGGTTCGCGGCCAGCAGCATGCGCCACTGTGTGAGGTACTGCATCGGCGAACTGCCCACCAGATGCTGGAAGCGCTCGGCCAGCACCGAGCGCGAACTGCCGGCGGTGCGGGCCAGTTCGTCGAGCGTCCACGCATGGGCGGGGTTCGTGTGCAGCGCCTGGAGCGCGGCGCCGACGATGCGGTCGCCCACGCCCGCGAGCCAGCCGGTGCTTCCTTCGGCCCGCTCGTTCATGTAGAGCCGCAACACTTCGATGAACAGAACTTCGGACAGCTTCGCCAGCACGGCCGCACCGCCCGGGCGCGGCGAGCGCGCCTCGCCGAGCGCATAGCGCACCGACGCCTCGAGCCAGGTGCCGGCGTGGGAGCCGCGCACATTGACGCGGACCAGCGAAGGAAGCCCCGCCAGCAGCAGGCGCGCAAGCCGCGCATCGCAGGCCAGGAAGCCGCACACGAGGCGCGTGGTGGCCCCGCCGCCGCCGTAGCAGAGCTGGCGCGGGCGGCGCGACAACACCTCCTCGAGCCGCCCGCCCGTGGCCGGCGGCAGCCCCGGCTGCGAGGCCATGCGGTGCGCGTCGCCCTGCGGAAAGAGGATCGCGTCACCCGCGATCAGGTGCACCGGCGCTTCGCCCGCCAGCTCGACCCAACAGTCACCCTCGGTGATGAGATGGAAGATCACCACGCGCTCGGCGCCCGGCTCGAGGATCGGCGCCACAGAATCGGCCCGCGGCGACTGGTAGCACCACGGCGCCGTGAACCGGGCATGGATGAAGATCGCGCCGACCAGGCGGACGACGCGCAGGGTTTCCGAGAGCGCGTCCATCAGCCCTGCCCGACCTCGACCTGGAGCGTCAACGGCACCGCGAGCTGCAGCGCGGCCGACATCGGCGAGCAGCGATGGCTTTGTTCGACCAGCGTGCGCAGCCGCTCGGGTGGCACGTTGCCAGCGGCAGAGATCCGAACGCGCAGCGCCATGTCGAGCGGGCCGGCGTTCACCGCGTGGCCGTCGGCATCGGCCACGTCGAGCATGCCGCGCGCATCCGAATGGCTGTCGACCGACACCTCGAGCGTCTGCAACGCGATCTGCTGCTGCGCCGCACCCATGGCGATGCGCGTGGCGACGCACGATGCCACGCCGGCACGCAGCAGCCAGCCCGGGGTGACTGTGTCGCCGCCGCCGCCCAGCTCTTCGGGCATATCGGTCGCGGCGGCGGTACCGTTGGCATGCGCCGTGACCACCTTCAACCCCCCGGCCCAGCGCGCCACGGCCTGCGAGTCGGCGTGATGGCCCGCCTCGGGGCGCCGCCGCAGCACCGCTTCCATGCGCCGCAGCGCGGCCGCAACGTCTTGCTGTGCTGCCATGGGCTTCCTTCGCACCGGCATCGGTGAGGGGTGGTCGTCGAGAAATCATTCTGGGCGCGCCGCCGCGCGGTGTCCATCTCCGTTGCGTTCTATGACGATTGGCCGGCGCGGTGCAGGCCGGCGCACATGCGGACGATCGGTCAGGCCGCGCCGACGCGCAGGCAGGACGCCGCGCGCGCGCCGCGCGACATTGCGATTCCCGCTCCCCATCACCACCACCAGGAACACGCACCATGAACGCACCCATCGATTTCAGTGCCATCAAGGGCCGCCAGATGACCGCATGGTCGAGCGGCGACTACGCCGTGATCGGCACCACGCTGCAGCTTGTCGGCGAGCAGCTCGCCGAAGCCTGCGACCTGCGCTTCGACGAGCGCGTGCTCGACGTCGCCGCCGGCAACGGCAATGCCACGCTCGCGGCGGCGCGGCGCGGCTGCCGCGTCACCTCGACCGACTACGTGGCCGCGCTGCTCGACCGCGGCGCCGAGCGCGCGCGCGCCGAGCGCCTGGAGGTGCAGTTCCAGCCTGCAGACGCGGAGGCGCTGCCCTTCGAGGACGCGAGCTTCGACGTCGTGCTGTCGACCTTCGGCGTGATGTTCACGCCCGACCACGCCACGGCCGCGGCCGAGCTGGCGCGCGTCTGCCGTCCGGGCGGGCGCATCGGCCTGGCGAACTGGACGCCCACCGGATTCATAGGCCAGCTGTTCAAGGTGCTGGGGCGCCATGTGCCGCCGCCGGCCGGCGTGCAGCCGCCGTCGCTCTGGGGCGTGGAGGCGCACCTGCAGAAACTCTTCGGCGAGCGCGCCGAGTCGATCGCGATCACGCCGCGCCAGTTCAACTTCCGCTACCGCTCGGCGGCGCATTTCATCGAGGTGTTCCGCACCTGGTACGGCCCGGTGCACAAGGCCTTTGCGGCGCTGCCGGCCGAGGGCGCCGCCGCGCTGGAGCAGGACCTGGCCGAACTGCTGAACGGCTGCAACCGCGCGGGTCCGGCCTCGTTGATCGTGCCCAGCGACTACGTCGAGGTGGTCGTCACGCGAAAGGCATCGCGCTAGGCGTGGAGCACCGCCCCTTTGAGCGCCTTGTCGACCTCCTTCTTCGGCCCGCGCAGCGCCAGCCCGACGAGGTCGGGCGCGTCGGCGGACTCGGCCAGGAAGGCGGCGCGGTTGGCCGCGTCGTGGCCGGTGCCGAACATCGCGCCGACGTACACGGCGCGCACGAGGTCGCGCTGGATCGCCTGCCGGTAGGCGCGCAGCAGCGTCTCGGCCGATGCGGCGAAGACGAGCACCGGCTCGCCGAGCAGGCGCGCATGGCTGCGGCCGGCCGCATCGACATACGGCTCGCCCATCGCATCGGGCGCGGCCGACGCGATGCCGGTCGCCACGAAGGCCGTCACGTTGAGCTTCTGCCAAACGGCGAGGTCCTCGCGCACGAGAATCGCCACCTTCGTCTCGAACACCATCTGCGCTGCTCCTGTCTTGTTCAGTGGCAGCGACTGTCGCAAGTTCAGTGCGCCGGGTCTGGAACGTTCGTGCAAATTCAGCACGCCCGGTAGGCGGCGGGCGCGAGGCCGTAGGCGCGGCGGAACCAGCGGCCCAGATGACTCTGGTCCGCGAAGCCGCAGTCCGCGGCCACCAGCGCCGGCGCCTGGCCCGTGCGCAGGCGCCGGCGCGCCTCGGTCAGGCGAAGCTGCACCAGGTAGGCATGCGGCGAGGTGCCGTAGGCGGCGCGAAACACGCGCGCGAGCGCGAAGCGGTCGCATGCGCCGGCCGCTTGGGCAAGCGCGTCGGCGCCCGGGTCGTCGGCGAGGGCCGAATGCAGCAGGTCCCGCGCGCGCCGCGCGATCGGGCTCGCCGGGCCGGGCGCGGCGCCAGCGTCTTCGTCGGGTGCAGGCCGCCCCAGGTGCGGCCGCAGCGCCGCGACCACGGCGTCGAGCGCCGCATCGCGCGCGAGCCGTTCGCGCGGGCGCGCCAGCACGGCGCCGGCATGGCGGATCGCCGCGCCGAGCCGCGGGTCGTCGCCCAACGTCGCGCGAAAGCCGATGCCGTCGTCCGGCACGCCGCCGAGTCCATCGCGCAGCCAGACCACCGGCAGGTACAGCATCGAATAGCTGAAACCGCCGCCGCCGGCCGCGCGCCCGTCGTGCAGCTCCCCAGGCTCGATCAGGATGACGCGGCCGGCCGTGCTCACGCGCCGCGCGCCGCGGCAGAAGAAGTCCTGGTGCCCGCTGTCGGTCACGCCGACGAGCCACTCGTCATGCCGATGCGGGTCGTAGGCATGGCCGAGAAAGCGCGCACGGATCGCCTCGACCCCGCTGTCGGGATCGCGCACGAGGCTCACCTGGTTCGATTGCATCCACTGCCCTTCGTCGTCGACCGCTACGGTGCCTGTTCGCCGCGGAAGCCGCCATTTTCAAGCTCAATCTGGCAAGGACCCTGAGGGCATTGCTTGCCGGACCCCGGTGGGTTGCCTAGACTCCTTGCCATGTCGTCCGCCCTTCTCGCCTTGACCCATGCCCATGCCGCGGCCAGCGTGCATGCGCGCGCCGGGTCGAAGGCGGGCCGCAGGAAACTCCCCGCACATCCCTAGGCCCGGCGGCCCGCTTCCCTCTCCCCTTTCTGCGCAACCATTCACCGCCGGGCACAAGTCCCGCGCGTTCGCGGCCGCTGCCCACCGGCAGGTCCGCACGAATGGAGTGCGTCCATGCATGCAACGATCCACGGCGAGCGCACGCTCACCCAACACGACTTCGCCCGCCTCGGCAAACTGCCGGGCGTCCATCTGCAGACCGCGCTGGCGGATCTGCTCGACAGTGCCGAACTGACTGACGCGCACGCCGTGCCGCCCGACCTCGTGACGATGAACGCGCGGGTCGAGATCGTCGACGTCCACACGCGGCGGCGCCAGACGCTCACCGTTTGCTATCCCGAGGATGCGAGCCCCTCGGCCGGCCTGATCTCGGTGCTCTCGCCGGTCGGGGGCAGCCTGCTCGGCCTGCGTGTCGGCGATACGGCCCGCTGGCAGACGCCGACGGGCGAGACCTGTGCTGCGGAGATCGTGGCCATCCTCTTTCAGCCCGAAGCCGAAGCCGACGCCGGGGCAGCCGGCAGCCACGCGGGCTAGCAGGTCCCACCCACGGCGAAACCGGTTCCCTCGTGGTGCCGAAGCGTGATTCATTTCACGAAAATGGTTGTATTCCATAACCACTCCAGCTGAAACCCGATTGAAACAAGGCGTACCACGGCATTAATATTTGTAAGCCAGAGCAGCCGGCACTCTGGTTTCATCTGCAAGCGCCGGCATTGGAGCGTCGAATGCCACTCTTGTTCTTGATGCGGCTGCAGCATGTGCAGCTTCCCGTCCGGGTCGCCCACCCAGAGGAGCTCCGGCACGTCTCGGTGCTCGTCGCCACGGGCCTGATCGAAGCGGAAGTCGCGGCCCTTCGGTCGACCGCACGCTATGCTGCGTCGCGCGTGGCCACGGTGGTCAGGATCACGGAGGCGGGGATGGCCGAGATCGCGAAGATGGGCGAGGTGCCCGGTTTCGTGAAGACCTCGATGCAGTTCGCGCGCGGGTTCCGTTTGATGTGACTCGCACGACGATGTCGATTCCGCCCGGGCTCGTTCGTCGTACAGGCAGAGGGTCTTCCTCTGCACTTCACAGGAGCACGCCACCATGGCAACCAGCACCATCCGTCTTCACCGCATCCTGCGCGCCCCGCCCGAGCGGATCTACCGTGCCTTCGTCGAACCCGGCGCCTTCGAGCGCTGGCTGCCGCCATTCGGCTTCACCGGCAAGGTCCACCAGATGGACCCGGTGGTCGGCGGGAGCTGGCGCATGTCGTTCACCAGCTTCGGCAGCGGCCAGGGCCATTCGTTCGGCGGCAAGTACCTCGAGCTGGTTCCGGGCCAGCGCGTTGCCTACGACGCACGCTTCGACGATCCGAACCTGCCGGGCACGATGAAGACGACGGTGACGCTCACCGCCGTGTCCTGCGGCACCGACATGGCGATCGTGCAGGAAGGCATTCCCGACGTGATTCCCGCGGAGATGTGCTACCTCGGGTGGCAGGAGTCGCTGGTCGCGCTGGCGCAGCTGGTCGAGCCCGAGATCCCGGGCTGAGCCGGCTGCGAGACGCACGTTATCCGGCGCCACCAGGCGGCGGCGGCCTACAAGGGCAGGTGGGAGGCGGTCCGTAGATTGCAGCCCTTCCGCCACGTCACTTGGAACGACACCATGCCCGGAGAACCCGCCTCTGCCGATTTCGCTGCCTGGATGGCCGCCGAGACCGCCGCCTATGCCGCCGTTCATGCGCTTCACCAGCGCTCGCAGGGCGGGCGTCTCGAGCTGCCCGCAAGCCGCATCGAGCAGATCGCCAAGCTGCGCAAGGAGGCCGACGTCCGCTTCGCGAGCCTGTGGTGCCAGCTCGGCACGCCGGCGCCCGACGCAGCCGTCGCCGCCGTGATGCCGGCGATCCCGGTGGCGCCCGTGGCCGAGCCGGTGCAGCCGCGGCGCATGCACCAGCGAAGCGCCCGACGCCGTTCCAGCGAAACGCGCCTCTTTCCCTGAGCCCCGAAAAGTGGCATGTTGTCTCCTCGTCCTGAGGAGCATCAGATGGCCACTGCCCGTTCGATCGCATCGCTGACGCTGGGCTTCGGCCTGGTGTCGATCCCGGTCCGCCTCTACTCGGCCACCGAAAGTGCCGCGACCGTGCACTTCAACCTGCTGTCGAAGGAAGGCGAGCGCGTCAAGCAGCAGTACGTGTCCGCCGGCGACCCGCAGAAGATCGTCCCGCGCTCGGAGATGGTGAAGGGCTACGAATTCGAGAAGGACCGGTACGTGATCTTCAGGCCCGAGGAGCTCAAGGCGCTCGAGGAAGGCGGAAGTCACCTGATCGACATCGTGGCCTTCATCCCCGCCGATGCGGTGGACCCGATCTACTACGACAAGCCCTACTACCTCGCACCCGACAAGCGCGGCGGCAAGCCGTACAACCTGCTCAAAAAGGCGATGCGCGAGAGCGGGCGCTGTGCGCTCGCCAAGTGGGCCTGGAAGTCGAAGCAGTACGTGGTGCAGGTGCGCGCGCTCGACGAGGGGCTGGTGCTCCAGCAGCTACTGTACGCGGACGAGGTGCGCTCGCTGGCCAACCTCGACATCGAGCAGCTGGAACCCAGCGCGTCCGAGCTCAAACTCGCGCTGCAGCTGATCGACCAGATATCGCAGGACAGCTACGACCCGACGCTGTTCGAAGACGAGGAGAAGAAGCGCATCCTCGCCGCCATCGACGCGAAGATCGCCGGCGAGGAGATCGTCGCCGCCGACCATCCTGAGGATGCGGGCACGGGCCAGGTGATCGACCTCGCCGAAATGCTCAAGGCCAGCCTCGCGCGCCGCCCGGGCGCCGATGCCAAGGCCGCGCCGCTGCGCAGCGTTCCGAGCAAGGCCAAGCGCGCGCCCAAGGCGCCCGAGAAGGCCGCTGCGGCCCCGGCACGCGTGCGCATGAAGAAGTGAACGCCTCGTCCGGGCCGTCGACGCCCTACACGCTGCGCGGCGTGGTCCAGCTGCTGGGCCTGTCGCGGCATGCCGTGAGCAAGCTGATCGAGCTCGGCTTCGTCGCGCCGGTGAAGACGCCCGGGGGAACCTGGCAGTTCTCGTTCCAGGACGTGGTGCTGCTGCGCTCGGCGCACGAACTGCGCGCGGCGCGCATCCCGACGCGGCAGATCCTGCGGTCGCTGCGGCAGCTCAAGGCCGGGCTTCCCGCGGAGATGCCGCTCGCGGGCCTGCGCATCAAGGCCGAGGGCGCCCGCGTCACGGTGCGCTCGTCCGATGCGCACTGGGAGCCCGACACCGGCCAGCTGGTGCTGGACCTGCGCATCGAGCCCGGTGCCGGTTCGGTGAGCTTCCTGTTCGCGCCGCAGGACCGCAGCGCCAGCAGTGCCACCATCGATCTCGATGCGCTCTTCGCGCGCGCGGAGGCGCTCGAGGCCACGGCACCGGCGGAGGCCGAATCGCTGTACCGGCAGATCCTCGTGCAGGACCCGGCCCATGCCCATGCCTACCTGAACCTCGGCTTCATGCTGTGCGAGGCAGGCCGCTGCGCCGAAGCCGCCGACCTCTACGAGGCGGGTGTGCGGCACTGCGGCGACGATCCGCTGATGCACTACAACCACGCGGTCGCGCTTGAGGGCGCGGGCCGGGTCGGCGATGCGCTGGCCAGCTACGAAAAAGCGCTGCAGCTGCAGCCCGACCTGGCGGATGCGCACCAGAACGCGGCGCTGCTCTACGCCGAGCTCGGGCACAAGCAGCTCGCGATCCGGCACTTCAGCGCGTTCCGGCGTCTTCAGGGCAAGGCGTAGATGCGGGCGTCGCTTCTTCCTACGCCCGGGGCAGCCGCTTCGCGCTAGGTTCGGCCACATCGATCCACTGCAAGGAGTTGAATCTTGGCCACTGGCGGCAGAACCCTCTGGAAGGGCGCGATCAGTTTCGGGCTGGTGCACATCCCCGTGGGCCTGCACACCGCGAGCACCGAGCAGGGCGTCGACTTCGACTGGCTCGACAAGCGCAGCATGGACCGCGTCGGCTACAAGCGCATCAACAAGCGCACCGGCAAGGAGATTGCCGCCGAGAACATCGTCAAGGGCGTCGAGTACGAGGACGGCAAATACGTCGTCGTCTCGCGCGAGGAGATCGAGGCGGCCTACCCGCGCACCACGCAGACCATCGAGATCCAGCGCTTCATCGACGCCAACGAGATTCCGTTCCTCTACCTCGAGCGGCCCTACTACGTCGCACCGGTCAACAAAGGGCACAAGGTCTACGCGCTGCTGCGCGAGGTCATGGTCAAGACCGGCAAGATCGGTCTCGCCAAGGTGGTGATCGCCACCAAGCAGCACCTGGCCGCGCTGGTGCCCGCGGGCGAGGTGCTCGTGCTGAACCTGCTGCGCTGGGGCGACGAGGTCAAGCCCGTCGAGGGCCTCGACCTGCCGCCCGCCGGCGTCAAAGCCGCCAGGATCACGCCCGCCGAAATGAAGATGGCCGAGCAGCTCGTGAAGGACATGAGCGGCACGTGGAAGCCCGAGGAATTCAAGGACGAGTTCAAGCACGCGGTCATGAAGGTCGTCGAGAAGAAGGTCAAGGCGGGCGACACCGAAACGGTGATCGAGCCCGAAGAAGAGGCACCGTCGCAAGGCGCCGAGGTCATCGACCTGACCGAGCTCCTGACCCGCAGCCTGCGCGGCGGCAAGGCCGCCCGGAAATCGGAGGCCGCGCCGGCGAAGAAGACAGCGGCCGCGAAGAAGACCGGTGCCGCCGCGAAGAAGGCCGCGGGCAAGAAGGCGCCGGCCTCGCGCCGCAAGGCGGCGTAGGTTTCCGCCGGTTGGTGTGGGGAGTCACACAGTTGCTGCGGCTTGTGCACGGTTGGTGAGCCGTTCCCACGATGTGCCGCTGTGCCGCTGTGCCGCTGTGCCGCTGTGCCGCTGTGCCGCTGTGCCGCTGTGCCGCTGTGCCGCTGTGCCTGACTCTCGAGCTCTGCGTGTCCGAGTAAGCCCTTCGTCGTAAGCGGGTTTCACCCGTTTACGCGGCGCGCGTACATGGGAAGGATTTGTTTTCTGAAAAATCAGATGGAGACGAAATGACCGTTACTCGGCGCCAGCTTGCCTTGTCCGCCTTTGGGACCGCCTTCCTTGCCGGATGTACAAGCGTTCCGACCATGCCACCTCCTGCAGTGTCTTCAGCCCGGCTGAGGCGCATCGCGCCAGCACTGAACGCGCAGGTCGGCGTCGGCACTTTTCCAGGCGCCGTGTCCCTTGTCTCGCACGAGGGAAAGCTTGTGCACCATGAGGCGGTTGGCTTTCTCGACGCTGCCAAGACCAAGCCCATGCCGCGCGACGCGATTTTCCGGCTCGCCTCCATGACCAAGCCGTTGACCTCCGTCGCCACAATGATGCTGACGGAGCAAGGTGTGCTGAAGCTCAACGACCCGGTCACGAACTGGTTGCCCGAACTCAAGGATCTCAAGGTCGAGACGCCGGCGGGCGACGTGCCGCTGGCCCGTCCGATCACCGTGCAAGACCTGCTCATGCATACGGCAGGCTTCGTCTACGGTCCAGCCAGCCCGTCGCCGCGCATCGGCAAGATGTACGCGGACCTGGGTATCGAATCGCTGGAAACCGACATCACCGGCGACGAGATGCTCAAACGCCTGGGCACCATCCCACTGGCGTACCAGCCAGGCACGACTTGGTTCTATTCGATTGCTACCGACGTGCTGGGCTTGCTGCTGGAGCGCGCGACCAAGAAACGTCTGGACGTGCTGATGCAGGAGATGCTGATCGGCCCGTTGGGCATGACCGACACCGCCTGGTGGGTGCCCCCGGCCAAACGCAGTCGTCTGGCAGAGGCGCTGGAAAGTGACGCGCAGAAGGCGTCGATGCTGCGTGCCTACCGCCACGACACCGACCCAGCGCCACGCACCTACCTCAAAGGCGGCGCCGGATTGGTTGGCACGGGCGCGGACTACCTGAAGTTCGCGCAGATGGTGCTGAACGGTGGAACCGACGGCCAGACCCGATACCTGTCGCGCAAGACCGTGGAATTCATGCTGTCCGACCATCTGATCGGCAAAGCCGGGGTGCCCAGTGCGACCACCGGCCCGGGATACGGTTTCGGGTTGGGATGGGGCGTTCGCCTCTACGACGGCGTGGGCTGGACGCCTGGCAGCGTGGGCGACGCAATGTGGGCCGGCGCCTGGGGAACGAGCTTCTGGATCGACCCGCGCGAGCAGCTGGTCGGCGTGCTGATGGCGCAATGCCCCTCCAACCGGATTCACACACGGATGTTGTACAAGAATCTGGTCTATGGGGCTGTGTCTTGACGGGTGGCAACCAGGCTACTCTGGTCGATAGCCTCGCGCAGGAAAGCGCATCGAGAGATGCGTAGGTCCGCTGCCCATAGCGGACATCGCGCTACGCATCAGTTTTGCAATCCTCCCGGCTATGCAAGCATGGTCGGCCGTTTTGACCCTGTCGCCCCCGGGGGACGCCGTCGTTCGAATAATCGCCCTTCTGGATAAGAGATCTCAAGATGCACATTGGAATCATTGGGTCGGGCAACATTGGCAGCACGCTCGCCCGCAACCTCAAGGCATTGGGCCACGAAGTGCTGATTGCGAACTCACGGGGTCCGGCAACGCTCGCGGCTTTCGCAGCCGAGACTGGGGTGGTCGCTGCGACGGTCGAGCAAGCATCAGGCGCTGCGGACTTGGTCATCATCGCCATCCCGCAATTGGCGGTCGCCGACCTTCCCCATGAAGTGCTGCGCAAGAACCCTGCTGTGGTCGTCGATGCAGGCAACTACTACCCCACCCGCGATGGTGTCGTGGCGCAGGTTGAGGAAGGGGCCACGGACAGCGAATGGATTTCTTCGGTGCTGGGCAGGCCCGTCGTCAAGGCCTTCAACAACATCCTGGCTGAGAGCTTGGCGACACGCGGCCACTCGGGTGGAAGCGCTGGACGCATTGCACTTTCAGTTGCCGGCGACAACACTGAAGCCAAGCACCTTGTACAAGGCGTCGTCCGCGAGTTGGGGTTCGATGCCATTGATGGCGGAACACTCGCTGAATCGTGGAGGCAGCAACCCGGAACCCCCGCGTACTGCAAAGACCTGAACGCCGCACAACTCAAAGAAGCATTGGCAAGCGCGAGCAAGACGGAGATACCGAGCTACAGAAAAGACGCTGATCGCGCCGCAGCACCATACCTGACGCCTTTCAAGGGCTGACGAGAGGCGTGACGGCCATTCGCGATGCCGCTCTGGCCGATCTTCTTCCGTGCATCCCGACAAATGGGTAGCCCGTCGACGGTTGTCAAACGAAACCGACAGCAACAGACCGGTCGCCGCAGCAGCCCGAGCCGCTACAGTCAGGCACGGCCGAGCGTTCCCCTGCCGGCAATCAAGCGCCCTGGTGCTCTGGCGTACCAACAAGGTGTGATGCAACCGCAACATGAGCCCGGTATTCCTGTTGCTCGTCCATGCAGATCCGCAGCAGGCCAAGCGCCTGCTGCGGCACCTCGCGCCGGTGGGGCGCTGCTTCGTCCATGTCGATGCCAAGGCCGATCTCTCAGCGTTCCAGGTCGCAGACCCCCATGTGGCGTTCGTGAACCAGCGCATCGATGTGCGCTGGGGCGCCATCTCTCAGGTGGAGGCCACCTTGCGGCTCATGCGCACGGCGCTGGCCACATGCGATCTGTCGCAGGTGAGCCATTTCGTGCTGCTCTCCGGAAGCTGCTATCCACTGCGTCCGATGGACGAGTTCCGCACCTATTTGCAGCAGCATGCGGGCACCAACTTCATCAAGCTGATGCCATTGGCGAGCACGCGCAAGCTGCATGAGCGCGTGCGTCACTTCTGGTTCTACGAGGACCTTCCGGTCGACGGGCGCAAGTTAACCGGCGTGCGGCTGCTGCGCGGCGTGCTGCAGTTTGCGGGCAAGCTCGGGCGCCGTTCGTTCCCGCTCATTCCCGCGTGGTACTTCGGCTCGCAATGGTGGGCGCTGACGCCCGAGGCCGCGGGCTACCTCGTGGGCCATCCGCAGCAAGAGGCCGTGAAGCGCTTCCTGCGGTTCTCCAAGGCACCCGACGAGATCTACTTCCACACGCTGCTCGCGAACTCGCCGCTGCAGCACACCGTGGAGCCTGTCAGCGGCAGCGGCGTCTGGGACGCGGCGAACCTGCACCTGATCGACCCGTCGCTGTCGCGCTGGTTCCAGGCCTGCGACTACGAGGAGGTCGTCGCGTCGGGGCGGTGGTTCGTGCGCAAGGTCGGCAGCGACATCTCGCGCGACCTCTGCGACCGCCTGGACAGCAATCTGGCCACGGCAACCGGCGAGCAGCGCGCGTAGCGGCGCCTCAGGGCCGCCGCTGCGCGCGGTGCGCGATCCATTCGTGGGCGCTTTGCCGCAGTGCCGCCTGCGCATCCTCGAAAGAGGGATGAACACCGAACATTGAAAGACGACACAACACGCTCGCCTGCCTGCGGATCTCGACCGTGGCGAGAACCGCGGACTCGGAGAGTGCCGCGACCTGGAAGTGCAGCGTGCATCCCTGGTATTCCTCGACCGGCTCCCGCTTCACACGCATCACCTCGGCAGCGACCGCAGCCATGGCTTACGGCCGGATGATCACCGTCGGAGGCTGGATCACGATGGCCGGCGGATGGACCACGACGCCGGGCGGCGGGTGGCCATAGGACGGCGCTTCATAGACGGGCTGCGGCGCAGGCTCCCTGCATTTGCGCTTCTCCTTGAAGCCGCCGTTCTTTTCGTACTTGCGCTCGACCTTGCAGTGCCCGTCCCAGTACGACTCCTTGTGCGGGGGGCCGCCATGCCGGCCCTTGCGGCCGTGGCCGCTCTCGTCCTTGTGGGGATCGGCGAGCGCGGGAGACATCACGGCGGCAAGCAGCAGCGCAATGCAGGACAAGGGACGGAGGCGATGGGTCATGGGCGCTTTGGATGTGATTTATTCCCATATATCCTACTCTCCGCGCGAACTTTCTTCTGCTCGATTGCCAGTATTTAGCCCTCCAGGCGCGGCATCCAGTCCTCGACGCCGCCCGAAACGACCCGCCGCCGGAACGTGGCGCGCCACCGTTCGGCCAGTACCGCCAGTTCGGCAGCGCGCGACCATTCGGCCGCGAAGCGCGCATCCCGCGAGAACAGCAGCGCGATCAGCCGCGACAGGGGCCAGTCGGGATGCGGCCGGGCGACCAGTTCGGCCTGCGCGCCCGCGTGCAGCCAGCCGGGTTCGAGCGTGCGGTAGTACCAACCGGTGCGGCCGCGCGACTGCATCTCGCGCGCCATGCCCGGCTCGCCGAAGCGCACGTCGAGCTTCCAGCAGGGCTGCCGTCCCTGGGACACCTGCACCAGCGCCTCGCCGAGGCGCACCACGTCGCCGATGCAGACGCTCGATTCGTCCCAGCCGCGCGTCGAGACGTTCTCGCCGAAAGCGCCCGCATGCGCCAGCAGATCGGCGCGCCGGCTCCACGACGCCCACTGCGCGTAGTGCTCGCGCGGGTAGTGGTGCAGCGCCTTCTCGGGGCCGCCATGGACGCGCAGGTCGGCCTGCGCGTCGCCCTGCAGGCCCGTGGCCGACAGCCACGCCCGCTCCTGCACCGGCGACTTGACGATGCCGCTGGGCCGGCCGTCCGGCAGCGGCGCCACCGGGCCGGCCAGCAGCGCATCGATCACCGTGGGGCCGAGAGCCGTCATCGGGCGTCCTCCGCAGGGCAGCCCGCGCCATCCGCCGGCCGCGCGGCCAGCGCCGCTGGCGCCGTCTCGGCCACGAGCTGGCCGATGGCCGCGCCGAGCGCCATGTCGTCGAGCACGCCGAAGTGGCTCATCCGGATGCGGCCTTGCCGATCGATCAGCACGCTGCTCGGCGTGCCCTGCAACTGGTACTCGCGCATGGTCGCGGGGATGCTGCCGCGCGCGGGCGTGTCGATGCCGATCGGGAAGATGTAGCGGTACTCGCGCACGAAGGCGGCGAGCGCCGCAGGGGTCATCACCTCGTGGTGCTCGAACACCGTGTGCAGGCCGATGACGGCCACCTGATCGGCGTCGAACAGCTGCCGCGTCTTCTTTGCCTGCGGCAGGCCATGCGTCGCGCAGGCCGGGCAGAGCATCTGGAACGCATGCAGCACCACCACCCGGCCGCGCAGCGACGCCAGCGTGAGAGGTGCGTCGGTGTTGAGCCATTGGGCGACTTCCCATTCGGGCGCCGGGGCAAAGCTGTGGTTCGGCATGTCGGATGCTCCAGGTGAGAAGAAAAGGTCAGGCAACGCCGGTGCGCAGCTTGACCGACGGGAAATCAAGCGGCACGTCGAACGCGACATTCACATAGTTGGTGAAGAGGTTCAAGGCCACGTGCGCGAGGATCTCCACGATCTGGCCGTCGTCGAAGCCCACGTCGCGCAGCGTCTGCACGTCGGCCGCCGAGACCTGGCCGCGCGCCTCGACGAGCTGCAGCGCGAAGCGCAGCGCGGCCGCGGTGCGCGGGTCCGACGATTCGCCGGCCTGGGCCGCCGCCATCTCCGCCGCCGACACGCCGGCCTTGCGCCCGAGCGCGGTATGGGCGGCCAGGCAGTAGTGGCAGGCGTTGCGGTCGGCGACGGCCACCGCGATCTGTTCGCCGAGCTGCGGCGGGATCGCACCACCGCCGAGTGCGCCGAACGCACCCCACATGCTCTGCAGCGCCGCCGGCGAATTGGCGACCGCGCGGAACATGTTGGGCGTGGCGCCGAATGCGCCGTGGATCTGCGCCAGCAGGTCCTTGGCGGCACCGGAGGCTTCGGCGGGGTTCACGAGGGGAATGCGGGACATGGGATTTCCTTTGAAGAGTGGATCGGAGAAGCCAGTGTCTTCGCGTTCGCCGTATGATATGGCTCGTTTCGTCGGAACAACATACCTTTTCGTCCACGTACGCACCATGCTCCCACCCATCGACCGGCTCTCCGCCCTGCTCGAGCGCTTCCATGTGCGGGCTCACCTGTTCCATGCCGGCCCGCTATGCGGCACCACGAAATTCGTGGCCGAGCCGGGCCGCGGCTTTCTGCATGTGCTGCGCCGCGGCGAAATGGTGGTGACGCATTCGTCGCGTGCCGGCGTGCCGCGCCGCGTGATGGTGAAGGAGCCGACGCTGCTCTTCTATCCGCGCCCGCTCGCGCACGACTTCCACAACGCGCCTTCGGAAGGCTCCGACTTCGTCTGCGCCACGCTCGCCTTCGATGGCGGCGACATGCATCCGCTCGCGCGCGCACTGCCGCCGCTGGTACGGCTTCCGCTGCGCTCGGTGGAGGGGCTCGAGCAGTCTCTGGCACTGCTGTTCGCCGAGACCGGCCGCGTGCTGTGCGGCCATCGCCTGCTCGCCGACCGGCTGTTCGAGGTAGTGCTGATCCAGCTGATGCGCTGGCTGCTCGACCATCCGCACGAAAGCGACATGCCGCCGGGCCTGCTCACCGGCCTCGGCGATCCGGCGCTCGCGCGCGTGCTGGTGGCCCTGCACGAGCGCCCCGGTGACGCCTGGACGCTCGAGCGCATGGCGCGCGAGGCCGGCCTGTCACGCAGCGCGTTCGCCGAGCGCTTCAAGGCCGTGGTGGGCGCCACGCCCGCGGACTACCTGGCCCACTGGCGCCTGTCGATCGCGCAGGCCGAGCTGCGCCGCGGCGCCTCGATCAAGACCATCGCCGACACGCTCGGCTATGCCAATGCGTCGGCGTTGTCGCGAGTGTTCGCGCAGAAGATCGGCATGTCGCCGCGCGAGTGGCTCGCCACCCGCGACTGAAAACGGCCGGCAGCTAGCGAACCCGCGCCACGCTGTCCTGCAGGCTGCTGCGCAGCGCGAGCTTGCGCACGACGGCCGAGAACGCGCGCGTCGCTGCCGCATCGCGCGCGGCCGGCGACCACAGCATGCCCGGCGTGCGCACGGGCGTGGGGCTCTCGAGCCGGACCACGACGAGCCCCGAGAGCGGGTTCACCACGTTGGCGGCCACGATCGAGGCGAGCTGCGTCTTGGCGACGAGGTCCATCATCGGCGCCAGCGTGTTGATCTCGGCCACCACGTGCGGCGCTGCGCCGCACGAGCGAAAGCACTCGTCGAGCATCTGGCGCGTGGCGAAGCTGGCCGGCAACAGCGCCATCGGCAGGCGGTGCAGCTCCACCATGCGCACGCGCTTGCGCCGCGCGAGCGGATGCTTCTTCGCCACCACCAGCACCATCTCCTCGTTGTAGAGCGGCTCGAACTGCAGCGGCCCCGGCACGGCCGGCCGGTAGGCGATGCCGAGGTCGAGCGTGCGCTCGGCGAGGCGCGCGGCGATCTGGTCGGCCGACAGTTCCTCGACCACCACCTTCACCTGCGGATGGCGCGCATGGAAGCTGGCGATGCAGTCGGGGATGAAGCCGAGGTTGAAGGTGTGCGTCGAGCCCACGCGCAGTTCGCCCGCCACTTCAGAGCGGTCCTGGCGCAGCGCGCCGAGCCCGAGGTCGATCTCGTGCAGGGCCTTGGTGCAGTAGTGCAGGAACTCGTCGCCCGCGTCGGTCAGCGCCACGCGCTTGCCCGCGCGGTCGAAGAGCGGCGTGCCGAGCTCTTCCTCGAGCTGCTTGATCTGGTGCGACAGCGTCGACTGCGTCACGTGCAGGCGCTCGGCCGCGCGCGTGAAGTTGAGCGAGCCCGCAAGGGCGATGAAGTAGCGCAGGTGCCTCAGTTCCATGGCCTTGCCCGGGTGCGTTGATCGATGGCATCGATGGTAACGATGGAAAACAATCATTTTCCGAACCCGCGGCCGCCGCCTAGAGTTCGCGCACCCCACAACAACGACAGGAGACGACCCGGTGCATCAAGTCCTCAGCGGCATCAAGGTGCTGGAGCAAGGCACGTTCATCACGGGGCCGGCCGCGGGCATGTTCCTCGCCGACCTGGGCGCCGAGGTGGTCAAGATCGAGCAGCCTGGCGCGGGCGATCCGTTTCGCGCATTTCGCGGCGGCCTCTACAGCCCGCACTTCCAGACCTACAACCGCAACAAGCGCAGCATCACGCTCAACCCCAAGCTGCCTGCCGACGCGGCCGTGTTCGACGAGCTGGTGAAGGACGCCGACGTCTACATCCAGAACTTCCGCCCCGGCGCGGCCGATCGATTGGGCGCGGGCGAGTCGCGGCTGCGCGCGCTCAACCCGCGGCTCGTGTATTGCGCGATCAGCGGCTTCGGGCAGACCGGCCCCGCCGCTGGCCGCCCGGCCTACGACACCGTGGCCCAGGCCGCGAGCGGCTTCCTGAAGCTGCTGGTGAACCCGGCCAACCCGCGCGTGGTGGGGCCCGCGCTCGCCGACGCCATGACGGGCTTCTATGCCGCCTATGGCGTGCTCGGCGCACTGGTCGAGCGCGGCCGCACCGGCCAGGGGCGCTCGGTCGAGGTATCGATGCTCGAGGCGATGTGCCACTTCAACCTCGACGCGTTCACGCACTACTTCTCGGAGAGCGAGGTCATGGGCCCGTTCAGCCGGCCCAGCGTTTCGCAGTCGTATGTGCTCGAGTGCGCCGACGGGCTCTGGATCGCGCTGCACATGTCCTCGCCGGAGAAGTTCTGGCAGGGGCTGGCCAATGCGATCGAGCGCCCGCGCCTGTTCGCCGATGCGCGCTTCGCGTCACGCGAGGCCCGCATTGCGCACCAGGAGGACCTGATCGCGCTGCTCGGCGAGCTGTTTCGCCAGCGCCCGCGCGCGAGCTGGTGCGCACGGCTCGAGGCCGAGGACGTGCCGCATGCGCCGATGTACGACACACGCGAGGCGATGGAAGACCCGCAGGCGCTGCACCTGCAGCTTCAGGTGAGCGCGCCGCATCCCGAGGGCGGCGAGTGGCACACCATCCGCTCGCCCGTGAGCTTCGACGGCGAACGCGCGCTCGAGGTCACCGCCCCGCCGGTGCTCGGGGCCGACAACGCAGCGATCGTCGATCCCATCCGCCAGCGGCTCGGCCAAGCCGGCAGCGCCGCCGGCTGACATTGCAAGAGAACCAGGAGACAAGCCCCATGACCCCATCGAACGAAGACGAGCTGACGCAGGCCGTGCTGCAGCGGCTCGAGGGCGCGAGCGACGCGCGCTTCGCGCAGGTGATGCGCTCGCTCATCACGCACCTGCATGCCTTCATCCGCGAGGTGGACCTGCAGCCCGAAGAATGGATGCAGGGCATTGAATTCCTGACCGCGACCGGGCAGGCCTGCACCGACCGCCGCCAGGAGTTCATCCTGCTGTCGGACACGCTGGGCGCCTCGATGATGGTGGTGATCCTCGACCAGCTGCGCGCCGCGGCCGGCAAGCGCAGCCGTGCCACCGAAGCCACCGAGATCAGCGAGGCCACGCACGCCACCGTGCAGGGTCCGTTCTACTGGGAGGGCGCGCCCGACTTGCCGCTCGGCGCCGACGTGGCGCAGGGCGCGCGCGGGGAGCCCACCTTCTACAGCGGCCGCGTCACCGACACCCAAGGCCGCCCGATCGAGGGCGCGCTGCTCGACATCTGGTCGGGCGACGGCGAAGGCGTCTACGACATGCAGGTCGAGGGCGCGACCATGTCCGCGCGCGGCCGCATCCGCACCGACCACGAGGGCCGCTACTGGTTCTGGTCGATCCGGCCGACCTTCTATCCGATCCCGGTCGATGGCCCAGTGGGACGCATGCTCGATGCGATGGGCCGGCATCCCAACCGCCCGGGCCACATCCACATGATGGTCTCGGCGCCCAACCATGTGCCCGTGACCACGCACCTGTTCGTCGCGGGCAGCCCCTACATCGAGTCCGACGCGGTGTTCGGCGTGCGCCCGCGGCTCATCGTCGATTTCGAGGCCCACCCCGCGGGCCGCGCGCCCGACGGCCGGCTGCTGGAGACGCCCTACTGGTCGGCGCATTACGACTTCCGCCTCGAACCTCGCCACGCCTGAAGGAACCCGCCATGAAGATCGGAAAATCCACCGTCCCGCGCAGCGCCATCTGCACCTCGGACGAACACACCATCGTCGTGCGCGGCCAGGACCTGTGCCGCGACCTCATCGGCCAGCTGTCGTTCGCCGACTACTTCTTCCTGCTGCTGACCGGCCGCCGTCCCGACGCCGCGTGCAGCGCGGTGCTCAATGCCACGCTGGTCGCGATCGCCGAACACGGCCTGGTGCCGAGCGTGCAGGCCAGCCGCATGACCTTCGCGGCGGCGCCCGACGCGCTGCAGGGTGCGGTGGCGGCAGGCATCCTCGGCTGCGGCTCGGTGATCCTCGGCGCCTCCGAGACCGCCGGGCGCCTGTTCGTCGACGTGGCGGCGCGCACCGACGAGGGCGCGACGCTCGAGGACGCCGCCGCCGAAGCGATCGGCCGGCTCAAGGCGGCGCGCGCCGCGATACCGGGCTACGGCCATCCGCTGCACAAGGCGCGCGACCCGCGCGTCGACCGGCTGATCGAGGTGGCCACCGAAGCCGGCGCCGACCTGCGCTACGTGCGCATCGCGCAGGCGCTCGAAGACGCGATCCCGGGCATCGTCGGCAAGGACCTGCGCATGAACGTCTCGGCCGCGATTCCCGCGGTGCTGCTCGGCGTGGGTTTTCCGGTCGCGTCGCTGCGCGGCGTGCCGATCCTTGCGCGCACCGCGGGCCTGATCGCCCACCTCGCGGAAGAAGCCGAGACGCCGAGCGGCTTTGCGCTTTCCTACCAGGCCACGCGCGAGCTGCAGTACGACGGCACGCTGCCCGCCGGCTTCGGGGAGGCGGCATGAAGCGCCGCGCGCTCGTGGCGGCGGCGGCGCTGGCCGCCACGCTCCCGGTGCCGCACGGCATGGCCTGGGCCCAGGCGGGCGGCGATGCGCGGCCGATCAAGCTCATCGTGCCGTTCGCGGCCGGCACCTCGACCGACATCGTGGGCCGCGTGCTGGCCGATGCGCTCGGGCGCCAACTCTCGCAGGCCGTGGTCGTGGACAACCGGCCCGGCGCCGGCGGTGCCATCGGCAGCGAGCTGGCGGTGCGCTCGGGCGCCGATGGCCACACGCTGCTGCTCGGCACGGTCGGCACGCACGCAATCAACGCATCGCTCTACAAGCGGCTCGGCTACAGCCCGCAGCGCGACTTCGTGCCGCTCGGCTTCGTCGGTGCCACGCCGACGCTGCTGGTGGTCGCGGCCGCGGCGCCGTGGAAGAGCGTGGCGGACCTGCGCCAGGCGAGCGGCAAGTCGGTGAGCTTCGCCTCGGCCGGAAACGGAACCTCGGGCCACCTCGCGGGCGAGCTGCTCAACCTGCGCCTCGGCAAGGACTTCGTGCACGTGCCCTACCGCGACGGCAACCAGGCGCTCAACGAAGTGATCGCGGGCAACGTGCAGTTCATGTTCTATCACCCGGCCGCCGTGCTGCCGCAGGTGCGCGCGGGCACGCTGCGCGCGCTCGGTGCATCGAGCGCGAAACGCAGCGCGGCCGCGCCCGAGGTGCCCACGCTCGCCGAGCAGGGCATCGCCGACTTCGACCTGGTCGCGTGGTTCATGTTGTATGCGCCCGCCGCGATGCCCGCCGCGCAGCGCGAGCGGCTGCGCGAGGCGGCGCAGGCGGTGCTGGCCCAGCCCGAGGTGCAGCGCCGGCTCGCGGCCCAGGGCATCGAGCCCGCCGCCATGGACAGCGTGGAGATGAGCGCCTTCGCGACGGCCGAGATCGCGAAATGGGGCGAGGCCGTGCGCCGCTCGGGTGCGCAGGTCGATTGACGCGTACGGCACCGAGATCAAAAAACCACAGGAGACAAGCATGCGTTCGACAACGACGACAACCACAACAAGCCTCATGCGGAAGATGCTCGGCCTGGCACTGGGCCTCGCAAGCCTCGTGGCCGCGGCCCCCGCATCCGCCCAAACCCCCGCCGGCGGATGGCCGAGCAAGCCGATCCGCATCGTGGTGGGCTTCGCGCCCGGCACGCCGCCCGACATCTTCGCGCGCATGTATGGCGAGTACGCGGGCCGCAAGCTCGGCGTGCCCGTGATGATCGACAACCGGCCCGGCACCGCCGGCACCCTCGCCTCCGACACCGTCGCGAAGGCGCCCGCCGACGGCTACACCTTTCTGTACAACCTCTCGACGGCGTTCACGATCAATCCCTACATCTACAGCAAGCTGCCGTTCGACCCCGAGAAGGACCTGACCCCGGTCGCCACCACGATGCGCCAGGGTCTCGTGCTGATCGCCACCACCAAGTTCCCTGCCAAGACGCTCAAGGAACTCGTGGCCGCGGCGAAGGAGAAGCCGGGCACCTATTCGCACGCCTCCTACGGCGCGGGCAGCCCGTCGCAGCTCATCGTGGAGTCGCTCAAGGACGAGGTCGGCATCGACATGCTCCATGTGCCCTACCGCGCGAGCCCGATCGCCGACCTGGTCGGCGGCCAGGTCGACACGCTGATGGAGCCGATCGCCACCGGCTACCCGCTGATCAGCGCCGGCCGCGTGAAGGCACTGGCCTACTCGGGACCGGAGCGTCACCCCGCGCTGCCCGACGTGCCTACGCTGTCCGAGGCGATGCCCGGCTACTCGATGATGTCGTGGCACGGCATCTGGGCGCCCGCGGCCACGCCTGCGGCGGTGCTCGAGCGCTTCAACGCGGTGTTCGTGGAGGCGAGCAAGGACCCCGACCTGGCCCGCCGCATCCGCGAGCTCAACAGCGAGCCGCTCGGCGTGACGCGCGCGGAAATGACGGCGATGGTGCGCCGCGATGCCGAGATCTACAGCCGCGTGGTGAAGGCGCGCAACATCCGCGTCGATTAGGGCGGAATCGGCGAGAGGCCGGGCGCTTGCATGGCCGCCATCGCCAGCAGCGTCTCGCCGAACCCGCCCCGCGCACGCGGGTCGGTGCGCGCGCTCGTCACGACGCGCGGGCCCGCGCTCCAGGCGATGCTGGCGCCCGCGGCCTCGAGCGCCTCCACCAGCGCCACGTCTTCGCTGCACGCCAGCGGCGAGAAGCCACCGGCGCGAAGGTAGGCCGCGGTCGAGACGCCCAAGTTGGCGCCGTGCACGTGCCGATGGCCATCGGCGCGGTTGTAACGCCCTTCGAAGAACGCGCGCACGGCTTCATCGTTGGCGCCGTGGGCAGTCCAGTCGTTCACCTCCACGCAGCCGCACACGGCATCGGCGCCTTCCGCGAGCTGCATCACCAGCCAGTCGCGCGAAACCATGGTGTCGGCATCGGTGAAGGCGAGCCAGCGCGCGCCGGCCGAGATGCATAGCTCGGCGCCCCGCGCGCGGGCCACGCCCACGTTGCGCGCGGCCAGCTTCAGGCACGCGACGCCGTGCGCATCGACCACGTCTTCAGTGCCGTCGCTGCAGCTGTCGAGCACGACCACCACTTCGACGGCTTCGCCATGCAGGCCCGGGTGCGCCGCGGCCGAGCGCAGCGCGTCCAGCGCGGCGCCGATGCGCTCGCATTCGTTGTGCGCGGGGACGATGACGCCGATCAACGGATGCCGTCCCGCTGCGCCACCGAGCGCGGGTCGCGAGACCACACTTGTAGCACGAAGTCGTCTTCCTCGTGGAGCACGAGCCGCGCAAGGCCAAGATCGGCAAGGATGCTGTGCGCATCGGCCGTTGCCAAAGCGCGCTGCGCGAAGCCCGGCCGCCAGTCGCATGCGACCAGCGTACCCTCGGCGAGCAGAGAGGTCGCGCAGCATTCGGCGACGCGCTGCATCTCGGCGCGCTGCAGGAAGTAACCCACTTCGCTGAGCACGATGAGGTCGAAGCCGCCCGCATCGTGTGGCCAGCCCTCGGGAATGGCGTGGCGGTCGACGCGCACCTGCGGGAATGATTCGGTGCGCTTGCGCGCGATCGTGACCGCCTGGTCCGAGAAGTCGCTGGCCACGAGCTCGTCGCAGCGCGGCGCGAGCGCGAACGTCAGTTCGCCGATGCCGCAGCCCGGTTCATAGGCACGCCGAAAGCGTGCCTGCGGCAACGCGGCCAGCAGCACTGCGCGCTTGCGGGCCTCGTACCAGCGCTCGCGCACCGCGTAGGGGTCGTCGCTCTCGGCATAGAGCGCATCGAAATAAGGAAGCCGATCCTGCACCGCGCTCACAGGAACATGACCTCGTAGGGGCGCGCGGCGCGCGCCACGGTGCTGGCGCGCAGCACGGGCCCCGCGCCGGTTGAAGCGTCGAACCGCAGCTGGCTCGTGAAGGCGCGAACGGCCGCGCGCTTGCGCCGCACCGCTTCGCCGCTGAGGGGAAGGCGGACCGCGTTCTTCCAAGGCATGCGCGCGTCGCCGGGCTGCGACCAATGCCAGCCCCAGACCGGCACTTCGACGAGCCGGGCACCCGCGGCGGCCGAGGCCAGCGCACAGGCTTCGCCGGTCGCTTCATGGTCCGGGTGCCCGTCCCCGCGCCAGGTGGTGAAGACCACGTCGCGCGGACGCAGCAGCGGCACGAGCCGCGCGGCCAGCAGCGCGCGCAGGGCCTGGAGCCCGCCGTCGGGCAGTGCTAGGCGCAAGGGTTCGATCGCCAGGCCGAGCCGCCGCAATGCACGCATTGTTTCGCGCGGGCGGACCTGCGCCAGCCGGTCGGCGGACCATTCCGCCGAGCCGGCATGGCTCGCCGTGCCGTCGGTCACGGCGATCAGTTGCACCGGCGTGCCGCGATCCGCCAGTTGCGCGAGCAGGCCGCCCACCGCAAGCACTTCGTCGTCGGGGTGCGGCGCCACAACCACGGCACGCGACCCGTGCTCCGGGACCAGGGTGTCCAGGTCGACGGCGGGCAAATCGGCCAGGCCGGCCCAGCGATGCCATTCGGCCTCGCTGGTGCCTTCGCCCCCGATTACCCTGCGCGCTACAGGCGCCATGCCGATACCTCCTCGGGGGTACCAGCGGTGCCCGCCTCGCCGTCCGCATCCACCGACAGGTGTCCGAGCGCGGCCAGGTCGCGCTCGGCATGGCTCTGGCGCAGAAAGACGGGCAGGTCGGCCATGGCGTGCGCGAACTTCGCGTCGCGGCACAGCGGGCCGGCGCCGACCGCGCGGCCGGCGTGATGGATCACCTCCAGCGCCGCCTGTTCCACGGCCAGGCGAACGCGCCGCGCCGGACGCTCGGCGTCGCCTTGCGGATGGCGGTCGATCCACGCCGCGGTTTCGCGCAGCAGCGCAGCCGCACTGCACATGGCCACCTCGATGGCGCCGAGGTGCGCGAGCCGGTGCGCGTCGGCCTTGGCGCCGGTGGCTTGGCGCACCTGCCGTGCGATGCCCGATGCGCCACCGAACCAGCATGCGGCGATACCCGCCCCGCCTTGCCAGAAACCTGGCCGGCGCACGTAGTCGCCGGGCCGTCCGATCAGCGTGGCGCGCGCGCCGTCGAAGCGGACATCGACACTCGCGCACGCGGCCATGCCCACCGCGTGCCAGCCTTCGTCCGTGACGCGAACGCCCGGCTCGGTCATGCCCACGGCGGCGAGGCAGGGCTCGCCAGCGGCGTTCCAGCCACTCACGAGTGCGTGCGTCACCTGGCTCGCGCCAGAACACCAGGCCTTGGTTCCGTGCAGGCGGACGACGGGTCCCTCGCCTCGGGCATCGGCTTCGAAGGCGAGCCGCGCGTCGGGCGGCTCGGCACACCATGTGCCCCAGCGGGCGCCCGGCAGCGTGGCCGGCGCGCCGCCCAACTCCGCCAGGATGGCCAGCGCATCGGTGTGCCCTTCAAAGAGCTTGACCAGCGAGAGATCGTGCGCAGCCACGGCGGCGAGCGCGCGCCAGCGCGCCAGCGTGTGGCCTGCGCCGGGGCGCGGCAGCTTGTCGGCGCCCGCTTCGACGAGGTGCGCGAGCCTCAGGCTCCGGCCATGGCGCGATGCGAGCGATGAAAAGAGGTCCCAAGTCGGGCCGATGTCGAGCATGAGCCGAGCGTAGGAAACGGAAATGAGCGGGCCCGTCGGCGGGGAGCCTCGCACGTTGTAGGCGCTCAGCCGTGGCGCAGCCGCGCTGCCGCGGCGGTGCCTGCTAGGTCCGTCGCACTTCCATCACCCCATGCTCGGCGGCCTGTTCGTAGACGGCAGGCACGCGCGTGGCCAGGTGCAGCAGGATGCGCGGCGCCTGGGTGCGGACCGACCAGCGCAGCAGAATGCCGGCCGCCACCAGTGCGCCGCCGAGCCATGGATGGCCCGCAAGCGCCGCGGCGATGCCGGGGCCGACGAGCGCCATCGCGAGCACCGTGGCGTACGTGCGATGCGAGACGAAGGGCGCCGCCAGCTTGGGATTGACGATGACCCGGAAGCGCCCCTGCGGAAGTCCCTGGCGGAACTCCTCGAAGGGGATGTATTCGGCGGTCTCCTGCGGATCGTTCGTTCGGGTCATGCCCGCATTCTGGCGCCAAACCGGCCGCGCACCGCACAAACGAGCGCCCCGTGCGCCGCGATACGATGGCGGCCATGTCGCCGCGCGCCCTTCTTCTTCTCGTCTCGGCCATGCTGCCCGTGGCGGCGCTGGCGCCCGCCGGCGCCGCGCATGCGCAGGCCCAGGAGGAAACCCTTTCGATGAGCTTCGACGCCGCGCGTGCGCGCATGCGCGACCGTTCCGACAAGCTCGCGGCCGCGCGCGCCGGCGTCGAGTCGAAGCAACTGCAGGGCGAAGGCCTCAAGGGCCTTGGCGGTCCGGTGCTGAGCGTTTCGGGCCTGGCCTATGCATACAACGCCAACCTGAACCTCGACCTCGATCCGCTCAACCAGCGCATCGGCCAGATCGGCCAGGCGCTGCCTTCATCGCTGCAGGGCCTGGTCGCGCGCGTGCCGATCCCGCAGCTGCCCAACAGCTACACGCTCAACCGGCACGACACCGGCGCCAACGCGTCGGTGTCGGCCGTCTGGCCGATCTACCTGGGCGGCGCGACCGAGGCGGTGCGCGGCTTCGTGTCGGCCCAGACGCGCGAGGCCGAAGCCGACGCCGACCAAGCCAGCCACGAGGTCGAGACGGTGCTGGTGCAGCGCTACTTCGGCGCCCAGCTCGCGCAGCGCGCCGCCATGTTGCGGGCGCAGGCCGAGCGCACCATCGCGCAGCACGACGCGGCGGCGCAGAAGATGCTCGCGGCCGGCGTGATCTCGCGCGTCGAAAGGCTGCAGGCCAGCGCCGCCTACGAAGAGGCACGGCGCAATGCGCGCAAGGCCGAGGACGATGCCGCACTGGCCGCCGTGGCGCTTGCGCGCACGGTGCGCGCCGAGGGCATGATCGCGCCACAGACGCCGCTCTTCGTGTCGAGCCAGCCGGTCGAGCCGCTGTCGTACTTCATCGACGCGGCGCTGCTGCGCCATCCGGGCCTCGGCAAGGTGGCGGCCAAGAAGATGCAGGCCGAGCAGCTGCACGAAGGCGAGGAGGCGCTGCGCCGGCCGCAGGTCATCGCCTTCGGCACGCGCCAGCTCAAGAGCGGCAATGCCGACTGGGTGGCCGGCCTGGGCGTGCGCTGGACGCTCTACGACGCGGTCGACCGCGACGCGCTCGCGGCGTCTTCGCAGAAGCAGGTCGAGCAGGCCGAGCGCACCGGCGCACAGGCCCGCAGCGACATCTCGCTCTTGGTCGAGCGCAACTGGCGCGCGCTGGAGAACGCGCGCCGGCAATACCTGGGCATGCAGGCCGCCATCGACCTGGCCGAGGAAGTGCGCAGGCTGCGCGTGGCCGGGCTGCGCGAGGGCACCAGCACCACGCTCGACCTGATCGACGCCGAGACCAACCATGCGAAGGTGCTGACCGAACGCGCGCAGGCCGCGAACGACTACGTGCAGGCGCTCGCGCAGTTGCTCGAGAGCGCGGGCCTGTCCGAGAAATTTTCCGACTACATCGCACGCGCCGACCTGAGGGTGAACGACCAATGACAACAAGTGCCAAGACCCGCCGACTGATCGCCATCGGCCTGGCGCTGGGCCTGCTCGTGCTGCTGGTGTGGGGCTTCTGGCGCGCGGCGCAGCCGCCGCCCGAGGTGTTCCAGGGCCAGATGGAAGCGCGCGAGACCGACATCGCCGGCAAGGTGACCGGCCGCATCGCCGAGGTGCTGGTGAAGGAAGGCGATCGCATCCAGGCCGGTGCGCTGCTCATCCGCATAGACAGCCCCGAGGTCGCGGCCAAGATCGCGCAGGCCACCGCGGCGCAGCAGGCCGCCGAGGCCGTGGCACGCAAGGCGCAGAACGGCGCGCGGCCGCAAGAAGTGGAGATGGCGCGCATGCAGTGGCAGCGCGCCGAAACCGCCGCGCAGCTCGCGCAAACCTCGTTGCGCCGCGTCGACGGGCTGGCGCGCGAAGGCCTGGTGGCCGAGCAGAAGCGCGACGAGGCCGAGGCCAACTGGAAAGCCTCGCGCGACGCGGCCCTTGCGGCCAAGGCCCAGTACGACATGGCACGCATCGGCGCCCGACCCGAGGACAAGGCCGCCGCCGACGCGCAGGTGCGCCAGGTCACCGGCGTGCTCGCCGAGGCCGAGGCGGCCCAGGCCGAGACCGAACTGCGCAGCCCCGTGGCGGGCGAGGTCGCGAAGGTGCTGGCCCGGGTCGGCGAGCTGTCGCCGCAGGGCGTGGCCGTGGTCACGGTGGTCGACCTCAACGACCAGTGGGTGGTGCTCAACGTGCGCGAGGACCGGCTCGCGCGCTTTGCCGTCGGCAGCGAGTTCGATGCGGTGCTGCCTGCGCTGCCCGAGGCCGCACGCAGCGCCCGCTTCAAGGTGCACTACAGCGCCGCCCTGCCCGACTTCGCCACCTGGCGCGCCACGCGCGGCGGCGCGGGCTTCGACGTGCGCACCTTCGAAGTCCGCGCACGGCCGCTGCAGCCGATCGCCGGTGCGCGGCCGGGCATGAGCGTGCTGGTCGACTAGGGCCGGTCAACACCATGCGCGGGTTCGCTGCAGCCAGTGCCCGGCGCGAGTTCGCGCTGCTGCGCACGCGGCCCTGGGACCTGGCCATGGTCAGCTGGGTGCCGCTGCTAGCGGTGACGCTCATCTGGTGGATTTTTTCTGCCGGCCTGCCGAACCGCCTGCCGATCGGCGTGCTCGACCAGGACCATTCCGCGCTCTCGCGCCAGCTGGTGCGCTTTCTCGAGGCGACCCCCGGCCTGCGCGTCACGCAGCAGTACGCCGACGAGGCCGCCATGGCGCGTGCGCTCACCAGCGGCGCGGTCGATGCCGCGGTGCAGCTGCCGCGTGAACTCAGCCGCGACGTGAAGCAGGGGCGCACCGGACACGTGGTGCTGCTGCACAACGCGCAGCTGGGCACGCACTCGAGCCTGATCCAGCGCGACGTGCGCACCGCCGTGGCCACCGTGTCGGTGGGCGTGGAGCTGGCCGTGCGCAACAAGCGCGGCGAATCGATGGCCGGCGCGCGCCGCAGCATGGAGCCGATCCGCGCCAGCACCGTGGCGCTGTTCAACACCTCGCTCGACTACGAGCAGTTTCTCGGCGCCGCGCTGATCCCGGCGCTGCTGCACATCCTGGCGATGACCGCGGGCGCCTGGACCGTGGGCCGCGAGCTGCGCGACCGCAGCCTCGGTGCATGGCTCGGTGCCGCGCCGCGCTGGCGCGAAGCGCTGGCCGCGCTGGCGGGCAAGCTCGCACTGCCGTTCGCGAGCCTTGCGGCCGTGGGCATCGCCGGCATGTTGTGGGTCACTGGCGGGCGCGGCTGGCATCCGGCCGGCTCGCTCGGATGGACGCTGTTCGCGCTGGCGGTGTTCCTGGCGCTGTCGATCGCGCTCGGCGCCTTCGCCGCCGGCATCACGCGCTCGCTGCGCACCGCGCTGTCGGCCACCGGCTTCATCACGGCGCCGGCCTTCGCTTTCGGCGGCGTGGGGTTCCCGCTCGTCGCGATGCCGTTCTTTGCGCAGGCCTGGGCGCTGCTGCTGCCGTACACGCACTACATCCGGGTGCAGATGGAGCAGCTCCAGATGGGGGCGCCGCTCATGTACTCGCTGGCGGCGCCGCTCTGGATGGCGCTCGCCACCGCGCTGCTGCTGGCCGCCTCCGCCGTGGCACTGGCACGTGCCGCGCGTGCGCCGGAAACATGGGGAGGCCGCTGATGCGCGAGGCCTTCCGCGACACCGCACGGACCGTGCTGCGCGACAAGGGCGTGCTGCTGATCATGCTGCTCGCGCCGCTGATCTACGGCTTCTTCTATCCGTGGCCTTATGGCGACCAGGCGGTGACGCGCGTGCCGGTGGCCGTGGTCGACCAGGACCACAGTGCGCTGTCGCGCCAGGTCACGCGTTTCGCGCAGGCCAACCCGCGGCTCGACGTGCGCATGCTCACCGGCGACCTGCACGCGGCGCAGCAGGCGCTCTGGCGCGGCGAGATCGAGGGCTACGCGCTGCTGCCCGCCGACCTCAAGCGCGACGTGCTGCGCGGTGCCGGCGCGGTGGTCACCATCGAAGGCAACGGCGCCTATGCGCTGCTCAACAAGGCAGTGCTCTACGGCTTCTCGGAAGCGGTCGGCACGGTTTCGGCCGGCGTCGAGATCCGCAAGCTGCAGGCCGGCGGCCAGGGCGCGCTGCAGGCGGCGGCGAGCCGCAGCCCGCTCGACACCGAGCTGGTGGCGCTGTTCAACCCGACCGAAGGCTACGGCAGCTACGTGGTGCCGGCGGTCGCGCTGCTGATCCTGCAGCAGACGCTGCTGATGGGCTGCGCGATGCTCGCGGGCACCTGGGCCGAGGCCGGCCGGCTGCGCGCCACCGCGGGCGCCTGGCTCGGCCGGCTCGCTGCGCTCACAGGCTTCGGCCTGCTGAGCGGGCTCTTCTATTTTGGCTGGGTGTTCTGGCTGCAGGACTACCCGCGCGGCGGCAATCCGCTCGGCGCGCTGGTGCTGCTGGCTTTCTACGTGCCCGCGATCTGCACGCTCGGCCTGCTGCTGAGCTGCTGGTTGCGCGACCGCGAGCGCGCGCTGCAGGTGCTGTTGTTCACCGCCCTGCCGATGGCGTTCCTGTCGGGCTTCTCCTGGCCGGTCGAGGCCCTGCCCGGTCCACTGCAGGTGCTGCGCTGGATCTTCCCGAGCACGGCCGGCATCCAGGCGTCGCTGCGGCTCAACCAGATGGGCGCACCGCTGCACGACGTGCTGCCGCATCTGGCGGTGCTGGCGGGCCTGGCACTGGCCGGACTGGCTGCGCTGCTGTGGGTTGCGCGGCCCGTCGGTGGCCGCCGCCGGGCCGAGGCACAGGCAAGGCCGTGACCCGCGGCGCCTCCGTGCGGCGCCACGGCCTCACCACTTGACCCGAACGCCGAGCGTGCCGTTGACCGCGCTCTTCACCTTGGCGCCGCCCGAGGACCACAGCTTGCCCAGCTCGCCGTAGATGCTGGTGCGCTGGCCGAGCGCCAGCGTGAAGCCGCCTGCGAGCTCGGTGCTCGTGCCGCCGCTCGGCGCCGCGATGCCGGTGCGCGTGACGCCGTTCACGAACTGCGCAAGGTCGGTGCCGCTCGACGTCCTGTAGACGTTGACGCGGCCGTACGGCTGAAGCGTGCCCATACCCGTGTCGACGTGGCCCTTGACCCGCAGACCCGCGCGCGCGATCCAGCCGCTGTCTGCGCGCGGCTGCACCACCGCGCCGGCGATCGCCGCGTCGTCCAGGTCGAGGTGCTGGTGAATCAGCTGCAGCTGCGGCTCGATCTGCCAGCCGCCCGCGCCGAGCGCGAAGGCCTGGCCGACTTCCATCGAACCGAGCAGGCTGTTGCCCCTGCCTTCCACTCCGCTGCCGAAGCCCGGCCGCACCGTGTACCTGTGGCGGCCGGACTGCACCACCGCATCGGCGTGGAAGCCGTTGTCGCCGGTGAAGGTGCCGTACACGCCGAAGTACTGGCTGCGCAGGTCGTTGCGGCCCGCGTACAGGCCGGCCACGCCGCTCGCGAAGCCGTTCACCGTCGCGTCGCCATCGAGCTGGCCCACGTAGAGACCGGCGCGCCAGTTCGGCGTCGCCAGCAGGTCGGTGCCGGCCTGGAAGCCCGTGAGATCGCCCTTGCTGGTCGGCGAGACCGTGCCGCCCTGGCGAATGTCGAGGTCGGCGGAGAGCACGCGCCCCCACGCGCGGCGCCCGGTGCCGGTCGTCAGCGCGGCCGTGCCCTTCACGTCGTCGTCGCCCACGCGCCTGCGCAGATCGCCGAGCATCGCGAGGTTGCTCTGGCGCAGCTGGTTCGGCAGCGCGGCGTAGAGCGAGGCTTCGGCGCGGTAGGTGACGATGGGGACGATGCTCGGCGCGCTCGGCACACCGGGCTCGCCGGGCACCTCCGGCGTGGCGCCGGGGAGCGTCGAGCGCAGGTACCAGTTCTCGCCCGCGCCGGCAGCGTCGGCCGCGTGCAGCCGGTACTCGTAGGCGCCCGCATCGACATGGCCGCCTTCGAGCGCGAACGCATCCCGGGTGGTCTGCGCGGTGGTCGTGGCGCCGTTCTGCGCCGTGATCACCTCGATGCCGTTGCCGCTCGTGAGCGCGCCCAGGCCGGCGAGCTGCGCGAACTGCACACGCGTGGTGCCGGTCGCCGCGCCGCCGTCGATCACGAGGCGGTCCGACGGGCCCGTCGCGCCGAGCGCTGTGCCGAGCCTGAGCACGCCGTTGCTTCCGACGTAGTTGCCGCGGACCGTGAGCGTCGTGCCCGGCGCGCTGCCGGCCAGCGACACGGTGCCGCTGTTGGCGAGCGACGCCACCGTCTGGCTGAAGCCCGCGAGGTCGAGTGTGGCCCCCGCCGCCACGCTGTGCGCCGAGCCGGCGCTGAAGGTGTTGGCCGCGCCGGCGCGCAGCGTGCCGTTTGCCACGTTCGTCGCGCCCGTGTAGGTGTTCGCGCCCGAGAGCGTGAGCGTGCCTGTGCCTTCCTTGGTGATGAAGCCGCCGCCGCTGATGGCGCCGGAAAGCGTGCCACCGAACGCGCCGGTGTCGATGACCGGATCGTTCCGGCCCGTGAGCGCGAGCGCGTTCGCGATCTCCAGGCCATCGGCCGCGAAGCCTAGCGTGGTGCCGTCGTCCATCGCGAGCGTGCCGGTGCCGAGCGCCTGGCCGTGGCCCACATCGAGGCGGCCTTGCTTGAGCGCTGTGCCGCCGGTGTAGGTGTTGGCGCCCGACAGCGTGAGCGTGCCGCTGCCGATCTTGACGATCGCGCCGCCCACGCCCGAGATCGTGCCCGACACCTCGGTGCTCGTGTTCAGCCCGCCCGTCGTCAGCGCCTTGGCACCGAGGATCACGTCGCCCGCGCCCGACAGCGCGCCGATGGCGATGCCGTCGTTGGTGAGCGAGCGGATGCGCAGGCGGCCGCCGGCCTGGTTGACCACGGTGGCCTGGTCGGCGGTGGCGCGGTCGAAGATGTCGATCAGGCCGCCGCCTTCGTTGACGAAGGTGGCCCCGCCCGCGCTCGCATCGTCGAGCAGGTTGATCGCGCCGCCGGCGAAATTGGTGATGTGCGCCTTGCCGGCGGTGGCGTTGAACCAGAGCGTGGTGTTCCCGCCGCGGTTCTCGATCACGGCATTGCCGGCGCTCGCGCCGTCGCGGAAATCGGCCGACGCATCGGTGTGCGTGACGATGTGGGCGTGGCCCGCGGAACTCTTGTCGCCGAATTGAACGAAGCCTGCGTTGTCGGTGGGCAGCGCGCCGCGCGCGGCCACGTCGATGGCCAGCTTGCCCGCATCGGCCGTGCCGCCGAACAGGAGCGACGCATTGCCGGCCACTGAAACGGGGCCGTTGCCCAGCGCCCCGGTCACTTGCGCCTGCAGGCTCCCGGCAGCGACGTTCGTGCCGCCCGCATAGCTATTGGCCGCGCCCAGTGCGAGCGTGCCGAGCCCCGTCTTGACGAGCGCACCCGCACCCGAGACCTCGCCGTCGAGCGTGAGCGTGCGGGTCGGGTCGACCTCGAAGCCACCTGCACCTGCGCCGGCGCCGGCGCCGGCGCCGAGAGAGACCGTCCGCGCCGACGTGATCGTGCCGCTCGCGCGCAGCGTGCCGCCGTCGAGCGTGAGACCGCCCGTGGCCGCACCCAGATTGCTGTCGGACGAGATCTGCAGCGTGCCGGCGCGCACCGCGGTGCCGCCGCCATAGGTGTTGGTGCCGGTGAGCGCGAGCGTGCCACTGCCGGTCTTGGCGAGGCCGTCGGTGCCCGCGACGACGCTGTCGATCGTCGCCGTCCAGCCGGCGCTTGCGCCGCTGCCGTCGCCCACGCGCACTTCGACCGGGCCCGGCGACGCCTTGTCGGCCACCAGCGCGAGCGTGCCGCCCGAGACCCGATAGCCATCGCTCGCGAACTGCATGCCGCTGGCGATGACCGGGCCATCGGTGGTGTCGACCACGACGTTGCCGGCCGCGCCGCCGAAGATCGCGAAGCCCGGCTGCTGGAGCGGGCCGCTGGCGATGCCGCCCTCGTCGGCCCAGTTGGGCGCGGTGGCCGACCACGTGCCGCTGCCTCCACCCATCTGGGTCGGGCTGGCCAGGCCGTTGCCGTTCCAGAAGTTGAGCGTATAGCCGGCGGCGGTGATCAGGTTGATCTGCTTGCTGCCCGTGAGGATCTGCACCGTGCTGCCGGCGGGCGGCGCAAAGCCGCTGCCCGACATCGACAATTTGCCGCCCCAGCGGAACAGGTTGTACAGGCCCGGCCCGATGCCGCCCGCATCGCGCACGTTCAGCGTGGCATCGCCGAGCGACAGGTTGCCGCCCACCGCCACGTTGTCACCCTGCCCCGGCACCGCCGCCAGCCCGCTCGGCGCGCCCAGGTCGAAGTCGAGCTGGCTGCCGCTCGCGAGCGACAGGTCGCCGTCGATGCGCAGCGCACCGATGCCGTTGCCGGCCGCGGGGTCGCCCGCGGCCAGGTGGCCACCGCTCGCCACGGTGACGCTGCCGCCGATGCGGCCGAAGCCGCTGAGCGTCGCGCCGTCGTCGACGTTCACCGCGCCCGCAACGCTTGCGCCGCTGTCGGCCGCAGTGCCGCCCACCGCCAGGCGCCCGCTGCGCACCTGGGTCGCGCCCGTGTAGCTGTTGACACCGTTGAGGAACAAGGTGCCGCTGCCCTGCTTTTCGAGGCCGCCGCTGCCGGAGATCTCCCCGCTGAAGACGCTGCTCGATGCGTTGCCCGCCGTGAGCGTCGTCGCGCCCATGTCCACGCGCCCGCTGCCGCTGAGCGCGCCGATCGTGAGGGCACCGCTGTCGACCTGCCGGATGCGGAAGCGGGCGCTGTCTTCCACGTGCACGGAACCGGTAGGCGCCAGCGCGCCATCGCCCTCCACCGCCAGCGTGCCGCCCGAGATCACCGTGCCGCCCAGGTGGGTGGCCGCGCCGGCGAGCACCTGGACGCCCGTGCCGCTCTTGTGCAGCGTGCCGCTGCCACTGATTTCGCCGTTGAAGAAAGAGCTGGTGCCGCCCGACAGCGTGAGCGACTTGGCGCCCAGCACCACCGCGCCGCCGCCGGCCAGCGCGTTCACGGCCGTGCCAGTACCCGTGATGGCCGACACATCGAAGGTGGCGCCGGTGCTCACGTCGAGCAGGCTGCCCGCAGGCAGCGCACCGTTGTCAGCGAGGGCCAGCGTGCCGGCACCGATGCGCGTCGCGCCCGCGTAGCTGGACGCGCCGCGCAGCGTGAGGGTGCCGGCAAGGCTCTTCTGCAGGCTGCCCGCACCCTCGATCGCGCCCGAAAAATCGCCGGCCGCGACGGCCAGGGTCGTCGCGGCCTGGCTGCCCGTGTTGACCGTGCCCGCGCCCTGCAGGTTGCGCACCGGCAGTACGGCCGTGGCGTGGTCGTTGAAGTCCAGCGTCGCGCCGCTTGCCACGAAGGTCGTCGGGGCCTTGCTCGTCATGGCGGGAACCGCAGCGGCGCTCGCAGCGCGCAAAGTGCCGAAATCGACGCGCAGGTCATGCTGCGAGAACAAGCCCGTTGCGCTTGCGATTTCGACGATGCCGGTGTTGCCGAGCGAGCCGATGTTCAGCGCCGAGCCGTAGTCGATGTAGCCATCGAATCGCAGCGTCGTGCCGGCGGCCGCCGATACCGTGGCCGGGCCGGCCAGGCGGACGGTGTTGCTCACGGTGGTCGAGGCAGCGCCCCGGACCTCGGCGTTTGAAATCGAAAGATCACCCGCACCCAGCGACGACCCGCTGGCGATGGCGAGCACGCCCTGTTCGACGCGCGTGCCGCCCGTGTGGGTGTTGGCGCCCGAGAGCGAGAGCGTTCCCGCACCGACCTTGACGAGCGAGCCGCCGCCAGACAGCGCACCCGACATCGTCGCATTGAAGCCATTGGTATCGAGCGTGGAACCCTTGCCCGTGAGCGTGGCGTCCATCGCGGACACGAGACTGCTGTTGACGACCCGCAGCGTGCCGCCGGACCAGTTGAAGGCGCCGCTGGCGCCCGCGTTGGCCGGAACCAGCGCGTACAGGCCGCCCGTCTCCAGCGTGCCGCCGACGTCCAGATTGAGTGTGCCTTGGGCGCCAGGCTGCAGACCGACCTCGATGGTGCTGGCGCGTACGGTGCCGCCGCTGCGGATGGTCAACGTCCCGGTACCGGCAAAGCCGACCAACAACCCGCCGCTTACGTCGACGCGCGAGCCTGCGCCCTCAACCAGCATCGTGGTTGGGCCACCGTCGCCATCTATAAAGATCCTGGCCGAATTGAGGATGCCGCCGTTGGTGACGGAAAGCCCGCCCGCTGCGCTTCGGCCGAGCGACAGATAGTTGGTCTCGGCGCTGAACAAGCCGCCGGTAATCTGCGCGGTGCCCGGCGTGGAGATCTCCACGTCATCGCTGCGGGTCGGCACGGCGCCGGTGCTCCAGTTGGCCGCATCGAACCAGTCTCCGGGCACTGGCGCCAGCCACGTCTGCGCATGGCCGGCCGGCGACATGAGCGCGCCGAGCAGCGTGGCGCCCAGGAGCAGCGCGGCACGAAGCGCCGGCGGCCCGCCACTCGAGGATTTCGCGGTTTCCGAAACAGCTTGGCGTGCGCCGGTGCGGCGATTGATGACGATGCGGTGGGTACGGTTCATGGGAGGAGTCGATGAGCAGCGCCGCACCGGATGGGCTGAAGGCAGGGCCGCAAGAAAGAGAGGCGGTCTGCAGAACGAGAAGCAAGCCATTGCGGGCGCTCTCTCCTGGAACTCGACCGGCGAACTGCTGTTAATTGTTACGTGTGTAGCGAAATATCGCAACGTGTAACTTTTTGACTATAAGACAGGAGTTGCTCAAGGCCGCGGGACCCTCGCCGCGGACAGGTACATCGCGGTGGTGCCGGCCGATGCGTGGCCGAGGTTCTTTTGCACCACCTGCACCGGCAGCGGCGCCTGCCCTTCCCTGCCGCGCAGCGCGTGCGCGCCGTGCGTGTGGCGCAGCCAGTGCGTGCTGGCCTTGCGCAACTGCTGCTGCGCTTGCTGGCCCTCGAGGCGTTCGGCGGCCTGCGCGAGAAAGGCCTTGATCGCCTGGTACAGCCCGGAGGCCGACCAGGCGACTGGCCGCAGTTGCGCATCGAAGCGCGCGAGCACCGGCACGCCCTGGTTGCCGGGCGCATCCACCTGCAGGTCGAGGCCGTGCCGCGCGAGCTCTTCGCTCAGTTCATGCACCAGCTCGGCCGGTACCGGCACCTGCCGGCGGCGCGCGCCCCGGCCTGCCACCGACAGCGTCCAGGCCGTCCCCGTGCCGGTGTCGGGCGGCTTCAGGTCGCCGCAACGCAGCGCCGTCACCTCGCCCAGGCGAAGCCCGGTGGCATAGAGCCAGCGCATCGCGCGACGCAGGCGGCGGCCGGCCTGCGTGTCCGCATGGCCGCGCAGCAGCGCATCGACGTGGTCCCACTGTTCGAAGCTCAGCGTGCGGCTTGCGCCGAGCGGCAGTGGCCGCTCGGGCGGCAGTGCCACGTCGTCGAAGGGATTGGCGACCAGGTAGCGTTGGCCCACGAGAAACGCGAACAGGCTGCGCAGGATGATCAGCGACTGCCGCAGCGCCACCGGCGTGAGCGCGCCCTCGAGCGGCCGCCATGACGCCGACCAGCGCTGGTGATGCCGGGGCCCGCACCAGGCCGGCGGCGGGTCGGCCAGAAACGCCCGGTAGGCGTCGACGTCCTCGCGCGCGAGCGACGACAGCGCCGTTCCGCGCTCCAGCACGGCCCAGAGCAGCAGCCGCTCGGCTTCCTTGCGGTACGAGCGCTGCGTGGACGACAGCGCGCCGGCGGCTTCGCACCTTGCGCCCTTTGCGGCGAGCCAGGCGCCGATCGCTTCATGGTCGTCGGCCGCCTGCAGCAGGCAGTCTTCGGGCGGCGCGCGAAAGCGCCCGGTGCGCCCGTCGAGCCCGGCCGGCAGCACGAACTTCTCGTACGGCACCAGCGCCGTCGCGGGCGGCACCACGGCCGCCAGCGCGCCAGGGCTCAGCTGCGAGCGCGGCTGCACCGCATGCGGGCCGACCCGCAGGCCGAGCACCTGCTCGTGGGCATGCAGCCACTCGAGGATGCGCGCGGCCTTGGATTCGCCCACGCCGGGCACCTGCACCCACCAGCGCGCGCCCGCGAGGTTGATGCGCGCCACCAGCGCCTCGAGCGTCGGCAGGCCGGCGCGCTCGAGCCGTGCGGCGAGTGCCGGATGCAGCCACGCCGCCGCGCTGTCGCCGGGCCGCGGGTCCTGCGCGACCAGGTCTTCGAGCCAGCGCAGCGCCTCGAGCTGGCGCGCGATGACGCGCGCGCGGCGCGAGGGCTGCGCACTGCCCTGCCCTGCGCCGCCCCGCGCCTGCGGAAAGGCGGCCTCGTAGGCCTCGACCTGCTCGGCTTCGGAGAAATCGGCAAGGCCCTGGGCTTCGGCGAACTCGGCGAGGCTCGGCAGCGCGGGCGACGCGGTGAATCGCTCGGGATCGAGCAGGATCAGCCGCGCGGTGCCCGGCTTGTGCTCGCGCCGCGCCGCGGCCGCGAAGGCGTCTCGGATCCAGGCGATGGTGCGCCGCACCGTGCGCAGGTCGACATGCTCGCCCTCGAGGCGCAAGTAGCGCTCCCAGCTCGCGCGCTCGTCGACCCCCTGGGCCAGCGCCCGCATGAACGCGAAATGGCCGCGATGGAGTTTGCGCGGCGCGGTCTTCTTCACGTGGGGGTGTTGGAATCGGCCGGTGCCTGCCAGAACTTCCACCAGGGCCGCGGCGGAACCGGTGCTTCGGGTGGCAATTGCTGGAGGTTGCTGGCGCGCACACGCTGGCGCAGCTCGACTTCGAGGGCGTGAGCCACGCCGTACGCATCGCGCTCGCCGCGCGACGCACGCGCTCGCCACTCCACGGCCAGCTGCTCGAGTTCGGCGTCATCGAGGCTTTGCAGCTCTTCCTGGGTGGGCATGGCCGGTTGGTTCATGGGCGCTCCCGGCGGGCGCCGGCCGGGGCCGGCATCGGGCGCAGATCGTAGGTCCGCGTCAAGGTCATCTGAAATTGTCGTTGGGTGTAGCCATTGGGTGGGAATGCTATCGGTGCCAAAGGAGGGCACGGCGCATGCGCCGCGCCTTTTTGGCGACATTGTGCAATCGCATAATCATCAATCTCTATTCTAGGTGCTTTGCGGCCTAGATTCGAGAATCGAATGTCGGGAAATGCGCTAAGTCGTTGATCTGCATGGCTCTTTTTGCTTCGGCCCGGCGCTGGAGGCGCCGCTTGCATCCGGTTTCGGAGAGACTGGTTGCATTGCCGGCGCCAAGTGCGCGGCACGGCAGGAGATCGGAGGATGGAGGCAAGGCGAATGAAGGATGTTAGCGCACACATTCATATGCCGCTCGTCTCGATTCCCATGACGGCTTGTCGACGCGCGCATGAAAGCCCGCGGTTGACAGGCCCAGCCCCCGCCATGCCGCGGATCGCGCCTCCTCTGCCCTCCTCCGCTCCGGCGCACCTGCGGGCTGCGAGCAACTGCCGGCAATTCCCAACGGCACTCACATTACGAGGTCCTACCCTTGTTCAGCCAAGCATCTGCACCTTCTGCAGCACCTCCGAGATCGCCTTGATGAGCGCCTCCGTCGGCGGCTGGGCCGCCACGCTCGGCAGCAGCGTGAGCGTCACCGCACCATCGGTGCCCCGCACGCATGAGCCCACGGTCTTGCCCTCGCTCTGGATTGCGATCTTCTGCGGCTTCGCGCCGGGCTCGTTGCCCAGCAGCCGCGCCACGACGACGGCCGGCAACAGCTTCTGTCCGCGCACCTTCTCTGCCCGCTTGAGCACGCTGCGGCGGTCCTTGTCGAGCGCCGCGTTGAGTTGTTCCGCATGGCGGTACTGGATCTCGAGCGGGCTGCGGAAGCATTCGACGACGGCCGACGGTAGCTGCGCCACGATCAACGCCTTGCGCACCCAGGTGTGGCTGACGCCGAGCTTCTCGGCCATCTGGCGCTGTGTCGGGAACAGCTGCTCCTCGAGCGCACGCTGGTACATCACGCCCTGTTCGTACGGCGAGAGATCGGCGCGCTCGCGGTTCTCGCGGTCCATGGCCGCGAACAGTTCGGCGTCGCCGAGCTCGTCGACCCAGATCGCCGCCAGCACCGGAATGCCAAGCTCCAGGCAGGCCCGGTGCCGGCGATGGCCGAAGACCAGCTCGTAGCGGTCGGGCTGGTCCGGCAGCGCCCGCACGAGGATCGGCTGCACATTGCCGCCGGCCTGCTCGATGTCGGCCTTGAGCCCTGCGAACTCGGCGTTCTCGAACGAGGCCGGATGCCGGTTGGCCCAGCGCGAGGCGCGGATGCTCGACGGGTCGAGCTTGCGCGTGGGCGTCGAGTCGTCGTAGTGCCGAAGCCGCTCCCGAAGGGTCGCCAGCTCGCCCTCCACCGCCTGCATCTGGCCGCGGAACGCGAGCATCTGGCCCGGACCGGTGCGCGGCGCGAACTGGCCCGGCTGTGCCGGTGGAAACCTGGTTTCCACGGCGGCACCGGGCATGGCCGGCGGGATCGGCGCGGCAGCCGGAAACGCTGCAGCCGGGCTGGGGGCCGGAGCGGGCTCCGGAAGCGAGAGTCCCGCTGTGAGCGCTTCGAGACGTTTACGCGTGCTGGCCATTGGGACCTCCATTGCAGTGGAAACCTGGTTTCCACGCCGAGCGCGTGGTGCGACTGAACGATGCATGCGGACCCGCGTCCGCTCCGGGCCGGCGTGGAAACCAGGTTTCCACGGCCGCGCCCCGAATCAGGTGGAAACCAGGTTTCCACGCGCCGCGTGCGGCGGCACACCGGCCGCTCACGAGATCGGCCGACGCACTCATTGCATCTCCCCCTTGTCGGCCCAGCTGCTCACCACAGACTGCTCGACCAGGTCGACGAAAGAGTCGTAGGCATCGGCCGCGCGCTTGTAGGTCTTGGCGGCACCCTCGTATTTCTGTACGTCGTAGACGGTCGCGAACTCGGCCGCCTTGTTGCTCGTCACGCTTGTCTTGGGAATCTCGACGGGCAGCGTGTACTCGCCATAGGTCGCCTGGATCCACTGCCGGACCGCCGGCGTGGCCGGGTCGCTCGGGTCGACCCGGCTGAGCAGCACGTGCAGGAAGTCGAAGGCCTTGCCCGCGCGCTCGCCGCTCTGCGCATCGAGGTTGCCGCCCAGGTCGGCGAGCAGCGACCAGAACTGGGCCGACGATGCGAAGTCGAGGCCCGACGGCGGCACCGGTACGATGATCCCGTTGGCGGCCCAGAGGCCGTTGATGGTCACATAAGACAGCGACGGCGGCGTATCGATGACGATCACGTCGTAGAGATCGCGCACGCTCTCGAGTCCGGCATTGAGCACGTCCCAGAACCGCGCACCCGGCTCCTGCATCTGGCGCGCTGGGAGCGCGAACTCGGCCGAGAACAGGAACGGTGCGGCGGCCACCAGATCGAGGCCGTCCCAGTAGGTGGAGCGGATCGCATAGCGGATGTCGGACTGGCTGCCGTCGCACAGCGGCGCGATCGTCATGTCCTCGCTGATCTCCGCCTCGGGCAGCAGGCCGTGCAGGGTGGTCAGCGATCCCTGGGGATCGGTGTCGATGGCCAGCACGCGGTGGCCGCGCAGGCTCAGGCCCTGTGCCAGCACCATCGCGGTGGTCGTCTTGGCGACGCCGCCCTTGAAGTTGCCGACCGCGATGGTGAAGGCCTTCTTGCCCGCGGGACGCATCTTGTCGGCACGGTAGGTGCGGGTCCAGGTGCGCAGTTCGCTGAGCTCGAAGTTGCGCTTACCGCCAGCCGGCGTGAGGCGCCCGCTCGGCAGATCGTCCTTGGTGATGCGGTAGGCCACATGCGCCTTGTCAACGCCGCACAATGCCGCCAGCTGCGCGGTAGAGTAGACGGGCGGGATCTTGCGCGCCTCGGGCGCGAGGAGCCGGCCGCGAATCTGCTCGACCATCGAGCCGGCTCGCGCGGCCAGGGCTGCGATGCGCGCCATGTCGATGCGCGCGCGCGGCGGAGAGGCAAGCGCGACGGGAAGGGGGGCCGTGGAAACCTGGTTTCCACCAGCAGCCGGTGTGGGCGACGCCATAGAGAATAGCCTTATTAGACGGAATCCGGCCATTCTATGAGAATCCGTCGAATGAACAAGATCTGCGATAAACATCGTGCATATCGCCGATCCAAGTGTGAGAGCGATTGGGGACCAAGGTGAGGAGGATTGGGATTCCGACCTCGGGCGGTTGCCGCAGGGCACCCCGGAACCCCGATCGAGGTGCCCCGGGACCCGCCCAGCGACGCCAGCGGGTGCGCCAGCGCCTGCAACGCGTGTGCAAGCGCCCTGCGGGCCTGCCGCGCCCCTTGTCCACTCACATCAAATCCCATCCGTTCCCACATCAGCGGGCGCCAAATCCCTTTCGTTCTCACATTCAATCCCATCCGTTCTCACACTCATTCCCAGCGCTACTCACAGTTCCGCTTGCAAGTGGCTGTCGCCATTGAAGAAACAGGACCGTCAACTCTTCAATATCCCAAGTGTTCTTCTTCAAAGTCTCAAGGCACCGCTGCATGAACCTGTGAATTGACCCATTCACAAATCCGCGGCATGATGTGAAATAAACGATCTCCCGGAAAAACCCATGGAAGAGGGCGAAGCGCCACGGCCGCCGCCGAAACCGCCTGCCGTCACCGACGAGCAGAGCGTGGCCAAGGCCAACGAGGCCATCGCCATCCGCCCGAAGCGGGGCCGGCTCACGCTGCTGTCGCGGCGCATCTACAACGCGCTGCTGTACCACTCGCAGAAACAGGGCGTCGACGAGCCCGTCTACAAGCTGGCGCTCAGCGAGCTGATCGGCGATGCCCGCTTCAACTCCAACAACACCGAACTCCTGAAGTCGCACCTGCGCGACATGCAGGCCACGACCATCGAATGGTCGACCAGCGGCGCAGGCCTGAAGCGCTGGGTTTCCTCGCAGCTGCTCGGCACCGTGTCGATCGAAGAGCAGGGCAGGGGCCGGCCCTGCACCATCACCTGGCGTTATCCCGAGGAGATCCGCGAACGCCTTGTCAAGCCGCACCAGTACACCCGCGTACTGCTCGAGATCAGCGCCCAGATGCGCAGCTACCCCGCGGCCGTGCTGTACGAGATCGGCGCGCGCTATCTCACCTCGCCGAGCCGCCTGTCGATGCGCGAGGACGTGCTCTGGTGGGCCGCCGTGCTCACCGGCCGCAGCGACATCACCGAGGTCGACTACCGCTTCCTCAAGCGCGACGTGATCAGCAAGGCGCTGGCCGAGATCGAGGCGCTCTGCGAAGATTTCAGCCTCGAGCTGATCGAGCACAAGCGCGGCCGGCGCATCGAGGAGATCCAGTTCAGGGTCGTGCCGAAGCTGCAGCAGCGCCTCGGCACGGCCGACGACCCGAGCCGAAACGTCTTCGACCTTGAACTGGTCGGCAAGCTCATCGCGCTCGGCCTGAAGCAGGAGGAGGCGCAGGACCTCTACGCGACCACCGACGAAGGCCAGTTGCGCGCCACGCTCGAGCATGTGGAACAGCGGCTGCGCAGCCAGGCGCTGCCGACGCTCAAGTCGCCCGCGGCCTATTTCAAGGACGCCCTCAAGAAGGGCTATGCCGGCGTCAAGGGCGAGCCCGAGCCCGCCGCGTCAGGCGGTCCAGGCGGCCCGGCCGCGGCGCCTCCCGCGCCCGTGCTCGACAGCCAGGACCGCATGCACCGGATCCGCGAACTCTGGGACAACGACCGCATGCAGAAGGCGAGGGGGCTCTACCAGGAGATGCCCGAGGCCATGCAGGCCGAGATGCGCACGCGCTTCGAGGCCGAGCGCCTGCCAGCCATCGCCGCACCGATCGCGCGCGCCTGGCGCCGCGACGGACCGGCCAGCCGCATCGCGGCCACGACCTTCCACCGCTGGCTCGCGCAGGCCACCTGGCCCGAGGAACCCTCCGACCGGGTGCTGCTGGACTTTGCGCTGGCGCAGGGCGTGGCGGGAATGTGAGCACGGAGGCGAGTTGATCTCTCAATCGGTGTGTTGAGTGTGTGCTCACCTTCGACTGATGCTCCACGTTATCGAGCCGTTCCCTCGCCGGTGTCGCCGCTGACGCCGATATGCCGCAGCGTGATCGCCGCCAGCCCCGCCAAGACGGCGATCCCGATGCCGCTGACCGCAGCCGCCAAGTTGAGGCCCGCGACGAAGGCGGCCTGTGCCTGTTCCAGCAAGCCGTCCGGCAGGAGCTGCGCGACCGACCTGGCGCCGGCAAGGCTGTCCGAGACGGCCCGTTCGATGTCCTGCGCCAGCGGCGCACCCTCGCGATCGGCCATCCGGGTCCGGTAGACCGCAGTGGTCAGGCTGCCCAGCGTTGCAATGCCGAGCGCCAGGCCAAGCTCCTGCACCGTCTCCGACATGGCCGACGCCGACCCCGCCTTCTCGGGCGGTGCCGCGCCCACCACCAGATCCGTCCCGAGCGCCGCGATCGTGCCCAGGCCGAGATACACCAGGGAGAACGATGCCGTCACCTGGGCCAGGCCATCCGGTCCGCGGTCGAGCTGGCTCAACATCAGATAACCCAGTGCGGACAGCGCCAGCGCGGCCGCGATCACGTGGCCCGGCCGGATCCGCCTGGCAAGCAGGGGCGCCGTGATGCCCGCCATCAGCATCGCGAGGGCAGGCGGCCCCATCCAGCGTCCCGCCGCCAGCGGCGACAGCCCCACCACCAGCTGGAGGTACTGGGTCACCAGCAGCATCGTCCCGCCGACACCGACCAGGCCCACCAGCAGCACCCCCAGGGCGACGCTGAATGCCCGGTTGGAGAACAGCTCGATGTCGACCAGCGGACTGCGCAGCCGACGTTGCCGCCGCACGAACACCAGCATGAAGGCCGCGCCTGCCGCGATGGCCAGCATGGCACCGGCCACGATCCCTTCGTTGGCCATCTGCTTCACGCCGTAGACGACCGGCAGCAAGGCCAGCAGCGAGAGCGCGACGCTGGGCAGATCCAACCGCCCTTGCTGCGGCGCACGGTACTCCGGCAGAAGAAGCGGGGCGGCCATGAGCAGGAGCGCGACGACCGGGAGCGCCACGAGGAATGCGGCGCCCCATCCGTAGCGCTCCAGCAGCAGGCCGCCGACCACCGGCCCGGCCGCCATGCCGAGCGCAAACATGGTCGCCCACACCCCGATCGCCAGCGCGCGCTGGTGGGGGTGGACGAACATGTTGCTGATCAGCGCCAGCGTCGAAGGCATCAGCGTCGCGCCCGCCACGCCGAGCAGGGCGCGCGCCGCGATCAGCATGGCGGCGCTGGTCGAACAGGCCGCCAAGGCGGAGGCAAGCCCGAAAGCGGCCGCGCCGAACATCAGGAGCTTGCGCCGCCCGATGCGGTCACCCAGCGTTCCCATCGTGATGAGAAAGCCAGCGATCATGAAGCCATAGGCGTCGACGATCCAGAGTGCCTGCGCGCTCGTCGGGCGCAGGTCCATCGCGAGCGCGGGCAGTGCAAGGTGCAGCAGCGTCAAGTCGAGCCCGAGCAACATGGTGGGCAGCGAAAGCAGGGCCAGCCCCGTCCACTCCCGGCCTCCCGCGCGGCGTCCGGACACAAGAGACAAATCACAAATTGCGGTCAAAAATCGCCTCCGATTCGCGTTGGGTTGAGTCAGCCAGCGCATCTTCAGCGGCCCGTGGCACTATTACAATTTAAGTATTTATCCTATTGCCAAGAGTGACAGCCATGGGCGAGCGAAGCCTCAGCCGCATCAGGAACGAGTTGTCGGCGTTTCTCACCCGGCATCGCCTGAAGCTGACCCCGGCCGATGTCGCGCTGCCCTCGCGGGGCCGCCGCCGCACGCCGGGCCTGCGACGGGAAGAAGTCGCGGCGCTCGCCGGCGTGGGCCTGACCTGGTACACCTGGTTCGAGCAGGGCCGGGACATCCGCGTGTCCGAGAAATTCCTGCTCGGCGTGGCCCACGCGCTCAGGCTCGACGACGCCGAATGCAGCCATCTCTTTCTTCTGGCCCACAACCGCCCGCCACCGCCCGAGGCGCACCAGGGTGCCTGCGTCACGCCGCACATCCAGGCACTGATGGACGAACTGGCGACAAGGCCTGCCTATGTCGCCAATTTGCGCTGGGATGTCATTGCCTGGAACACGGCGGCCGACGATCTGTTCGGCTTCGGCGCCCGCACGCATGGGCTGCGCAACATCCTGCGCCTGGTGTTTGCCGATCCCGACATGCGCCGGCGCCTGCCTGCTTGGCACGACGATGCGCCCAGGCTGCTCGCGCAGTTCCGCTACGACCTTGCCGTGGCACCGGACGACCCATCCATGGTGGCGCTGGTCGAGGACCTGAAGGCGTTGTCGGCGGACTTCCGGCGCTGGTGGGAGACGCCGGAGAGCGCGCCAGCGTGCCGGGGCATCGGTTCGGTCATCGCGAGCTGCGGAGAGCGCGAGGATTTCCAGCACGAGACCTTGGTGGTGGATGAGCACCGCCACCTCCGGATGGTGGTGCACTTCGCCGAGCCGGCGGAACACGGGCGGCCATGAGTTCTCTTGGCTCTCTCAGCCCTATCGAATACCGGGTGAGCCTTGGGCTTGCGGCGTAAAACCAGTCCAAGTTTTTATCCGCACCCCGATCAACAGGCGATGGACGCGCGCCATCGACTTGGCGTCAATTCCGCCGGCATACTCGCGGATACTTGGATTAGAAGAGATCATTGAGGCTGTAAGGCGCAGGATCTTTAGCTGACGTTCGCCTCTTGTGCGCCAAGCACGCGCGAAGGTCGACTCTCCTGGAGGTTACCTATTCTGATAGCTACCGCTGTGCGTGCCCCGCCCGGGCAGTGCGTCGGTCTGATGGACGCAGGACACGGTGTCTCCTTCGATAGGGTCGATACCAAAGTAGGGCTGGACGTTGCACGCTGTACCCCTCATGATCGGGAAACAACTATGTCCTAGGGACCCGATGCCAGAGAGCGGATATTCATTCGAAGTTCTCAGGCCCGGAGCAGAGTTCACCCTGTACAGGCGCAGGGCGCCAGGCAAGCCGTCGGTGCTTGCGCTCGCCGCCACGCCGCCTTCGTCCTCACGCAGTATCGGGCGACTGGTGCACGAGAACTCCTTGGCGGATGAACTGGATGCATCCTGGGCCGCACGTCCGCTCGCCCTGACGCGGCACGAAGGTCGGCAGATGCTCCTGCTCGAGGACGCCGGCGGCCTGCCACTGGATGTGATCCTAGCCGAGTCGCGCAACGAACGAATCGACCCGGTGCAACAACTGCAACTGGCAATAGAGATAACCCAGGCGATTGGGCACATCCACAGGCAGGGGCTGATTCACAAGGACATCAAGCCGGCGAACGTGTTGGTTGACGGAGCGGGGCGAGTTCGCCTGACAGGCTTCGGCATCGCGTCTCGCCAACGCACTGAGCGCCAGGCGCCGCCGCCCGCCGTCATAACAGGCACCTTCGCCTACATGGCCCCGGAACAAACAGGTCGCATGAACCGGTCAATGGACGCCCGCAGCGACCTGTATTCGCTGGGCATCACCTTGTACGAACTGTTCACGGGCGCCATGCCGTTCAATGCCACCGATCCGATGGAGTGGATTCACTGCCACATCGCCAGGCAGCCCTTGCCGCCGAGCGCGCACACCGACGGTTTCCCGCCGGCGATCGACGGCATCCTCCTGAAGCTCCTGGCCAAGAATCCCGAAGACCGCTATCGCACCGCAAAGGGCTTAGAGGCCGACCTTCGCAAATGCCTCGCCATTGGGTCCTCGCATGGCGCTGGCCAGGCATTCGTGATGGGTGAGCATGACCTCGGCGATTCGGTGCTCGTTCCCGAAAAGCTCTATGGCCGTGATGCGGAGATTGATGCCTTGCTCGCGGCCTTCGACCGGGTGATCGTCGAGGGCAGCAGCGAGATCGTGCTGTTGTCTGGCTACTCCGGCATTGGAAAGTCGTCTCTCATCAACGAACTGCACAAGGCCCTGGTTCCTCGCTCTGGCCTTTTCGCGTCCGGCAAGTTCGACCAGTACAAGCGCGATATTCCCTACGCGACGCTGGCTCAAGCATTTCAGGCTCTGGTGCGCGAGCTGCTCAACAAAAGCGACGTCGATCTCGCGCACTGGCGCCACGAACTGATCGCGGCGTTGGGATCGGATGGGCAGCTCATGGTGAACCTGGTTCCGGAGCTGGCGCTGGTCATCGGCGAACAGCTGCCGGTGGTGCAGTTAGACGCCCCGTCGGCGCAGGCGCGCTTTTACCGGGTGTTTTGCAGCCTACTCGGTGTCTTCGCTAAGCCGGAGCACCCGTTGGTCCTGTTCATCGACGACCTGCAATGGCTGGACGCGGCAACGCTGGAGCTGCTCGAGCGCTTGGTGACGCGCAAGGAGGCACGCTATCTCGTCTTCATTGGCGCGTACCGCAGCGACGAAGTTGGCGACAATCACCCGCTGGCCCGCACGTTGGCAGCGATCCGCAGCGACGGCGGCGCGGTATGCGAAATCGCGCTCGGTCCCATGCAGGTCGACCACCTGGCGCAGCTCTGCGCGGATGCCCTCGGCACGGACATCGTGCGCGCCCGCCCGCTTGCGGAATTGGTATGCGAGAAAACTGCGGGCAACCCGTTTTTTGCTGTGCAGTTCATCACCGCGCTGGCGGACGAAGGCTTGCTCGTCTTCGATGCCGGCAATGCCGCTTGGCAGTGGGACATCGCAGGGATGCGCACACTAGGCATCACGGAGAACGTGGCTGACCTTATGTCGGCCAAGCTCGGGCGTCTGCCTTTCGGCACGCAGGAGGCATTGGGGCAGCTCGCCTGCCTGGGCAATGGAGCTACGATCCGCACGTTGGCCCTCGTCCGCGAAAGCACCGAGGCCCAAGTGCAGACAGCACTGCAAGATGCGGTCGACGCAGGCTTGGTCTCTTATGGCGGTGGCGCATTCAACTTCGCGCACGACCGCGTACAGGAGGCGGGCTATGCATTGATCCCGCCGACCACTCGCGCCGAAGAGCATCTGCGGATCGGGAAGGTGCTGTTGTCGCTGACGACCGCAGCCGAGCTCGAAGAGAGAATCTTCGAAGTGGTCAACCAATTCGAGCATGGCGCGTCGGCCATCAAATCGCTGGCAGAGCGCGAATCGACCGCGGCGTTGTATCTAACCGCCGGCAAGCGCGCGAAGGCGTCGAGTGCGTATGCCTCTGCAAGAGCCTACTTCGCATCCGGTCTAGTCTTGCTGGGGGACGGCGGTTGGACGAATCAGCACGCGCTTGCGTTCGAACTGCAGCGCCATTGCGCCGAATGCGAGATCGTGTGTGGCGACATGGCTGGGGCCGAAGGCCGGCTAGCCGAGCTCGCCCTTCGGGCGCGAGGCACGATCCCGCAGATCGAGGTCGCATGTCTTTCCGTTCTGCTGTATTTCACGACGGGCAGGAACGAGCGCGCAGTCGAAGCGGCTCTGGCGATCCTTCCGCGGATCGGCATCACGTGGACGTCGCGTCCCACCGAAGCGGAGGTTCGCCGCGAATACGTCGAGATGCACGAGCGCTTGGCGGGCCGACGTGGGCAGGCACTGATCGACATGCCTGTCATGGACGATCCGATCTGCATCGCCACAATGGCTATCCTGACGGAGCTGTTTCCCGCGGCCTACGCCGTCGACCGGCACCTATTGGGGCTCGTGCTGCTGCGCATGACGAACCTGAGCCTGCAGAACGGCAACTGCGAGAGCTCGAGCGTCGCCTATTCAGCGCTGAACATGGTGCTGGGCCCACAGTTCGGCGACTACACCACGGCATACACGCTCGGACAGCTTGCTTGCGACCTGGTGGACCACCGAGGCATGGATCGTTACAAAGCGCGCGTGTACTCGTGCTTCGCAGCCTTTGCGATGCCTTGGATCAAGCACCTGCCGCTATGCGAGCCGCTCATGACGCACGCCTTCAATGTCGGAAGTGCGATGGGCGACAAGGCTTTCGCCGCCTACAATTCGAGGAACCTGATCACACACCTGTTAGTGTCAGGCGTTCCGCTGCTTCAGGTGCAGCACGAAACTGAACAGGTCATCGCTTTCGCTAGCGGCGTCGAGTTAGGCCTACCCACCGATCGCTTCATAGGGCAGCTTGATCTCGTAAAAAAGCTTCGCGGCATCCCGGCTGACCCTCGCCCCGACGACGAAGCCTGGGCCTGCCAGGACGTGGAGCCGCATCCCGGACTGGCCATGATGGTCTGCTATTACTGGGTGTTCCGGCTGCAGGAGCGCTTCTTCGCAGAAGACTTTGACGCGGCGCTGGCTGCTGCCGAGCACGTGGAGGGCATCCGCTGGGCGATGCGCTCTTCCATCGAAGAGGCCGAGTACGACTTCTACGCCGCGCTTTCTTGCGCGGCCGCTGCCGACAACGGTCCCCGGGAACAGCGAGAACAGCGCCTGCATGCCCTTCGTGTGCACTACGACCGAATCGCCGGTTGGTCGGAGAACTGCCCCGAGAACTTCGCGAATCGAAAGGCACTGATAGGCGCAGAGATTGCCCGGCTCGAGGGCCGCCGTTTCCAAGCGCAAGTACTCTACGAGCAAGCGGTGCAACTCGCGCGTCGCCACGGCTTCTTGCAGAACGAAGGCATTGCCAGCGAACTCGCGGGCCGCTTCCATGCCGCTTGCGCTTTGGATACGGCTGCCGACGCTTACTTGCGCAACGCACGGGTCTGCTATGAGGAATGGGGCGCGGACGCCAAGTTGAAGCAGCTCGATGCGCAGTACCCGCACTTGTGCGAGCGCGTGACATCCGCCTCTGGCGTCGCGACCATTGATAAGGCCGTTGCGCAACTGGACGTCGAGACCGTCGGCAAGGCTTCCAAGACGCTGTCGAGCGTGATGATTCTGCCAAGCCTTCTCGAAAAGCTCATGCGGCTTGCCGTCGAACATGCGGGCGCCGAGCGCGGCCTGCTGATACTGGTCCACGCCGGGGAGCCGCATGTCGAGGCGAAGGCGCTAACCGGGTATGGGAGCGTCGAGGTAGTGGTCCAGAGTGCGCGTGTGATGCCTTCGGACCTGCCGCACTCGATGCTCTACTACGTGCTGCGTACGGGCGAGCGCATCGTGCTAGACGATGCCTCGGTCGCGGGCATGCATTCGCAGGACGAATACGTTCGCAGCAACCGGCCTAGGTCGGTGCTGTGTCTACCGATCTTTAGGGAGGACGACGTCATTGGCGTGCTCTATCTCGAGAACAACCTCACCACGCGTGCCTTTACCTCGGATCGGGTGGCCGTGCTGGACTTTCTCGCTTCCCAAGCCGCGATCTGGCTGGAGAATGCACGCCTCTATTCCGAGCTGCAGCGCAGCGAAACCTGGCTTCGGGAGGCGCAATATCTCAGCGCGACAGGGAGTTTCTACTGGAACGTGGGCACCGATGCAATCGCTTTCTCGGCACAGACCTACAGGCTGTACGAACTTGACCCGACCGAGCCGATCACACCGGCCTTGATTGCCGCCCGCTATCACCCCGAGGACCTTCCGCTGCTGGAAGAGATGATCGCCATCGCGCGCGGCCCCGCGACCGATCTCGACTACAGGTTGCGCATGCTGATGCCGGACCAGTCAGTCAAGCATTTCCACTTGGTGGCGCACGCCACGCGAAGCAAGGACGGTGAAGTCGAATACATCGGGGCGGTTCAGGACGTTACGCAGCGCTACCTGGCCGAAGAGGCGCTCGGCAGGGCTCGGTCCGAGCTCGCTCACGTAGCGCGGATCACGACGCTGGGCGTCCTGACCGCGTCGATTGCGCACGAGGTTAACCAGCCTTTGCTGGGCATCGTCACCAATGCAAGCACGTGTCTGCGCATGCTGGCCGCCGATCCGCCGAACATCGAGGGCGCGCGCAAGACAGCGCAGCGCTCGATACGGGACGGGCATCGCGCTGCGGATGTGATCAAGCGATTGCGGGCACTTTTTGGGCAGAAGGGCACTATCACCGAGATGGTCGATCTGAATGAGGCCGCGCGCGAGGTACTTTCGCTTTCGTCCATTGAGCTCCAGCGCAGCAGGGTCGCGCTGCAGATTGACTTGGCGGCCGACCTGCCGCCGGTGCGAGGAGACCGGGTGCAGCTCCAGCAGGTCATGCTGAACCTGTTGCTGAATGCATCGGATGCCATGATCGACGTGCATGACCGCACGCGCCAGCTGGCAATCACCACTGGACTCGACGAACACGACCAAGTACGTCTGACCGTGCGCGACACCGGAATTGGCCTGGCGGCCGAGGCCATGGATCGCCTGTTTGAAGCGTTCTACACGACCAAAGCTGGCGGCATGGGAATGGGTCTTTCCGTCAGCCGCTCGATTATCGAGAGCCATCACGGGCACCTGTGGGCGTCGTCAAACGACGGCCCGGGCGCCACCTTTGCATTTTCCGTTCCACGGGGTGGGTCTATGCCCGAGGAAACCGCGGTACTTGGCCTCTGACGGAAAGCCCCAGACGCGGCGGGTCACCCCTTAGCGGCTCGTTGAGGCGGGCAGCCACCCCCAGTCGCGCTGCCATGTTTACAAGATCGGCCAGCGAACCTGCGTTCATCTTCTGCATGGCCCTGCCGCGGTGCGCCTTCACTGTTATCTCGCTGATGTTCAGTTCGCTGCCGACCTGCTTGTTCAGTAGCCCTGAGACGACCAGCGCCATGACCTCTCGCTCGCGACGGCTCAGCGAAGCATAGGATTCGCGCAGCGTTCGCATACCCTCTTCTCGTGCAAGCGCGATCCGGCTGGCTTCGATTGCATGCGCGATGGCGGTGATGAGGACTTCATCGTCGAACGGTTTGGTGAGGAACTCGACCGCTCCGGCCTTCATCGCCTTCACTGTCATCGGCACGCTGCCGTAACCGGTAATGAAAATGATCGGCATGTCCGAGCGGTCGACGCCGATTTGCGCTTGCAGATCGAGTCCGTTGAGGTCGGGAAGGCCCACGTCTAGCACCAGGCAGCACGGCGTGCAAGCGCGTTCGCGGGCAAGGAATTCGCGGGCCGACGAGAAGCTCTCCGGCGCCCAACCTGCGCACTCAACTAGCGACTCCAGCGACTCGCGAACGGAGACATCGTCGTCCACGATAAATACAAGGGGCGTGGTGCTGATCATGGCTTGTGCGCTTTGGGTCATGGTCGCATAGATCCGGTCAGGCAAACCGCCTAGTCCCTCCCAAGGGCGGTGTTGAGAACGTGCAGCAGTGCGCTTTCGCTGAAAGGCTTGAACAGGCAGTCCACCGCGCCTAGCTCGATCACCAGCGGGCGGATGGATTCGTCGGCGTGTGCGGTGATAAAGACGATGGGCACCGCATGGCCCCGCACCCGCAACTCGCGCTGCAATTCGAGGCCCGAGATGCCCGGCATCGTCACGTCCAGGACCAAGCAGTCGGTCTTGCTGACGAGACCGGACGCCAGGAACTCTTCAGCCGACTCAAAGGTTTCGACAGCAAAGCCAAATTCCTTGAGCAGGTCCGGCAACGACTCGCGCACCGACTGATCGTCGTCGACGACGGAAATGAGTGAGCGAACCACCGCCATCATGAACGCCTCATCGCATGGGCCGAGACACCGGCTCGGTGCTTTCGCCTTAGCATGCCCGCCGTAAATCCTGCCTCCGCTTGCCTGTGGTCTTTGTCCATTCAGGCCCTTTCATCACAGTCGCCAAGCAAGGAGGATGCGCCAGGCGGCTGCGGACGTCCATCACACCTTGGTGTTGGTTTTGCGATGTTGGCCCTTCGGGAGATCGGCTATCGGCGGAGGCAGGTAGTACCTTGGTGTCGCCGACACCAACGTGCAATGGCGGTGGCGCGCGTCCGGCTTTCTGATCGGGGTAGTGCGGAAGACGTCGATTCGGGGCGGCTTCCAAACCGAACCCTCTTCAGAGAGCCACCATGCCCCCACTTCAAGCAAGCCTCTCGGTCGGCAGCGATTCGTCGGCATCGAACTTCACTTCGAGCTATGCGGGCGTCGTCACGTTCATTGCGGTGGCCACCGAGGGCAGTTTCGCGCGGGCGAGCGATCGTCTGGGTGTCGGCCGCTCGGCCGTCAGCCGCAGCGTGCAGAAACTGGAGACCAGCCTTGGCACGCGGCTGTTTCATCGCACCACGCGCGCGACCTCGCTCACCGCCGAAGGCGAACTGTTCTATGCCAGCTGCCGTCCTGGGGTCGAGCAGCTGTCCCAGGCCTTGGACAACATGCGCGAACTGAGAGAAGGCCCGCCGCGCGGCCGACTTCGAATCGGTTCGACGATCGGCTTTGGGCGTAAGGTGGTCGCGCCTTTGCTCATGGGCTTCAGGGAAAGCTATCCCGATATAAATATCGATCTCGTTCTGGACGACAGTCCGATCGATTTTATGCAGGATGGTATTGACTTGTTCTTTCGCGCCGGGCGCCTGGAGGACAGCCAGATAGTTGCCAAGCAGTTGATCCCGATGCAAATGCTGGTGTGTGCGTCGCCTGTCTATGCTCTGGCGCACGGCTTGCCCGAAAGTGTCGAGGAAGTCGTGGACCATCGATGTATCAACTTTCGGCTCGCATCCGGGCGCATGTACGAATGGGAGTTCAAGGTCGGTGGTCTGCCGCACAAACTGCGGCCCGGCGCGCTGTACACCTTCAACGATGCGGACCTGGTGCTGCAGGCAGTGCTTGACGGGCGAGGCATCGCCCAGATGGCGGCCTACCAAGTATGCGACCTGCTGCGCAGCGGAGAACTGGTCGCTTGTCTCAAGCAATACGCGCCCGACGATCGTACGCATTTTCTCTGCTATCAGAGCCGACAGCACCTGCCCGAAAGAATGCGCGTCTTCATCGACTACATTGCAGCCGGCATTCGCGCCCGCGACTTGTCCTGCGCAGCAGATTGCTTCGCTTCACGCAGATGATCTAATGGGCCGTCCGATCGCTCGCGAGATATCTCCGTGGTGCCTGTCCGAACACTCGCTTGAACGCGGTTCCGAAGGCACTTTCCGACGAGTACCCAAAGGAACCGGCGACGTGAGCCACGGTTGCCCCAGGCTTTCGCAACGCACGACACGCCAGGTGCATGCGCCATCGGATCAGATAGTCGAGTGCAGAGACGCCCACCGCCAGCTTGAACTTTGCCGCAAAACTGGATCGCGACATGCTTGCCCGTTGCGCAAGTTCCGAGAGGCGCCACGGATGAACAGGTTCGTCGTGCATGGCCTGCAAGGCCTGCCCGAGACGTCGATCGCCCAGGGCGCCGAGCCAGCCTGGGTGCGGCTGCTCCATGGCGTCCAGGTAGGCGCGGATCAGTTCGATGAAAAGCATCTGCATCGCAAGCCTTGCCTGTGCATCTCTGCCGGGCTCGGTTCCGCCGGCTTCTTTCATCAGATGAGAAAGCAGCCACCGCACGGTTCCTGCACGCCCAGAGTTCGCGCGCAGATGAATGACGTCTGGCAGTGCGTCGGTCAACAGCGGTGCCATCGCTGGGTCGAGCATCATCATTCCGCCCACAACGAAGAAGTCATCGCGCAAGCCGTAGGTTGCAATGCCGTTCGAGGCATTGGCGAAGATTTCAGCTGCGTCTATAGGAATGAGCGCAAGGTCTGTCGCCAGGACGAATGGCCTGCCTCTTGCAAGCATGAAGCAGTCCCCGGCGTGCAGCAGGACGGGAGGCGAGCCGTTCTCGATTTGCAGCCAGGCCTTGCCCTCGATCACCGCATTGAACTTCAAACCCTCGTACGCCGCAACGTGAATCGACCACTGTCCGCCTGCGCGCAAGCCTGTGGAAATCACGCTGCGTCCATCGAGCAGCGTCAGCACGTCAGTGAGCGGATCGGGCATAGAGGTCTGGACTTTCGCAACAGAAGGAGGGCATATGCAGCATAGATATGCGCGGCAGCACGGGGCACAGTCGAGCACTGCAAGGACCAAACTTTTTTGATGAAAGAGAGCGCTACGCCATGGAATCCAATCAAGTGCCCATCGGTACCGGCTTCGACGCGAGTACCACCGCCGAACAAGTCATCGGCATGACCGACCTCCGTGGCAGGACCGCCATCGTCACTGGTGGCTATTCCGGCTTGGGTCTGGAGATGGTTCGCGTTCTCGCACGCGCTGGCGCCCAGGTGATTGTTCCGGCCCGTTCGCCCGAGCGCGCCAGGGCTGCGCTGGCGGGCATGAAAAACGTTGAGCAGGAAGCGCTCGAACTTTCGCAGCCGGGGTCCATCGATGCGTTCGCCGGGCGATTCCTCGCATCCGGCCGCGCGCTGGACATCCTCATCAACAGCGCCGGCATCATGGCGACCCCGCTGGCGCGAGATGGGCGCGGCTACGAATCTCAGTTCTCGACGAACCACCTGGGTCACTTTCAGCTAACCACTAGACTCTGGACGGCGTTGCTGAAAGCAGATGGCGCGCGCGTTGTGTCGATGTCGTCGGGAGGTCATCAGATCGCCGGCATTTGCTTCCGCGACGTCAACTTCGAACGCCGCGCATACGACAAATGGGTGGCATATGGCCAGTCCAAGACGGCCAACGCGCTGTTTGCCGTCGGCCTTGATGCCCTCGGCGCATCCGAAGGCATACGTGCGTTCTCGGTGCATCCCGGATCGGTGCTCGGGCCTCTCGCACGTCATCTGACTCCGGAAGAAATCGCAGCCTTCGGCGTTCACGACGACCAGGGGGACGTGATCGTGGCACCGGAGCGGGATCTGAAAAATCCGCAGCAAGGGGCGGCAACTGCGATCTGGTGCGCCACCAGCGCGCAGCTCGACGGCCGAGGTGGGGTCTATTGCGAAAACTGCGACATCGCGCGCATCAATGTCGCCGGCAACGGCGAACGCGGCGGTGTCAGGCCCTGGGCCGCGGCTCCAGAACTGGCCGATCAGCTGTGGCGGTTGAGCGAAGCACTTACGGGCGCACGCCTGAACGAAGCGCCGTGAAGCCGCGCCGCGACACCCCCGCAGCGAGGCGATGTGCCTTCGGTGATGGCGGCGCCGCATCGCGGATCCGCGCGGCTTCTTGTGATGGGTCACCCGCTCGACTGTGTCAGCTGGTTCAGGCTCTTCGCTGCTACCAGAATCTCCGCTGCTGTCATGGGGCGACTGGCCCGGATATCGGACCAGTGCTCGGCAAGCAGGTTACCGGGCCGCAGCTGGCGAACTTTTTCGGATGTCATGCTGGCGGTGTGACGGTCATCCTATGCCGCCAAGGCCACGATGCTGGAAATGCCGTTTCTGGCCATCTTCGCGTAGGGGCAGATTCTTTCGGTGTTGCGCACCAGCTCTTCTGCCACGTTCTTCTGGATGCCGGGAAGATGAACCCTGACGTCGGCCGTGAGCATAAAAAGCCCGTCTACCGGATCACGGCCAAAGGCCACAGACACCTGGACGCTCGCTTCCTGTATCGCGATCTTCTTCTTCACCGCCAGAAGATTCAAGGCGCCATGGAAGCACGCCGCATAGGCTGCCGCGAACAGCTGCTCCGGATTGGTTCCAGCGCCGTCCCCGCCCGACTCCGTCGGCAGCCGCAGCACCACGTCCAGGGCACCGTCGTCGGAACGCGCGACACCAGAGGCTCGCCCATGCTTGGCTTCTCCGCCGCTGACTGTGACGGTCGTCTTGTAGATCGATTCGAAGCACTGCCCGCGATATTTGTCGAGCAGCGTGACGGGAGGGGGTTGCAACGGGGGCATGGTGAAGATGTTGTTTGTTCTGCTGTTGGAGCGCGGACGGAGCGCGAGCGTGTTTGCAGTATCCACACGAATCCGCCAAACGCCGTGAAGCGCTCAGACAGTTCCCGCAGCGAGCGCGGGATTGTGTACGCCACCTGCATCCTTCGCCCGTTCCAGTGCGAAAGGGTAACTGTGCACCCAAGGTTGGGCGCGCTCGAATTCCGCGCTCGCGGCCAGCACGTCTGCGTCCGCTCGGCGCCGGCCGATTATCTGCAGGCCGACCGGCAACCCGTCCACGAGGCCCGCGGGAACGGATGCGGCAGGATGGCCCGTGAAGTTCGTCAGGTAGGTCAGAGCCCAACCGATCAGCGGATCAACGGCAACGTCTCCTATGCGGCTCGGCCCGATGGTCTGGCCGCGCGCCATGTTCTTTACGGCGAGACAGCCCACGGTCGGCGTCAACAGCAGGTCGACCTTCTTGAATGTCGCCTCGAAGCTGTCGTATACCGAAGTGCGCGTCTCCTGTGCAGCATGGATCTGCGTGAGGGTCATGCCGCGTGCATCTTCGATGCAGTCCAGTACCTCCTGCGGCACCTGGGCCGTCGTCATCAGGTCCAAACCACCTCCCTTGACGGCCTCGAGACTGGCGAGCATGCGTGTGCCGACCAGGCGGCACCAAAGAGCACTGAGCGACTGCTGCGAATGGCGCAAAGGAAAATCGATCAGCGACACTTTGGCCCCGAGCCGCTCGAACACGAGCGCCGCGCGCCCGATGGCATCCGCAACTCGTGGCTCCACCGCGAATCCGCCCAAGTCGAGCGACAGGCCTATGCGCATTCCGGCGACGGAGCGGCGAAGCGGTTCCATCCAGTCGATCGGCGTCGCGACGCTTGTCGGGTCGAAGGAGTCGTAGGTCGCCAGCGCCGAAAGTGCAAGGGCTGCGTCCTCCACGGTGCGCGCGACCGGGCCGTCGTAGACGTAGGGCGCCAAGTGGTCGAAGCCGTTGGGACGAGGCGCCTGCGGAACGACGCCTTGCGAGGGCTGGAAGCCGAATACGCCGCACCAGGAGGCGGGAATGCGGATCGAACCACCGCCATCGTTGGCACCGGCCAGCGCCAGCATGCCGTCGGCAACCGCGGCCGCGCTGCCGCCCGAAGATCCGCCACTGTTACGCGAGAGATCGTATGGGTTGCGCGTGGGCCCGAAGAGTTCGTTGTCGCAGGTGCCGCGAAAGCCCAGGACCGGGCTATTCGTGGCACCCACGATGATGGCTCCTGCGCGCTGCATCCTGTCTGGGAAGAGGCTTGGTGCGACTGCTCGGCTGTTTTTGAGCGCGGGGATGCCACCGATCGTTGCGGGCCACCCGGGGTATTGGCCGAACAGGTCCTTAAAGGCCGTTGGCACGCCAGCGAGCACACCCACGTCTTCGCCGTCGAACAGGCGCTTCTCCAGCCGACGCGCGCTTTTGCGCGCATCGTCCAGCCCGAGGTGTACGAATGCGTTGAGCGCCGGGTTGCGCTCCTCGATGCGATGGACGGCCGCTTCGAGCGCTTCCGACGGGGTGAGCCGTCGAGCTCGGACCAGCCGAGCGGTTTCCGCCGCCGAGAGCGCGTTGATGTCGTTGTAAGAGGTCATCCGGGGGTCCCTGTTTGATGAGGAAAGGAGGGCAGCAGCGAACCTATTCGGTTTTGAGCTCGAAGGCCGCACTGATGATCAGGTTCAGTTCGTCGCCGATCACCGGGAGCGCGGCGGTCACGCCGTAATCGCTGCGGCGGATGCGTCCACGGATGTCGAAGCCGATCGTGTAGACCTGCTTCTTCGGATTGATGCCGGCCCCAACGAAATTCGCATCGAAGGCGACTTCGCGCTTGACGCCATGCAATGAGAGCGTACCGATCACCTGTAGCGTGTTGACCGCCAGAGAGACAGGAGATATCGCCTCGAAGGCAATCAGCGGAAAGCGCTTTGCATCCAGCCAGTCGCCACTGCGCAATTCGTCATCGAGCGTACGGTTGGAGGTCGACACATTGGCCACCGGTACCGACACCGCGAGCCGCGCGATAGCGTTGTTCGCCGACCGCGGAATGTCCAGCGTGCCCTGCGGCCCGGTGAATTCGCCGAAGTAGGTGGAGAAGCCAAAGTGCGAAACGCTGAACAACACCCGAGTGTGCGCGGGATCGACGACGTATTGCCCGCCGCGTATAGCCGCCAGGCTCGTTTCGACAAGGGCTTGAGGTTCGGAGTTTGGGGCCATGTGGTCACCGGAAAAAAGTTGTGTGGAACGGACCGCTCGTGAAAAACGGCCGCCTCCGCCTCCGCCGCACGGCACGCGCCTGCCCAGGGGACGCCCGGGGGTCAGCAGGTGCGCACAGTCGGAACTGGTGGAGGCGAGTTTCTCAGTGCGCCGCCTTGGGCAGCGCGAACCAAGATTCGAAACTCAATGTGCCGATGCGCGCATTGGCGCTGGGTAACAGCGTGTCGTCGTCCAGTTCGGCACCGAAGTAGCGTGCATGCACGTCCTGGACAACCGATCGAGGATCCTCGATGGCGATGAGATAGCGTTGCACGAGGTCAGACAGGCGAGCGCGCTCGGGACCTGCAATCTCGACCACGTTGTTGACCGGTGTGCCAATGGTGTAGTCCGCCACCGCGATTGCCACGTCGTCCGAAGCGATTGGCTGCACGAAGGCGGGCGAGAGGCGCACCGTGTTGCCGTCTGTGCCCGATTGCGCTATGCCGCCGAGGAACTCTAGAAATTGCGTCGAGTGGACGATCGTGTACGGGATCTTCGATGCGCGGATAAGTTTTTCCTGCGCGATCTTGCCGCGAAAGTAGCCGCTTTCGGAGAGTCGGTCGGTTCCGACGACCGACAGCGCGACGTGGTGCTCGACACCGGCTGCGGCTTCGGCCGCAAGCAGGTTGCGCCCCGAGGTCTCGAAGAACTCGAGCACGGCTTTGTCCTCGAACGATGGCGAATTCGCCACGTCCAGGACGACCTGTGTGCCTTCGAGCACTTCGGCCAAGCCTTCACCGGTGATGGTGTTGACGCCCGATGCAGGCGACGCGGCGACGACCTCGTGGCCGCCTTCACGTAGCCTGTTGACGACCTTGGAGCCGATGAGGCCTGAGCCGCCGATGACAACGATCTTCATGATGGGTTCCTTTTGGCCTCGCATGGGCCGGATGAATGACGATGGGGAATCAGCCGAGGTTTGCCTTGCCGAGGCCGAAGACCTCGTCGGAGGAGCCTGGCACGGTCCGGAAGGCGATGTTCAGTCGACTCCATGCATTGGTAGACATCACCAGGAACGTGAGGTCGGAGATTTCCTTTTCCGACAATTGCGTGCGCACGCGGTCAAAGATGTCGTCGGAAACACCTTGCTCAGGCAGCTTTGTCAGGACTTCGGTCCAGGCCAATGCAGCGCGCTCCCGCGGAATGAACAGCGTGGAATCGCGCCAGGTCGCCAGATGCATCAGACGCAACTCGCGCTCGCCCTGGATCTTGGCCTGCTTGACGTGCATGTCCAGGCAAAAGGTGCAGCCGTTGAGCTGCGCCGTGCGGATCGACACAAGGTTGCGTATTGGCTCTTCGATGTCCCCTTCCTTGATGGCGTTGAGGAATTCGACGAACCTCTTAAAAGGCTCCGGAGACTGCTGGATGTAGTTGACGCGTTGGGTCATGAACGACTCCTTGGAGAGGGCGGATGCCGTGAGGCTCAGAGCGGCTGAGCTACCCGTTTGCGGGAACCGCGGAAACAGGAGCTAGCGTAGGTTTGAGGCCGAGCGAGCGGTAGCCATGCACGAGGCCTCACAGTGTTGTCCGGTGCGCACCAATCGCGAGTGCTAACGCGGGCGCGGAGTGTTTCCGCAAAGGCATCAATCACGCGTCCAGTTGCACGACAGGGCAGCATAGAATTTTTTGGCCCTCTGCTGTCGCGAGGTGCATTCCCTTAACTTCAAGGATTTCAAATGTTTAAGTACCTCGCAGTCATGACCGCCGCCATGTTGGTGACCAGCGCCTTCGCTCAGTCTTCAGAACGTCAGCCAATCACCGACAGCAAGCCACAGATGCGCGCTCAGGCCAAAGTAGCGGCCAAGCCGGCAGGCAAGGTGGCAGCACCCGCGGGGGATATCGCAAAGACACCGGAGGGAGGCGCTATCGGTACCGACACGGCTGCCGTTGCCGGGGAGAAACGTCATGCGTCGCGCGACACTCGCAAGCCCAACCGCCGTAAGCCTGTGCCCGGCGGAACGCCTGAGTGATTCGCCACCCGTGAAGGCACAAGCGGTTATTCAGGGTGTTTGCTCGGAGAAGTTTCGAAAGACTAGAGTTCGCCAAATGCTCAATCGATTCAAACTCCAAATCGATGAGAACCCAAACTGAGGTACCTACGCCCTCTTCGATGCTTGTCGACATTACTTAACTTGGTGCCGATGCATCAGAAGCCGCCGAGACGCATGGTGTCAGTGCGGTCCACCCGAGATTGGTGGGCTTCTAATTGGCCAATGGCGGGGCAGGCCTGCCGGACAGTCCTCTAGCGGGTGTTGGCCGAGGACGGCATGTCGTTCCGCTGCGGGTGTTCGGTAAGGCATGCCTCGAACCTGGCACCGGCCGATGTTCATCAGGGCCTATCGACCGCAAGCGCGGGCGAGCTCGAGCGTTTTCATACGGCCTGCGCTGCGCGAGTGGGAGTGCGACCGCACTGACGCGAAACCAGACCAGCGACGCCAAGCCTCGCAGCTGTGAACCTACATCCAAGCTGGCATCGACGGCACCATGGCATCAGCCTGGCGACACCAGTCGCGCTTCTCTCGATTCCTCGAAACAACCGCTTGGAACATTACCGCTAGGCCCTCAGACCTTCCACGGCGCCCAACTCCGAGGCCTCTGACGAGCAGTCGAAGTTGAGTGCCCGCGTCGCTGCCGTCATGTGGTCGATGAACACGCGGATGCGTGACGGCAGCTGCTGGCGGCTCAGGTAGCAGATGTAATGGCCGCGGTCGTCCGGTGCATACTGCGCAAGGCAGGTAACCAGGTGGCCCTGCCGTACAAGCTCGCACACTTGGTAAGCTGCCATCTGAGCAAGACCTCGGCCCTGCAGTACGGCGTCGAGCACAAGCTCTTCGTCGTTGAAACTACTCGTTGCGCGCGGCAGCATCTTCTGCGTGATGCCCGCGACCTTGAATTCCCATTCGCAGACCCGCCCCGAAGCGAGCCGGAAATTGATGCACGAATGGCTCGCAATTTCCTCGACGCTTGCCGGCAGGCCGTGCGCCTTCGCATAGGCCGGCGAGGCGCACAACAGCATCTGCATCGGAATCAGTTGCTTGGCGACGACCTGGCTGTCTTCCATGCGCCCAGCGCAAAACGACACGTCGACGCGGTCCGAAGTGAAGTCGGCGAATGTGTCGTTGAGCACCAGCTCCAGCGCAATGTTCGGATAGGCTGCATGAAAGCCCTTGAGCAGCGGCGCCACGACCTTGCGGCCGAAGCCCACGGTAGAGCAAATTCTCAGCTGCCCACTTGGCGGTCCTTGACGCATTTCGCGCATGTCCTCCAACGCGTTGACGATGTGCTCCACACCCGGGTGACAGTTGGCATAGAAGCGCTCGCCCTCGATGGTCAATGTGGTGCTTCGAGTGGTACGGCTGAAGAGCCGCGCGTCCAACTGTTCTTCCAGCTTCTGCACGCTTCGGCTGATTGCAGATCGGCCGACGCCGAGCCGGTCTGCGGCCTTCGCGAAACTGCCTTCCGCCACCACGGCCATGAATGCGACTACCCCGGCGTAGCTTGTCGTGAAACTCGTTGCAAGAGAATCGCCCCTCGTCGCCGCTGATGCGGGGTCAGCACCGTCGCTCATGCGGCGCACCACGTCGGTGCGTATTGCGGACCCTCTGGGGGCATCGGCTTTCAGGGCGTCCCATAGAGAGGGCGTCGGTTTGACAGCAGGGTCGTTCGCGCCCGGAATGGCGGGTAAGGCGCCATTCATACAGTTCTGGCTGGTGTTGTCCATGTTCTTAAGACGTTTGACCGGTCCTTCCTGTGACAAGCCGCTGGCTTTTAGGTCCTCGCGGCGGCCGCGCTAGGTGCCGATGTCCGGTGCGCGCTCGCGGTCCCCCACCAATTGAGCGATGACACCGATCACGTCGCCCGGCTCGGCCCTCTGCCGGATGTCTTCCTCGATGTGTGCGAACCGAATGCGGCCTTGCTCGTCGATCACGTAGGTCGCGGGAACCGGCAGTACCCAAAGGCCGTTTCCGTTCAGCACCGGAATGTCGGTGCCGACCGACCCATAGAAACTGACGAGTTCGGGAGGCAGTGTGAATGCGAGGTCGAAGCCGTTGGCGGCCTCTAGGTCCGAATCGCTGAGCACGGTGAACGTGAGATTGTTGTCCTGCGCTGTCTCCAGGGAGTGGTCCGGTGTCTGTGGAGAGATGGCCAGGAGTGTGGCGCCCAGCCGCGCGAGTTCGCCTGCTTGCCGTTGCCAGGCGCGGAGTTGGAGATCGCAATAGGCGCACCAGCCGCCGCGGAAGAAGACCAGAACGAGTGGCCCCTTTTGCCACACGTCGGAAAGTCGCACACGATGCCCCCCTGCGTCGGGCAAGGTCACGTCGGGCGCTAGATCGCCAGCGCGCTTGGCCCGGGCAGCGACGCCCGTGGCGTCGAAGACGGCATCAGCGATGTCATTGTGTTCGAAAGTCAACAAGTTTGGGCTCATGGGAACTCCGTGACGGAATAGGGCAGTGAGTGACGCGGCCTGCTCGGGCCAATACCGCGAAGTGGAGCGTAGGCGGGGGCGCGCCTTGGCGGTAGGGCGGCCGGGGTGTCTGCTGTGTTGCGCTCAGCGCACCAATCCACGCTGCGCAGTGCACGGCGTCTCCGCCATGTGGCGGATTTCACATGGCGGTCGCCCCGTTCAAACTGCAATGCATGAGAGCGCGCCAAGGCGCCCTTTTTCCAATCGAAGGAGTCACCATGCTTTCCGTTTCCCACGGTCTTTCTCCGAACAGCGGCGGCGACACGCTCGCCTCGAGCTTTGCCACAAGCTACGCAGGTGTAGTCACATTCATCATGGTCGCGGCCGAGGGAAGCTTCGCGCGAGCGAGCGACCGCCTGGGCGTCGGCCGCTCGGCAGTCAGTCGGAGCGTGCAGAAGCTGGAGGCGAACCTGGGCACACGTCTTTTCCACCGGACGACACGGTCCACGACGCTCACGCGTGAGGGTGAGCTGTTCTATGCAAACTGTCGTCCCGGCGTGGAGCACCTTGTGCAGGCACTCAGCGAAATGCGCGAACTGCGCGAGGGTCCGCCGCGCGGGCACCTGCGCATCAGCTCCACCGTCGGCTTCGGCCGCAAGGTGGTGGCGCCCCTGCTCAAGGGCTTCCGTGCCGCGCACCCGGACGTTACCCTGGACCTGCTGCTCGACGACAGTTTGAGCGACTTCGCAGCCGAAGGCGTGGACCTCTCCTTTCGCAGCGGTCGGCTGGAGGACAGCCAGATCATTGCCAAGCAATTGATCCCGATGCAGATGCTGCTCTGCGCCTCGCCGGCCTATGTTCAGGCGCACGGCCTGCCGGCAAGCGTCGACGACATCGCGCAGCACCGGTGCATTAACTTCCGGTTGGCCTCAGGACGAATCTTCGAATGGGAGTTCAAGGTGGCCGGAAAGACGCAAAAACTGCTGCCGCGTGCCTCGCACAGCTTCAACGACGCAGACCTGGTCCTGCAGGCCGTGCTCGACGGCCAGGGCATCGCGCAGATGGCCGCTTACCAGGTGTGCGATTCTCTGCGCTCGGGCGAGCTAGTCTCCTGTCTCGCGCAGCACGCACCCGATGATCGCGGCCACTATCTTTGCTACCAGAGTCGCCAGCACTTACCGCAACGCATTCGCGCTTTTGTAGACTATATGACGGTGAGCACGCGCACGCTCGACCTGCAGTGCGGCGGAGACTGTTGAGGCTGGCCGCCAGCTCAGCCGGTCCCGGATGGGCTGAGTTCGTCGAGGCCGTCCTGTCGGCTGCGAACCTCCGCCAGCGTGGCAAGTGCGCGAAGCTCCCAGGCCTTGGCGCCTTGCGATGCGGCCAGCGCGGCAGCCTGAGCGAGCAGGGTAGCTGCTTGATTCCATTCGCCGCGCTTGGCCAAGACACTGCCGTTCGTCCGCAGCGCCTCTGGACGGTGGAGGTGGTCGCCGCCGCTATCGATGCGACGAATTGCCTCGTTGCTCGCTGCAAGGGCTTCTTCGTCCAGGCCAGCACCCGACAATGCTTCTGCCAAGGCGATCACGAACGTAGTCGAGAGCATTTCGTAATGGTTGGACTTGAGCTCGCGCAGGCATTCCCTCAACAGCGGAACGGCCGCATCGGGTCGGCCAGCTCGAATCAGCATCTGACCTTGGAGGCCCTGCGCAACCGCGAGGTATGGGCCGAGCGAGTGCAGTTTTGCCTGAGTCGACAGCTTTTCGAGTACCTCGGCCATGCGCACCGAGTCTCCTTGCCATACGAACACTGCACCGGCCCAGATCAATGCAATGCACAGTGTGGCAGGATGGTCCAGGCGCACAGCTTCGTCGATCGCCCGAGATGCCTCGGCCATTGCTTGCGCGGTTTTACCCTGCAGCCAAAAAGTGCGCGCTCGTCCGCAGAGCGCGCGCACATGATGGTCGAACCCGAAATGGGTGGCCGTTGAAAATCGATCAGTGCTGGCGCCGGATGCGATTACGCGTTGCCACCGGTGGTCTGCCTCCGCAAGCTCCCCGACCATGTGCAGCGCAACGCCAAGCATCGAGTCGGAGATCGCCACTGTGTCGACGTCGTGCGTGGCTGCCACAACGATCTCCGCTTCGCGCGCCGTTTCAAGGGCACCTCGGAAGTCACCGGCGCGGTGCCGGGCCATCGCCAAGCTGTTCAAGATGCGGAACTGGCTGTCGGTGTCATGCAAAGCCTGGGAGATCTCCAGTGCGCGCGCGAAGGCGCGCTCGATCTCGTGCCGATCGCCACCCGTGAACGTCAGGGCTTGGCCGAGCACAGTCTCCAGGTCGAGTTCGCGCAGCGTTCCGCGCGAATCGTCGGGAAGGTTGCGCAGAGCCAACGACACCCAGGCCGCGCATTCCACCAGAAGCGAGAGCGCAAGGAAGATGCGAGCCGACTCAGTGACCAATTCGCAACCCAGCGCAGGATCTCTGCCGGCGGTCAGGCAGGTGCTGAGCGCGACGCGCAGGTTGCCCACTTCAACGGCCTCGGTCTCGCGGTCGGAGCCGCCAACCGCGTTGCGCTCCCGGAGCCACTGTGCAAAATACGCGGCATGGCGCAGCGTGGTTTCACCTGTCTCGCCGCTGTCGAGCAGCTTACCGGAGGCGTACTCGCGGGTGGTGTCCAGCAGTACGTAGCGCAATGTGGTGCCGCCCGCATCCACGTTCAGCAGTGATTTACTCACGAGGTTTCCGATCGCCTCGGAGGCGTCGGCAATGGCGATGTCCTTGCCCGCCACAACGAACGCAGCGGCTTCGAGGGAAAAACCGCCGACGAACACTGAAACTCGTCGCAGCGCCGCGCGTTCGGTGTCCGTCAGCAAGTTGTGGCTCCAGTCGAGAGTGGCGCCTAGCGTCTGCTGCCGCGGCACAGCGGTGCGCCGGCCATGCCACATGAGCTTGATGCGGCGGTCCAGCAGGTCCACGATGCCGCGCAGGCCATAGGCTTCGAGCCGGCCGGCGGCCAATTCAATGGCCAGTGCGATCCCGTCGAGCTCTCGGCACAACTTGGCGACCAGAGGTGCGTCGGCGTCGCTCAGGACGAAATCCGATCCACTCGAGGCAGCGCGATCCACGAACAGGCGGACAGCGGAGAAGGAAAGCGCCTGTGTCGCGCTAAGCTCGCCGGTGGCCGCGGGGTAGTCCAGTGGCGCTAGACGATGTACGTACTCGCCATCCACCCGGAGGGCCTCGCGGCTGGTGACGAGCACGTGCACCAGTGGCGCATCGCGCACTAGCCGCTCAGTCAGCGCGGCGACGCTGTCGATCACGTGTTCGCAGCAATCGAGCACGATCAGCGTCGTGCGGTGCGCGAGATGATCAGCGATGCCTGCGGCACTGTCGTTAGCGTGCAGCGTCAGTCCCATTGCGGCAGCGAGGGTGGGGGATACCAGCGCGGGTTCGTTGATCAGCGACAGGTCCGCGAACACGACGTCGCCGCCGAAAGAGTCGACCAGCGCATTGGCCGCGGCGATGGCAACGGTCGTCTTGCCGATCCCGCCGGGTCCGACGATGGTGACGAACCGGCGCTGACGCAATTGTTCCACCACCACCGAAATGGCATCGCTGCGACCGACAACCGAAGCGGCGCTGGCCGGCAGGGTGCGCGAAAAAGACGCTAGCGCCGCGCCGCGGCCGCTCGTGGGAGGGGAGCCACCCTTGCTGCGGACCACAGGAAACACGAAGGAGTAGCCTCGACCTGCAATGTTGGTGATGTAGGTGCTGCCCGAGCCGCCGTCGGTCAGGGCTTTCCTGAGAGCGACAAGGTGAAAACGCAGGCTTCCCTCTTCGACGACGGTGTCTGGCCACACCCGGGCGAGCAGCGTCTTCTTGCTGACCACTTCACCCGCGGCTTCAGCCAGCACGACCAGCAGGTCCAGTGCGCGGCCGCCGAGTCGCACCGGCGCACCATCGCGCTCCAGGCGACGCTCGGCAGGAAAAAGATTGAAGGGGCCGAACGAAAGTCGCTCCGTCGCGGACGTGATCGTCCGCGCAAGGGCAGGAGGGCCTGCGCTCACAATGTCTTGACAGGTGGATACAACACGCAGCGGATACTACTTGAGCTCTCAAATCCTGCGTGTAGCAAGTCCTTTTGCTGCAGGTAGCGCGTGGGTCGAGGTCACGGCCTTGGATCTGGCGGCCAGACCCGGATTTCCGGAGCGGCGTCGGCCTGGAGCTTGCTCAAGATGATCAGGCGGCAGATCAGCCCGTTGTCAATGGAGAAGTGAAAGTCCAGGATCAACGGAGTTGGAAGGCCGGTCTTGTCGAAGTCGCCGGTAATTTCGGCCGTCACCACGGTGTCCTCGAAGTGCCGAACCACGGCCCGTAACGTCAGCTGCAGCCTGGCGCCGACGACCTCCGTATCGAGCCATGCAGAAATGGCCGCCAGTCCCCAGAAATCGCGCAGTTGGTCGTTAACCAGCGCCTCCTTTGCGAACAGCGCGACCAAGGCGGGATGGTCCATGGCGTTGACGGCGCGAACGAAGGCAGCCACAGGCGGCGGAAAATCGCACTCTTGAAGTGCGGCCCGTGCGACGAGCGCTTGTGAAGGGACGGCAGGTGACATGACGCCATCATCAGCCATGCCGCGCGGCCCGGATGGCAGCTGTTGTTAGGCGTTGTTAGCGGGTGGCACAGATGGCCCTGCACGGCGCTTGCAGGCGAGCTGCACATCGGGCAGGTGTTCGAAATGTGTTGGCGAGGGGCGCTAGCAACGACTTGCAACCGATAACTCGCTTCCCTGCGCTGATCCGGCCACGATGACCGCAGTGGGAGCAGGAGCAGAGGCTCTCGCACCGTATCGATCCAGAACGACGAGGAATACACACCATGAACGCTTTCGAACCACCTGCAGTTGCCGTTGTCGTAACGCACCCGGAGCCGCTAATTGCCGCAGGGCTGGTGACTGCGCTAGAAGGACATCCCGGCATAAAGGTGACCCGCGATTCGGTGGAGCAAGGCCAGGATCTGATCTATGCCGCGGACATTCTGGTGACCGACTTCAGGAATGCCATGGCATTGCGTGCAGCTACGGCCGAGGCGGACGGCGGCTGGATCTTTAAACAGGCCAAGCTGCTGATCGTGACCGATTTCGACCGCGAGCACGAGATCCGCTTGGCGCTCGAACAGGATGTGGAAGGCTACCTGCTGCAGGGCTGCGCGCTGGAGGAGCTGGTGCGCTGTGTAAGAACAATGGCGCAGGGCGGCCGCTACATGACGCAGTCGGTCGCGCAGTGCATGGCCGAAAGCCTGACTCGACAACCGCTCACCACCCGTGAGACGGACGTGCTCAGGCTGCTGGCGGTGGGGCAGTGCAACAAGACCATCGCGCGTGAGCTCGAGATTTCGAGCAGCACTGTCAAGTCGCACGTGCAGGCGATCCTGCGGAAGCTGTCCGCCACGAGCCGCACTGAAGCGATCAGCCTAGCCGATCGCAGGGGCCTGCTCGGAAGTCGTGCAACGCGACGACACGCTCAGGAGACGGTGCGCCGCCGTGACGGTGGCGCCTCGCGTGCCGCCTATGGGTGAAACCGGAGGCCGCCAAATGCGGGCCAGGACCACTAGCCCATCTCAAGCCTGTGCGGCTATTTCCCGGATCGCCTGCTCGAAAATCGCGGGGGTCTGGCCTCCCGAAATCAGGTGCTTACCGTCGATCAGTATGGCTGGGACGGAATGGATCCCACGCGAGCGCCACATGCGTTCTGCATCGCGTACCTCCTCGCCATAGCGATCGGACGCCAGCACCGCCTGGGCCTCCGCGCGGTCCAAACCCGCCCTCTCCGCTGCATCCGTCAGCACCACTGGGTCCGACACATTGAGGTTCTCAGTGAAATTTGCGTCGAACAGACGGTGCTTGAACTCGGACTGTCGGCCCTTGCCGGCGGCCCAGTGAAGCAGCCGATGGGCATCGCGCGTGTTGTAGATGCGGCTGTGCTCGGACACCAGCATGGTGAAGCCTACCTCCGCGGCACGTGCCCGAAGAATGTCGCGGTTCGCCTCGGACTGCGAGCGGGTAGACCCGTACTTCTGGGCGACGTGTTCAACGATGTTTTGGCCCTGCGGCGGCATCGTGGGATTCAGCTCGTAGGGGTGGAAATCGATCGTGGCGTCCACGACATCGCGAGTGCGTCCGAGCGCTGTTTCTAGGCTGTGCAGGCCGATGGCGCACCAGGGGCAGGAAACATCGGAAATAAAGTCGATCTTCATGGTCTGGCTCATGTGCTTACCTGTTGCGTCGGTGAAAGAAGAGGGCTGCCGGACATCGTAGGCAGCGGCGTAAACGCTTAGTAGCCCCGCTTGGCGAACCGGGATGTTGCGCAACAAACACCAATGGAAAAACGCACCCGTGGATTGGTGCGCAACGTTCAACACGGTGGCGAGCTGCACGTGGCTTCCGCGGCCGACACCCCTTGCCTACGATTTCCGGACGCCGCGCTGTGTGGCTACGAACGAGTCCGCATGGCCCGCGATTCCGATGAGGAGAGCAGATGAACACCCTACACGCTGACGCGAGCATCTTCGGTAGCGCCACGCCGGCTGAGATCGTTAGTGCGCTGAAGGCAGTCGCTGGCGAGCCTCCGAAAGTGCGTGCCACGTTCGCCAAAGGCCAATGCGTTCGTGGCACTTACATGCCATCGGAAGATGCCGTGCAAATTACCAGCTCCCCGAGCTTCAACCGGGCGTCCGCCGTCGTTGCCCGTTTCTCGGTAGGTAGTGGCAATCCCAAGGTCGCCGACAACAATCGAGCGGTGCTGCGGGGATTTGCGTTCAGGCTCGGCAACGAAGGCGAGAGGTCCACGCTGGTGATGGAGAGCGCGCCGGTGCACTTTGCCAGGAGCCTGGACCAGATGCTGACATTCCTGAAAGTTCGTGCACCGGGCCCCGACGGCAAACCAGATCCAGAGCGGTTGAAGGCTTTCTCCGACGCGAACCCGGAAACTCTCAACCAGGCCCGCTTTGTGGCCTCAAAGCCCTTGCCGGCGAGCTTTGCGGGCGTGACCTACTGGGGTGTGCATTCGTTCCCGGCGACTGACGCGAAGGGGCAGGTCCGATTCGTCAAGTTCAAGCTCGTCCCGGTCGACGGCGAAACCACATTGACCGAGGACGAGGCCCACGCCGCGCCCGCGGACTTCCTGATCCAGGATTTGGAAGCGCGCATCGCTGCGCACGCAGTGCGCTTCGATCTGCTTGCGCTGCTGGGCCACCCCGATGACCCAACCATGGACGTGACACGCCGTTGGCCGGACGAGGATCAGCGCGAATTCGTTCGCCTCGGAACCCTCACGATCACCGCGTTGGACGACAACGCGTCTTGCGACCGAGCCGCGTTCAACCCTGCGGAACTGGCCGTCGGCATTGGTCATCCGCAGGATCCGATTTTTGTGGCGCGGCACACGGCCTACGCCATTTCACTGTCGAAGCGGCTTAGCTGACGCGCCGACATCAACCCAAGGAGAAACTATGAAGATTTCAGTTATGGGAGGCACAGGCTTTATCGGCGGCAAGCTGGTGAGCGTGCTTCGGGAGCGAGGGCACGAGGTGGTGGCCGCGTCGCTGGCAAGCGGGGTCGATGTGATCACCGGTGCGGGGCTCAACGCAGCCCTGCAGGGCGTGGATGCGGTTGTTGACGTGCTGAATGCTCCGTCGTTCGAACCAGCGGCCGTCCTGAAGTTCTTTGAGACTTCTACGCGCCATCTGCTCGAAGCAGAGGTGGCGGCACGCGTTAAGCATCACGTGGTGCTCTCCATCGTCGGCATTGAAGGCCTGCCGGACAACGGCTACTTCCGCGCCAAGGTGGCGCAGGAAGCTCTGGTGCGCGCTTCGGCCGTGCCCTTCACCATCGTGCGGGCGACGCAGTTCTTCGAATTCATCGGCGGGCTTGCGCAGACGGACGCAAAGGACGGCAGCCTTCGGCTGACACCCGCGCTCATGCAACCTGTAGCCGCGGACGAAGTGGTCGCCCTGCTCGCCGACACCGTCGTCGGGAAGGCTCGCAACGCATTGATCGAAATCGGCGGCCCGCAGCACATCCCCATGGCCGATGCCGTCGCTCAGTGGCTCGTGGCTCAAGGCGATCCGCGCGAGGTGGTGCGCGATCCACAGGCCCCGTACTTCGGTGCCGTGCTGGCCGCGGAGTCCCTGGTGGCGGGCAAAAACGCACGAGTAGCCGAGACGACGTTTTCCGACTGGCTGCGCAACTCCGTCGCAGCCGGCTGAGCCCTCAGAACAAACAACCACAACGCGAAAGATCATCGACATGAATCAAAAAGTTAAAGCGGCCCGCATCCACGAATACGGCGGTCCGGACGTCCTGAAGTTCGAAGACGTCGAACTAGGTGAACCCGGCCCCGGGCAGGTTGTGGTCAGGAACAAGGTGCTCGGCCTGAATTTCGTGGATGTGTACTACCGAAGGGGCAGCTTCCCCGTCGCGGCACTTCCTGCCATCCTCGGCAACGAAGGCGCGGGCGTCGTGGAGGCCATTGGCCCCGGAGTAACCTCGGTCGCCGTTGGCGATCGCGTAGCCTATTCCGACGACATCAACGGCTCCTATGCGACGGCGCGTCTCTATGCCGCCGACCGGCTGGTCGCCATACCGGTTGATGTGACCGACGAGCAGGCCGCATCCGTGTTGCTCAAGGGCCTGACGGCGCGGTACCTGCTCAAGGAAATGTTGCCGTTGAAAGCAGGTGACACCGTTCTGTATCACGCGGCTGCGGGCGGCGTCGGCCAGATCGTGGCGCGGTGGGGCAAGGCCATGGGGTTGAAGGTCATCGGGACGGTATCGAACGATGCCAAGGCCGCGGTAGCGCGGGCGTCCGGCTGCAGCGAAGTCATCAACTACCGCACGGAAAATTTCGTCGATCGCGTCATGGAAATCACTGCAGGCCGCGGCGTTCGTGCTGTGTTCGACTCTGTCGGCAAAGACACTTTCAAAGGCTCGCTGCAGGTGTTGGCGACTCGCGGAATGCTTGTCGTCTTTGGCAAGGCTTCGGGTGATCTGCCGGACATCAACCCTTTCGAACTTGCGCCGAGGGCGCTTCAATTGGCTTGGCCGGTCCTGCCGCACTACGTCGCCACGCGCGAGCAACTGGTCACCGCTGCGGCGGACCTGTTCGATGCGGTCGCTTCCGGCGTCGTGGATGCAACACCCGCTCGCGTTTACCCCTTTGAGCAACTGGTCCAGGCCCATCGCGAGCTCGAAGAGCGGCGCACCGTGGGCTCGGCAGTGTTGAAGCTTTGAGGCTTGCAGGCCGCAGATCATGATCTACGAACTTCGCACTTATCACGCAATGCCAGGAAAGATGGTGGCGTTGCATCGCCGCTTCTCCGACTTGGTGGTCGGGCTGCTCGCCAGGCATGGAATTGATGCATTGGGCTTCTGGACCGACGAGATCGGTCCTAGCAACCACACAGTTACCTGGCTTGTCAGGTTCGCCGATGTCCAGCAGCGCGAGCGGTGCTGGAACGCCATGACAAGCGATCCCGAGTGGCTCGAGGGCTTGACCAGGAGCGAGGTGGACGGTCCGCTGCTCTCACATTGGGAGAACCGTCTGCTCTCACCCACTGCATATTCAAATCTGCGCTGAATCCATTTCCTTCATGACCCTTGACCTTTTCCGGAGAAACCGAATGATTAAACCACTGGTGTTTTGCGCCGCCTTGGCGGCGCTGTCGATGACGAGCGCTCTGGCCGAGTCCGCGGCGAAGGTGTCGCTTGTCTTCGACAGGCCCATTCCCAACGTGCCTGGTAAAAGCATGCGGGGCGTGCTGGTCGACTACGCGCCGGGCGCGAGCTCGCCGTCGCACACTCACCCGCCTTCCGCGTTCATCTACGCGACCGTTCTCGAAGGAGAGGTGCGGAGCCAGATCAACAGCCAGCCCGAGCAGGTACTCAAGGCCGGCGAGAACTTCTACGAAATGCCCGGCGACCACCATGGCGTGAGCGCCAATGCCAGTGCGACAAAGCCCGCGCGTGTGCTCGCCGTGTTCGTCGTCGACACCGGCGAGAAGACGCTGACCACGGCGGATCCACGCTAGCGCCGCCAGGATCGTTGTGGAAGAGGCGCTCGCGCGCCTTCCACATGCGTGCTGTGGAATCCGCACCCTCCCGGTCTCTGCCCGACCTCAAGGAAAAACATGAACACCCTCTGCACGCATCGGGATCAGATTCGTCCAGTCGTTCCGAACACCGACGGCTGCGAAGAATGCCTGCGCCTTGGAGGGCGCTGGGTTCATCTGCGTATCTGTCTGGTCTGCGGGCACGTCGGATGCTGCGACTCGTCCGACGGCAAGCACGCAACCATTCACTTCCACGAAACTGGCCATCCGGTCATGCAGTCGGCCGAGCCAGGCGAATCATGGCGTTGGTGCTATGTGGACCAGAAGATGATCTGAGCCGCGTGCGGCTCAGCAACAAGGCGCCGTCTTCGACGGGCATCCCCGCCGCGCGTTCGATGTCGGTAAGCGGGATTCGAAGCTCTGCCGGATACAGGCCCACACGCGTTTGCGGCGGTCTGGCGTGAGGAAGCTTACGGCTCGCTCACTGTTCCGGAGTTGTTCATTCCGCGCAAGAGGTGTGCACTCCGGCCTACATCGACGTGTAGGTCGGGCCACCGCCCCCTTCGGGGGCCACCCACACGATGTTCTGGGTCGGGTCCTTGATGTCGCAAGTCTTGCAATGGATGCAGTTCTCAGCGTTGATCTGGAGCCTGTCGCGGCCTAAATCGTCCTTGAGGAACTCATAGACGCCGGCGGGGCAGTAGCGGCTCTCCGGGCCGGCGTACACGTGCAGGTTGACGTCGACCGGAACTGCTGCATCGCGCAGCGTCAGGTGAACCGGCTGGTCCCCAGAGTGGTGGGTGTTGCTCAGGTGCACAGAACTCGGCCGATCGAAGGTCAGCACCCCGTCAGGCTTCGGATAGGCGATGCGTGGGCACTCATCGGCCGGGCGCAGGCTCTGGTGATCGGGCTGGCTGCCGTGCAGCGTCCAAGGCGGCGCCGCAATGCCAAGCCTAGGCAGGAGCCATTGCTCGATGCCGGTCATCAGCGTGCCGACGAGCGCGCCTTTTTTGAACCACAGCTTGAAGTTGCGCGACTGGTTCAGTTCTTCTCGCAGCCAACTGCCCTCGAACGCGTGCGGGTACGCCGCTAGTTCGTCTCCCGAGCGGCCTTCGTGCAGCGCTGCGCATGCCGCCTCCGCCGCCAGCATGCCGGTCTTGATCGCGGCGTGGCTGCCCTTGATGCGGGCGGCATTCAGGTAGCCCGCGTCGCAACCGACCAGTGCCCCGCCGGGAAACACGGTGCGCGGCAAGCTCTGCGGGAAGCCGTTGTTGATGGCCCGTGCACCGTAGCCGAGGCGCTTGCCGCCCTCGATGTGCCGTCGAATCGCGGGGTGGGTCTTCCAGCGTTGGAATTCATCAAACGGGCTCAACCAGGGATTGCTGTAGTCGAGCCCGATGACATAGCCGAGAGCGACTTGGCTATTGTCGAGGTGATAGAGAAACCCGCCGCCGAACGTCCGGTTGTCCATCGGCCAGCCGGCGGTGTGAACGACCAGCCCCGGCTTGGACTGGGCGGGATTGACCTCCCAGAGTTCCTTCAGCCCGATGGCGTAGCTCGTCGCATCGCGGCCTTCGGCTAGGCCGAAGCGTTCGATCAGTTGCCGCCCTAGCTGTCCGCGTGCGCCCTCCGCAAAGATCGTGTAGTGGCTGCGCAGCTCGACACCGGGCTGAAAGGCCGCGGTGCGCTTGCCATCGCGGCCAACACCCATGTCGCCCGTCGCTACGCCCACAACACGCCTTTGTGCGTCATGAAGAACCTCGCTAGCAGCGAAGCCCGCAAAGATCTCGACGCCCATGCTCTCCGCATGCACGCCCAGCCACTTGACAAGTTCTCCCAGCCGGACGACGTAGTTGCCCTCATTGCGGAAGCACCGGGGTATTAGAAAGGCCGGCGTGCGAAGAGAGCGGTGCTTGCCGAGGAACAGGAACTCGTCCCGCGTGACACGCTGGGCGACCGGCGCGCCCAAGGTTTTCCAGTCAGGCAGCAGTTCGTCCAGGGCCCGTGGGTCCATTACCGCGCCTGAAAGCGTGTGCGCGCCGAGTTCGCTGCCCTTTTCGAGTACCGCGACCGAGATGCTGGCATTGATCTGCTTGATACGGATAGCGGTCGCCAGTCCTGCAGGACCACCGCCCACGACGACGACGTCGAAGTTCATCGAGTCACGCGATCCGGGCGCACGCGGGGAGAGCGGGTCGGTCATCGCCCCGGTGCCTAAAGGTCGAGCCAAACCGCGCCATCGCTGACATAGCGGGCGAAATTCTGAAAAGGAATGGCAGCCTGTGCGCTGTAGTTTTCGTCATGCCAGCTGAAGACGGTGTCCAGACGCGAGACTTCGATCTCGACGCGGCCGCGCCGCACCTCATGCGCGGCGCCATCGCCCTCGCGGTATTCGACCGTTCCGACTACTTCGGCCTGCAGCGTAGTGGCCAGGTTGTCGCGGATGCGTTCGTTCAGGCGCATCAGCTGGTCCTGCGCGCCGCGCGCACGGCCCCCGCGGGGAGCGAGCCCTTCTTCAGCCACGAGCGCGGCATGCACGCCTTCGTCGGCGTGCATGCGGTGCACGAAGTCCGCAAGATTGCCGAAACCGTGTAGGCCGACCTTTGTGCCGATGGCCCAGCGCAGCATCACGAACAAGTAGGCATCAGCGATCGAGCGCGTGCCTGTGAGCCATTCGTGGCCTTTGAGCTGCGCATCGAGCCGCCGGAGGTGCTCCCCCACGTGGCCCCGCGCTGTGGCGGCGAGCTGAGTTGCGAGGGTGTCGTCAGGCAAGTACCGCCCGGGGTAGAAGATCGGCCTGAACGCCTTGTGGACATCGGAGTTCAGGTAACCGAGCCAGCGCATCACTTCCGCCCGTGAACGCGGCGACCCATCGCCCCCCAGCAACAGATGCGGATGAAGGTCCGCAAGGTAGCCAAGGATGGCCACGTTTTCGGTCAGAGCGAAGTCGCCGTGCACCAGCAGGGGCACGACGCCAGCGGGGTTGAGCGCCAGGTACTCCGGGGTCTTGATGCCCCGATGATCCATGCGGATCGCCTCATAGGTTTGGCCTGACCATTCGAGCACGATGTGGTCGGCCAGCGAGCTGGCGCCGCGCATATAGAAGAGTTTCATCGCATTGCTTCTTGTGGGGGGAATGAGGGTTGCCTTCCACCCGTCGCGTCGCCGTGTTGCTGGTCGGATTTACGCGGGAATGCCGCGCCGACGTGAGTTCGTCCCGTGCACGAACGGATGGAAAGTGCACGCCTCATTACAGCCGCCTCGGCGATCTGGCATCCGTCATCTTCGTTGCGACGGGTGGAAGGCAGACAGCGGGCTAGTTAACCGGAAGCACGGCTTCCGCGCCCTTGTTCTTCACGAGCATCACTACGAATCGTGCGGGCTTCGTCTTGCTCGCGTTGCGTCCCACGGTGTGGATGTCGGTGGGGCCTTCATAGAAGGTTTCGCCAGGTTTGAGCGTCACTTCTTTGCCGCCTTTGACGCCCATCACGATCGAGCCCTGCAAGACGTAGATGAAGCCGTGCGCATCATGGCGATGCACGGGGTCTGCGCCGCCGGGGGGATAGTCCACCGTGATCATTAGCACCTCCTTGCCAGGGATGTCCGCCAGTTCCTTGAGCAGGAGCGGCGTCACTTTTGGCTCGGGTACTGAGCCGTGCGACGCGGTATGCTGCGCCATCGCGCAGCCTGTGGTGAACAGCAGTGCGAGCCCGATGCTCGCTGCAAACTTGGTCATGAGTTGCCTTCGTCGATGCTCGAGATCTCGAGCGCACCACAGTGCGGCTGTGGTTCCGTTCGCAAAAGAAATTCGCTATGGATGAATCGTAGGATCAGTTGCAGTACCGCGGTAGCCACGTGAGATGGATCACGATGTTGTCCGGCAATCACCAATGGCGTGCCGGCGAATCGGATGCCGAATGACGATGACGCAGCAGCGCCGATGCGTTGCGCGCCTCAAGCGCGCCGAACATCTCTGCGGCCTGCGAGCCGCTCATGGTCAAGTCCGGTTCCAAGCCGTCCGCCATGCGCTCAAGCTGCATGATGTGCCACGGCATCACGTGGAAGATTTCGAGCCCGTCCTCGGTGCGCGGCGCGACGGCGGCTGTATCGAACAGCAGGCGCGTGGGCAGGTCAGGGTCGGAAATCATGGGGCGTCCAAGTCCCACCACGTCGAGTTCGCCGTTGTCGATGGCGCCGGCCATCACGCCGGCAGACCTGAAGCCGCCGACGACCATAACCGGCATGCGCGCGACGTCGCGCACATCCTTGGCGAAGTTGAGAAAGTAGGCTTCTCGTTGCACCGTGCTCTGGCGCGGCCCGTCTTCACCTTCGTCCTTGAGCGAGATGCCCATGACCTTCGGCTGTTCGAGCGAGCCGCCGGAGAGCTCCAGCAGATCGAGGGTGGTGCCGTTGAGCATCTTCACGAGCGCGATGCATTCCTCGTGGTTGAACCCGCCCCGTTGGAAGTCAGACGAATTCAACTTGATCGCGACCGGAAAAATTGGCCCAACGGCGTCGCGCACCGCCTGTAGCACGGAAAGCAGAAAGCGGGCGCGGTTGGCCAGGCTTCCACCCCAGCGATCGTCGCGTTTGTTCGAAAGCTTGCTTAGGAACTGCGAAATCAGATACCCATGGGCCGCATGCAGGGAGACCCCGGTGAAGCCGGCATCACGTGCCTCCAGCGCCGCGAATGCGAACTGCCCGATGGCTTGCGCGATCTGCGCTTCGGTCATGGCGCGCGGCATGGCGAATTCGCCAAGGCCGCGGAGCACGTCGAGTGCGACGGCCGACGGCGCGAGAGGTGCGGCGTTGAAGGCGATCTCGACCTGCCGGCCGGGGTGGGACAGCTGAGCCCAGAAATGCGCGCCTCCGGAGGTGCCGGCCGACGCGAGCCTTGCCAGTTGTTGACGGCCGCTGTCGTCGTCGATGACGATGTTCAGCGGGCGCTCCAAATGCAGGCGATCGACCTGAATGTTGCCGCTGAGGAGGAGGCCTGCACCCGATCGCGCCCATCGCGCATACAAGGTGTCCAGTCGTAAGGTGGCGTGGTTCGCGGGATCTGCCATGCCCTCGCTCATTGCTGCCTTTGCAATACGGTTCCTCAGAAATGCGCCACAGGGAAGTTCGATGGGGCGTGCGAGTGCGGTAGTCATGTGAAGGTCCTAAAACAATGCGAATGATCGGAAGTGCGGTGATGAACAAGCGCCAACACTCGAAGTTTCAGGGCATGGGCGTCCGTCTGAGTGCGCTTTCGAGTGCGCCTGGAAACGTTGGGCGTCAATAGGTGGCGCGCCGAAGGCGCGAGAGGGCGCTCAAGGTGTTGGCTCGTCTCGCGCGGAATCGATGCGCGCGCCTTGCTCTAGCGTCCGATGAACCGGGCATCTCTGTGCGATCTCGGCCAGCTGCGCGCGTTGCGTCGGATCGATCGCGCCGTCGATCGCTACCCGCCGGCTGAAGATGTCGGAGGGTGACAACGCCTTGTCTTTGCGGTGATTTACGGCGGTGCGTATGCGCCTGACTGGCCATCCCTTGCTGTCGGCGTACTGACGCAGCGTCATCGTCGTGCATGCAGCCAGGGCCGCCGACAAGAGGTCGTAAGGAGATGGCCCGGAGCCCAACCCACCTGCAGTCGTCGGCTCGTCCGCGAGCCAGCGCGAGCCGCCCGAGCGTAGCGCCAGCTGGAACTTGCCTAGGCCTGTTTCCTCGGCCTCGGCGTCCGCAGTGGCCGGCCGGGCGGCTGATCGCTCGGGCAGGTAGCGCGACGCCCATACCGCAATCAACTGCGCGACGTACTCTGCATCCTTTCGGTTCGACAGCAGGTGGTCGGCTTCATCGAGCGAAACGAAGCTCTTGGGATGTCGCGCGGCGACGAAGATCTGCGTAGCGTTCTCGATATTGACTGTGCTGTCGTGCGGTGCGTGAAGCAGTAGCAGGGGTCGCTGCAGGGCAGCGATGCGAGATCCCTGGTCATGGGCGGCGAGGTTCTCAACAAACGCCTTGCCGACCGCCAGCGGCCGGCCGACCACTTGGACCGTCGACTGATCTTGCGACGCAAGGCACGCAAGGCCCGCGGGGTCGAGCAGGTGCAGGACATGCGCAACGTCAAAAGGTGCGGCAATAGTCGCAACCGCGCGCGCGCAAGCGATCCGACTGCCGGCGGCGAGCATGGCCGCGCCGCCCAAGCTGTGCCCGATCAGCAGGTGCGGCGCCATTCCGGCAGCCTCCATTGAGTTCGCGGCCAGCACCAGGTCGTTCACGTTCAATGTAAAGCTCGAGTCGGCAAAGCTGCCCTCGCTCTCACCCAGTCCTGTGAAGTCGAAGCGCAGCACGCCGATGCCCACGCCCGCCAAGCTTCGCGCGATGCGAACGGCCGCAAGGTTGCTCTTGCCGCAGGTGAAGCAGTGCGCAAAAAGCGCCCAGCCCCGCTCGATGCCTTCGGGCATCTCGAGGCTGCCCGACAGGCGATGCCCTTCCTGATTGACGAATTCGAAAGAGCGGGTGGGCACGGTATGCTTTCGCTGAATCGCCGACGAAAATCAGTTTCAGCGCGTCAGCCGAGTCGCGAGCCGTGCGACGTGTGCGCCCTGGAAGCGAGCGATTGACAGCTCGTTGTCCGTCGGCGCGCGCTTGCCGTCCGAGCCGGCGAGCGTGCCGGCGCCATAGGGAGAGCCCCCGGTGATCTCCCCCATGTTCGTGAGGCCTGCACACGTGTACGGCACGCCTGCGATCAGCATGCCGTGGTGCAGGAGCGTGGTGTGGAATGAGGTAATGGTGGTCTCTTGCCCGCCGTGCTGCGTGGCCGTCGAAGTGAAGACGCTGCCGATCTTGTCGACTAGCGCGCCGTTCGCCCAGAGGCCCCCGGTTTGGTCGAGGAACGTGCGCATCTGCCCGGCCATGTTTCCGAAGCGCGTGGGCGTGCCAAAGATGATGGCGTCGTATTCCGCCAGTTCGGCCACCGTGGCGAGCGGCGCGGCCTGGTCGGCCTTGCCACCTGCTTGGCGGAGCGCGTCGGGCGGCATGGTTTCGGCCACGCGCTTGAGCGCGACTTCGCATCCCGCGACTGATCGCGCGCCTTCGGCAACCGCGTTGGCCATCGCTTCGAGGTGGCCGTACATACTGTAGTAGAGAACGAGAACTTTGCTCATGATGGTGGTCCTAGGTGGAGAAAAAGAATAGAGACTGGGAAAGATGAGGCGACGAAAGCAAAGCGGATGAGTCGTTCGATTGCTCAGGAGGCGAGCGAGGTCGAGTCGCGCCAGCACAGCGCCGAAAGAACGACGCCCTCGCCATCGATCTCGAACTCGTCGGGTAGTGGCCCGTCAATGCGTTCGAGCTGCACGGCCGCATCCAGCCGCTTGCGCAGATCGCGCGCCCACCGGCTGCCGTGCGCCATCCAGGCGGGGCTGATCTCGTTGCCGTCCAGCGAGGGCTCCAGCATCACGATGACACGTAGCGCGGTGTCGTCGTCCGGCCGTATGGCCCAAAGGCGCCGAACGGCGGCGTGCTCGTCGTACCACTGGGCGAGGGTGCTCGAAGTGGCGCAGGCGTGCTCGCGCGCATCAAGGGAAAGGTCCAGAGAGATTCTCATGAGATGCTCACCGGGCGGCCGCCGCTCGCGGATGCGCTCCCGTCTCTGCGGAAAGTGCAGCGCGCACACCGATATCGGCATCCATATGCCGGACGAAGCGCGCGATGTTGTCCAAGCCTTGCATGTCGACCTTCTTGGCCGCGGACCATCTCGAGAGGACGAAGAGGTAGGGGTCGGCGACCGAACGCTCGCCGGTGAGCCAGTCGCGTCCCTCGAGTCTTTCATCCAGCCGCTCCAGGTACTCGCGTACACGGCGCCGGGCGGTCTCCGCGAGTGCGGGCGCCTGGGACGCGTCCGCCAGGAAGCGCTGCGGCGTGAATATCGGCTTGAACGCCTTGTGGACGTCCGAATTTAGAAAGCCGAGCCAGCGCATCACCTCGGCTCGATCGCGCGGCGATCCATCGCCCAGCAGCCGCGCCTCGGGATGCAGGTCCGCGAGGTAGCCGAGGATGGCGACGTTTTCGGTGAGCGACAGGTCGCCGTGCGCCAGCAGCGGCACCGTGCCCCCGGCGTTGATGGCAAGATAGTCCGGCGACTTGATGCTTTCCAGGCTCATGCGTACCGGCTCATGGTCCGCGCCGATCCACTGGAGAACGATCAGGTCGGCGAGAGAGCACGCGCCGGGCATGTAGTAGAGCTTCATATGAAATCCGGTTTCTGAAGCAAATCAATCCAGGTTCGCCAGGACCGATGGCTTCGCGTTGTGAGATGTAGCTTGCGAACGAATCGATGCTAGGGAGCATCGATCCCAAGCGGTAGGCACCTGCCGCGGAGCATCGTGTTGCCATGAGCGCACCAATCGAGTTGTCGCGGGATGGGATTTGGTCCTAGCCGTTCGCTTTACTGGTACGCTGGACAGCGTCCAGGGAATCCGGCACAGGCACAGAGTGGGCCCACCCACCGTGCCAGTTAAAAAATAATGCCTGCTTACGCTACGAGCGGTTGGGGCATCCTCATGGGTTTTATGGAAGACGAACGTGCGGGCGTATTCAACGAGCAGCGCGCGCGGCTGCAGGGCATTGCCTATCGCATGTTGGGTTCATTGGCCGACGCCGAGGACGTGGTGCAGGACGTCTGGCTGCGCTTGAGCGAATCGACGGAAGCGTTCAAGAGCACGGAGGCGTGGCTGGTCACCGTGACGACACGCCTATCGATCGACAGGCTTCGCGCGGCTCGGTTTCAACGTGAGAGCTACGTCGGCCTCTGGCTCCCGGAGCCAGCACAGGACCAATCGCCTCCAACGCCTGAGCAACTGCTCGAGAGAGCAAATGACCTTTCGACTGCCTTCCTCATCTTGCTTGAGCGGTTGGACCCCGAGGCGCGAGCGGCGTTTCTGTTGAGGGAGGTGTTCGACGCGGACTACGAGCTGGTTGCGGAGACACTCGGCAAGAGCGAAGGCGCCTGCCGCCAGATCGTGCATCGGGCCAAGGTGCAGATGAGCGAAGGGCGCCAGCGACGTGTGGTCTCCTCCGAACTGCACCTGCAGCTTCTGCGCAGATTTGCCGAAGCACTGGCGCTCGGTAATTTTGCGTTGTTGGTGGCGATGCTCACCGACGATGCGGAGTTCATGGGCGACGGTGGCGGCCATGTGCCGAGTCTTGGCAAGCCCTTGATCGGCGCGCAGCGGATCGCGCAACTGTTCTACGCGACGTACCGTCGCTTCGGGCGTGCCATCCGGGTCGAACCCCTGATGTTCAACGGTCAGTGGGGCCTGGTTCGTTTCGTGCACGGCGAGCTGGAGTCTGCGCAGTCGTTCGAGACCGATGGAGTGCAGATCAGCCGGATCCACGTGCAGCGAAATCCCGATAAGCTCTCGCGGTTGAACTCGGCGCTGCAGACGAGCCCTTGGCGGGAGCCAGCGAACTTCTGGTCCGATACGCCCGCCGCGGGCGGCTGACTCCTCAAGGCAAGGCTATGGAAGACACGCGGTGTTGACTAAGCCCGCCGTGCTTCAGCTTTGCAGAAACGCCAGCAGGTCTGCGTTGACCCGGTCCTGCATCGTGGTGGTGAGTCCGTGCGGTGCGCCGGGATAGTAGATCGCCTTTGCTCCTTCGATCAGCATCGCCGACTTTTTGGCGGAATCGTGCACGGGAACGATCTGGTCGTCCTCGCCGTGCATGATCAATGTCGGCACATCGAATTTCTTCAAGTCCTCGGTGAAGTCGGTTTCGGAGAAGGCCTCGACGCATTCGTAGGCATTCTTCTGGCCGCTCTGCATGCTCCAGAGCCAGAACTGGTCCAGTACGCCCTGCGACACTTTAGCGTCCGGGCGGTTGGCGCCATAGAAAGGGAGGGCTAGATCTTTGTAGAACTGCGAGCGGTCGCCGGCAACCCCAGCGCGAATTCCATCGAACACTTCAATCGGGAGGCCATCGGGGTTGGCCGCTGACTTCAGCATGACAGGCGGCACTGCGCCGATGAGCACCGCCTTGGCCACGCGCATGGTGCCGTGACGCCCGATGTAGCGCGCCACCTCGCCGCCACCGGTCGAGTGGCCGACCATCGTGATCTTGTTCAGGTCGAGCGCTTCGAAGAGCGCCGCGAGATCGTCGGCGTACCCGTTCATGTGGTTGCCCGACGACGACTGGGTCGATCGACCATGCCCGCGCCGGTCGTGCGCGATAACCCGGAAGCCGTTGCGGGCCAGAAAGTGCATCTGGCCATCCCACGCATCGGCGTTGAGAGGCCAGCCGTGGGAAAAGGTGACCACTGGGCCGTCGCCCCAGTCCTTGTAGTAGATGCGGGTGCCGTCTTTGGTGGTGATGGTGTCACTGGTCATTCAGGGCTCCGATGAAGTTCGGTCGATCATTGATGGGCAACTCGAATCCTAGGGTCAGCACCATCGCGAGGGTAGGTACGCCGAGGGGATCACGCTGTTTCAGAGCGCGCACCAATACTGGGTGTCAGGTCTTTGCGTCTAAATTGATGCCCCGCGTGCAACACGGCGGTACCTCCTGCAGGGCTACCGCAGCCAAGATGCGGAACCTAGCATCCGATCCGTCTCGCGATACCTGTGGGACGGAGCCCCAGCCGTCCTGGGGCAGGGCCTATAGGCCTGTTGGGGACCATCATGAGGCAGAGCATCCAATCTTCAGCGCCACCGCGCGCACCACGTCGCACGCTCAGGACTGATGGCTTGGCGGTACAGGCTGCCACTGCCAATCCGCCATCGGTCGACCGCGTCTGGCGCCTCGGGTACATGGCCGTCTCGCTCCTTGCGATCGCGGCCGCCGCCGCAATCGCAAGCGGCGAGACCGGCAGCGCCGAGCTCCGCTTGTCCACTGCCTTCGCGGGTGGGGCATCGGTGCCGCAAGACATCTGCTCGACGAACCTCGAGCCGCAAGCCGGTGTGTTGAAACAGGCGTGCGCGAATCCCGGTGGATCCGGGAACGAAAACTTCGTTGCGTGCTGAGGACCTCGGGCGCATCGACTCACAGCAAAGCGGAGGGATGTGTCTGCGCCTCTGCTTCCGGCTCCCTGCGTGATGCGCAGGATTTTTCAAGTCAGACCAGTCGCTTCAAGGAACTCGATATGAAGAAATTCTCCAGTCTCGCATTTGCGTTCGGTGCCGCCGGCCTCATGACGCTGCAATTTGCGACCCCGGCCGTCGCCGCTGTGCCGTCGGCACCGACGGCGCGCCCCACCGTAGTGTTGGTCCATGGTGCGTTCGCAGAATCGGCAAGCTGGAATGAGGTGGCGAGCGGGCTGCGCGCACGGAGCTTCCCGGTCATCGCGGCCGCCAATCCGTTGCGAGGGCTGACGCACGATGCGAACTATGTGGGGGCAATCGTAGCCGGCATCCCAGGGCCGGTCGTGCTCGTCGGGCATTCATACGGCGGTGCTGTAATCTCCCAGGCCGCCGTGGGAAGGTCCAATGTCAAGGCGCTGGTCTTCGTTGCGGCATTCGCGCCCGACGTGGGCGAGTCGGCCCTCGGTCTGTCGGGCAAATTTCCCGGTAGCACGCTTGGACCTGCATTATCGGCTCCGGTGTTGTTGCCGGGCGGCGCGAAGGACCTCTACATCCTCCAGGACAAGTTCCCCAAGCAATTCGCAGCCGACCTGCCGCCGGCGGTAGCTCGGTTGATGGCGGTCTCGCAGCGTCCTGTCACCGAAGGCGCGTTGGGTGAAGCTGCGGCGGCCGCAGCCTGGACGACCTTGCCGTCTTGGTTCATCTATGGAGACGCTGACATGAACATCCCACCTGCCGCGCAGGCATTCATGGCCGGACGCGCGAAATCGATGAAGACGGTCTTGGTCAGGGGTGCATCGCATGTGGTCATGATTTCCAGGCCGAAGGTCGTGATGCGGCTCATCATGGAAGCTGCAAGCGCAAAGACGACGCAGCCCTGACGGAGTGTCGCGCTTGCTCGACGTGGAACTCGGCATCTTGCTGCACTGGCTCAATATCTCTCGGCCTGAGTTTCGGGATGGCGTCGCTCAACGCAGCCTCTGTGCTTGCGGAAATCCGAAGCGCTGCAGGGCAGGCCTGGAGCGCCAATGCGGTGCTCTGAGGTAAGTTCTGATGTTGCGCCGCCATTCACCGGTGACTCTGGCAGATTCATGTGGCGGTCGCGCACCGCGTCCTGCACGTGTCTGCAGGGATCGTATCGTTGCCGCGCTCCCCGCCGGACTTTGTCGTGCCATCAGGATCTCCTCTTAGGCGGATGCCGGCGCCGACGCAGTCGGCACGGATCATGCCGCCATGATCTACGAGTCGAAGACTCTCACGCCGCGTTCCCCAAGGGACGGCGGCCTGGTTTGTTTTGTTGATAGTCCCGGACAGCGGATGGCAGACATGTCAAACCGTGGACGCAGGCCATTCGTGGGTACCTTCCGCATGATTGTTCGGCCGTCGAGTTGCCAGGTGCGCGCACTGCATTGCCGAAGGCGCAGCTGTCTGGCCTGTTCGGCTGCCGACCGTCTTCTGGACAGCTTGCTGGCCGCCGCGCCGACGTCGCGCGACCCCAACGGTGCGGCCCATTGCCCAGGGCCTCACCACCAAGCACGTCGGCATTCACGTGGGCAGTTTACGAACGTCCCCAGAGCCCACGTGAAAGTGACTCGGGAAAAGCCTGAGGACCCGACGAGGAGCCGCTCAGTCGCTTCGCCGAGGAGGCTTGCTTCTAGCGGCGTATTCGCCAGGCAGTTACTGCAGGGTCTTCAGGTACTCGACTAGTTCGGCCACTTCGCCCGGATCGGGAATTCCGGCAAACGGCATTCGATTGCCCGGCACCGCTTCTTGTGGGTCGGCTATGAAGGCTGTCAGCGATTTGTCGTCCCAGGTGATGCCCGCGCTTTTCATCGCGCGGCTGTAGCTAAAGCCCGGAGCCGACCCGGCTCTACGGCCGAGCACGCCGCCCAGCGGCGGCCCGATAGCGGCGCCGCCCCGCGCCGAGTGACACGCTGCGCACGTCGTCCAAGACTTGGGCGGCTGCACGGTCTGTTGACCGTGCGCCAAGCTCACGAAGGCCGCGGAAAATGCGGCAGAGACCGCAAAAAGGAGGGTTCGCATCTTGGGCCTCTTCAAAGCATGCGTGGCTGTCTGGCATAGCGCACGAGATCGTCGCCCAGACGCAGCGCCATGGCCGCGAGGGGGCCGGTGGGGTTGTACCCCGCGTTGTGCGCATAGACCGACGCACCAACCACGAAGAGGTTCTGCGCATCCCAATGCTGAAGCCGCGGTGAAACCACGCTGGTGAAAGGATCGGAGCCCATGATCGTTCCGCCCGTCGTATGCGTGGTTTGGTATTGGCGTGCATCGAAGTCACCACGCCGCGGTTGCGGCGCGCCGACGGTCGTGGCGCCCATGGCGCGCGCAATTGCTGCCGCCTTGTTCGTGACGTACTCGCTCATCTGGTGATCGTTGTCGCGGAAGTTGAAGGTCATGCGCAGTAGGGGGGACCCGTAGGCGTCGCGGTATGTCGGATCGAGATCGAGGTAGTTCTCCCGATGCGGGTAGTTGCTGCCGTGCACGGAGACGTTAAAGGCGTGCGAGTACCAGTCGGCATTGGCCTGCTTCCAGGCCGACCCCCATCGAGGTGTTCCAGCCGGATGGAGCCGGCCGTAGATCGGGCGACCGTTCGTCACGTTCGAATAGATGTAGCCGCCCCCGAAGAAGCCGAGCCCTGCGTGGTCGAAGTTGTCGCCGTTGAACTCGTCGACCACCATCTGCGAGGCGCCTGAAGCCATGAAGGGGTTGATGAAGCGGTCCTTGAAGAACACTGGCACCGAGGACATCACCTGATAGCAGAAGTTCTTGCCAACCGTGCCCTTGCCAGTCTTCGGGTCGTAGGGGCGTCCGATGCCGCTGGTGAGCAGCAGCTTGGTGTTCGTCATGGTAAAGCCGGACAGGACGACCACATCGGCCGGCTGCTCGTATTCCTGCGCGGTCTGCAGGTCGATGAACTTCACGGCGGTCACCCGCCTTGCGCGCCGGTCGTAGACGAGGCCCGTCACCTGCGAGTGCAGTCGGATCTCGAAGTTGCTCTGTCTCAGCAGCATCGGGTACAGCAACAGGGCGGGGCTGGCCTTGGCGTTCGCTTCGCAAAAGAATCGCTCGCAGTGGCCGCAGTACTGGCAGGGCGCAAGGCTCGCTCCATCGGGGTTGGTGTAGGCCCGGGGGGAGTTGGCGGCAGGCATGGGGAATGGCTTGTAGCCAAGGCTTTGCGCCGCTGTCTTGAATATCTGGCCAGACTCCAGGATCTCTAGCGGGCGCTGTGGGAAGTCGCGCTCCCGGGGTGCCTCAAATGGGTTTCCGCCATCTACCAGCTTTCCGCCGATGTTGCCCGCCTGCCCCGCGATTCCGAAGAGCTGTTCAAACAGATCATGGTAGGGCTCCATCTCGGCGTAGCTGATGCCCCAATCCTGCACGGTCATCTCGGGCGGGATTGCGGCTTTGCCATAGCGAGACTCGAGGCGCGTGCGCAGGGCAGGGTCGTACTCGGCCCAACGCCAAGTCTGGCCGTTCCAGTGGTTAGCCGCACCGCCCATGCCTTCGCCGGGAAGGAACGCCTCCATGCGACGGACGGGAAGGGCGCTTTCGTGCATGGCATGACGCAAGGTGTAGGTCTCGTTCGCCCAGTTCTGAACCAGGCCGTTGCGGACGCCCCATCGCAACTCGTCACGCTGGTTGGGCAACGTCGCAGCGGCGCTGCCTGCAAGATCGCCGCCGCGCTCGAGCACCAACACGTCGATACCTGAGTTCATCATTTGCCGCGCGGCCAGGCCTGCTGTGAGCCCTCCGCCGACAAATACGACGGATCGTTTGGGAAGCTTGTGAGTCATGGGGAGTGAGCTTTCAGCTGAAGTCTTCGATCGACTGGGGTTTCGACGCACCCGGAAAGGGGCGGCCGCGGAACAGGACGACATTGCGTCCGTGGAACGCGGGCAGGCCAGGGAAGCCCACTGCGCGCCAGAACGTCTTGTTCCGGTTGCCGCCGTACATCGGATCGGCGAAGCAGGCCTGAACGAACAGCGGATAGAAAAAGTCGTTGAACCACGCGCCGAGCGCATAGCGCTCGTCGTCCATCCGGCCGGCAGCGGCCTCCTGTAGCAGGGCGTCGAGCGGATCGGCCTCGAGCTGCTCGATGGCCTTGCCGGTGCGTTGCTGAGCCTCGCGGCGCAGCTTTGCGAGGCCAGCCTTGAAATGCTGCTCGGGTGCAAGGGGCGACTGGTAGCCGTGTTGCGGTTTGCCAGGACGCCAAGGGCCCTGTCGATAGAGTTGATCACCACGCCCCCAGGCGCCGGCTAGCTGACGATCGATGTACAGGTGCAAGCCGCATGCGACGCCGTTCGGTGTCAGCGCATCGGCCGGGCACATCATGTTGACGAGCGCCTCGATGCAGGCTGCCTCCTGCGGGCTCAGCGACAAGTAGCCCGGCGGGCCGGCAGGGTCGGCGGGGCGCGCTGCGGCCTCCTGCGCCGAAGCGAGCGGGCTGGCGAGGCCGCCTAGCAGTGTCGGGGCTGCAAGCGCTGCAGCACCGGAAGCGCCGCCGATCTGGCGCAGGAAGAGGCGCCGCGCGGGCAGCTCTCGGTCATTGAGTGACATGGGGATCCTTCTTTAAAGGGCAGGAATCACGCAAGGTGGTTTCGGCGACGGAAGCTTGCGCTTCAGGGCATTGATCAGAAGGGCTCGAACTTCGCGGCGCCCACCGTTTCGGTCGGCGTAATCGGCGTAAGGTCCAACGGCTCCTGAGGCGCCGGATAAGAAACTTCGATCGAGGGGAGCTGGCTTGAGATCGAGCCATCGACTGTTGCGAGGGGAACGGCGACAGCACTGCCCGGCTGAAGCGCGTAGATCAAGATCGAGGTCGTTAGACTGACCAGCAGTGCCGCAAAGAAGGTCCGTTTCGTCATCGAATACTCCTGAATAAGTTGAGTGATTCCTCGAGCGGAAAGTCCGTCGGAGGCGGATGAAAAGTCAATGCATGCGACGAGGAAAGCTGCCTCGCTCGTTATGCATCTGCCGCGCTCCACTCTAGGTTTGGACACGTCGATGCGGTAGGTCGTTCGAGCGAAACGGCGCAGTGAGCCAAAGGAATCAATGAGGACGTGATCTCGCTTCGTTTCGACCTGAGGCGCAAGGTTGTGCCTTCGGAAACGGTGCCGCGGCATCGCGAGAAAGTACTTGAAACACGGGAGGAAATAGCGCTGGTCTGCGAGGCGCAGGAACCGGTGGCGAGGGAGGCTGCGCTCACAGATCGCCATCGAACGTGGGCGAGAAGAACGTCGCCACGCATCAATACACCAGCAAGCGCCACCGCCAGAGGAGGCGGCGCTTGCTCGGGCGACTCAGGAGAGGTTCGCCTTGTCTAGGCCGAAGGCCTTGTCGGACGATCCGGGCACGGTCTGGAACGCGACGTTCACGCGGTTCCATGCATTGATGGCCATGACGCTGAAGGTGAGGTCGGAGAGTTCCTTTTCCGACAGCTGCGTGCGTACGCGCTCGTAGACGTCGTCGGGGACGCCGTGTTCGGGCAGCTTGGTCAGCACCTCGGTCCAGGCAAGAGCCGCGCGCTCGCGCGGAACGAACAGCGTCGATTCACGCCATGCGGCAAGATGGTGAATACGCAGTTCGCGCTCACCATGGATCTTGGCCTCTTTGATGTGCATGTCGAGGCAGAACGCACAGCCATTGAGCTGTGACGCGCGGATCGCGACGAGGTCCCGAATCGTTTGCTCGATGGCGCCGCTGTCCACGAGCGTGCTGAACTCGATCAGCTTCTTGAAAAGCTCGGGCGATTGCTTGATGTAGTTGAGACGATTGGTCATGTGTACTCCGGCCTCAGTGCGGCTGAGGTGCCCGTTCGCGAAGACCGCGAGAGAGAAAATGTCCTGACAACTGACGCTGCGGCGCTGCAAGCTCGTGGCCTGTTCGTGCGCCGCAAAACCTGCGATCAGTAGTCCCAGATGATCGGAACCCAGCGAAAGACGTCGCCGTCGACCGCGACCCGGCCGAGCGAGGGAAACGGCAGGTGAGCGGCCACCAGCAGTCCGCGGGTCTGCGCCAACTCGCGGAAAAGGCCGATGCGAACGCGGGTCGCTTCCTCGGGATCGTGCTCGAAGCCGTTTTGCCAATCAGGGTGGTCGAATGCGACCGGGAACATGGCGTCGCCGGCGAACATCAGGCGCTCTCCGCCCGACACCAGGTCGACCACGCTGTGCCCAGGGGTGTGGCCTCCGGTGCGGCGCACCACCACACCCGGAGCTACCTCTTGCCGTTCCTCGAACGTCTGCAGCCGGTCGCGGTATTCGTTGTAGAAGCTCTTGGCGGTCGAACGCAGGACGTCCGGTACTGGCCTCGGCATCACCGTGTGGGCGAAGTTGGGCGTCATCCAAAAGTCGACCTCGGCCTTGGCAATGTGGATGCGCACGTCTGGGCGCAGTCGTTCCTTGATGCCCGGGACGAGTAGCCCGCCCACATGGTCCATGTGCATGTGTGTGACGATGATGTCGGTGACGGACTCGAGCTCGATGCCGGCCGCAGCCAGGCGCTGTGGGAATTGCCCGGCGCGGGGGAAGCCTGGGAACTGGCCACCCAGACCAGCGTCGATGAGGATCGTCTGGTCGCCGGTGCGGGCCACCATCACGTTCAGCGGCCAGTCGTACTTGTCGGGCGGCATGAACATCTGGTCCAGCCAGCTTGCCAGCTCCGCCGGGGCGACGTTGGTGGCCATCGTCGACGTGGGCAGCGGCAGCACGCCGTCGCTGACTACCAGGGCGTCGATATCGCCGATGCGCAGTGCGTAACGGGAGGGCACCAGATCTTTAGGCTTCTCGCTTGTGGGTTGCAAGGTGTCATCTGTGGGGGACATGGCGGAATCTCCAAAAGGGCGGCCCGATTGCGCGGGCCAAACTTGCCAGGCGACTGGCAGCAAGTTGCCGTTCAACTCCCAAGGGTCGTCGGGCACGGATCACGGCACAGGGCCGTCTGCTATTGATCGTAGGTAGACCGGGATCGCGCCGGTAGGCTCGTGGACGGACGCACACTGGTGCCTGGTACGCACCAAACGCGTAGACAAGAGTGGGTCCCCGGAAGCGACCTGCGAGTTGTGCAACTGAGTGCGCGGCACTACGCTCAGAGCTGTTCGCGAGTAGCACTTGTCGAGATGAGCCCAATGTCTGCTATTCCTCCCGTGGCGCTGAGAGCAGTCCACAACGGTCCCCATGGCAACCACCTTGGTATCGGGTGGGCTCCTCAAGTGGCGCGTTCTACCTAAGATCCGCGCTGAGTTGAGGCGCGGCTGACACTGCAGGAACGGCTTCTTCTGCGTCGGCACGTCTGGCGGCAGCAGTGCGCGGCCGCGAACTCGCTGTCAAGGTAGCTCACGCCAGCGCAACACCCTCGGGAGGAGGGAGACGGCCGGATCGAAGCCGCGCACTCCGTAAGCACTTCGGCTAAATCGCATCTCAGTCCACTCGCCGTATATCGGCGTTGCTTACATGCAGTCGAAGCGGTGGGGTGGGGCTGTCCTATGATCCCGCTCGCAACCGGCAAAGGCAGCGAAAAGATCGGTATCAAAACCGTTAGCAACTGCACGTGATCAGCGCAGCGTCGGAAATAGTTTCGGAGGGCACCATCCGGAAATGCAAAGAAATAACGGCGAACGGCGTGTGAGTTCGACAGATCAGCTTTTGACGACATGATCGCGGGCCAGCAGACGGTTCAAGCGGCATGCTGACGAGACTCGACCGAAGCTCAGGCCAATGCGCGAACTGGTGCTCGACCCGACGTTCTTCGGTCGCGATCAGCAGGATGCGGCATGGAAGACGACATTCCGACCGATTTGTGGACCGTTGGGGAGGCCAGATTGCCGTAGCGGCACAATGCGAAGATGCCAAACATTGCATCGATTCTCAAAGCCGAGATCTCCCGCATTGCTCGCAAAGAAGTGCGCGCCGAGATCGAATCACTCAAGAAGGCATCAGTCGCGCACCGCGGCATGACTGCAGAACTGCGTCGCCAGGTGAATGCGATCGAAAGAGAGCTTCGTTATGTGGCAAAGGGACCGGCTCGTCCGACCGCTGCAAGCCTCTCGGACTCTGACGCGGCATCAGGCACGAAGCGGCGATTCAGCGCGATGAGGTTGGCAGCACATCGCGCAAAGCTCGGTTTGTCTGCGGCGAGCTACGGCCAACTGGTCGGCGTCTCCGGGCAGACGGTTTACCACTGGGAACAAGGTAAGGCACGTCCGCGGGCAGCACAGCTTGAAAGCCTCGCGGCCGTGAGGGACCTCGGTGCACGCGAAGCTACGGAGCGGCTAGCCAGGCTATAGCGCAGCGCCGCAACGATCTGCGGGTTCACGCGCAAGCTTGCGTATAAACCGGGCGATAGGATGCGCCTGGATCCTTGTTGCATGTCCCTCGAATGGAGCCGCCGTGATCGTTGAATGCAGTTTCAGCTCCGCCTCACCTCAGGGCGAATCGTGGGTAGAACGTTGGGGCGGACCCGATAAAGGCCTCGTTTGCTCTTGGCTCAGGGGAATCGAGAAGGCGAAGGAATCCCCCGAACTGGCCGCGCAGGCTTTGCGCGGTGAATTGCCGAGCCTGCCATGGGTCGGCGGAGGAAAAGCCATCAAAGCGGGAAAACGTGTAGGAGCGCTGCACTATCTGGCCATGTGGCAAGGGTTGCGCGGGGAGGACCTGTTCATCGACATTGTTGCTGGCGCCACGCGCACATGCACCCTGACCGGCATGGCGGTCACATTCACGGGCGATACCTCTGCCATCTGGAAAGCGGCAGGCGAACAGGGGGGGTGCCGCGTGATCAACATCTACCAGCGCCAGGCGACGGCTTTCCGAAACGAGATGCGCACCTCGTGTGCGGCGCTGGTTGGCATCGTCCAAGGCATCATGTCTGATGGGCATCTCAACGATGCCGAGATCGGCTTCCTCAGGTCATGGCTTACCGGCGCCGAAACGGTGGCCCTGACGTGGCCCGGCACAGTGATCAAAGCCCAGGTCGAAAGCATTCTGGCGGATGGGCTTGTCACCGAGGAGGAGCGCAGCCACCTCGCCGAAACCTTGCGTCAGCTCGTCGGCGGCAGGTTGGACGAGATAGCCGACGCAGGTTTCGTGAGCGAGCTGCCAATCGATCGCCTTGAAGAAATCGAGATTCCCAACAGGCTTTTTTGCTTTACCGGCGACTTCGTTTTCGGACCTCGCAAGACCTGTGAGAAAGCGATCGAAACGCGCGGGGGGACTATCTCGGGGGTCAGCAAGAAGCTGCACTATCTAGTGGTCGGTGGCCTTGGGAGCGCAGAATGGAAACACGGTACTTTCGGCACCAAGATCGAGAAAGCCATTCAGCACAAGGAAGCAGGCGTGCCGCTGTTCATCGTGCATGAAGACACTTGGGCCGCTTCACTGCGCGGCTGACAGCTTTATTCAGAAGTCAGTCCCGCGGTCGCGGGAGACAGGGCCGGTCCAGCCCCAAACCGGGAGCGCCTGGCGGCGGCACTGGGTGCGCCTGCACCACGTCATATGCCGGCTTCGGGTAGCTTCGCATAGTCGCTACAAAGGCGCTCACTTGCCTGCGCTCGGAGTCTCAGCTTGTAAGCGTTCCGTCTCTTCCGCGAGCGCCGCAGTCTCGACGATCTCCCGTATCGTGAGCGGTCCCGTTAGTTCCGCCTCTCCTGCGAGCACGCTCTGTAGCGCCTCTCGGCCTTTGCGACCTGCCAGCCAGGCAGATGCCGCTGGGATGGATCCACCCCCGAACTTCGCGTGGAGCGCCTTTCCAGCCGCCCGGCTGACCGCGACGAACTCCTCATGGGTCGTTGCGGCCGCAGCCTGCCGCATTACCAGGCAGAACGCCTCGAGCTTGTCGGCTTCAACACGCAAGCGACGAGCCTTGGCTTCGCTGGGTGCCGCGTGACCTTGGAGCGCGGGCTCGAAGGCATCACTGAACACCTGGATTTCGCGCCCTTCTACCCATCCGGAATCGCCGCGCGACACCAGCTCAACCGGCCGGCGGCGGGCCGCTGCCGAACGGTCAGCGGCCGCACGAGCTTCGCTAGCCTGCTCGGGACGCCACACGAGTAGTGGTGAATGAGTGGTGCCATGAACCGCCCAACGTCCGGCTATGTTCAGGCAGCGTACATAGCGGCTTTGCGATCCGCCGTGCCGTGCAGCTTCCAGCGGCGCCGATTGGTGATCCGTCAGAGATAGAAGCAGGTACTGCATGGGCATCATAGGAGGTTATTTTCATATGAGACCTCGTTCGCTGCCAGTGAAGCGCCCCGGATTTGAACTGACCCCCAGAAGTTGGGCAAACTTCAAGGGGTTCATGAAGAAGTACAAAGCGAAGTTCAAGCTCAAGGTCGTTGAGAGCTTTTTGGCTGGCGAGGGCGGAGCGAAGTTGCTGGCCCGGCGTTGGTCGCTGTCCGAGGAAAAGATCCGCACCTGGGTGAGCCACTATCGCCTCCACGGCATTGACGGGTTGCGCCCCAAGCGCAGCGCGTACAGTGCGCAGTTCAAGTTGCAGGTGCTGGCTCATCAGGATCGTGAACAGCTTTCGAGCCGCCAAGTGGCGGCGGTCTATGACATCCGCAATCCCAATCAAGTGGTGGTCTGGCGACGCAATCTTGACCAAGGTGGCGTGCAGGCCCTCGATGGCAGAAAACAAGGGCGTCCCAGCATGAAGCCGGAACGACGCTGTCCACCGCCGGCAAACCCGGCTTCCACCGATTCGACGCAGGCTCTGCGTGAAGAGAATGAGCGACTGCGCGCGGAGGTCGCGTACATAAAAAAATTACAAGCCTTGATCCGGTCGAAGAGATCAGCTGCGCCGACAAGGCGCGTCTGATTACCGGGTTGAGGCATCACCACAAATTGGCGGATCTGCTGCAAGCTGCAGGCATGGCACGCAGCACGTTCTACTACCAGTGTCAGGCGATCCAGCGCGCCGACCAGCAAAGCATTCTGAAGACCAAGATACGCGCTGTCTACGACGAGCACAAGGGCCGCTACGGCTACAGACGGATCACGGCTGCGCTGTGCAATTCGCTCGAAAAACCGGTCAACCACAAGTGCGCGCAGCGTCTGATGCAGAAGATGGGACTGCGCGCGCTGATCCGGGCGAAGAAGCGCTTCCGACAAGTCCTGGGCATAAGCGATGAGCACGTGCCCAACGTTCTGCAACGCGACTTTTGCGCAACCGCTCCGAACCGGAAATGGGCGACGGACGTCACCGAGTTCAGTGTGAATGGCCAGAAGCTCTATCTGTCGGCCTGTATGGACCTCTACAACGGCGAGATCATCGCGCACCGCATGGCAAGACGCCCCGTCTTCGATCTGGTTTGCAGCACACTTCAGACAGCACTATCGCGGATCAGGTGCACCGCCGAACTTATAGTTCACTCGGACCAGGGCTGGCACTACAAGATGAAGCCCTACCGATCGATGCTCGCGAGGCGGGGGGTCAAGCAAAGCATGAGCCGTAAGGGCAATTGCTTCGACAACGCGGCGATTGAAAGCTTCTTCGGCACGTTGAAGGCCGAGTATTTCCATCTTGCAGCGCCCGATAGCATCGATGCGCTCGAAGCGGGCGTGCATGATTACATCCACTACTACAACCACAAGCGCATAAAGCTTGGACTGCAGGGGGTCGATTACCGGCTGAGAAGCACCGCCTGATCGGCGGGATCGTGACCGTCCAACTTCTGGGGGTCAGTTCAAAGCCGGGGCGCTTCATGCTCACCTGATAACGCAGCTTGCGAAGGCTTCGTAAGCGGTCAATAAACCACGCCCTTGCCCGCGGCGCCGGAATCGATGCGCGCGCAGAGGTCTACGGCTCGACGA
>NZ_JBDGIV010000012.1:0-168474 GCF_057657255.1 Variovorax sp. Soil_C_19 | reverse complement strand
GGACCAGGTGACGCAGCAGAACGCGGCGCTGGTCGAAGAGGCCGCGGCCGCCGCGCAGTCGATGCAGGAGCAGGCCGAGAGCCTGGTCGCGTCGGTCAGCGTCTTTCGCCGCGCCGCCTGAACGCAAGCCGCGAAAGGCAGCCTTCAACTTCCGCGCGGCCTGCCGATAAACAAAGCACAAGGGCATCCCAAACGCTGCCCTCGCCCCCAACAAGAAACGTTCTACAGGTAACACCCATGTCGATGTTCCAAACGGGCCTGTCCGGCCTCGGCGTTGCGCGTGCCGCGCTCGTGACCACCGCGCACAACACGGCCAATGTCTACACCGTCGGCTACAACCGGCAGACGGCGATCGTGTCCTCCAACGGCGGCACCGCGAGCGGCGCCGGCTTCATCGGCGGCGGCGCGCGCGTCACCACGGTGCAGCGCAGCTATGACCAGTACCTCACGGCACAGCTCAACGGCGCCGAGTCGCGCAGCGCCGCGCTCGCGAGCTATGGCTCGCAGATCAACCGCATCGACTCGCTGCTGGCCGATAAGACGGCCGGCCTCACGCCGCTGATGCAGAAGTTCTTCGCGAGCGTGCAGGACGTGGCCAACACCCCGGCCGACCCGGCAGCGCGCCAGCAGCTCATCAGCGCCGCGCAGACCCTGGCCAACAAGTTCCGCGCCACCGACCAGTACCTCACCGACCTGAACAGCTCGGTCAACGAACAGATCAAGGGCAGCGCCGGCCAGATCAACACCTACGCCACGCAGATCGCCAGCCTCAACCAGCAGATCAGCCAGCTCAGCGCCATGGCCGGCGGCCAGCCGCCGAACGACCTGATGGATCAACGCGACCAGCTGGTGGCCGACCTCGGCAAGATCGTCGACGTCAAGGTGCTCGAGCAGCACAGCGGCCAGTACAACGTCTTCATCGGCAACGGCCAGTCGCTGGTGCTCGGCGACCGGGCCGCCAAGATGCAGGCAGTGCCCTCGGCGGCAGATCCCACGCGCATGTCGATGGCGCTGGTCGGGCTCACGGGCACCGTCTCCGAGCTCAACGACAACGTGTTCACGGGCGGTTCCCTCGGCGGCCTCATGGCGTTCCGCGCCGAGACGCTCACGACCTCGCAGAACGCCATCGGCCGCCTGGCCATGGCCCTGGGTGCCGAGTTCAACAAGCAGCACCAGCTTGGCGTCGACCTCAACGGCGCGCTCGGCGGCGACTTCTTCTCGATGGCCGAGACGGGCGTGTTCTCGAACGCGCGCAATGGCGGCAACATGGTGCTCGGCGCCACCGTGAGCGACACCTCCCAGCTCACCACCAGCGACTACGCGGTGCAGGTCAAGGACGTGGCCGGCACGCTGACCTACACCGTCACCCGCCTGTCGGACAAGCAGGTTCTCGGCGACTACACCGCGTTGCCGGTCAGCTTCGACGGCGTGAGCCTGTCGATCGCGAGCGGCGCCGCGCAGGCGGGCGATTCGTTCCTGGTGCAGCCCACGCGCAACGGTGCGCGCGACATGGACGTGCTGGTGCACGAAACCGCCAAGATCGCCGCCGGCTCGCCGCTGGTCACCGGCAACACGGTCGGCAACAAGGGCACCGGCGCGCTGGGCCCGGCCGTGGTCGACGCCGCCTACCTCGCCACGCCGCTGGCCGCGGGCGTCACGCTGGCCTACGACGCCACGGCCAGCACGCTCTCGGGCTTTCCCGCCGGTTCCGCGGTCACGGTGACGCTGGCCGACGGCAGCGCCAGCACCTACGCGGCCGGCACCGCCGTGCCCTACACCGCGGGCGCCACGATCCGCTTCGACGGCGTCGAGGTGAAGCTCGGCGGCGCGCCCGCCCATGGTGACACCTTCACCATCGGCAAGAACACGGGCGGCGTCTCCGACGGCAGCAACGCGCTGCGCCTCGGCGCGCTGCAGCGAAAGAACGCGATGGACGGCGGCACTTCGACCTTCAACGCCGGCTACACCAAGCTCGTGAGCGAGGTCGGCAACCGCGCCATGGAAGTCCGCGTGGCCGAGCAGACGCAAGCGAGCGTGACGGGCCAGATCCGCGCCAGCCGCGATGCGATCTCGGGCGTGAACCAGGACGAGGAAACCGCCAACCTGCTGATGTACCAGCAGATGTACCAAGCCAATGCCAAGGTGATCCAGACCGCATCGAGCATGTTCGACGCGATCCTCGGCATCCGCGGCTAGCCACACACACCCAGGAGCCGCGATGCGCATCAGCACCCAATCTTTCTATGCCCAGAGCCAGAGCGCGATGGGAACCCAGCAACAGAAGCTGTTCCGAATCCAGCAGCAGCTCGCCGCGGGCACCAAGTTCCTCACGCCGGCCGACGATCCGGTGGCCGCTGCGCGCGCGCTCGGCGTCAGCCAGTCGATGGCCGAATCGGCGCAGCTCACGTCGAGCCGCAGCCGCGCAATGCTCTCGCTCTCGCAGGAAGAGACGGCGCTGAAGTCGGCCACCTCGATCATGCAGAGCATGAAGACGCTCGCGGTGCAGGCGGGCAACGGCACGCTCTCCGACGTCGACCGCGCAACGCTCGCGACCACGCTGCAGGGCAACCTCGACCAGCTCGTGAACGTGGCCAACGCCGACGACGGCAACGGCCAGTTCCTGTTCGCGGGCTTCAAGAGCGCGAGCCCGCCATTCGTGAACGACGCGAGCGGCATCCGCTACATGGGCGACCAGGGCCAGCGGCTGATGCAGATCGACGTGTCGCGCCAGATGGCCGCCACCGACGACGGCCGCAGCGTGTTTCAGTCGGTGCAGGGCGGCGCGGGCTACGTGACCTCGGCCGCGGCCGGCAACACCGGTTCGGGCGTGTTCGGTTCGGTCGGCCTGACCGATGCCTCCGCCGCGCACTACGGCAAGGACTTCACGATCAGCTTCACCGGCGGCAACTACACCGTCTCGACCACCGACACGCCCCCCGTGGTCGCTGCCAGCGGCCCCTATGTGGCCGACGCCCCGATCTCGTTCGGCGGCATGCAGATCAAGATGAGCGGCACGCCCGCCGACGGCGACACCTTCCAGGTCGCCACCGCCCGCAATGCCGGCACCGACATCTTTGCCGCCATTGGCGACATGATCACCGCGCTCAAGCAGCCACTCGCCGGTGGCGGCGACGCGGCCCAGGCACAGCTGCTCAATGCGTTGAGCACCTTCAACGTCAAGGTCACCAATGCGCACGACAACGTGCTGACGGTGATCTCGTCGGTGGGTTCGCGCATGAACGAACTCGATGCGCTCGCCAACGGCGCTGCCGCGCGGGCTTTGGTCGACAAGGCCTACCTCTCCGAGATCGAAGACCTGGAGCCGGCCGCCGCAATCTCCGAGTACCTGCAGCGCGAGACCTCGCTGAAGGCCACGCAGCAGACCTTCGCGCGGCTGCACAGCATTGCGCTGTTCAACTACCTGTGACGGAAGGCGTGGCCTTCAGGGCCGCAGCGCCTGCGTGAGCCGCAGCACGTTGTCCAGCGCTTCGGCAAAGCGCGGCTCCAGGAACGCGCCGAGCTGCGGGATCAGCAGCTGCATCATCCCGATGCCCGCGAGCAGCGTGAGCGGAAAGCCGACCGCGAAGATGCTGAACTGCGGCGAGGCGCGGTTCAGGATGCCCATCGCGAGGTTCAGCGTGAGCAGCGCGGTCACGAGCGGCAGCGCCAGCATCAGCCCGTTGGAGAAGATCTGCGCGCCGGCCGACACCAGGAAGAACCAGCCCCGCGCCGCCAGCGGCGCATCGGCGATCGGCAGCGTGTGGAAGCTCTCGGCCAGCGCGGCGACCATGAGCAGGTGGCCGTCGAGCGCCAGGAAGATCAGGATCGCCAGCATGTGCATGAAGCGCGCGATCACCATCGTGGCGCCGCCGGCCATGGGGTCGAAGAAGGAGGCAAACGACAGGCCCATCTGCAGGCCGATGTATTCGCCCGCGGCGAGCACGGCGGCGAACACCATGCGCATGGTGAAGCCGATGGCCGCGCCGATCAGCACCTGCTGGATGACGATCCACACGCCACCGGCCGACACGATCGGCACCTGCGGCATCGGCGCGAGTGTGGGCGCGATCGCCACCGCGAGCAACACCGAGATCGCCACTTTGAGGTTGCGTGAGACACCCGGCTCCCCGAACACCGGTGCGGTGCTCACGAGCGCCAGCATGCGGATGAAGGGCCAGAGAAAAGCGGTCAGCCAGGCGGCCAGCTCCGCCGAAGTGACGGAGAAGATCGCGGGCATCTAGGCGACCAGTTGCGGAATGCTGGAAAAGAGCACGCGCATGTAGTCGAGCATCTGCCCCAGCATCCAGGGCCCGGCGATCACCAGCACAGCGAACACCGCGAGCAGCTTGGGAATGAAGGACAGCGTGGCTTCGTTGATCTGCGTGGCGGCCTGGAAGATGCTGATCACCAGGCCCACCACGAGCGCGACGATCAAGAGCGGCGCGCCGAGCAGCAGCGAGACGTGGATCGCCTGGCTGCCCAGGGTCATGACGGATTCGGGCGTCATTCGAAAAATCTCTCTCTAGATGTAGAAGCTCTGGGCCAGCGCGCCGATCAGCAACTGCCAGCCATCGGCCATCACGAACAGCATCAGCTTGAACGGCAGCGCGATCGAGGCGGGCGGCACCATCATCATGCCCATCGACATCAGCACGCTGGCCACCACGAGGTCGATGATCAGGAACGGGATGAAGATCGTGAAGCCGATCTGGAACGCGGTCTTCAGTTCACTGATCACGAACGAGGGCAGCAAAATGCGCAGCGGCACGTCCTCGGGGCCCTGCATCTCGGGCGTCTTGGCGAGCCGGGCGAACAGCGCCAGGTCGTTCTCGCGCGTCTGCTTGAGCATGAACGACTTGAAGGGCGCGATGCCTTTCTCGAGCGCTTGCTCGGCGCTGAGCTTGTTCTGCGAGAACGGCACATAGGCCTCGTCGTAGGCCTTGTCGAACACCGGCGACATGACGAAGAAGGTCAAAAAGAGCGACAGCCCGACCAGCACCTGGTTCGGCGGCGACGACTGCGTGCCGATGGCGGTGCGCAGCAATCCCATCACGATGAGGATGCGCGTGAAGCTGGTCATGCTCAAGAGCAGCGCCGGCAGGAACGACAGCGAGGTCAGCATCACCAGCGTCTGCACGCTGAGCGACCAGGTCTGGCTGCCGCCCGGGCCGGGCGTGCTGGTGACGCCGGGCAGGCCCTGGGCGATGGCCGCGGCGGGCAGCGCCAGCGCGAGCAGCATCAGCGCGGCGCCGCCGAGGCACCGCCGAACAATGGGGGTTCGCATCATCGGCCCGGTTGCGGCTTGAGGCCGAGCGATTCGCGCAGCTTCTGCGCGAACAGGTTGGCCGCGCCCGCGATGCGCAGGTCGCGCGTGTCTGCCGAGGCCGGCAAGGCGGTGCCGCCTGCCTGCGCGGGCAACGAATGCAGCGTGTTGACCTGGCTCGCCGTGACGCCGAGCACCAGCCAGGTGCTGCCGACTTCGACGACCACCACGCGCTCGCGCTGGCCGACCATGGTGCTGCCGACCACCTTCACGAGGTGGCCGCTGCCGAGGCGCTGCAGGCCGAAGCGGCGTGCCGCCCAGGCGCACAGGAAGATCAGGCCCAGCACCACGAACATGCCGAAGCCGGCCTGCAGCAGGCTCGAGGCGCCGACCGCGGGCGCCGCGGCGCTTTCCACCGGCGTGGGCACGGTGGGCAGCGCGGCATGCGCGGCCAGGCCCCATGCGGCGGCGGTCACCGCGGCCGCAGTCCGGCACCATCTGGCGAAAGGCATCATGAGCGGCCGAGCTTCTGCATCCGCTCGGACGGGGTGACGATGTCGGTCAGCCGGATGCCGTACTTCTCGTTCACCACCACCACCTCGCCCTGCGCGATCAGGTAGCCGTTGATCAGCACGTCGAGCGGCTGGCCGGCGAGGCCGTCGAGCTCGACCACCGAACCCTGCGACAGCTGCAGCAGGCTCTTGATGGTGATGCGCGTGCGGCCGAGCTCGGCCGTGAGCTGCACCGGGACGTCGAGGATGCGCTCGACGTCCACCGGATTGCCCGCGCCGGGCGGCGTGGCATGCAGCGGCTGGAAGACGCGGGTGCCAGCCGGTGCGGCCACTGGGACGGGCGCACGGGCCGGCGCCGCTGCGGGGGCAGGAGCGGGAGCGGGTGCAGGCGCCGGTGCGGAAGCGGCGGTCTGCTCGGCCAGCGCGCTGGCCCAATCGTCCGCATCGCTGGAGGATGAAGTGTTGTCAGTCATGGTCGTTCTTCGGATCGCTGTCTTGGTGGGAGATCATCTGCAGCACGCGCAGCGCATAGCGTTCGTTCGACACGCCGTAGCCGCATTCCATGACCGGAATGCCGTCGACGCGCGCGGTGATCGACGAGGGCAACTCGATGGGCAGCACGTCGCCGGCCTGGAGCTTGAGCACCTCGCCGATGGTCGAGGGCATGGTGATGAATTCGGCGGAGAGCTCGACGTCGGCGCTCTGCATCTGCTGCGACATCTGGCGCACCCAGCGCTTGTCGATCTCGATCTCGTCCTGCACCGGATTGGAAAGCAGGTCGCGGATCGGCTCGATCATCGAATAGGGAATGCACACGTGCAGGAAGCCGCCCACAGGGCCGAACTCGATCTGCAGCGTGGTGGTGATCACCACCTCGTTCGGCGCGACGATGTTGGCCAGCTTGCCGTGCATCTCGGCGCGCACGTAGTCGAAGGCGAGCGGGAACACCGGCTGCCAGGCGTCGCCGTAGCACTGTAGCGTGAGGTTCAGAAGGCGCTTGATGATGCGCTGTTCGGTGCGCGTGAAGTCGCGGCCTTCCACGCGCACGTGGTAGCGGCCGTCGCTGCCGAACAGGTTGTCGACCACCAGGAACACCAGCTTCGGGTCGAACACGAAGAGCGCGGTGCCGCGTAGCGGCTTCAGGTGCAGCATGTTGATGTTGGCGGGCACCGGCAGGTGCCGCACGAACTCGCCGTACTGCTGGATGTGGATCGGTCCGACCGAAATGTCGGGGCTGCGGCGCATGAAGTTCAGCAGCGAGCTGCGCAGGTGGCGCGCGAAACGCTCGTTGATGACTTCGAGCGTGTGCATGCGCCCGCGCACCACGCGGTCTGGCGCACCGAGGTTGTAGACGGGCAGGCCGTCCGCGCTGCTCGCCGCGCCGTCGTTCTGCTCGCTCCCGCCGCCGGTGACGCCCTGCAATAGCGCGTCGACCTCGTCCTGGGAGAGCACTTGTTCATAGGCCATGGATCGCCGGTTCGTGAAATGGGTTACTGCACCATGAAGGTGCTGAAGGAAACGCCTGCGATCTCCTGCGGCGGGCTGCCGGCGCCGAGCGGGCGGCTCAGGTCGAAGCGGATCTCCTCGGCGAGCCGGGCCTTGTCCTCGGTGGTGACCAGCGACTCGGGCGGGCGATTCGACAGCAGCAGCAGCAGGCGGCTGCGCACTTCGGGCATGAACTCGACGATGCGTGTCTTGGTCTGTTCGTCGCGCACCTTGAGCGCCATGCCCACGTGCAGGAAGCGCGGCCGGCCGTCGGAGCGCACGTTCACCGTCACCGGCTCGAGCGTCACGAAGATCGGCTTCTCGGGCACGGCAACGGCCGCAGCGGCGGCCGGGGCCGGCGCGGCGCCTTCGCGCGGGCTCATCAGGTAGTACACGCCGCCGCCGGTCAGCACGGCGGCCAGCGCCACGCTCAGGAGCACGATCACCAGCTTCGATGAACGGCCGGTGGCGGGGGGAACGGTTGGAATTGCGGCGGTAGGACTGGTGGCCATGTTGGAAGCTGCGAAACGAATCGGGTTCGGACTATTTTTTGCCAGGTGAGCGGCAAACGAAGGGCTGATCAAGCGCGGAAAAAGGCCTCAGATCCCGCGTTCGCCTCAGGCGAAGGTGTTCAGACGAAGGTGTCGACGGCGGCGTTGGACCTGCGCTGCGCGGCAGCGGTCCCAAGGGGCGCGGCCTGTGCGGCGGCAGCGGCCGCCTCCGAGCCGAAGGCCGGGCGGTCCGCGCGGCGCGCGGACGCCTGCTGCTGTTGCTGCTGCTGCTGCGCATCCTGGCCGAGGGTGCCGCCCTGTCCCGGCGAGTGGTGCGCCTCGGCGCCGACCGAAGCTTGGCCGAGGCTGATGCCGCTGTCGGCCATGCTCGCGCGCAACTGCGGCAGCGCCGCTTCCACCGCGCGGCGCACGCTCTCGTGGGCCGAGAAGAACATCGCCTGGGCCTGGTTGTCGGCCATCGACAGCGTCACCTTGAGCGGGCCGAGGCCGGCCGGGTTGAGGTTCAGTTCGGCCACCTGGTAGCCCGCGGCGCTCATGCGCAGCATCTGCTGGCCGATGGCGCGGCCCCATGCCTCGCTGCCGACCGACGGCTCGACCGTGAGGGTCGGCGTGTGGACCGAGGCCGGCGGCACGCTCGTGCGCGCACTGTCGACCGCCATGGAAGGCGGCGAGCCGAGCACGATGGAGGCGGCGGGCGTCGCCGGCCCCTGCGCCGGCAGCTCGGCCGCGCGCGCCACCACATCGGTGGGGATCGACGTGGCCGCGGCATCGTCCTGCGCCGGGATCGGCAGGTCGGACACCGCTGCATTCGGCGCTGCCGGACGCGCGGGGTTGGCGACAGGGATCGGCACGGCTGTGGCGTCGACTGCGTCGGCGTCGGCCTCGCCGGTCGGCTGGGCAATGGCGTCCGCCGGCATGGTGGCAGGAGCCTGGGCATCGGGCTTCGCGGCGCTGCCGTTCGCCTGCGGTGCGGTCTGGGCGAGCGCGTCGGCAGGCTGCGGCTGCGTGCTGCCCGCTGCCTCGTCGGCGGCCGCGACGGCAGTGCCGGCATCGGCTGCCGGTACATCTCCGGTTGCGGTATCGGTCACCAGCCCCGGTGTGCCGGCCTGCGCGCCGCCGGCGGCAACCGGTGCACCGGCCGGCAGCCCCGCAGCCGGCAAGCTTCCGGGCATCGGGGCGAAGAAGGCCAGTGGCAGCGGTTCGGCCGCAAGTTCTTCCCTGCGGTCGGCACCGCGCCCGGGCTTGCGCCGGGCCGCGCCTTCCAGCGCAGACCCGTCTTCGGCGGGCTGCGCGTTGCCGCCGCGCGAGCGCTCCAGCACCGCATGGAAATTGCGGCCATCGGGCTCGTCGGCGCTGCGGCCGCGCGCACCGGAGGCACTGGAGGAAGAAACGGGCGAGGCCGCCGTGCCGGGGCCGAAGGAAGGGGCGATGGAAGTGGACATGGCGAAAGGAATCAGGATGTCGGTTGGATCGCTCGGTCGAAGAATTGGCGCGCCGCGCGCTCGTCGCTGTCGCGCTGCTCGCGCCGCGCGCCGGCCACCAGCTCCTGCCGGCGCAGCCGCTCGGCCAGCGCATCGAAGGAGTTGAGGCGCCGCTTGTGGTGCTGCCATTCGTTGCGCCCCAGGTCGAGCCGGCTCGCGGCCTGCGCCACGATGGCGCGCTGCTGCTGGATCGCGCCGTCGAGCGTGGCCAGGAAGTTGCGGTAGTTGTGCCACTGCGCGGACGGCAGGCCGCCCTGCATCAGCACGTCGAGCTGCTGGCTGTAGTCCTCGCGGTACTGCAGCAGCAGGTCGAGCTTCTCGCGCGCGCTGACTTGCGCGTTCTGCAGCACGCCGAGCTGGCGGGCGGCGTCGTCGGCCTTGGTGCGCGCCAGGTCGGTGAGCGTGTCGAGCGGAAGTTTGTGGGCCATGGTGGTTCCGGGAGATAGGGGTGGCCGCCCGGTCAGGCAGCCGGGAAGATGTCGCTCATGCGTGCGATCGCTTCGGCATAGCCGCAGCGCTCCTGCATCGGCTGCTGCAGGAAGGCCTCGATGCGCGGATAGAGCGCGATCGCCTGGTCGAGCTGCGGATCGTGGCCGGGCGCGTAGGCGCCGACGCTGATCAGGTCGCGGTTGCGCTGGTAGCGCGACAGCGCCTGCTTGAAGCGGCGCACGGTCTCGAACTGCGACGGCTCGATCAGCGAGGTCATCGCGCGGCTGATCGAGGCCTCGATGTCGATGGCCGGGTAGTGGCCGGCCTCGGCCAGCGTGCGCGAGAGCACCACGTGGCCGTCGAGGATGGCGCGCGCCGAATCGGCGATCGGGTCCTGCTGGTCATCGCCTTCGGACAGCACGGTGTAGAAGGCGGTGATCGAGCCGCCGCGGCCCTCGGCGTCGCGCGCACCGTTGCCCGCACGCTCCACGAGCGCCGGCAGCTTGGCGAACACCGAAGGCGGGTAGCCCTTGGTGGCAGGCGGCTCGCCGACCGCGAGCGCGATCTCGCGCTGCGCCATCGCATAGCGGGTGAGCGAATCCATGATCAGCAGCACGTCGCGCCCCTGGTCGCGGAAGTACTCGGCCAGGCAGGTGGCGTAGGCAGCGCCTTGCAGGCGCAGCAGCGGCGAGTTGTCGGCCGGCGCAGCGACGACCACCGCGCGCGCCAGGCCTTCCTTGCCGAGCGTGTGCTCGATGAATTCCTTCACTTCGCGCCCTCGCTCGCCGATCAGCCCGACCACGATGACTTCGGCGCTGGTGTAGCGCGCCATCATGCCGAGCAGCACGCTCTTGCCGACGCCCGAGCCTGCGAACAGGCCCATGCGCTGGCCGCGGCCGACGGTGAGCATCGCGTTGATCGCGCGCACGCCCACGTCGAGCACCGAATCGATCGGTGCGCGCGTCAGCGGGTTGATCGGCGGCGACGACAGCGGCACCTTGCGGCTGATGTCGAGCGGCCCGAGGCCGTCGAGCGGACGGCCGACCGCGTCGACCACGCGGCCGAGCATGCCTTCGCCCACCGGCAGCCGCTTGGCATGCGCCTCGCCGGGGGCCGCGCCGGCGGCGGGCCATGCCGCACCGGGGCGTGCGAACACGCGCGCGCCCGGCAGCAGGCCGGCCACTTCGCTCTGCGGCATCAGGAACAGGCGGTCGCCCGCGAAGCCGACCACTTCGGCCTCGGCATGGCGCTGCGCATGGCCGGGCGGCAGTTCGATCAGGCAGTCGCTGCCGACCGGCAACTGCAGCCCCACGGCTTCGAGCACCAGGCCCACGGCGCGGGTCAGCCGCCCCGAGGTGGCGATGGTCTGGCAGCGGCCGACCTCGGTGCGCGCCTGCGCGAGCGTGGCCTGCCACGACTGGAGATGCGGGTTCGACGACATGGCTTCAGGCACCCTCGGCATCGGCGTGCGACGAGAAGGCGCCCACAACGCGCTTCCAGCGGGTTTCGAGCGTGGCGTCCATCTCGCCGCTCGCCGAGCGCACGCGGCAGCTGCCGCGCGCGAGCGTGTCGTCGGCGCGCAGCTGCCAACCGGCGGCCTGCAGCTCGCCGCCGAGGCTGTTCTTCACCAGCGCCACGTCGTCGGGATGCAGCAGCAGGCGCGGCTCGCCCTGCAGCGCGGGTTCGGCATGCAGCAGGTCCTGCACCAGCGCGAGCACCCATTCGGGCTCGGTGCGCAGCGTGCGGTGGACCACCTGCCGCGCCACGTCGAGCGCGAGCGCGAGGATCGCTTCGGAGAGTTCGCTCTCTGCACTGCGCAGCGCCGCGGGCAGCGAGGCGGCCAGTGCGCGCAACTGCTCGGCATGGGCGCTCGCGCCCGCGAGCCCGGCGGCCAGCCCTTCGGCGTGGCCTTCGGCATGGCCCTTGGCCCAGCCCTCGCGGCGGCCCTCGGCTTCGCCGGTGGCGCGCGCTTCTTGCCGCAGGCGCTGGAGCTCGGCTTCGCGTGCCAGCGCCGCCGGGTCGCGGCGCGGTGCCGCCGGCTTCGGCGCCGGCGTCTGCGCCGTGCGCACATCGGTCTCGAGCGAGCCCATCTCCCAGCGCTGCCAGGCCGACAGGCGCGGGCGCGTGGAAGCGAACGCGGAGGAGGAGGTGTCAGACGAATTCATCGGTGCCCGGGGTGGAAACGACGATGTCGCCCGCGTCGGCCAGGCGGCGCACCACCTGCAGGATGGCCTTCTGCTCGGTCTCGACCTGCGAGACGCGCACCGGGCCGCGCAGTTCGATGTCCTCGCGCAGCGTTTCGGCCGCACGCTGCGACATGTTCTTGAGGAACTTCTCGCGCAGCTCGGGCGCCGAGCCCTTGAGCGCGACGATGAGCGAGTCGGACTCGATGTCCTTGAGCAGGCGCTGGATGTAGCGATCCTCGAGGTCGAGCAGGTTCTCGAACACGAACATCTCCTCGACGATGCGCTGCGCCAGCGCTTCGTCGTGGGCGCGCACGTGGGCGATGGCTTCTTCTTCCTGCGCGCTGTTCATCAGGTTGACGATCTCGGCCGCGGTGCGTGCGCCGCCCAGGCGGCTGCGCTTCAGGCCTTCGCCCGAGAGCATTTCGGTCAGCACGTCGGTCAGTTCGGCCAGCGCCGCGGGCTGCACGCCGCCGAAGGTGGCCACGCGCAGGATCACGTCGTGGCGCAGGCGCTCGGGCAATTTCTCGAGCACTTCCGAGGCCTTCTTGCGCTCGAGGTGGACCAGCAGCGTGGCGAGGATCTGCGGATGCTCATCGCGCACCAGCTCGACCACTTCGCTGGCTTCGAGGTCGTTGAGCCGCTCGATGCCGCCATGCGGCTCGTCGGGCTGCAGGATGTCTTCGAGCAGGTTGCTCGCCCGGTCGTCGCCGAGCGCCTTGCGCAGCACGGCGCGGATGTAGCTGCCCGAGCCCAGGTGCAGCGCGGAGAGCTGCTCGGTCTCGAGCCGGAACTCGGCCAGCACGGCCGCCAGTTCGTCCTTCGAGACCTGGCTCAGCTTGGCCATCGCGACGCCCAGCGCCTGCACCTCGGTGGCGGGCAGGTGGTGCAGCGTGGCCGCCGCGCGGTCCTCGCCGATGGACATCAGCAGAATCGCGGCCTTTCGGGTGCCTGCATCGCTCATGAGTTCATCCAGTGCTTGATCAAGGTGGCCACCAGGCGCGGGTCCTGGTCGGCGGTCTGGTGCGCATAGTCGAGGTCGGCCTTCTGACGCTCGGCTTCGCGCAGCCGCGCGTTGTGCTGCGCGGCCTGGGCCTCGTCTTCAGCCGGGTCGCCGGTCGGGATCGGGCCGGGTACGACGGGCGCGGCGACCACTGGCGGGCCGAGATGCTTGCGCAGCAGCGGACGCGCTACGGCGAACCAGGCAAAGAGCGCGAGCACCGCGAACAGCAGGTACTGGGTCGCCGTCATCGCGAGCCCGAGGTTGGCGGGGTCGCGCCAGAACGGCAGCTCGGGGCCGGCCTGTTCGTCGTGCTCGCGCGCGAAGGCGCTGTTGACCACGTTGAGCGAGTCGCCACGCTCCTGGCTGAAGCCCATGGCTTCCTTCACGAGGTTGCGGATCTGCTCGACCTCGGCCGGCGCGAGCGCGCGCTGCACCCGCTTGCCGTCGGCGTCGGGTGCGTCGCGGTGGTTCACCACCACGGCCACCGACAGCCGCTTGACGCCGCCTGCCGCCTGCTGCACGTGGCGGATCGAGCGGTCGAGTTCGTAGTTGGTCGTCACGTCCTTGCGCGAGCTGCCCGGGCCCGACAGGGCCGAAGCCGCGGTGGTGGCCGCGGCGGCGCCCGGCGCGGCGGCCTGTGGATTGGCGGGCGCGTTCGGCGGCGTGGTGCCGGGTGCGGTGATGGGGGCGGTCGGCGTCTGCGGCGGCTGGTTCGACAGCGCACCGGGCACGCCGCCCGGCGGCGTCATGCCCTGCTGCAGCGACTCGCTCGAGGTCTGGCTGCGGATCGCCGGCGCGCGCGGCGCCTGGTTGGGGCTGTAGCTTTCCTCGGTGCGTTCGACCACCGAGAAGTCGATCTCGGCCGCGACCTGCGCACGCACGTTGCTCGCGCCGAGGATCGGCTGCAGGATCGCCTCGATGCGGCGGATGTAGCCCTGCTCGATCTCCTGCGCATACTTGAGCTGGCTCACGTCGAGCCCGCGCGCGCCCGCATTGGCGGCCGACAGCAGGTTGCCGTGCTGGTCGACCACGGTCACGCTCTTGGCATTGAGTTCGGGCACGCTGCTGGACACCATGTGCACGATGGCGCTGACCTGGCCTTCGTCGATGCCGCGGCCGCGGTGCAGCGTGAGCACCACCGAGGCCGACGGCTTCTTCTGGTCGCGCACGAAGAGCGACGCCTTGGGCAGCGCCAGGTGCACGCGCGCCGCCTCGACCGAGCCGATCGATTCGATGGAGCGCGCGAGCTCGCCCTCGAGGCCGCGCTGGTAGTTGACCTGTTCGGCGAAATGGCTGGTGCCGAACTTCTGGTTGTCGAGCAGTTCGAAGCCCACCCCGCCGCCCTTGGGCAGCCCCTCGGCCGCGAGCTTGAGCCGCAGTTCGGGCACCTTGTCGCTCGCGACCAGGATCGCGCTGCCACCGGCGGTGAACTTGTAGGGCACGTTCATCTGCTGCAGCGACGCGATGATCGCACCGCCGTCGCGGTCCGACACGTTGGTATAGAGCACGCCGTAGTCCGGCGCGCGGCTCCAGAGCATGAACGCCGCCGCGGCGGCCACGATCGCGGCGGCGCCGACGATCAGCGGCAGCTTCGGCTGGGCGCGCAGGCGCTCGGTGAACGCCGAGGCGGAGGAGGGCGCCATGCCGGCGCCCGCGGGCGCCGCCGGATTCATCGGGCGACCTCCGGCCGGCGCAGCTGGGTCTTGGAGGGGGACGGGAAGCTTGGATGTTCTGGAGTCATGCCGAGGGGCCGTGTGTGGTCGGGCGGGCTTGGGGTACGGCGTTGATTCTCAGCAGGCGCGCCATATTCGATTGGCCGAACAACCGGGGTTTTCGCCGTCAGTTGGGGGCATGTGTCGAGGGCGTCCCCTGATACGCTGAAAACACGCGGAGGCGCTTCGGCGCTTCCTCTGTCCACCCCAGTTCCACTCCCAGAGAAAGAGAGTCCCATGTCGATTTCCGCCATCGAATCGGTGCTGCAGCAGATGCGCGTCACCGCGCTCCAGTCCGGCATCGCGCAACCCATCAAGGCCGAGCCTGCCGAGTCCGGCGGCTTTGCCGCCGAGCTGCGCCGCTCGCTCGAGAACATCAGCACCGCGCAGACCCGCGCTTACGGCCAGGCCGAGGACTTCGAAATGGGCAAGCCCGGCGTCGCGCTCAACGACGTCATGGTCGACCTGCAGAAAGCCAATGTGGCGTTCCAGACCGGCCTGCAGGTGCGCAACCGCCTGGTCGCGGCATACCAGGAAATCATGAGCCTCCCGGCCTGAAATTGAACGCCCCCCGAAGCGCCTTCGGCGCCTCCCCCCACTGGGGGGCGCACCCAGCGGCCGGGCGAAGCCCGTTCCGCGGGTGCCCTCGGTCGGCGGGGATCTTGGAATGAAAGTGTGTTGTGGATCTTTTTTCGGGCCCGCCCTAAATGTTCGGCAGACCCTGCCGATAACTAACCCAACGATGGCTTGAGTCTCACAGTGGAAGCGGGTCCAGCGTTACGGCCGATGGCCGGAGTCCACAACCTTTTGTTTATCAGGAGTCGAACATGGCGCAAGTCATCAACACCAACAGCCTCTCGCTGGTTGCTCAAAACAACCTCAACAAGTCGCAAAGCTCGCTCAACACCGCGATCGAGCGCCTGTCGTCCGGCATGCGCATCAACAGCGCCAAGGACGACGCAGCGGGCCAGGCCATTGCCAACCGCTTCACCGCGAACGTCAAGGGCCTGACCCAGGCAGCCCGCAACGCCAACGACGGCATCTCGCTCGCTCAGACCACCGAAGGCGCGCTGAACGAAATCAACAACAACCTGCAGCGCGTTCGCGAACTGTCGGTTCAGGCCGCCAACGGCACGAACTCGGGCAGCGACCTCTCGTCGATCCAGGCTGAAATCAAGCAGCGCCTCGACGAAATCGACCGCGTGTCGGCCCAGACGCAGTTCAACGGCGTGAATGTGCTCGCCAAGGACAGCAAGCTGACGATCCAGGTCGGCGCCCACGACGGCGAAACGATCGACATCAACCTCAAGGAAGTCACCTCCAAGACGCTCGGCCTGGGCAACATGGACATTTCCAAGAAGTCGCTCGACCTGTCGACGGTTTCCGCTTCGGCAACGACCACGGTGAAGCCGGGCTCGACCGGCGCGACCACCTCGGTGAACCTCACGGCCGTCGACAGCGCTGCCGCCAGCTCGTACACCGTGTACGTGGACGACGGCGACGCCGACACGCTGTATGTGTCGGACGACGCCGGTACGACCTTCTACGCCGCCACCTACGACAGCGCTTCGGGCACGCTGGCATTCGACGGCTCGACCCCGCTGGGCGCCGCACCGACCGCCACGCTGGCTGCCGCCGGCCAGGAAATCTCGGCCGGCAACGGCGCAACGGTGAATGTCGACAACGTGACGGCCGTGAACTCCGACGCGGCTGCCGCGATCGAGATGTACGTCGACCAGAACGGCGACTGGTTCGTGTCGAAGGATTCGGGCGCCACGGTCATCAGCGCCGACTTCGACGCTGCCACCGGCCAGGTGAGCTACGACAGCGGCGACTTCGCCACTGCCGCGGCACCGACCACCGGCATTTCCGATGCGATCGACAGCTACGAAGTGCCGCCGGTCGCGGTGCCCGCCGTCACGGCCAACCTGTCGGGCCTGCCGTCCGCTTCGGTCGGTTCGTCGCCCACGCTGCATGCCGTCACCAATGCCGACGGCAGCGCCGGCGGCTACGTGGTGAAGGGCGAGGCCAATGGCGCCGAGGTGTACTACAAGGCCAACGTGGCCGACGACGGCACCGTGACGCTGGGCGAACAGTACAACGCCGACCCGCTGGCCGCCATCGACGAAGCCCTTGCCGGCGTCGACGAACTGCGCAGCCAGCTCGGTGCGGTGCAGAACCGTTTCGAGTCGACCATCACGAACCTGAACAACACGACCAACAACCTGTCGGCCGCACGTTCGCGTATCGAAGACGCCGACTACGCAGTGGAAGTGTCGAACATGACGCGCGCCCAGATCCTGCAGCAGGCCGGTACCTCCGTCCTGGCGCAGGCCAACCAGACCACGCAAGGCGTCCTCTCGCTCCTGCGTTGATCGTCTCCTAGCAACCCACGCGCTTCGCGTGCCTGCCGCAAGGCAGGTGCGCGGCGCAGACGCAGGGCCCCGGCCCTTGCGTCTGCGCTTTTCTCTGCGGCTTCCGCTGGAGGCCGCAGAGAAAAGCGAAACACCGAGAGAAAGAAAAAATGCCAGTCAGCAGCATCGGCGTCGGCTCCGGCCTTGAACTGTCCACCTTGCTCGCGCAGCTCGAGAAAGCCGAGAGCCAGCCGCTCGTGGCGATCCAGCAGCGCGCGACCAGCTACACCACGAAGCTCTCGGCCTACTCGCAGATCCAGAGCGCGCTCAACACGCTCAAGACTGCCGGCGACAAGCTCGCCGACCCGGCCTTCTTCAAGACGGTGAAAGCCTCGGTCAGCGAGACCACCGTGCTGAGCGCCGCCACCAGCGAGACCTCGGTTGCGGGCAGCTATGCCATCGACGTGTCCCAGCTCGCGCAGTCGCAGTCGCTGGTGTCGGCCGGCCAGGCCGACGCCAAGGCCAAGATCGGCACCGGCACGATCACGATCAATTTCGGCGCCATCACGGGCGGCACGCTCGATGCCGGCACTGGCCAGTACACGGGCGCGACCTTCGCGGCCGATGCCGAGCGAAATCCGGCGCAGATCACCATCGGCGAAAGCACCAACTCGCTGGAGGGCATCCGCGACGCGATCAACAAGGCCAATGCCGGCGTCACCGCGAGCATCATCAACGACGGCAGCGGCACGCCCAACCGCCTGGTGCTGGTGTCTAGCGAGTCGGGCGAGACCTCGACCATGCAGATCTCGGTGACCGGGGATGCCGCGCTGCAGAACCTGCTGGCCTTCGACCCGGCCGGTACGCAGACCATGAAGCAGACCACGGTCGGTCAGGACGCCAAGCTCAAGATCAACGGCATCGACATCGTGAGCGCGTCGAACACCGTCTCCGAGGGCATTCAGGGCACGACGCTGACGCTCGCGAAGACCGGTACCACCAATCTGAAGATGACGAGCGACACCTCGGCGGTGTCGGCGGCCATCACCGCCTTCGTCACGGCCTTCAACACGCTGCAGAGCACTGCGACCAAGCTCACGGCCTACGACGCCGACAGCAAGACCGGGGCCGCGCTGATGGGCGACCAGACGCTGCGCAACCTGATGACCGAGGTCCGGCAGACGCTCACCGCCGCTCAGGCGGGCGGGCCGAACGACATCAAGGTGCTGACGGAGATCGGCGTGGGGTTCCAGAAGGACGGCACGCTCGCGGTCGACGCGACCAAGCTCGCCAATGCACTCAGCAAGAACCTCGGCGGCGTCGCGAACCTGTTCTCCAGCGCGACCGACAGCACCGCCGGGTACGGCAAGCAGATCGGCGCGCTCGTGACCCGGCTCACGTCGTCGAGCGGCGCGCTCACGACGGCCACCAACGGCGTCAACACCACGCTCGAAGACCTCAGCGACCAGTACAACGCCGTGCAGGCACGCGTCGAGTCGACGGTCGAACGCTACCGCGCGCAATTCACGCAACTCGACGTTCTGGTCAACAGCCTCAACAACACCATGGCCTACCTCACGCAGCAGTTCGATGCCATGAACGGCAGCAGCAAGTAGGCCCAGAAAGCCGCCGATGTACACCTCCCACACTTTCCGAACCGGCGCCAGTGCCTACTCACGCCTCGGCGTGGAAACGCAGGCCATGAGCGCCTCGCCGCACCAGCTCATCGCGATGCTGTTCGACGGCGTGGCCACGAGCGTCGGCCTGGCGCGCCACCACATGGCGACCGGCGACATGCTTGCCAAGGGCAAGGCGATCTCGAAGGCCATCAACATCGTGGACAACGGCCTGAAGGCCGGCCTCGATGCCCGGGCCGCGGGCGCCGCCGGCACCGAGCTGGTGGACAACCTGACGGCGCTCTACGACTACGTGATCCGCCGCCTGCTGCACGCGAACCTGCACAACGACGCCAAGGCGCTCGGCGAGGCGGAGTCGCTGCTCGGCAACATCGCTTCGGCCTGGCGCGAGATCGGGGGCGGCCATGGCGGCAACTGATTCGATGCACGCGCAGCAGGCCGTGCCGGCGCGCGAGGAGCTTATCCGCTGCTACCGTGAACTGGCCTCGACGATGTCGCTCATGGCGGCGTTGACGCGCGCCAAGGACTGGACGCGGCTGCCCGAACTCGAGGCCCGCTCCACGGTGCTGGTCGAGCGGCTCAAGGCCGTCGGTACAGTGCCGCTCGCGGCGGAAGACCTGGCGCATGTGCGCGCTTTGATGGCGCGCATCGACGCCGACAAGGCGGAGGTTTGCAGCCTTGTCAAACCGCAGCTGGAGATGCTGATGGCCAAGATGGCGCAGCTGCACAAGCGCAGCGATCTTGACAAGGCCTACGGCCTGCCGCACTGATCGCCACGCCCCACCCACGACCATGAACAGGCCAGTTGGAACTCCCGATGCCGCGCACGCAACGAAGCTTGCCGCGTTGCGGCCGGACCTCGCTGCGCTGCAGGCCGAGGTCGGGACCAGCGTGCCCGCGAGTGCGGTGGCCGAAATCCAGAAGGTCAAGAACGATGTCCGGCTGCCGTCCCAGGCCATGCACGCGGCGCTGCTGGCGGCAGAAGCGCAGCCTCCCGCGCCCGCGCAGCCACCCGCGGGCGGGCCGCGCTCCATCGAGACGCAATGGTCTGTCGCGGCTCGCGCCATCGGCGCGGTGCTGGCCGACTTGCAGGCCGATCCCGAGCCGGTGCGGGGCAGTGCGCCCCTGTGGGCGTCGGCGCAGAAGACTCCGCCCGCCCCCGTGCTGGCGGCCGCGCTGGACAAGGCACTGAGCGGCAGCGGCTTGTTCTACGAATCGCACCTGCTCGAGTTCGCGATGGGCCTGCGCAGCCTGGCGCAACTCGCCGACGAGCCGCAGATGCACCTGACGCGGCAGCATCAACAGCAGCAGCCGGAAAGCGCCGGTGCGAAACCGCAGCCTCAAGCGCAGCAGGCGGCACAGGCACAGCCCGCTGCGGCGGTTGCGCAGGCGCTGCCGGGCGCTACCGCGTCGGCCGCGCCATCAGGCGATGCGCCGCGCGGCGATCTTGCGCAGGCACCGACCCCGGTCGTGGCCGTCCCGAATCAGGCGCCCGGCACGCCCACGCACCATGCGGCGCTGCCGGCCGGCGATGCGGCCGGGTTAGCCGGCGAGCGCACCGCGGCCGACGGCAGTGCCTCGGCCGCGCGCGCGGCCGCAGCGGCTGCAGCACCGGCGCTCGAGGTGATCCATCCGCAAACCACCGCGCTCGTGCACCAGCAGCTCGACCTGCTCGCCACGACGGTGTTCCGCTGGACCGGCCAGGCCTGGCCCGACGTGCCGATGACCTGGTCGGTCGAGCCCGAAGACGAGCCGCCCGCCGATGAAGCGGAGGCGCGCGGCGCGAACGAAGCGCAGGCGACGCGGCGCTGGGTCACCACGGTGTCGCTGGCGCTGCCGAGGCTCGGCGCGGTCGATCTTCGGCTGAGCCTCCTGGGCGAACAGGTGCAGGCGCAGCTCGCGGCCAGCGAGGCCGGCACGCTCGCGCGGCTGCTGGGCGGCGGCGGCGAACTCGGCCCCCGCCTCGAGGCCGCGGGCCTGCGCCTGCAGGATCTGCAGATCACGGCCATGCAGGCCCGGGATGCGGCGCCTGCCGTCGGGGAGCTGCATCAATGACCACCGCAGGCCCCGAAAGCCCGCGCCAGACCGCGGTTGCGCTGTCCTATGCCGACCCTGCAAAGGCGCCCGTGGTCGTGGCCAAGGGCTACGGCCTCACCGCCGAATCGATCCTGCGGCAGGCGCGCGAGAACGGCGTGTACGTGCACGCCTCGCCCGACCTGATCCGGCTGCTGATGCAGGTCGACCTCGACCGCCAGATCCCGCCGCAGCTCTACCTCGCGGTGGCCGAGGTCCTGGCCTGGATCCATGGCATCGAGCAGTCTGCAAAGGTGCCCCGATGATCAATGTATTTTCATTGAAACCTTCTGTTACTGAGAACCAGTCGCATTGCTCCGAAGGGGCGTCGTGCGTTTGCAACAAAAGATTACAGCCAGTTGTAGCCCCGTTTACAGTTTGCCTGGCTCGGGAAGTTACAAAGTTTAACTAGGTGGGAATAATTCACACCAGGACATGAACAACGGAGTGCATCTTGCAAACGGATAACGTAATGAATGCGGCGAACGGCGAGATTTCGCGCGAGATCGGTGACGTCAACCTCGCCTACATGCTGCTGGCCCAGAAGCTCGTCAAGCAGGACCGCGTGGCGGCGATGTTCCGCCTCGGCATCAGCAGTGAACTCGCGGACATGCTCGCGGGCATGTCGCTGACCCAGATCCTGAAGCTCGCGGCGTCGAACTTCCTGCTCTGCAGCTTCCGCCTGAACGAGCACGCCTCGATGTCGGCGGTGGTGGGCGAGGGCAAGGACAGCAGCCTGCAGCAGGCACACATGTCGATCCTGATGTCGGCGCGCACGCTGCAGATGCAGAAGGCTGCGGTGGCGGCATGACACGCAAGACCGTCCTTGGCGAAGTGCGGGAAGTCCAGCTCGCCATCGAACTGATCGGGCTCGGTGCCCGGCTGCAGTTCCTCGAGGCCGAGGTCGGGCTGAGCCGCGAACGGCTGATTCGGCTCTACAAGGAAATAAAGGGCGTTTCACCGCCCAAGGGATTGCTGCCTTTTTCGACCGATTGGTATATGACGTGGCTGGCGAATATCCATTCGTCGATGTTCTATAACATTTACCAATTCATGAAAATCCATTCCGATGAAGGAAAGGTCTGGATTTTAATTAAAAGCTATAAATTGTATTTGCAGCAAATTGCCGCACAGGACAGCGAGCCAATTCTGGATTTCACGCGCGCCTACACGATGGTGCGTTTTTTCGACAGCGACATGCTGCAGCTGAGCACCTGCAGCCGGTGCGCGGGACAGTTCGTCGCGCATGCGCACGACCACAAGAACGGGTACGTGTGCGTGCTGTGCCGCCCGCCCTCGCGCGCAGGCAAGGCGCGCGGCGCAAAGCGCAGCGGCGACGCGGCAGGGGTGGTCCCGGCGCAGGGCGGAGAAGGCAATGGTTTTGGTGTGGCGCAGGCGCTCGAGGCGGGCGCGCTCCACTGACATGGACCCTGCCCGGGTGGGCGGGGCTTTTTGAATCGACGCCTCAAGGGCAGTAGGGGAAGCGTGTGCTCCTTTTGGTTGGTTATCTGGTGGTGATCGGCGCCGTGTTCGGCGGCTATGCACTGATGGGTGGGCACTTTGGCGTGCTGTTCCAGCCCGTGGAGCTGCTGATGATCGGCGGCGCCGCGCTGGGCGCCTTCATTGCCGGCAACAACGGCAAGACGATCAAGGCCACGCTGAAGGAACTGCCGCTGCTGCTGCGCTCGTCCAAGCACAACCGCCAGCTCTACCTCGACCTGCTCGCTCTGCTCTACGAGCTGCTCGCCAAGGCGCGCAAGGAAGGGATGATGAAGCTCGAGACCGACGTGGAAGACCCGTCGCAAAGCGAGATCTTCAGCCGCTATCCCAAGATCCTCGCCGATGCCGGCGTGATGGAATTCCTTTGCGATTACCTGCGCCTCGTCATCAGCGGCAATACCGATGCATTCGAGATCGAGGCGCTGATGGACCACGAGATCGAGACCATCAAGCACGAGGCCGAGATCCCGATGCACAGCCTGGCGCGCGTGAGCGACGCGCTGCCCGCGCTCGGCATCGTGGCCGCCGTGATGGGCGTGGTGCACGCGCTGGCCTCGGCCGACCTGCCGCCCTCGGAAATGGGCGCGCTGATCGCCCACGCGATGGTCGGCACCTTCCTGGGCGTGCTGCTGGCCTACGGCTTCGTCGCGCCGCTCGCGTCGCTCATCGAGCAGAAGGTGGCCGAGGGCATGAAGATGTACCAGTGCGCCAAGGTGACGCTGCTTGCGAGCCTCAACGGCTATGCACCGCAGCTCGCGGTGGAGTTCGGCCGCAAAGTGCTGTTCTCGACCGAGCGGCCCAGCTTCACCGAGCTGGACAGCCACGTGCGCGAAGTCAAGGCGCGCTGACACGGGCGGAGCACACAAAGTCATGAGCGCGGAAAAGCACAGGATCGTCGTTCGGCGGGTGGCCGGTCACGGCGGCGGCCACCACGGGGGCGGATGGAAGATCGCCTATGCCGACTTCATGACCGCCATGATGGCGTTCTTTCTCGTGATGTGGCTGCTCTCCAGTTCCTCGCCGAAACAGCGCGAGGGCATTGCCGAGCATTTCCGGATGCCGCTGATGGTGGCCTTGAGCGGTGGCGAGAAAAGCAGCACCAGCGTGAGCGTGATCCCTGGCGGCGGCATGGACCCGAGCACGCGCGCCGCGGGCGAGGTGCGCCAGGCCGATGCCGAGGAAGAAGCCGACGCGGACCGTCTCGCGAGCATGAAGGAACGGCTCGACAAGCTCATCGAGTCGAGCCCGATATTCAAGCAGTTCCGTTCGCAGATCCTGATCGACATCACGACCGAAGGGCTGCGGCTGCAGATCGTGGACAGCGAGAACCGCCCGATGTTCGACCTGGCGAGTGCGCGGCTGGTGCCGCACATGCGCGCGATCCTGCGCGAGCTCGCGCCCGCGCTCCACGAACTGCCGAACCGCATCACGCTGTCGGGCCACACCGATGCCATCGTCTACAGCAACGGCGACCGCTCGTACGGCAACTGGGAGCTGTCGGCCGACCGCGCGAACGCGTCGCGGCGCGAACTGGTCATCGGCGGCATGGAAGAAGGCAAGGTGCTGCGCGTGGTGGGCCTGGCCGACAGCATGCACATCGACCGCGCGAATCCGCGCAACCCGATCAACAGGCGCATCAGCATCATCTTGCTGAACCGCCGCACGCAGCAGCAGATCGAGCACGAGAACGGTGGTGGCGGCGCCAGCGTTGCCGCGGCGCTGCCGGCGGCCCCGCGGGCGCCGTCTTCGCCGTCTTCGCCGCCGCTCTCGCCCACCGACAACGTCAAGCTGACTTCGCAAGAGTCGGCGGCGCCCAAGCACCCCTAGAAACGATGCCGGCGCACGCAGCAGCCGGTCCGGAGCAACGATGGATCTCAGTCAATTTACCCAGGCCTTTTTCGTCGAAGCCGTCGAGCTTCTGGCGCAGATGGAGCAATTGCTGCTCGAGCTCGACGCCGAGGCGCCCGACAGCGAGCAGCTCAACGCCATCTTCCGTGCCGCGCATTCGATCAAGGGCGGCGCGGCCACTTTCGGCTTCGTGGCGCTGACCGACACGACGCACCTGCTGGAGACCCTGCTCGACCGTGCGCGCCACGGCCAGCTGAACCTGAGCCGCTCGATGATCGATTCATTCCTGGAAACGAAGGACGCCTTGCAAGACCAACTGACCGCCTACCAGGCCGAGACCGAACCCGACCCCGAGCGGGTGGCCCACATCTGCGAGGTGCTGCGCCAACTCGCGCTCGAAACCGAAGGCGGCCGTGCTGCAGCACCGGCACCGGCGCCAGCGCCCGTGGTGGCCGCCGTTGCTGCTGTTGCACCCGCTGCGGTGCTCGCGGGCGCGGGGCAGGGCGCGCTGCGCATCCGTTTCTCGGGCCTGTCCGACAGCGAATGCGAGCTGCTCGCCGAAGAGCTTGCGAACCTCGGCAAGCTGCTGTCGCGCACGCGCAGCGCCGAGCAGATGACCGTGGTGCTCGAGACCAGCTGCGCGCCCGACGACATCACTGCGGTGTGCTGCTTCGTGATCGACGAGTCGCAGATCGAGATCACGCGCGAAGCCGCCGTGGCTGCCGATGCGCCCGCCGCGGTCGCACCAGAAGCCGCACCGGCCGCAGCGTCGCCCGCGCCTGCGTCGCCTCGGGCCACGCCGGCCGCCGGCGCGCCGGCAGCGGCCGCCGCCAAGGATTCGGGTTCGATCCGCGTCGACGTGGAGAAGGTCGACCAGCTCATCAACCTCGTGGGCGAACTGGTGATCACGCAGTCGATGCTGACGCAGGCGGCCACCATGCTCGACCCGGTGGAATGCGAGCGCTTCCTCAACGGCCTGGGCCACCTGGAGCGCAACGCGCGCGACCTGCAGGAATCGGTGATGTCGATCCGCATGATGCCGATGGACTACGTGTTCAGCCGCTTCCCGCGCGTGATCCGCGACGTGAGCGCCAAGCTCGGCAAGCAGGTTCGCCTCGACACCTTCGGCAAGGAAACCGAACTCGACAAGGGCCTCATCGAGCGCATCATCGATCCGCTCACGCACCTGGTGCGCAACAGCCTCGACCACGGCATCGAGACGCCGGACCAGCGCCTTGCCAAGGGCAAGGAGGCTGAAGGGCAGCTGCTGCTGTCGGCGCAGCACCATGGCGGCAACATCGTGATCGAGGTGAGCGACGACGGCGCCGGCCTGAACCGCGGGAAGATTCTCGCCAAGGCCATGCAGCAGGGGCTCCCCGTGACCGAGACCATGCCCGACGACGAGGTGTGGCAGCTGATCTTCGCGCCGGGCTTCTCCACGGCCGAGCAGGTCACCGACATCTCGGGCCGCGGCGTGGGCATGGACGTGGTCAAGCGCAACATCCAGGAGATGGGCGGCCACGTCGAGATCAGCTCGCGCGAGGGCTGGGGCACCACCACCCGCATCGTGCTGCCGCTGACGCTAGCCATCCTCAACGGCATGTCGGTCAAGGTCGGCAGCGAGGCCTACATCCTGCCGCTGAGCTACGTGATCGAGTCGCTGCAGCCGCTCGCCGAGCACCTGCATTCGATCACCAGCGACGGCCACGTGATCAAGGTGCGCGGCGAATACCTGCCGCTGATCGAGCTGCACCGCGTGTTCGACGTGTCCGGCGCGCAGACCGACCCGACCGCCGGCATCCTGGTGATCGTGCAGGCCGACGAGTCGCGCTTCGCGCTGCTGGTGGACGAGCTGCTGGGCCAGCACCAGGTGGTGGTCAAGAACCTCGAGACCAACTACCGCAAGGTGCCGGGCATCTCGGCCGCCACCATCCTGGGCGACGGCAGCGTGGCCTTCATCGTCGACGTGGGCGCCATGCCACGCATCCAGCGCGCGCATGCGGTGCGAAGCTCGGCGCTGGCCCATGCGGCCCGGCAAGATACGGTGGCCGCTTGAACCCATCGGGAGTGACAAGCGCCATGCGTTTCGATTTTTTCCGGCGCTCCGGCGCCGAGAAGACAGTGGCGGGCGGCGCGCAGCGCCTTGCCCTCCCGCGCAGCGCCGACGGCTACGTCGCCTACACCCTGCTGCTCGACGCCCAGAAGCGCGTCGGCGGCTACAAGCTCACCTGGCGGCCGGCCGTGCCGGCCGCGCTGGCGCCCGACGCGGTCACGCAGTTCAAGTTGCTGCTGGCCTGTGTCACCGAGCACCTGGGGGAGCCGACCGCGCCCTGGAAGCTCGGCCACAGCGAACTGTTCTTCGAGGTCGATGCCCAGACGCTCGCGCTGGGTGCGCTGCAGTCGCTCGCGCCCGAGTACACGGTGTTCTGCCTCGGCCTGGCCGACCTGTCCAACGAGGAGCTCCGGCCGGTGCTGATGTTCCTGCGCGAGCAGGGCTTCAGCTTCATGCTCTGCGGCGCCGAGGCGCTGCCCGCGGACCCCGAGCTGCGCGGCCTGGTAACTCATTTCGACGTGGGCAACGGCGACCCGGCGCGGATCGCGGCCATCCGCGGCGCCGAGCAGCCGGGCCATGCGCCCATCCAGCCGATCGCCACCTGCATGGCGTCGTGGGCGGCGTTCGAGGCTTGCGCGCCCGACCGCGTCGATGTCTTCCTCGACGCGCGCTGCGGCTTTCCGCCGCCGGTGCCGCGGCGCGGCGGCCAAGGCCATGCGCTGCAGCCCGAATCGATGCTGATCGTGCGGCTGCTGCAGATGATCCAGCGCAACGAGGACCTGCGCGAGGTCGAGGCCGCGCTCAAGCGCGACGCCGCGCTGACCTACCGGCTGCTGCGCCACATGAACTCGCCCGCGGTGGGCGCCGGCGTCGAGATCCATTCGCTGCATCACGCGGTGACGATGCTCGGCTACTCGCCGCTGTTCCGCTGGCTGTCGATGCTGCTGGCCACGAGCAACGCGGCGGGCAGCCCGCCCTTCATGATGAAGAAGGCGATCCTGCGCGGGCGCTTCGTCGAACTGATGGGCGAGGTCATGCTGCCGCCCGGCGAAGCTGACAACCTGTTCGTGGTGGGCATGTTCTCGCTCATCGACCGGCTGCTGGGCGTTCCGATGCAGGAGGTGCTCTCGCAGGTGCAGCTTCCTAGCGCGGTGCAGCAGGCGATCCTGTCGCGCGAGGGCGTGTACGGCCCCTTCCTGGCACTGGCCGAGGCCTGCGAGCTGGGCACCGGCGAAGCGGCCCATCTGGCCGAAGCGCTGCTGCTCGGCGCCGATCAGGTCAACGCGGCCCATCTTCGAGCGCTGGCGTGGTCGCACGACCTGACCCTGACCGAAGCCCACTGACCGAACGAGCCCGCGCATGACATCGACCGCTTCCGAATTCGTCTTCACCGACAGCGACTTCTCCCGCATCCGCACGCTCATCCACCGCCGCGCCGGCATCGCGCTGGGCGAGCACAAGCGCCAGATGGTCTACAGCCGGCTGTCGCGCCGGCTGCGCGACCTCGGGCTGCCGGAGTTCTCGACCTACCTGGCCCAGCTCGAGGACAGCCGCGACGGCGACGAGTGGCAGCTCTTCATCAATTCGCTGACCACCAATCTCACGTCGTTCTTCCGCGAGGCGCATCACTTTCCGGTGCTCGCCGACCTGGCGCGCAAGTGCAGCCAGCCGGTCACCGTGTGGTGCGCGGCGGCCTCGACGGGCGAGGAGCCCTACTCGATCGCGATCACGCTGATGGAGGCGCTCGGCGAGCGTGCCACCACGGCGCGCATCATCGCCACCGACATCGACACTTCGGTGCTGGAGCGCGCTGCGGCCGGCGTCTTCACGATGGAGCAGGCCAGCCGCATGCCGCCCGAACGGCTGCGGCGCTTCTTCAACAAGGGCACGGGTGCCAACGCCGGCAAGGTGCGGGTGCGCCCCGAGGTCGCGGCCATGGTCAAGTTCTCGCGGCTCAACCTGCTCGATGCGTCGTGGCCCGTGAAGGAGCCGGTCGACGCGATCTTCTGCCGCAACGTGATGATTTATTTCGACAAGCCGACGCAGAAGAAGATCCTCGAGCGTTTCGCGCCGCTGCTCAAGCCGCAGGGCCTGCTGTTCGCGGGCCACTCGGAGAACGCATCGCTCGTCAACCAGGCCTTCAAGACCGTCGGGCAGACCGTCTACGCACTCGGAAAGGCGCGGGTGTGACCATGGTAGCCGTTCGGGAGAGGGCGTCGTCGGGCGCAGCCGCGGCCGTGCCAGCGTCGCTGGCCACGCATCACTACTTCGACCGCGACTTCGATTGCCAGGCGGTGAAGCTGCTGCCGGCCGAATATTTCGTGACCGATGCGGGCGTGCTGCTGACGACGGTGCTGGGCTCCTGCGTGGCGGCCTGCATCACCGACGTGGAGGCCGGCGTCGCGGGAATGAACCATTTCATGCTGCCCGACGATGCCGAGGCCGATCCGCGCAGCCAGGTCGAGTCGATGCGCTACGGCGGCTATGCGATGGAGGTGCTGGTTGCCGAGATGCTGCGCGCGGGCGCGCGGCGCGACCGGCTCAAGGCCAAGGTCTTCGGCGGTGCTGCGGTGCTGGCGAACATGACCATGCTCAACATCGGCGGGCGCAATGCCGACTTCGTGCTGCGCTACCTCGAGAAACAGCGCATCGTGGTGGCCGCGCAAGACCTGCGCGGGCTGCATGCGCGCCGCGTGTGCCTGCAGCCGGCCAGCGGCAAGGCCGTGGTGCGCAAGCTGCGCGCCAAGGACGACATTCAGGCGGTCCAGCGCGACGAGGGCGAACTCCTGCGCAGATGGTCCGCCACATACGGCAAGGGAAAGTGGATCGCATGAAGAAGATCAAGGTGGTTTGCGTCGACGACTCGGCGCTGATCCGCAGCGTGATGACCGAGATCATCAACGCCCAGAGCGACATGACGGTGGTGGGCACCGCGGCCGATCCGCTGCAGGCACGTGACCTCATCAAGGCCACGAACCCCGACGTGCTCACGCTCGACGTCGAGATGCCGCGCATGGACGGGCTCGAGTTCCTCGAGAAACTCATGCGCCTGCGGCCCATGCCGGTGGTGATGGTGTCGTCGCTGACCGAGCGTGGCTCGGAGATCGCGCTGCGCGCGCTGGAGCTCGGCGCGATCGACTTCGTGACCAAGCCGAAGCTCGGCGTGCGCGACGGGCTGCTGAACTACACCGAGCTGATCAGCGGCAAGATCCGCACTGCGGCGGCGGCACGGCTGCTGCCCGGGCGCCACGGCGCCTCGGCCAAGACCGCGCAGGACGCGGTGCAGGAGCCGATGCTGCGCAGCCCGCTGCTGAGCACCGAGAAGCTGATCATCATCGGCGCCTCCACCGGCGGCACCGAGGCCATCCGCGAGGTGCTGCTGCCGCTGCCGCCCGACGCACCGGCGGTGCTGATCGCGCAGCACATGCCGCCGGGCTTCACGCGCTCGTTTGCGCAGCGGCTCAACGGCCTGTGCCGCATCACGGTCAAGGAAGCCGAGCACGGCGAACGCGTGCTGCCGGGCTATGCCTACATCGCGCCGGGCGGCTTCCACCTGTCGCTCGCCCGCAGCGGCGCCAACTACGTGGCCCAGCTCGACCAGTCGCCGCCCGTGAACCGCCATCGGCCCTCGATCGACGTGCTGTTCGATTCGGCGGCGCGGCATGCGGGGAAGAACGCGATCGGAATGATCCTGACCGGCATGGGCAAGGACGGCGCCGAAGGCCTGCTGCGCATGAAGCAGGCGGGGGCACACACCTTCGGGCAGGACGAGGCGAGCTGTGTCGTCTTCGGCATGCCGCGCGAGGCGATCGCGCTGGGCGCCGTGGACGAGGTGGTGTCGCTGGACGAAATGGGGCGGCGCGTGCTGGCCCACCTGCGCACCTTCGGCGAACGCGCGAACCGGGTTTGAGTGAGAGAACAAGCAAGCGAACGATTTGATTTACTGGAGCTGAAGCATCGTGATAGACAAGAGCATCAAGATCCTGGTCGTGGACGACTTCCCGACCATGCGGCGCATCGTGCGCAACCTGCTGAAGGAACTCGAGTTCCTCAACGTCGACGAAGCCGAGGACGGCGCGGCCGGCATCGAGAAGCTTCGCGGCGGCAACTTCGGCTTCGTGGTGTCGGACTGGAACATGCCGAACATGGACGGCCTGACCATGCTGCAGACGATTCGTGCCGATCCCGAGCTCGGCAAGCTGCCGGTGCTGATGGTGACGGCCGAAGCCAAGAAGGAGAACATCATCGCGGCGGCGCAGGCCGGCGCCAACGGCTACGTGGTCAAGCCCTTCACGGCCGCCACGCTCGAGGAAAAGATCAACAAGATCTTCGAGAAGCTGCAGAAAGAGGCGGTGTGAGATGAGCCAGCATGCGCTCGAACATGTGGAGCACGCCAACACGGCCGAGGAGCTGCTCGGGCGCATCGGGCAGTTGACGCGCCAGCTGCGCGACGGCCTGCGCGAGCTCGGCCTCGACAAGCAGGTCGCCAAGGCCGCGCAGGCCATCCCCGACGCGCGCGACCGCCTGGGCTACATCGCCAGCATGACCGAGCGGGCCGCGCACCGCGCGCTCAACGCCATCGACCTTGCGCAGCCGCTGCAGGAAGACCTCGCCAGCAACGCCAAGGGCCTGACCCAGCGCTGGGACGAATGGTTCGCCAACCCGGTCGAGCTCGACCAGGCGCGCCAGCTCGTGATGGACACGCGCGGCTACCTGAGCGATGTGCCGCAGAAGGCCGGCGCGATCAACGCGCAGCTGATCGAGATCCTCATGGCGCAGGATTTCCAGGACCTCACGGGCCAGGTCATCAAGAAGATGATGGAAGTGGTCAACGACGTCGAGACGCAGCTGCTGCAGGTGCTGATCGACAACTCCCCCGCCGACAAGCGCCACGAGCCCGAAAGCAACAGCCTGCAGAACGGACCGCAGATCCACGCCGACAACCCCGAGGCCGTGACGGGGCAGGCGCAGGTGGACGACCTGCTCGAGAGCCTCGGGTTCTGAGCCCGGCCGTGCTCAGACCGTGAGCACGACCTTGCCGGTGTGCGCTGCGCGCTCGAGGTACGCATGCGCCTGGGCCACGTCGGACAGCGCGAAGCTGCGGTCGATGTGCACGCCGAAGCGACCCTCCGCAAGGCCCGCGTCGATGAACTGCAGCGCGCGCCGCAGCGCTGCTTCGTCGCGCGGCAGCCCGAGGCTCGCAGAGCCGGTGAACTCGAGCACCTTGTAGACATGGAAGCGCCAGCTGCGGCGGAATTGCGCCGTCACCGGGTAGCTGAGTTCGGCGCCGCCCGACAGGCCGTAGAGCAGGTACCAGCCGCGCGGTGCCACCGCCTCGCCGAGTTGGGTGAACATCGGGCCGCCCACGCCGTCGTAGACCAGGTCCACGCCGCGGCCGCCGGTCGCGCCTAGCACGCGGCGCACCACGTCTTCCTCCTGCGTCACCACCACCTGCGCCGCGCCGGCATCGAGCAGCGCCTGCCGCTTGGCTGCGGTGCGTGTGGTGGCGATGGCCACGAGGCCCGCGGCGCGCGCCATCTGCAGCGCGGCCAGGCCGGTGCCCGACGAGGCGCCGGTCACGAGCACGGTGTCGCCGCGGCCGAGGCGCGCGATCTCGAACAGTGCGAAGTAGCCTGTGAGGTAAGCCATGTACGCGCTCGCGGCCTCTTCGGCCGACAGGTTCGGCGGATGGCGCACCACGTGCGTGGACGGAAAGATGATGCGCTCGCCATACGTCGGGTAGCGGCCCTGGTGCGCACCCGGCAGCAGCGCCACGCGGTCGCCGGCGACGAGGCCCTGCACGCCCGGCCCCGCGGCCTCGACGATGCCCGCCGCCTCGTTGCCGAGGCCGCTCGGCAACTGCGCGTCTTCGATGTAGAGCCCGCGCCGCCACAGCACGTCGGCCCAGTTCAGGCCGACGGCATGCACCGCGATGCGGACCTCGCCGGCGCCGGGCGCCGGCACCGGCATGTCTTCGAGGGCGAGCACCCCGGGGCCGCCGAAGTCGTGGAAGCGAACCATTCTTGCCATGTCGATCTCCTTTGCGGTGAATGTAGGCATGGCGTCATCGGATGGGAAATCGACAGATCACATAATCGCCATGCGCCTTATCGATCGTGGATGTACCCCTGGTGAACCTCGCTGAACTGAACCGCATCGACCTCAACCTGCTGACCGTGCTCGCGGCGCTGATGCGCGAGCGCCATGTCAGCCGCGCGGCCGATCGGCTGCACATCGGCCAGCCCGCGGTGAGCCATGCGCTCGCCAGGCTGCGCGCGCTCACGGGCGATGCCCTGTTCGTGCGGCAGGGGCGCGAGATGGTGCCGACGCCGCGCGCCGAGGCGTTGATGCAGGGCCTCGGTCCGGCGCTCGAACAGATCGAGGCGGCGCTGCGATCCGGACCGGCATTCGACCCGGCGCTGGCACAACCGGTGTTTCGCGTCGGCCTGACCGACGACCTCCAGATCGCAGTGCTGCCGCAGCTGCTGCACCTGATGCGCGCCGAGCTGCCGCGCGCGCGGCTCGTCGCATCGACCGTGAGCCACCGCGATGCGATGCGCCAGCTGCAGGACGGGCGCGTGAGCACCGTGCTGGCCTACCTGCGCGACCTGCCGGCCGGCGCCCGCGTGCGGCGCGCCGCCACGGCGCGCTATGCGGTGCTGCGCGCCGATGCCGACCCGGCCCCGCTGACGCTCGACGCGTTCTGTGCGCGCCCGCATGCACTGGTGACCTTCGCCGAAGACCTGCGCGGCTTCGTCGACGATGCACTGGAAGCGCTCGGCCGACAGCGGCAGGTGGCGGTGTCGCTGCCGCAGTTCGGCAGCCTGCCGGCGCTGCTGGCCGGGACCGACCTGCTGGCCACGGTGCCGACCTACGTCGCCCACGCGCTGTGCGCAGCGGGCAGCCTGCGCTGCGAGCCCCTGCCGTTCGAGAGCCCGCGCTACGAGATCACGATGTGCTGGCGCGCGCCGGCGGACAAGGACCCGGCCGAAGCATGGCTGCGCGGCGCGCTGCTGCGCGCGCTCGCGGACTGAGACGCTGAGACAATGGCGGGCGCGCAAGGGGCCCCGAGGGCCCCTTTGTGCATTCCTGGATTTCAATACGGAGGAATTTTGCATGGCTGTCGAAGGAAGCGCGGGCGACCTGGTCAACGTCGTGATCTTGCTCGGCGCCGCCGTGGTGGCGGTGCCTCTGTTCAAGAAGATCGGTCTCGGGTCGGTGCTGGGTTACCTGGCAGCGGGCCTGGCCATCGGGCCCTTCGGGTTCAAGCTGTTCAACGATCCGCAGGCGATCCTGCACGTGGCCGAACTGGGCGTGGTGATGTTCCTGTTCGTGATCGGGCTGGAAATGCAGCCTTCCCACCTGTGGAGCCTGCGCAAGCAGATCTTCGGCCTGGGCAGCCTGCAGTGCCTGGTCTGCGGCTGCCTGTTGACGCTGGTGGGCATGGCATTCGGCTTTCCGCTGGCGGTGTCCTTCATCAGCGCGATGGGCTTCGTGCTCACGTCGACGGCCATCGTCATGCAGTTGCTGGGCGAGCGCGGCGACATCGCCGCGCCGCGTGGGCAGCGCATGGTGTCCATCCTGCTGTTCGAAGACCTGCTGATCGTGCCGCTGCTGGCCCTGGTGGCCTTCATTGCGCCACCGGCGCTCGATGCCGCCGCCGTTGTGCCCTCGCGCTGGGGCGTGATCGGACTGGCGCTGGGTGCGCTGGCAGCGCTGGTGGCCGCAGGCATCTGGCTGCTGAACCCGTTCTTCCGCGTCCTGGCCAACGCGAAAGCGCGCGAGGTCATGACCGCTGCCGCGCTGCTCGTGGTGCTCGGTGCGGCGCTGCTGATGCAGCTGGGGGGCCTGTCGATGGCCATGGGCGCGTTCCTGGCCGGCGTGCTGCTGTCGGAGTCGACCTTCAGGCACCAGCTGGAGGCCGACATCGAGCCCTTCCGCGGGCTGCTGCTGGGGCTCTTCTTCCTTGGCGTGGGCATGTCGCTGGACCTGGCGGTCGTGGGCCGCAACTGGCAACTGATCGTGGCCGGCGTGGTGGCGCTGATGGCGACCAAGGCCGCCTGCATCTACGCCGTGGCGCGCCTTGCCAAGAGTTCACATGCCGACGCGCTGGACCGCGCGGTGCTCATGGCGCAAGGCGGGGAATTCGCCTTCGTGCTGTTCGCGGCCGCCCTGGGTGCGCGCGTGATCGACGCCACGGTCAATGCCAACATGACGGCCATCGTCGTGCTCTCGATGGCGTTGACCCCGCTTGTCGTGCTGCTGCACCAGCGCTTCGGGTCGCGCGCCGCGGTGTCGATGGAGGGCGTGGAAGCGGTCAACGGCCAGCAGGGGAAGGTGCTGGTGATCGGCTTCGGCCGCGTCGGCCAGATCGCCAGCCAGGGCGTGCTGGCGCGCGGCGCCTCGCTCACGGTGATCGACAACGACACGCAGGTCATCCGCGACGCGCAGTCGTACCTGGGCTTCAAGGTCTACTACGGCGACGGCGGCCGGCCCGATGTGCTGCACGCCGCCGGTGCGCACACCGCCACCGCCATCCTGGTCTGCGTGAATGACAAGGCCGCGGCGACGCGCATCGCCGAGACCGTCAGGGCCCAGTGCCCGCACTCGCGCGTGCTGGTGCGGGCCTACGACCGCGAGCACGCGGTGGAGCTGGTCAAGACGGATCCGACGGCCACCGTGGTGCGTGAGACCTTCGAATCGGCGATGAAGATGAGCTACGAAGCGATGCTGGCCACGGGCGCGACGGTGGATGAAGCCACCGCGGTGATCTCGGACCTGCGCCGGCTGGATGGCGATCGCTTCGACCTCGAGGTTGCAGGCGACGCATTCGCCGGCCGTGCATTGCTGCAGGCCGGGCTGCGAAATGGCGGCAAGCGCGATGCCGGCGGCGCGGAAGCGCCTGCGGTCTGAGCGCCGATGAACCGACCCTAGAGCACGTCCTTCAGGTGCGCCCGCAGCCGGCTGATGGCCTGGCTGTGCAGCTGGCACACGCGCGACTGGCTCACCTCGAGGATGGCGCCGATCTCGCGCAGGTTGAGCTCTTCCTCGTAGTAGAGGTTCAACAGCAGCTGGTCGCGTTCGGGCAATGCGGCGATCGCGTCGACGAGCTTGTGCCGGAAGCCCGAGGCCATGAGCTGCGCGAGCGGATCGTCGTTGCCGGCGCCGTCGTTGCGCGCCTGGCGGTCGAGCCAGGCGGTGTCTGACTCGCCGTCGTGCGCAAAGTCTTCCACGTAGAGCAGCTGGCAGCCCTGGATCTCCTGCAGCAGCGACTGGTACTCGTCGAGTTCCATGTCGAGCGCCTTGGCGATCTCGCCCTCGGCGGCCGGGCGCCCGAGCTGGTGCTCGAGCGCCTGGATCGCCTGCTCGACCTTGCGCGACGACTGCCGCAGGCCGCGCGAACCCCAGTCGCTGGCACGCAGTTCGTCGAGCATGGCGCCGCGGATGCGCTGGCTCGCGAAGGTCTCGAACTGCGCGCCGCGGTTGTCCTGGTAGCGGGTGGACGCATCGAGCAGGCCGATCATGCCGGCCTGGATCAGATCGTCGAGCTCCACGCTGGCGGGCAGCTTGGCCAGCATCTGGAGCGCCATGCGGCGCACCATCGGCTGGTGCTGCTTCAGCAGATGCGATTTCTCAAACGTTCCCTGTGCGGTATACACGGTCGTCCTCTTCCTCGTTGGCGGGTTCCTGCATCAGGCCGTCGGCGCGCCAGAGCGCCGTTCCGGCGTCCTGCGGCCGCACGGCCGGGCGCCACGGCCACTGCGTGACGGCGGCGGCGATGACGCGGAAATCCACGGCGGCCGGACTGGTCGGGAAAGCCTCCACGACGGTCTGTCCGAGCCGCCGGGCGGCGGGCATGTGGGGGTCGGCGCGCACCCAGCCGGCGGGCTGCATCGAGACCGCAAGGTAGCGGCTGCCGGTGTCGACCAGGTTGGCCATGCTCTGGCGTGCGGCCTCGGGCTCGGCGACCTGGTTGATCAGCAGCCGGAGCTGGCGCACGGCGTGCGCGTAGTGCAGCCGCTTGATGCCCGAATAGGTGGCGGTGATCGACGCCGGGTGCGGCTGCAGCACCACCACCAGTTCGTCGGCCATGCGTGCGAGCGGCGACAGGTTGCCGACGCTGTCGAGCGCCGCATCGACCAGGATCACGTCGCCGCGCCACAGCAGGCGCGGATCGGTGTGGTCGGGCTGCGCGCCGGGCAGCGCCGGCAGCACCCCGACGCCGCACGGCGTGCGCGCTGCGGCGCCTTCGCAGGTCAACCGATGGGCGGCCACGTCGGCCAGCGTGCCGAGCGGGTCGACGACCCATTCGGCAGCGACCGAGTTCTCCCCGGCGCCGTGCTCGTCGAGCAGCAGCACGTCCTTGCCCATGTGGGCGAGCGCGGCACCGAGGTTCATGGCCGCGGTGGTGGTGCCTGGCCGGTGCCCCATGCTCGCCAGGGCGATGAGGCGCGCGGACGACTGCGCCAGCAGCCGTCGCAGCCCATCGGCTTGATCGAGGACCAGCTTGCTCACGTGTCCAGCGCCTCCAGCAGCAGGAACAGCTTGCTCACGCCGGCGTAGAGCACGTTGCCAGAGACCGGGCGCCCCACGCGTGCGGCGCGGCCGGTGAGCTGCACCAGCAGCGCACGCGTGCGTGCGGCCCAGTCGCCCTCGGCCTGCAGCAGGCGCCAGACGGTGGTCGTGACCTGGCCCGCGATGAGCAGGCGCTTCATCATGTGGGGGTCGCCGGCCTCGCCGAGTCCGCCGAGCGCCGAAAGGCCCTGGCGCAGCAGGCGGAAGCAGGGCTCGGCCTCGGCGGCCCAGGCCTGCCACTGCGCGAGCTGGGCGAGCGGCACCTCGGCACCGATGTTGCAGAGCGCATGGCCCTGCGCCAGCACCTTGCGGCTGCGCGCATCGATCACGCGGGTGGCGATGCAGCGCAGGCCGGGCAGGCCGCCGTCGGTGCGCAGCGTAACGTGGGCCTGCGCTTCCATCTGGAGCGCGGGCCGGCCCTTGAAGACCACAGCGCGGGCTTCGCCGTACGCGAAGTCGAGGCCGTTGAGCGTGGCGTATTCGCCGGTGCGCGGATCGGTCACCGCGGTGGAGGCGGGCACGCGCGCGAGCCACTGCTGGCGCTGGACCTGCCACTGCAGCATCAGTTCGGCCGAGGGCAGCCGCGGCAGCATGTGGACCACGGTCTTGTCGCCGAAGTCCTGCTGGCGCAGCCACTGCACCTGCCGCACGCCGGGCTTGCGCCCCGGGTCGGCGGCATGGCGGGTGGCGGCGGTGGAGAGCCACTGGTTGGGCGCTGCGAGCGGCATGCCGCTGCGGTCGGACAGCAGCAGGCTGCCCTGGCAGTGGTAGGCGTCGCTGCTCTCGTCGGACTTGAGGCCGACCTGGCCGCTGAGCGCGAGCAGATGGGTGTCGCAGCCGTTGGCGATCTCGCTCGCGGCATGCGCCATGAGGGACTGCAGCACCGCCTTGTGGCCGATGTCGTCGTCGGCGGCCTGGCGCCAGAGTGCACGCGCCTGCGCGAAGCCCAACGGTGCGGTGCCGAGCGCCTTGGCGGCGGTCGCCACTTCCTGCGCGTCGTGCGCCATGGCGCTGATCAGCCGGCTGTAGCGCAGGCGCTGCTTTTCGGCGTCGGCCTGCGCCGACGAAGCGGCGGCGCCCGCGGCGGCGGCTGCGTCGTTCAGGTCGCCTTCGCCCGGCACGAACAGCGCGCTCGCGCTGTTGGCCTGGAAGGCGCTGTCCACGAGCTGGGCGCGGTCGGCGCGCATCAGGTTCTCGGGCACCTTCTGGCCGCACGAGACGTAGTGCACCGGCAGGCGGTGACGGATCACGGTGTCGATCAGCGCGCCCGGATGGGTGGCCTCGTCAACCTTGGTGAAGATGCAGCCGGCGAGTTCGCTGTCGCTGCCGTGGCGGTAGGCGTGCACCACCTCGTTGAGCGTGTCGCCGTGGCTGGTGGCGTTGAGCAGCAGCAGCCGCTTTACGGGGCGGTGGCTGTTGCAGAGCATCGCGATCTGGTCCGAGACGGCGCGGTCGCGCTGGCTCATGCCGACGGTGTCGATCAGCACCATGTGCTTGTCGCGCAGGTCATGCAGCACAAGGTGCAGGTCGGCCGCGTCCTTCACCGCATAGACCGGCACGTTGAGGATCTGGCCGTAGATGCGCAATTGCTCGTAGGCGCCGATCCGGTAGCTGTCTGTGGTGACCAGCGCGAGCTTGTCGGCGCCGAAGCGCATCACGCAGCGCGCCGCGAGCTTGGCCGTGGTGGTGGTCTTGCCGACGCCGGTCGGGCCCATCAGCGCATAGACGCCACCCTGCGCAAGCAGCGCGTCCTCGTCGCCCAGCACCGGCAACGTGCGGATCAGTTCGGAGCGCACGAAAGCCATGCCCTCGGCGTGGCTCTGGCCGGTGGGCAGGTGTTCGAGCATCGCCTTCGACAGCCGCGCACTGAAGCCGGCGCCGAGCAGCGTGCGCAGCAGGCGCCCGCGCATCGGGTCGCGGCGCTGCTTCTCGCTCCAGGCCACACCGGCGAGCTGCTCCTCGATCATGCAGCGCATCGAGTGGAGTTCGCCGAGCACGCTGTCGGCCGCGATGACGGCGGGGGCCGGTGCCGGTGCCGGTGCCGCCTGTGCGGCGACGGGCGGTGGCGGGGTGAGCGCGAAGACGGGGCTGGCGGGGGCAACGGGCGCCACGGTCACGGCGGGCGCGGGTGCCGGCGAGACCGGCGCCTGCGCATGCACCGCTTCCACGTCCTGCTGCACCATGGCGACGATCTCGACGCCTTCGGCAACCACGCGGTTGGTCAGCACGATGGCTTCATCGCCGAGCGCTTCGCGCGCCATGCGCAGGGCCTCCCGGCTCGTGGGCGCGACGAACTTGCGTGCGCTGGTCCGGACGTCTGTGTGCGTGTTCAAACTCTTCCTCCGATGGTGGCGGTGATCTTGATGTTTCGGGTGTCAGGAATCTCCGCATGGGAGAGAACCTTCAGCTGGCGGAAGCTGCGCCGCAGGAAGCGGGCGAGCAGCACGCGCAGCGAATGCTGGACGACGAGCACCGGCGCCAGGCCCAGCTGCTCCTGCCGCGCGATGGCGGCGCGGGTCTGCTGCATGAGGCTGTTGGCGAGGCCGGGCTCGATGCCGTTGTTGTTGGCAAGCGCCTGGTGCAGCACGCCGTCGAGCGCGCCGTCGAGGCCGATCACCTGCAGTTCCGAGTCGCCCGGGAACAGCTGCTGCACGATCGCGCGGCCGAGCGCCAGGCGCGCGATCGAGGTCAGCTCGGCGGCCTCCTTGACGCTCGGCGCATGCTCGGCCATCACGTCGAGGATGGTGCGCATGTCGCGGATCGGCACCTCTTCGTCGAGCAGGTTCTGCAGCACCTTGTGCAGCGTGCTCAGCGACATGACCTTGGGCACGAGGTCCTCGGTCAGCTTGGGCTCGGTCTTGCCGATCTGGTCGAGCAGCTGCTGTACTTCCTGGCGGCCGAGCAGCTCGGCCGCGTGCATCTGGATCAGGTGGTTCAGGTGCGTGGCCATCACCGTGCAGGCGTCGACCACCGTGTAGCCCATGACCTGCGCCTCCTGGCGCAGCGCCGCGTCGATCCACACCGCGGGCAGGTGGAAGGCCGGGTCCTGCGTCGGCGTGCCGGGCAGGGTGCCGGTCACCTGGCCGGGGTTGATCGCCATCCACTGGTTGGGGAAGGCTTCGCCGCGGCCGATCTCCACGCCCTTGAGGCTGATCACGTAGGTGTTGGGCGGGATCTCGAGGTTGTCGCGGATGTGGACCACCGGCGCGAGGAAGCCGAGCTCCTGCGCGATCTTCTTGCGGATGCTCTTGATGCGGCCCAGCAGCTCGCCGTTCTGCGTCTGGTCGACCAGCGGGATCAACCGGTAGCCCACTTCCATGCCGAGCGGGTCGACCAGCGCCACGTCGTCCCAGGTGGCCTCGGGCGATTCGGCTGCCGGCATGGCCTGCACCGCAGCCGCAGCCGCGGCCGCGGCCTTCTCGGCGGCTGCGCGCGGCGCGCGCTGCTGGACGCGCCGGCCCAGCCAGGCCAGGCCGCCCGCGATCAGCAGGAACGCGAGGTTCGGCATGCCCGGGATCAGGCCCATCAGGCCGACCAGGCCGGCCGTGAGAAAGAGCACCTGCGGGTTGGAGAACAGCTGGCCCGTGAGCTGGCCGCCGACGTCCTCGTCGGTGGTCACGCGCGAGACGATCACGCCGGCCGCGGTCGAGATCACGAGCGCCGGGATCTGCGCCACCAGGCCGTCGCCGATGGCCAGCAGCGTGTAGGTCGTGCCGGCGGTGGCGAAGTCGAGGTTGTGCTGGAACATGCCCACCACCAGGCCGCCGATGATGCTGATCACCAGGATCAGCAGGCCCGCGACCGCGTCGCCGCGCACGAACTTGCTCGCGCCGTCCATCGAGCCGTAGAAGTCGGCTTCCTGCGCCACCTCGGCGCGGCGCTTGCGAGCCACGTCCTCGCCGATCAGGCCGGCGTTGAGGTCGGCGTCGATCGCCATCTGCTTGCCGGGCATCGCGTCGAGCATGAAGCGCGCGCCGACCTCGGCGATGCGGCCCGCGCCCTTGGTGATCACCATGAAGTTGATGATCACCAGGATGATGAACACCATCACGCCGACCGCGAAGTTGCCGCCCACCAGGAAATGGCCGAAGGCCTCGATCACCTTGCCCGCTGCGTCGGGGCCGGTGTGGCCATGCATCAGCACCACGCGGGTCGAGGCCACGTTGAGCGACAGGCGCAGCAGCGTGGAGAACAGCAGCACCGCCGGAAAAGCCGCGAAGTCGAGCGCCTTCATGGTGTACATGCTCACCAGCAGCACCATCACCGACATCGCGATGTTGAAGGTGAACAGCAGGTCCAGCAGGAACGGCGGCAGCGGCAGCACCATCATGCTCATGATGAGCACGATCAGGATCGGGCCGGCAAGGCCTTTCCACTGGGCGCCCGAGAAGAGTTGCGCCGGCAGGCGCGTGAGGTTCGCCATCGCGTTCATGCAGTGTCCGGTGTGTATTCGAGCGATTTCGGAATCGGCAGGTCGGCCGGGGTGCGCGGCGCGTCGCCGCCTTCGGCCTGCCAGCGCTTGAGCTGGTAGACCCAGGCCAGCACCTCGGCCACCGCGGTGTAGAGGCCGGCGGGAATCTCGTCGCCGAGCTTGGTGTGCTTGAACAGTGCGCGCGTGAGCGGCGGCGCTTCCAGGATCGCGACCTTGTTCTCGCGCGCGATCTCGCGGATGCGCGCGGCCACTAGGTCGGAGCCCTTCGCCACCACGCGCGGCGCGCGCATGTCGTTGTCGACGTACTTCAGCGCCACCGCGAAGTGCGTCGGGTTGGTCACCACGATGTCGGCCGTGGGCACCTCGGCCATCATCCGGCGGCGCGCCATCTGCTGCTGCTGGCGGCGGATCTGCGCCTTGATGTGCGGGTCGCCTTCGCTTTCCTTGTGCTCCTTGCGCAGGTCCTCGCGCGACATGCGCAGCTTGCGGTGGTGGCTCCAGAGCTGGAACGGCACGTCGACCAGCGCCACCAGCAGCAGCGTGGCCGCGATCAGCAGGCAGTTATGCGCCACCAGGCTCATCATCTTCGGCAGCGCGGTGCGTTCCGACTGCGACATCAGCGACGAGACCTCGTCCATGTTGCCCATGATCACGAGCCAGGCCACGCCGCCGATCAGCAGCGACTTCGCCAGTGCCTTGACCAGCTCGGACAGCGACTGGAAAGAGAACATGCGCCCGATGCCCGCGATGGGGTCGAGCTTGCTGAACTTGGGTGCTGCCGCCTTGGCCGAGAGCAGCCAGCCGCCGAGCATCAGCGGGCCGGCCACCGCGGCGATCAGCATCAGGCCGAACAGCGGCGCCAGCGCGACCAGCGCCTCGACGACCATGAGCCCGGCGCGTGCAAGCATGTGGGCCGGGTCGAACGCCGTAGCGCGGTCGAAGTGCAGGCCCTGGACCAGGGCGCCTTGCATGGTGTCGCCGAGCGACCCCGAGGTCAGCCAGAGGCCGGCACCGGCGGCGCCCAGCAGCACGAAGGTGGAAAGCTCGCGCGAACGGGCAACGTTGCCTTCCTCGCGCGCCTTTTCCAGGCGCTGCGATGAGGCAGGTTCGGTTTTTTCGAGATCGCTTTCTTCAGCCATGGGTGCTCCGGGCGAGCGTCGGCGGCACGGCGCCTGCTCATGGCTGATTGTTCGTTCGGGCGCCTCCGGACAATCGGTCGATCAGCGCGGGCATTTGCCCGCTGCTCGGATGATCGGTGCGGCCTGCGCCTAGGCGGCGGGAGCTGCCGGTTCGGCCGGGGCGGCAGCCGGCGCCGGCATCGCCGCATAGGGCACCAGCGGGATCTGCGCCGCGTGCAGGCGCTCCAGGATGGTGAACAGCAGGTCGCTGCGCACGCCACCCGCCAGGCGCGGGCTGGAGACATAGGCGATGGCCTGGAACACGAGCAGGCCGCCTTCGATGCCTTCGAGCGTGAGCGAGGGCGCGGGCGTCTCCAGCACGCCTTCGTGTTCGCGGCAGGCCGTGAGGATCAGCTCGCGCACGCGCGCCGCGTCGGTGGTCAGCGGCAGCGGCAGGCGGATCAGCACCCGGCCCTCGGCATTGGCCAGCGTCATGTTGCGCACCGTCTTGGTGATGAACTCCGAGTTCGGCACGATCAGCGTCGAGCGGTCGCCGAGCTGGATCTCGGTGGCCCGCACGTTGATGCGCCGCACGTCGCCCTCGGTAGTGCCCAGCACGACCCAGTCGCCCACCTTCACCGGCTGTTCGGCGAGCAGGATCAGGCCCGAGATGAAGTTCTGCACGATCGCCTGCAGCCCGAAACCGATGCCGACCGAGAGCGCGCTCGCGACCCAGGCGATGCGTTCGATGCTGATGCCCAGCGCCGACAGCGAGAACGCGACCACGAGGATGCCGCCCACATAGCCCAACAGCGTGGCGATCGAGCTCTGCATGCCGGGCTCGAAGCGGGTGCTCGGCAGGTAGCTCTGCGCGAGCCAGCGCTTGAAGACGCGCAGCACGACGAAGCCCAGGATCGCCACCGCGACCGCGCCCAGGATGGCGCCGGGCACGAGTTCGAACTCGCCCACCTTCACGCCCGAGCCGAACTTGCCGCTGCGCTGGAACACCTCGTCGGGGCCGGTGCCCAGCGGCGCCGCAAGCGCGATCAGCATGTAGAAGAACAGGCCGACGCGGCTCAGGCCCGACAGCACCGTGGCGGCCTGGTCCAGCGTCTGCGGTGCGAGCCCGAAGCTCTTCTGCAGCCGCTGGCCCATGGTGCTGCGTGACGACACGGTCGCCATGAACACGTCGTCGGCAAACTTGAACAGCACGTAGAAGGAGGCGGCGACGATGCCGGTCCAGGTCAGTTGCGAGGCCAGCAGGCTGGCGAGCGCCACATATCCCACGGCGAGCAGGACCCAGATCGCGACCATGACCGCGCCGATGCAGGCCACGAGCAGTCCGACCCAGATCGGCTGCTCCGGCAGGTCGGCACCTGGCGCGCGGTCGCGCAGCGTTCGCAGGCGAAGCAGCACGACGCCGACGAGCGCGGTCAGCGTCAGCGCCGTGACCACGTGGGTCGCCACCACGGCCGCGAAACTCGCGTCCACGACGGTATTGATCTCTGCGGGCGTCCATGCGACCGCGGCCACCAGCGCCACGAACCAGGGCAAAACGGCGAGGCGGCCGGCCACCGCGTCGGACATCGGCGGCAGCCGCCAGCTCGGCCGGCCGATGGCCAGCAGCGAACGTCCAAGCCCGACCACGAAGGCCATGAACACCAGCGCCTGTGCGAGCGAGTGCAGCGCCTTGCTCGCCTGCGGCGTCCAGGTCGCGTACTCCTCGAGCAGCCGCTCGACGCCGTACGCGGCCAGCGCGACGAGCAGCACGTGGCTGGCCACGATGGCGATCACCAGCAGCGAGCGCCGAAGCCGGCCCGCCGGCAGCAGCCGTGCGGCGAGCCGCGTGAGCAGGTGCTCGGCGGCCCAGGTCCCGAGCACGGCAAGCACCACGGCCAGCAGCAGCGCGCCGATCACCCCGGTGCGCGTGCCTTGCCCGGTCGCCTTCTCGAAGCCGTCGCGCAGGTCCGCGCCCAGGGCCTGCAGGCGCGCGATGTCGCCGGGCCATGCCCGCCGAAGATCACGCCAGAATTCGTCGCCCAGCGGCGAGGGGGCGCGCTCGGTGACCTGCGCCTCGAACAGCGCGCGGCGCTGGTCCACGAGTTCGGCGCCGCGCTGGCGTACGTCGATGGTCAGCAGGCGCGCCAGCCGGATGTCGGCATCGAGCGTGTTGCGCTCCTTCGTCAGGGTGGCGCGCTGGCGCGTGATGTCGGGGTCTTCGGTGGCGCCGGCCGCCGGCGGTTCGCCAAGCTCGCCGAGGCGGGCGTTGAGGTCGGCCAGCTCGGCGGTGCGGGCTGCCACGAACTTCTCGGCCTGGGCGCCGATCGCGTTGATCTGCGCCAGCTGATCGCGCAGGCTGCCATGGGCTTCGGGCGGGGCCTCGGTGATCCTCGTGAGCTGCGCGCGCATCTCGGGCACGCTCAGCTCGGGCTCGGGCGCCGCCATGGCGGCGGCGCCGCTGCCGGCAGGGTCGAGCTGCGCCAGCGCGGCGCCGCAAGACAGCAGGGCAGCCAGGCACAGCGCCAGCAGGCGGGAGGTCACGCTCATGGCCGCCATCATAGAAGGGCGGCGTGCCTGGCCGCGGCGGCGATCAGCGGGCCGGGCTGAACAGGTCGACGCGGTCGGTGATGATCCCGTCGGTGCCCAGGTCGATGAGCCGCTGGGCGGCCCATTCGTCGTTGACGGTGTAGCTCAGCGTGCGCAGGCCGGCCGCCTGCACCCGGGCCACAGTGGCCGCGTCCCAGAGCGCATGGTTGCAGACCACCGCGGCGCAGCCGAGGCCGGTGGCGGTGTCGAACCAACCCTCTTGCAGCGTGTCGAGCAGCAGCCCGCGCGGCAGCTCGGGCGCCACGTCGCGCGCGGCGCGCAGCGATTCGGCCTGGAACGAGGTCAGGAGCGGCGCAACAGCCGCGCCCTGCCAGAGCCGTGCGGCTTCGCGCGCCACCGTTGCGCCGGTTTCCTGCTCGGTGCCCGGCGTGGGCTTGATCTCGATGTTGAGCAGGTAGCCATTGGCGAGGCAAAAGCGTGCGAGGTTCTCGAGCGTGGCGAGCGGCTCGCCCGCGAAAGCGCGCGAATGCCAGCCGCCGGCATCGAGCTGCGACAGCCCGCCCCAAGGCAGGTCGCCGCCAATGCCGTGGCCGCTGGTGGTGCGTTCGAGCGTGGCGTCGTGCATGAGGAAGGGCACGCCGTCGGCGCTGAGCTTGGCATCGCACTCGAACATGCGCCAGCCGTGCGCGGCACCGAGCCGGAAAGCGGCCAGCGTGTTCTCGGGTGCCAGCTTGCCCGCGCCGCGGTGGGCGATCCAGCGGGGATAAGGCCAGGGCGTAGCGTTCATTTTTGAGCGGGTCGTGGTGTTCATCCAGTGCACCCGTGGAACCGGCTCCGCCGGGCCACCGGGTGCGCACCCCCGTGGGGGGAGGCGCCGCAGGCGCTTCGGGGGGCGTCTTATTCAGCGCGCTTGCCGGAGCCAGCGTCGAACCAGTGCAGCTTGTCCTGCTGCGCCGCGATCCGGACCGTGTCGCCGGCCTTCGGCGGACGGTCGGCCTCGTCGGTGCGCATGATGATCTGCTCGTCGCCGATGCGGCCATACACCAGCCGCTCGGCGCCGAGCAGCTCGACCGACTCGACCTGCACGGACCAGCCGCTTTCGTCGAGCGTCAGGTGCTCCGGGCGGATGCCGAGAATCTGGCCGGGGCGCACGCCGGGCGCTTGCTTGAGCAGGTTCATCGGTGGCGAGCCGATGAAGCTCGCCACGAAGGTGGTGGCGGGCCGGTTGTAGACTTCTTCGGGCGTGGCGAACTGGTCCATCACGCCGCCGTTCATCACGATGATGCGCTGCGCGAGCGTCATGGCTTCGATCTGGTCGTGCGTGACGAACAGCGAGGTGATGCCGAGCTCGCGGTGCAGCTTCTGGATCTCGAGGCGGGTCTGCGCGCGCAGCTTGGCGTCGAGGTTCGACAGCGGCTCGTCGAACAGGAAGACCTTCGGCTCGCGCACGATCGCACGCCCCATGGCCACGCGCTGGCGCTGGCCGCCCGAAAGCTCGCGCGGCTTGCGCTCGAGCAGGTGGCCCAGCTCGAGGATCTTGGCGGCCTTGTCCACGCGCCGCTTGATCTCGTCGGTCGGCAGCCGCGCGATCTTCAGGCCGTAGGCCATGTTCTTGAACACGCTCATGTGCGGATAGAGCGCGTAGTTCTGGAACACCATGGCGATGTCGCGCTCGGAAGGTTCGAGCTGGTTCACCACGCGGTCGCCGATGGCGATGTCGCCGGCCGAGATCTCCTCGAGGCCGGCCACCATGCGCAGCAGCGTGGACTTGCCGCAGCCCGAGGGCCCGACGATGACGACGAATTCGCCCTTGTTCACCTCGGCCGAGACGCCGTGGATGACCTGGTTGGCCTTGGCGCCCTTGCCGTAGCGCTTGATGACGTTGCGAAAGGAAATGGCTGACATGTTGTCTTGTTCTTGGGCTTAAGAGGTGATCTGCTTGTATGCGGTGGGCGTCGGGCGTGGGTTCACTTCTCGGTGTCCACGAGGCCCTTGACGAACCAGCGCTGCATCAGCACCACCACGAGCGCCGGAGGGATCAGCGCGAGGATTGCGGTGGCCATCACGAGGTTCCAGTCGACCGCGGCGTCGCCCGAGGCGATCATGCGTTTGATGCCGATCACCACCGGGTACATGTCTTCGCTCGTGGTGGCGAGCAGCGGCCACAGGTACTGGTTCCAGCCGTAGATGAACTGGATCACGAAGAGCGCGGCGATCGAGGTCTGCGACAGCGGCACCAGGATGTCCTTGAAGAAGCGCATCGGCCCCGCGCCGTCCATCCGCGCGGCCTCGACGAGTTCGTCGGGCACCGAAAGGAAGAACTGCCGGAACAGGAAGGTCGCGGTGGCCGAGGCGATCAGCGGAATGGTCAAACCCGCATAGGTGTTGAGCATGTTCAGGTCGGCCAGCACCTTGTAGGTGGGCAGGATGCGCACCTCCACCGGCAGCATCAGCGTGACGAAGATCATCCAGAACACGAGCTTCTTGAACGGGAACTTGAAGTACACGATGGCGAAGGCCGAAAGCAGCGAGATCGCGATCTTGCCGAAGGCGATGACCAGCGCCGTGACCAGGCTGATCCACATCATGCGGCCCACCACCACGCGCGCGCCCTGCGTCTCGGTGCCCATGAGCGCGGCGGTGTAGTTTTCGACCATGTGCGCGCCCGGCACCAGCGGCATCGGCACGCGCAGGATCTCGTCGCGCGTGTGGGTCGAGGCCACGAAGGCGAGGTAGATGGGAAAGGCCACGATGGCGATGCCGAGGATCAGCACCACGTGCGAGAGGACGGTCAGGCCGGGCCGGCGTTCAACCATGGCGGATGCTCCGGAAGAAGAAAGAAGAAGAAATGGGGAAAGGAGGATGCGCCATCAGTACTGGACCTTCTTCTCGATGTAGCGGAACTGCACCACGGTGAGTACGACCACGATCACCATCAGCACCACCGACTGCGCGGCCGAGCCGCCCAGGTCGAGCGCTCGGAAGCCGTCGTGCCAGACCTTGTAGACCAGGATCGCGGTGTCGCGGCCCGGACCGCCTTCGGTGGTGGCATGCACGATCGCGAAGGTGTCGAAGAAGGCATACACGATGTTGATCACCAGCAGGAAGAAGGTGGTCGGCGACAGCAGCGGAAACTGGATGGTGAGGAAGCGGCGCAGCGGACCGGCGCCGTCGATGGCGGCGGCCTCGATCAGGGACTTCGGAATCGATTGCAGCCCAGCCAGGAAGAACAGGAAGTTGTAGGAGATCTGCTTCCAGATCGCGGCCACCACGATCAGCGACAGCGCGTGGTTGGAATTGAGCAGGTGGTTCCATTCCATGCCCATGTGGCGCAGGCCGTAGCTCACCACGCCGATGCTCGGCGAGAACATGAACACCCACAGCACGCCCGCGATGGCCGGCGCCACCGCGTACGGGATGATCAGGAAGGTCTTGTAGAACAGCGAACCGCGCAGGATGCGGTCGGCAAAGATCGCGAGCATCAGCGACAGCGCGATGCCGATGCCGGCCACCAGCACCGAGAACAGCGCCGTGACCTTGAACGACTCGACGTACGCCGGGTCGTCGAACAGGGTCTCGAAGTTCTCCAGACCGACGAAGACGGTGGAGGTGCCGAACGCGTCCTCGGTCTGCAGCGACTGCCAGATGGCCTGGCTCGCGGGCCAGAAGAAGAACACCAGGATCACCGCCATCTGCGGCGCGATCAAAAGCCATGGCAACCATGCCGACCGGAATAGAACGCGTTTTTCCATAACCCCTCGAATCCCTCAAAAAACGAAACGCCCGCCCCACGGCTTTTGCAGTGGCGGGCGGGCGAGTCTACTTCGGCGCTGGAGCCGAACGGTGCTCAGCCTTTATTTGCCTTCTGGAAGCGCTCGAGCTGTTCGTTGCCGCGCTTCACGGCGGCGTCGAGCGCCTCCTTGGCGCTGCGCTTGCCGCTCCAGATCTGCTCGGTTTCCTCGTCGATGATGGTGCGGATCTGCACGAAGTTGCCCAGGCGCACGCCGCGCGACTTGTCGGTGGTCTTGCGGATCATCTGCGTCACCGCCACGTCGGTGCCCGGCTTTTCCTTGTAGAAGCCCGAGGCGTCGGTCAATTTGTAGGCGGCGGTGGTGATCGGCAGGTAGCCGGTGCGCTTGTGGCTTTCGGACTGCACCTTCGTGTCGGACAGGAAGGTGAAGAAGCTGGCAATGCCCTTGTAGTGGTCGGCCGGCTTGCCCGACATGACCCAGAGGCTGGCGCCGCCGATCACGGTGTTCTGCGGCGCGCCCTTCACGTCGGGATAGTAGGGCATGGTGGAGATGCCGTACTTGAACTTGGCGTCCTTGGCCACGCGTGCGTAGAGGCCTGACGAGGCGGTCATCATCGCGCACTCGCCCGAGGGGAAGGCGGCGTCGCCGGTGTTGTTGCGGCCCTTGTAGACGAAGGTGCCGTCCTTCGACATCTTGGCCAGGTTCTCGAAGTGCTTCACATGCAGTGGCGAGTTGAAGGCCAGGCGCGCCGAGGTGCCGCCGAAGCCGTTGTTCTGCGTCGCGTAGAGCGTGTTGTGCCAGGCCGAGAAGCTCTCGAGCTGCGTCCAGCTCATCCAGCTGGTGGTGAACGGGCACTTGTGGCCGCTCGCCTTGAGCTTGTCGGCCGCGGCCATCACTTCGGGCCAGGTGGTGGGGGCCTTCTCGGGGTCGAGCCCAGCCGCCTTGAAGGCGTCCTTGTTGTAATAGAAGATGGTCGTCGAGCTGTTGAGCGGGAAGCTCAGCATCTGGCCGTTCGCGGCGGTGTAGTAGCCCGACACGGCGGGCACGTAGACGCTGGGGTCGAACTTGACGCCGCCCGAACTCATCACTTCGCCCACTGGCTTGATCGCGCCCTTGGAGGCCATCATGGTGGCGGTGCCGACTTCGAACACCTGCAGGATGTCGGGCGCATTGCCGGCGCGGAACGCGGCGATCGCGGCGGTCATCGACTCGTCGTACTGGCCCTTGTAGGTCGGCACGATCTTGTAGTCCTTCTGGCTGTCGTTGTATTGCTTGGCGAGGTCGTTGACCCATTCGCCGAGCGGACCGCTCATGGAATGCCACCACTGGATCTCGGTCTGGGCATGGGCCGGGAAGGCCAGCGTGGCGGCCAGCGCCGACGTGGCGGCGAGCAATTGAAAACGCATCAAGGAAGACTCCTGTGGAATAAAAGCAAAGCGCGGATGCTAGGCGATCCGTGTGACATTCGGCACACATTGGCGCACGGACGGGCGCCATCGTCCAACCGGGAAAACCCCTTTGGCGCCAAGCGGCCCCGCGGCGCCGGCCGTCGTGCTGCGCTGCACCATGCTAGGATCGTTTTCCCCTTTTTCGGCCTAGCCTGTTGCCGTGGCCGGGGCATTCGCGAGCACGCCATGACGAGCAAGACCTCCCTCGAAAAAAGCCGGATCAAGTTCCTTTTGCTCGAAGGCATCCATCCTTCGGCCGTGGAGGTGCTGCGCGGCGCGGGCTATTCCCAGATCGAGGCGCTGCCCGGCGCGCTGCCCGACGCGGAACTCAAGGCCAAGATCGCCGACGTGCATTTCCTCGGCATCCGCTCGCGCACCCAGTTGACCGCCGAGGTCTTCGCCGCGGCACAGAAGCTGGTGGCTGTGGGCTGCTTTTGCATCGGCACCAACCAGGTCGACCTCGAAGCCGCGCGCGAGCATGGCGTGGCGGTGTTCAATGCGCCGTATTCCAACACCCGTTCGGTGGCCGAACTCGTGCTCGCCGAGGCGATCCTCCTCTTGCGCGGCGTGCCCGAGAAGAGCGCGGTGGCACACCGCGGCGGCTGGCTCAAGTCGGCCGAGAACGCCTACGAGATCCGCGGCAAGACGCTTGGCATCGTGGGCTACGGCTCCATCGGCGCTCAGCTGTCGGTGCTGGCCGAGGGGCTGGGCATGCAGGTGGCGTTCTACGACGTGACCGCCAAGCTGCCGTTGGGCAATGCGCGCCAGGTGCGCGACCTGCACCAGCTGCTGGCCCAGAGCGACATCGTGACGCTGCACGTGCCCGAGACGCAGGCCACGCAGTGGATGATCGGCGCGGCGGAAATCGCCGCCATGAAGCCCGGCGCGATCCTGATCAACGCCTCGCGCGGCACGGTGGTCGAGATCGAGCCGCTGGCCGAGGCCCTGAAGCAGAAGAAGCTGCTGGGCGCCGCCATCGACGTGTTCCCGGTCGAGCCGCGCAGCAACAAGGACGAGTTCCAGTCGCCGCTGCGCGGGCTCGACAACGTCATCCTCACGCCGCACATCGGCGGCTCGACCATGGAGGCGCAGGCCAACATCGGCCTCGAGGTGGCGGAAAAGCTCGTGAAGTACAGCGACAACGGCACCTCGACTTCGTCCGTCAACTTTCCCGAGGTGGCGCTGCCGGCGCATGCCGGCAAGCACCGGTTGCTGCACATCCACCGCAACGTGCCGGGCGTGCTGTCGGAGATCAACAAGATCTTTTCGGACAACGGCATCAACATCTCCTCGCAGTTCCTGCAGACCAACGAGAAGATCGGCTATGTGGTCATGGACATCGACGCCACCCATTCCGACCTGGCGCTGGGCAAGCTGGCGAAGGTGCCCGGCACGATCCGCAGCCGCGTCCTGTTCTGAGCGGGGGCATGGCCCGCCGGCCGGCAGGGTGCCGGGGCCTGCCCTAAAATCCCACCCCCGGCTATATGGGCGCGCAGCGCCTGGCCGAGGTGCCACCCCCCGATGAATGCTCCGACCGCGTTGACCACGCTGTTGTCGCAGGCCGCAGAGCCTGCACGACTGCGCGAGATCCCCTACAACTACACCAGCTTCTCCGACCGGGAGATCGTGATCCGCCTCTTGGGCGAGCGCGGCTGGGAATTGCTGCAGACCCTGCGCGCCGAGCGCCGCACTGGGCGGTCGGCGCGCATGCTGTACGAAGTGCTCGGCGACATCTGGGTGGTCCAGCGCAATCCCTACCTGGTCGACGACCTGCTCGACAACCCGCGCCGGCGCGGCCAGCTGGTCGATGCGCTCAAGCACCGCCTGGGCGAAGTCCAGAAGCGCCGCACGCCCGACAGCGACATGCCGCGCGACCAGCTCGTGGGCGAACTCACCGCGCTGGTCGGCGAGGCGGTGGCCGCCTTCGACACCGCCTTCCGCGACGTGGCCGCGCTGCGCCGCAGGGCGACGCGGGTGCTGGGCCGGCTGACCGCGAAGGACAACATCAAGTTCGACGGCCTGTCGCGCGTGTCGCACGTCACCGACGCCACCGACTGGCGCGTCGAGTACCCGTTCGTGGTGCTGTGCCCCGACACCGAGGCCGAGATGGCGCTGCTGGTCAAGGGCTGCATCGAGCTCGGCCTGACCATCATCCCGCGCGGCGGCGGCACCGGCTACACCGGCGGCGCCATCCCGCTCACGTGGAAGAGCGTGGTCATCAACACCGAGAAGCTCGAGGCCATGACCGAGGTCGAGCACGTGGCGCTGCCGGGGCTCGACGCCCCCGTGCCTACCATCTGGACCGAGGCCGGCGTGGTCACGCAGCGCGTGGCCGATGCGGCCGAGCGCGCGGGCTACGTGTTCGCGGTCGATCCGACGTCGGCCGAGGCTTCGTGCGTCGGCGGCAACGTCGCCATGAACGCCGGCGGCAAGAAGGCCGTTCTCTGGGGCACCGCGCTCGACAACCTGGCCGCCTGGCGCATGGTCACGCCCGACGCCGAATGGCTCGAGGTCACGCGCATCGGCCACAACCTGGGCAAGATCCACGATGCCGAAAGCGCCGTGTTCGAGCTGCAGTACTTTGCCGCCGACGGCCGCACGCCGCTGCGCACCGAGCGCCTCGAGATCCCGGGCCGCACCTTCCGCAAGGAAGGCCTCGGCAAGGACGTGACCGACAAGTTCCTCTCGGGGCTGCCGGGCATCCAGAAGGAGGGCTGCGACGGCCTCATCACCAGCTGCCGCTGGGTGGTGCACAAGATGCCCGCGCACACGCGCACCGTGTGCCTCGAGTTCTTCGGCAATGCGAAGGACGCGGTGCCGAGCATCGTCGAGATCAAGGACTTCATGTTCGCCGAGCAAAAGCGCTCGGGCGTGCTGCTGGCGGGCCTGGAGCACCTCGACGACCGCTACCTGAAAGCCGTGGGCTACGCCACCAAGTCCAAAAAGCACGGCGGCCTCCCGAAGATGGTGCTGTTCGGCGACATCGCGGGCGACGACGCCGACGCGGTGGCGCGCGTCACCTCGGAAGTGGTGCGCATCGCCAACTCGCGCAGCGGCGAGGGCTTCGTCGCCATCAGCCCCGAGGCGCGCAAGAAGTTCTGGCTCGACCGCAAGCGCACCGCAGCCATCAGCCGCCACACCAACGCCTTCAAGATCAACGAAGACGTGGTGATCCCGCTGCCGCGCATGGCCGAGTACAGCGACGGCATCGAGCGCATCAACATCGAGCTGTCGCTGCAGAACAAGCTCGCGCTGACGGACGCGCTCGAGGCCTTCCTGCTGCGTGGCAACCTGCCGCTGGGCAAGAGCGACGACGCGCACGAGATTCCCGCCGCCGAGCTGCTCGAAGACCGCGTGGCGCAGGCCGTGACGCTGGTGCAGGAGGTGCGTACGCGCTGGGCCGGCTGGCTGCGCGAGGTGGACGTGCTCTTTCCGCAGCTGCAGGACCACAGCCTGCGCGCGAGCTGGAAGACCCAGCTGCGCCAGCCACTGCAGGAGATCTTTGCCGGCGCCGAGTTCGCGCCGATCGTGGCCGAATGCGTGGCCATCCACCAGCGCGTGCTCAAGGGCCGCGTCTGGGTAGCGCTGCACATGCATGCGGGCGACGGCAACGTGCACACCAACATTCCTGTCAACAGCGACAACTACGACATGCTGCAGACCGCGCATGCCGCGGTGGTGCGCATCATGGCGCTGGCGCGCAGCCTCGACGGCGTGATCTCGGGCGAGCACGGCATCGGCATCACCAAGCTCGAGTTCCTGAGCGACGAGGAACTCGCGCCGTTCATGGACTACAAGCGGCGCGTCGACCCCGAAGGCCGCTTCAACAAGGGCAAGTTGCTGCGCGCGCCCGCGGGGCAGCCGGCCGAAGAACTGCATGCCGACCTGACCAATGCCTACACGCCGAGCTTCGGCTTGATGGGGCACGAGTCGCTGATCATGCAGCAGAGCGACATCGGCGCGATCGCCGACAGCGTGAAGGACTGCCTGCGCTGCGGCAAGTGCAAGCCGGTGTGCGCCACGCACGTGCCGCGCGCCAACCTGCTCTACAGCCCGCGCAACAAGATCCTCGCGACCTCACTGCTGGTGGAGGCCTTCCTCTACGAGGAGCAGACGCGCCGCGGCATCAGCATCAAGCACTGGGAAGAGTTCGAGGACGTGGCCGACCACTGCACCGTGTGCCACAAGTGCCTCACGCCGTGCCCGGTGAAGATCGACTTCGGCGACGTGTCGATGAACATGCGCAACCTGCTGCGCAAGATGGGGCAGAAGAGCTTCCGTCCCGGCAATGCGGCCGCGATGTTCTTCCTCAACGCGACCAACCCGCAGACCATCAAGGCGGTGCGTGCCGGCATGGTGGGCATCGGCTTCAAGGCCCAGCGCCTGGCCAACGACCTGTTGCGCGGTCTGGCCCGCAGGCAGACCGCGGCGCCGCCGGCCACGCTCGGGCCGGCGCCGGTCAAGGAGCAGGTGATCCACTTCATCAACAAGAAGATGCCGGGCAACCTGCCCAAGCAGACGGCGCGCGCGCTGCTCGACATCGAAGATGCCGACTACGTGCCGATCATCCGCGACCCGAAGACGACCACGACGGAGACCGAGGCGGTGTTCTACTTTCCGGGTTGCGGCTCGGAGCGCCTGTTCTCGCAGGTCGGCCTTGCCACGCAGGCGATGCTCTGGCATGCGGGCGTGCAGACGGTGCTGCCGCCGGGCTACCTGTGCTGCGGCTACCCGCAGCGCGGCAGCGGGCAGTTCGACAAGGCCGAGAAGATGATCACCGACAACCGGGTGCTCTTCCACCGCGTGGCCAACACGCTCAACTACCTCGACATCAAGACGGTGGTGGTGAGCTGCGGTACCTGCTACGACCAGCTGCAGGGCTACCAGTTCGACAAGATCTTCCCGGGCTGCCGCATCATCGACATCCACGAGTACCTGCTCGAGAAGGGCATCACGCTGGCCGATGCAGGCGGCGGCGGCTACCTGTACCACGACCCGTGCCACTCGCCGATGAAGCTGCAGGACCCGATGAAGACGGTGAAGGCGCTGGTCGGCGACAACGTGCTCAAGAACGACCGCTGCTGCGGCGAGTCGGGCACGCTGGGCGTGTCGCGGCCCGACATCTCCACGCAGATCCGCTTCCGCAAGGAGGAAGAGCTCAAGAAGGGCGAGGCCGCGCTGCGCGACAGCGGCCAGGTCGGCGCCCAGGACAACGTGAAGATCCTCACCAGCTGCCCGAGCTGCCTGCAGGGCCTCTCACGCTACGGCAACGACCTGAACAACGGCCTGCTCGAGGCCGACTACATCGTGGTCGAGATGGCGAACAAGCTGCTGGGCAGCGACTGGATGCCGCAGTACGTGGCGGCTGCGAACCAGGGCGGGATCGAACGGGTGCTGGTGTGACCGCCGCAGCGGGCTGCCCGCTCTGCGACGGCCCGGGCGGCCGCGTCGTGTTCGAAGGCGCCAGGCTGCGCGTCATCCATGCCGACGAGCCGGGCTTCCCGGCCTTCTACCGCGTGGTATGGCGGGCGCACGTGGCGGAGTTTTCCGACCTGTCGGCGGCCGACCGCGTGTTGTGCATGGAGGCGGTGGCGCTCGTCGAGCAGTGCCTGCGCGACCACCTGGCGCCGGCCAAGGTCAACCTGGCGGCGCTCGGCAACATGGTGGCGCACCTGCATTGGCACGTGATCGCACGCTTTGCCGACGACACGCATTTTCCAGCCCCGGTCTGGGCGCCGGCGCAGCGCGCGAGCGATCGGGCCCGCGAGGCGGACCTGGCCGCGCGTCTGCCCGCACTCGAGGCTGCGATGATGGCGCAACTGGCTACAAGGAGTTTTTGATGGCAGGTTTGCAAGCCGGCGCACCGACGCCGACATCGATCACCGTGCACGGCCAGTCGCGCGTGCTGGAGGTCGCCTTCTCCGACGGCGCGAGCTTCCGGATCCCGTTCGAGCTGATGCGCATCTATTCGCCCTCCGCCGAGGTGCAGGGCCATGGCCCGGGCGAGGAGGTCCTGCAGACCGGCAAGCGCAATGTCGAACTGGCCGACCTGAAGCCGGTGGGCAACTATGCGGTGCAGCCGGTCTTCAGCGACGGCCACGACACGGGCATCTTCTCGTGGAACCTGCTCTACGAGCTCGGTGCCAACGAGGCGCAACTCTGGGCCGAGTACGAACGCCGGCTTGCCGCAGCGGGCGTCGACCGCGATGCGCCGATGCCCGACAAGGGCGGCGGCTCCGCCTGCGCAAGCCATTGAGCGCGGCGCGTGCCGGGCGCTTCCAATGGAAGAAAAAAGCAACAAATCCCCCGGGTTCGAAGGGTCGGCGGCTTGAGGTGAGTGCTTCCGCCCTAACATCAGGCGGATGAGCACCACCCATTTCGGCTTCGAGAAGGTCGACGAAAGCGAAAAGGCGCAGCGCGTGCGCGGCGTCTTCGACTCCGTGGCGTCGCGTTACGACCTCATGAACGACCTCATGTCGGCGGGGCTGCACCGCGCATGGAAGGCCTACACCGTGATGGTGGCCAACGTCGGCGAAGGCTCGCGCGTGCTCGACATCGCGGGCGGCACCGGCGATCTCGCGCTGGCTTTCTCGAAGAAGGTGGGCGCGAGCGGGCAGGTGGTGCACACCGACATCAACGAAGCCATGCTCCGCACCGGCCGCGACCGGCTGCTCGATGCGGGCGTGGCGCTGCCCACGATGGTTTGCGACGCCGAGAAGCTGCCTTTCCCCGACGACCACTTCGACGTGGTCACCGTGGCCTTCGGCCTGCGCAACATGACGCACAAGGACGCGGCGCTCAAGGAAATGAACCGCGTGCTCAAGCCGCGCGGCAAGCTGCTGGTGCTCGAGTTCTCGAAGGTTGCCAAGCCGCTGGCCAAGGCCTACGACTGGTATTCGTTCAATGTGCTGCCGCGCCTGGGCAAGCTGGTGGCGGGCGACGACGCCAGCTACCGCTACCTGGCCGAATCGATCCGGATGCATCCGGCGCAGGAAGAGCTCAAGACCCTCATGAAAGAGGGCGGTTTTGGGCATGTGGATTATCACAACATGACGGGGGGCGTGGCCGCCCTTCATGTTGGAATCAAGTGTTGATCTGGCGAATACTTCGCTCGAAAGAGGAGACGAGATGAAAAGTTTGAGTTCTTTGTTCCTGGCTGCCGCGCTGGTTCTGGTCAGCGTGCAGGCGGATGCCGCGCGCATGGGCGGCGGCAAGTCGTTCGGGCGCCAGTCGTCCGGCGTGACGCAGCGCCAGTCCACGCCGCCGGCGGCGCCTGCGCAGCAGAACGCGAACGCCGCGACGCCCAAGCCCGCGACGCCCGCTGCGGCGGCGCCGAAGCGCCCCTGGGGCGCCATGCTCGGCGGCCTGGCCGCCGGCCTGGGCCTGGCCTGGCTCGCGAATTCGCTCGGCCTCGGCGCCGGCTTTGCCAACATCCTGCTGATCGCGCTGCTCGCGATGGCGGCGCTGTTCGTCTGGCGGATGTTCAAGGCGCGCTCGGCAGCAGCGCCCGCGGCAGGCCGCCGTGGCGGCTTCGCGTTCGAAGGTGCGGGCGGTCCCGCAAACCCGGGCGCGCCGGCACAGTACAGCCCGGCCAACGTCGGCAACGACGCCTCGGCGCGTCCCTGGGAGCGCAACACCGCTGCCTTCGACGCCTCGCCGGCCCATGGCAGCAGCCTTTCCGCGGCAGGCGCCGCAGCGGGCGGCAGCATGATCGGCTCGGCGCTCGCGGGTTCGCAGAGCTGGGGCATTCCGGCCGGCTTCGACGTCGACGGCTTCCTGGCCGCCGCCAAGCGCAACTTCGTGACGCTGCAGGACGCCTGGGACCGTGCCGACGTGACCATGCTGCGCTCGATGATGACCGACGAGATGGTCGAGGAGATCCGCACCCAGCTGGCGGACCGTGCAAGCCACACGGGCGGCGCATCGAACAAGACCGAAGTCGTGATGCTCGATGCCAAGCTGCTCGGCATCGAGGAACTGGCCGACGTCTACATGGCGAGCGTGGAGTTCTCGGGCATGATCCGCGAGGACGCCTCGGCCGGTCCGGGCCCGTTCCGCGAAGTCTGGAACATGACCAAGCCGACCAGCGGCACCGGCGGCTGGCTGGTTGCGGGCGTCCAGGCGCTGCAGTAGGCGCATTCCGGCGGTCGCGAGACCGCCTGCTGAACCGATAATGGGGACATGGCCACACCATCGTCCCCATTTTCTTTTCTCGGTGATCTCTTCAACCGCATCGGCGAGCGCCTGCAGCCGCCCGCCTGGGCGGTGCACGAGATCCAGCACCGCGCGGTGCTGTTTCTCAATCATGTGCTGCAGCAGGAGCCCGAAGCCCAGCAGCGGCTGCTGCGGCAGCAGGGGCGCGTGGTGCGCTTCCAGTGGCGCTTCGTGACCATGGAGCTGGTGGCCACGCCGGCCGGCCTGCTCGACCTCGCGCCGCCGGGCTCGGTGCCCGAGCTCACGCTCACCGTCACCGACGAATCCCCGTTCGACCTGGCCCGTGCCACGCTGCGCGGCGACAAGCCCGCGGTGCAGATCGTCGGTGACGTGCAGCTCGCGGCCGAGGTCAACTGGCTGGTCGACCACGTGCGCTGGGACGTCGAAGACGATCTCGCCCGCGTGATCGGCGACGTGCCGGCGCACACCGTGGCCGAGGGCGCACGCCGCGTCGCCGGCGCGCTGCGCCAGTTCGCCTCGGGCGCACGCCCCGGCCCGCAGGCGGGCAAGGCCGAATGAGGCGCTTCTATCGCGGTTTCGTCATCGTCTGGGTCGCGCTGCGCTACGGCCTCGACGAGCTCGTGCTCACGAGCTTCCAGAAGCCGTGGCTGCGCGTCGTGGCGCGCGTGGTCTCGATCGGCCGCAACCTCGATGCGCCGCGCGGCCAGCGGCTGCGCGAGGCGCTCGAGCGGCTGGGCCCGATCTTCGTCAAGTTCGGCCAGGTGTTGTCGACCCGCCGCGACCTGCTGCCGCCCGACATCGCCGACGAACTCGCCTTTCTCCAGGACCGGGTGCCGCCGTTCCCGTCGTCGGTGGCCATTGCCACAATCGAGCGGGCCTTCCGCCGGCCGGTGAGCGACGTGTTCGTGCAGTTCGACGAGACGCCGGTGGCGAGCGCGTCGATCGCGCAGGTGCATTTCGCCACCATCCGAACCAGCACCGGCGAGGTGCGCGAGGTGGCCGTCAAGGTGCTGCGTCCCAGCATGCAGGGCGTGATCGAGAAGGACCTCGCCCTCATGGCCATGATGGCCGGCTGGGTCGAGGGCCTGTCGGCCGACGGCAAGCGGCTGAAGCCGCGCGAGGTGGTGGCCGAGTTCGACAAGTACCTGCACGACGAGCTCGACCTGGTGCGCGAGGCGGCCAATGCCGCCCAGCTGCGGCGCAACATGGCCTCGCTCGAGCTGGTGCTGATCCCCGAGATGTTCTGGGACTTCTGCCATCCCGAGGTGATCGTGATGGAGCGCATGAACGGCGTGCCGATCGCCCAGCTCGACCGCCTGCGCGCGGCCGGCGTCGACATTCCCAAGCTCGCGCGCGACGGCGTCACCATCTTCTTCACCCAGGTGTTCCGCGACGGCTTCTTCCACGCCGACATGCACCCGGGCAACATCCAGGTGAGCCTGGCGCCCGAGACCTTCGGCCGCTACATCTCGCTCGACTTCGGGATCATCGGCACGCTGACGGAGTCGGACAAGGAATACCTCGCGCAGAACTTCGTGGCCTTCTTCCGGCGCGACTACAAGCGCGTGGCCGAACTGCACCTCGAAAGCGGCTGGGTGCCCGAAGGCACGCGCATCGATGAACTCGAGGCGGCGATCCGCACCGTCTGCGAGCCGTACTTCGACCGCCCGCTGAAAGAGATATCCCTCGGCATGGTTCTGATGCGGCTGTTCCAGACTTCGCGCCGGTTCCACGTCGAGATCCAGCCGCAGCTGGTGCTGCTGCAGAAGACGCTGCTCAACATCGAGGGGCTGGGCCGCCAGCTCGACCCCGAACTCGACCTTTGGCACACCGCCAAGCCCTTTCTCGAGAAGTGGATGGTCGACCAGATCGGGCCGAAGAAGCTGTTCCAGCAGCTGCGGGCCGAGGCGCCGCGCTACGCGAAACTGCTGCCGCAGCTGCCGCGCCTGCTGCACGAGTACCTCGAGAATCGGGCGCCCGACCATCGCCGCGAGCTGCTCGAACTGCTGGCCGCGCAGAAGCGCACCAACCGGCTGCTGCAGGCCATCATCTACGGTGGCATGGGATTTGTATTGGGGTTGCTCGCCATGCAGGTGCTGGTGCGCGTGAAATTGTTCTAGAGGAGAGAGTCTCGTGCTGCTGACGCTGGTTGTCATCTATCTGCTGGTCACCATCGCCATCGGGCTCTATGCCGCAAAGCGGGTGAAGAACACCACCGACTTCGCGATCGCCGGGCGGCACCTGCCGCTGTTCATGATCGTGACGACCACGTTCGCCACCTGGTTCGGCTCGGAAACGGTGCTCGGCATTCCCGCCAAGTTCATCGAGAGCGGCCTGAACGGCGTGATCGAAGACCCCTTTGGCGCCGGCACCTGCCTGATCCTCGTGGGGCTGTTCTTCGCGGGCAAGCTCTACCGCATGACGCTGCTCACGATCAGCGACTACTACCGCGAGCGCTATGGCCGCGGCGTGGAGGTGGCGTGTTCGCTGATCATCATGCTGAGCTATCTCGGCTGGGTTTCGGCGCAGGTCACGGCGCTCGGGCTGGTTTTCAACGTGCTCTCGGGCGGCGCCATCGGCATAGCGGCCGGCATGGTGATCGGCGTGCTTTCCATCCTGGCCTACACGCTGTTCGGCGGCATGTGGTCGGTGGCCGTGACCGATTTCCTCCAGATGATCATCCTGGTCGCGGGCCTCGCGATCATCGCGGTGTTCGCCGGCCAGATGGCCGGCGGCGCCGACAAGGTGCTGGCCTTCGCCGTGAGCAAGGACCTCTTCAGGTTCTGGCCCGAGCCGAACTGGCACGACATGGTCTTCTTCTTCGCTGCCGCCATCACCATGATGCTCGGCTCCATTCCGCAGCAGGACGTGTTCCAGCGCGTGATGTCGGCCAACAGCGTCAAGGGCGCGACGCGCGGTCCGGTGATCGGCGGCATCGCCTACATCTTGTTCGCGGCCGTGCCGATGTTCCTGGTGGCGAGCGCCTTGCTGATCATGCCGGAGCAGACCGCCGCTCTGCTGAAGGACGATCCGCAGAAGGTGCTGCCGACGCTGGTGCTCGAGAAGATGCCGTTTGTCATGCAGGTGCTGTTCTTCGGGGCGCTGCTGTCGGCCATCAAGTCGACCGCGTCGGCCACGCTGCTGGCGCCGAGCGTCACCTTCACCGAAAACATCTGGCGCCAGTTCCGGCCCGCGGGCACCGACCGGCAGAACCTCAGGACCATGCGTATCACGGTGCTGGTGTTCAGTGCGGCGGTGCTCGCCTATGCGATCCGCATGCAGGGCACGCCGATCTACGAACTGGTCTCGGGCGCCTACCAGGTGCCGCTGGTCGGCGCCTTCGTGCCGCTGGTGTGTGGCCTCTACTGGCGCCGCGCGACAACGCAGGGCGCGCTGGCGGCCATCGCCGCGGGCATCGGCGTGTGGCTGCTCTTCCTGTACACCCCCTGGGGCGAGGAATTCCCGGCCCAGCTGGCCGGCGTGCTCGCCTCGTTCGGCGGCATCCTCGCCGGATCGCTGCTGCCGCAGTGGGTGACCGACACCCGCACGCCGCACCGGATGCTGGTCACCGAAGCGGTCTGAGCGGGCGCTGGCAGGGGCCGGCCCTTATAATCGAGGGCTTTGCGAGCGGTTCGCGCCAGCGTTCTGGCGCCGCTTTTTCCTCACTCAATTCCATGCCCATCTACGCCTACAAGTGCAGCGCCTGCGGCTTTGCCAAGGACGCCCTGCAGAAAATGTCCGACGCGCCGCTCACGGTGTGCCCGGCGTGCGGCGCGAGCGCATTCGAGAAGCAAGTCACTGCTGCCGGCTTCCAGCTCAAGGGGTCCGGCTGGTACGTGACCGATTTCCGCGATGGCGGCGGCAAGAAGCCCGAGGCCGCCACGGCCAAGAACGGCGATGCGGCCGCCGCGCCTGCGGGCACGGCCCCGGCGGCGGATGCTTCCTCCAGCCCTGCGCCTGCGCCTGCGCCTGCGCCTGCACCTGCGCCGGCCTCCAGCCCCGCCCCGGCGCCTGCCGCGGCCGCCAAGAGCGACTGAGACGCCACGCCCCATGCACGCCCTGCGCAAATGGCTGTTCTCCGGCCTGCTGGTGATCGTTCCGCTGTTCATCACCCTGGCGGTGTTGAAGTGGATCATCGACACGCTGGACCAGACCCTCTGGGTGCTGCCGCTCGCGTGGCAGAACTGGCTGCACGAGAACAACGTGCGCGGGCTCGGCGTGCTGCTCACGCTCGCCATCCTGCTGGTGGTCGGCGCGGTAGCGAGCAATTTCGTGGGCAAACGCCTGCTCGGATGGGGCGACGCGGTGGTGCGGCGCATCCCGGTGGTGCGCTCGATCTACTCCAGCGTCAAGCAGGTGTCGGACACGCTGTTCTCCGAGAACGGCAATGCCTTCCGCACGGCCGTGCTGGTGCAGTGGCCGCGCGAAGGCCTCTGGACCATTGCCTTCGTGACCGGCACGCCCGGCCCCGAGGTGGTCGGGCATCTCGGCGGCGGCGACTACCTGGGCGTCTACGTCCCGACCACGCCCAATCCCACGGGCGGCTATTTCGTGATGCTCAAGCGCAGCGACTGCATCGAACTCAAGATGAGCGTGGACGAAGCGCTCAAGTACATCGTCTCGATGGGCGTGGTCGTCCCCGGCGGCCCTTCGTCCATCGCGAGCAAGTAATACCAATGCGCCTTTGCGGCGCCGGAATCCAACCATGGCCATGCGTACTCACTATTGCGGTCTTGTGACCGATGCCCTGATGGGCGAAACCGTCACCCTGTGCGGCTGGGTTAACCGCCGGCGCGACCACGGCGGCGTGATCTTCATCGACGTGCGCGACCGCGAAGGCTATGTGCAGGTGGTGTGCGACCCCGACCGCGCCGCCACCTTCGCCGTGGCCGAGAATCTGCGCAACGAGTTCTGCGTGCAGATCACCGGCCTGGTGCGTGCCCGCCCCGAAGGCACCACCAACGACCAGCTCAAGAGCGGCAAGATCGAAGTGCTGTGCCATGAGCTCAAGGTGCTGAACCCGTCGGTCACGCCGCCGTTCCTGCTCGACGACGACAACCTCTCGGAAACCACGCGCCTCACGCACCGCGTGCTCGACCTGCGCCGCCCCGCGATGCAGCGCAACCTGATGCTGCGCTACAAGGTGACGATGGAGACGCGCAAGTTCCTCGACGCCAACGGCTTCATCGACATCGAGACGCCGATGCTCGGCAAGTCCACGCCCGAAGGCGCGCGCGACTATCTCGTGCCGAGCCGGGTGCACGACGGCAGCTTCTTCGCGCTGCCGCAGTCGCCGCAGCTCTTCAAGCAGTTGCTGATGGTGGCCGGCTACGACCGCTACTACCAGATCGTGAAGTGCTTCCGCGACGAGGACCTGCGCGCCGACCGCCAGCCCGAATTCACCCAGATCGACATCGAGACCTCGTTCCTCGCCGAGGAGGAGATCCGCGAAATGTTCGAAGGCATGATCCGCAACGTGTTCCGCAACGCCGCGGGCATCGACCTGCCGGTGTTCCCGACCATGAGCTATGCCGACGCGATGTTCAAGTACGGCTCCGACAAGCCCGACCTGCGCGTGAAGCTCGAGTTCACCGAACTCACCGAGACCATGAAGCGCGTCGAGTTCAAGGTGTTCTCGAACGCCGCCACCATGAAGGGCGGCCGCGTGGTCGCGCTGAAGGTGCCGGGCGGCGGTGCCGAAGGCGGCCTCTCGCGCGGCGAGATCGACGCCTACCAGGAGTTCGTCAAGATCTACGGCGCCAAGGGCCTGGCCTACATCAAGGTCAACGACGCCGCCGCGGGCCGTGACGGCCTGCAGAGCCCGATCGTCAAGAACCTCGACGATGCGGCGCTGGCCGAGATCATCGCGCGCACGGGCGCGGTCAATGGCGACATCCTGTTCTTCGGCGCCGACAAGGAAAAGGTCGTCAACGACGCCATGGGCGCGCTGCGCGTGAAGATCGGCCACAGCCCCTTCGGCCGCAAGGCGGGCCTGTTCGAGGACCGCTGGGCGCCGTTGTGGGTGGTCGATTTCCCTATGTTCGAGTTCGACGAGGAAGGCCAGCGCTGGAGCGCCGTGCACCATCCGTTCACCGCACCCAAGGACGGCCACGAAGACCTCATGGACACCGCGCCCGAGAAGTGCATCGCCAAGGCCTACGACATGGTGCTCAACGGCATCGAGATGGGTGGCGGCTCGGTGCGTATCCACCGCGAGGAAGTGCAGAGCAAGGTGTTCCGCGCGCTCAAGATCAACGCCGAGGACGCGCAGGCCAAGTTCGGCTTCCTGCTCGATGCGCTGCAGTACGGCGCACCGCCGCACGGCGGCATCGCGATCGGCCTGGACCGCCTCGTCATGCTCATGACGGGCGCCGAGTCGATCCGTGACGTGATCGCCTTCCCCAAGACCCAGCGCGCGCAAGACCTGCTCACGCAGGCGCCGAGCCCGGTCGACGAGAAGCAGCTGCGCGAGCTGCACATCCGGCTGCGCAACACTCAGCAGCCCGCGGCCTGACGCAGGCATGACGACGCCCGCCCGGCCCTGGAAGATTCCGGAGTCGGTGTTGGTCGTCATCCATACGCCCGCGCTCGAGGTCCTGCTGATCCGCCGCGCCGACACCCGCGAATTCTGGCAATCGGTGACCGGCAGCAAGGACGTGACCGACGAGCCGCTCGCGCTCACCGCGGCACGCGAGGTGGCCGAGGAAACCGGCATCCTGTGCGGCGAGGGCAGTCCGCTCGCTGCGCGGCTGGTCGACTGGCAGCTGCAAAACGTCTACGAGATCTATCCGGCCTGGCGCGCGCGCTACGCACCCGAGGTCACGCACAACACCGAGCACCTGTTCGGCCTGTGCGTGCCCGAGCGCCTGACGCCGGTGCTCGCGCCGCGCGAACACGACGACTGGAAGTGGCTGCCCTATCGCGAGGCCGCCGACGCCTGCTTTTCCCCATCGAACGCCGAAGCCATTCTGTTGCTGCCAGAATTTATGCGATGAACCTGCCGGCACAGACGCTTCGCGTCGCCACCTACAACATCCACAAGGGCGTGCAGGGCATCGGTCCGGCACGGCGGCTGGAGATCCACAACCTCGGCCACGCCATCGAACAACTCGACGCCGACATCGTCTGCCTGCAGGAAGTGCGCAAGATGAACCGGCAGGGCGAGGCGCGGTTCGCGCGCTGGCCGGAGCTGCCGCAGGCCGATTTTCTGGCCCCCGAGGGCTACACCGCGGTCTACGAAACCAACGCCATCACGCGCCATGGCGAGCACGGCAATGCGCTGCTGACGCGCTGGCCCGTCATCCGCACCGGCCACCGCGACATTTCCGACCATCGCTTCGAGCAGCGCGGGCTGCTGCATGTGGTGATCGAGGTCGAGGGCCGGCCGGTGCATGCGATCGTGGTGCACCTGGGGCTCATCAGGGGCAGCCGCGTGCGGCAGGTGGCGCGGCTGCGCGAGTTCATCGACACCGAGGTGCCGCCCGACGAGGCCGTGGTGGTCGCGGGCGATTTCAACGACTGGGGCGCGCGCATGCGCTACGCGATGAACGCGATGGGCCTGCGCGACACCAGCGACCTGCGCGGGCCGCGCACGCTCACCTACCCGTCGCGCCTGCCGGTGGCGCAGCTCGATTTCGTCTACGGGCGGCGGCTGGAACCGGTGGCCTGCTCGGTGCCGCGCGGGCCGATCTGGGCGCGGATGTCGGACCATCTGCCGTTGGTAGCCGACTTCACGCTTCCGAATTGATAGCAGTTGTCGCAGAAGCCACGGGCGGTGCAGGGCTGAAGAGCTCAAAGCCATTCGCTGGTACGATGCCCGGATGCTGAGGAAAACCGACGTGGAACCGCGCCCTGATGGACACAATGACGACGAGGGCACCCCCGTCTCCGTGAAGATCCGCGAACGCCTGCAGGCTGCGCGCAAGCGCTTCAATGCCAACGACAACATCGCCGAGTTCATCGAGCCGGGCGAGCTCGAGTCCTTGCTCGACGAGGTCGAGGTCAAGATGAAGGGCGTGCTCGAGAGCCTGGTGATCGATCTCGACAACGACCACAACACCGGCAACACCGCGCGCCGCGTCGCCAAGATGTACCTGAACGAAGTGTTCAGGGGCCGCTACGTGGCGCCGCCCGCGCTCACCGAGTTTCCCAATGCCGAGCACCTGAACGAACTGATGATCGTCGGCCCGATCACCGTGCGCAGCGCCTGTTCACACCACTTCTGCCCAATCATCGGCAAGCTGTGGATCGGCGTCATGCCGAACGAGCACACCAACGTCATTGGCCTGTCCAAATACGCGCGGCTCGCCGAATGGGTGATGGGCCGGCCGCAGATCCAGGAAGAAGCCGTGGTGCAGCTGGCCGACCTGATCCAGGAGAAGACGCAGCCCGACGGGCTGGCGCTCGTCATGGAGGCCGAGCACTTCTGCATGGCCTGGCGCGGCGTGAAGGAAATGGACAGCAAGATGATCAATTCCGTCATGCGCGGCGTGTTCCTCAAGGACCCGAGCCTGCGTCGCGAATTCTTGTCCCTGCTGCCAAGGAAAAACTGACCATGCTGGTTCGACTTCTCTACGCCAGCCGCGCCGTCGACACGAGCCCCGAGGCGATCGACGCCATCCTCGCGCAGTCGCGCTCCCACAACCCGGCCTCGGGCATCACCGGCATCCTCTGCTACGGCGGCGGCACCTTCCTGCAGGCGATCGAGGGCGGGCGCGAAGCGATCAGCGAGCTCTACGGCCACATCCAGCGCGATGCGCGCCACAAGGACGTGGTGCTGCTGCACTACGAAGAGATCTCCGAGCGGCGCTTCGGCGGCTGGACCATGGGGCAGGTCAACCTGTCGAAGCTCAACGCCTCGACGTTGCTCAAGTATTCGGAAAAGCCCGAACTCAATCCGTATGCCGTTTCCGGGAAAGTGTCGCTGGCGCTGCTCGAAGAGCTGATGGCCACCGCGGCCATCGTCGGGCGCCACTGATCCTGTCCCTCGGGCGAGGGGCAGGCCGACGATGCTGCTTTTCGGATGCGACTTCTCCTGCGCGCCCACGGCGCGCAAGCCGATCGTGGTCGCGACCGGCGAGGCGAGCGGCACGGGCGCCCTGGCGCTGACCCGCCTGCTGCGCTTCAGCACGCTCGAGGGCTGGGCCGAATGGCTTGGCACCGAGCCGGCATGGATCGGCGGCTTCGATTTTCCGTTCGGTCTGCCGCGCGAGCTGGTGCAGCACCTGCGGTGGCCACTCGAGTGGGAGGCGCTCATGCGCCACTACGCGGGCCTGAGCCGCGCCGAGATCCGCAAAACCTTCGCGGCCTTTTGCGCGACCCGCCCCGTGGGCGGCAAGTTCGCGCACCGGGCGACCGACGCGCCGGCCGGGTCGAGCACCTCTATGAAGTGGGTCAATCCGCCGGTGGCGTTCATGCTCCACGCCGGCGTGTCGCCGCTGCTGGCCGCCGGGGCCAGCCTGCCGGGGCTGCACGTCGGCAACCACGCCGACCGCATCGCGCTCGAAGCCTATCCGGGCCTGCTCGCGCGCGAGCTGATCGGCCGGCGCAGCTACAAGAACGACGACCGCGCGAAGCAGACGCCCGAGCGGCTTGCGGCGCGCACCGACTTGGTCGCCGCGCTCGAGGCAGGCACCTCGCGCCTGAGCTTGCGGCTGGGGCTCGACGCCGCGCACCGCGCCGACCTGCTCGGGGATGCTCAGGGCGATCATCTCGACGCCGTGCTGTGCTTCGTCCAGGCGGCCTGGGGCGCGGAACGCACGTCCATGCCGGGGCCGGGCTACGGGCTACCCGAAGCAATCGATCCGCTCGAGGGCTGGATCGTCACGGCCTGAGCCTTGTTGTCCTACAAGGTTTTGCGGGGTCGGCCAGCCCGACGGGCGTGCGCGAGAAACTAGATTGAAGTGTGGCCCACTTCGGGCCGCACTTTTTGCGCTTTCCCTGCTCCCTGCGAGCCAACGGAGGATTTCCAATGAACACAACACATCGTTCCATCACTGCCGTGCTACTGGCCGGCGCGGCTCTAGCCCTGGCGGCCTGCGACAACGCCGACAACAAAACCGCCGGGCAGCAACTCGACAGCGCGATTGCCAAGACCGAGCAGGCCGCCGAGACCGCGGCCGCCAAGACCGCGGAAGCGCTGAAGGACGCCAAGGACAAGATCGATGCCTCGGGCACCACCGCAGAGGTGAAGGATGCAGCCAAGGACGCCGGCACTGCCATGAGCGCCACCGTGGACGACGCCGCGATCACGGCCTCGGTGTCCGCCGGGCTTGCCAAGGACCCGGACCTGAGCGCGATCAAGATTGACGTCGACACGAAATCCGGCGTGGTGAGTCTGAAGGGCCCGGCGCCCACCGCGGCTGCCAAGGCCCGCGCCGAAGAAATCGCCAAGAGCGTGCAGGGCGTGAGCTCGGTGAACAACCTGCTCGAGGTCCGCAACTGAGGCAGCTTGGACGCACTGCATGAAAAAGCCCGGCAGATCCGGGCTTTTTCATGGGCGGCCGCTAAGTCAGTGGCCGAGCCAGTCGCTGAGCTCGTCGGCGTGCTCTTCCTCGTCCGACAGGATGTCCTCGAGCATGCGCCGCGTGGTCGGGTCCTTGTCGCCGATCAGGTGGATCATCTGGCGGTAGGTCTCGACCGCGATGCGCTCGGCGATGAGGTTGGCGCGCACCATGGCCTGAAGGTCGGTCGATTCGTCGTAACTCGCATGGCTGCGGTCGAGCAAGTGGTTCGGGGCGAAATCGGGTTCGCCGCCGAGCTGCACGATGCGCTCGGCAATGCGGTCGGCATGGGCCGACTCCTCGTTCGCATGCACGAGGAACTCGTCGGCGATCGCGGGCGAGGAAACGCCGCTGGCCGTGAAATAGTGCCGCTTGTAGCGCAACACGCACACCAGTTCGGTCGCCAGGGCATCGTTCAGGAGCTTGACGACGTCGTCGCGCCACGGGCCATAGCTCGGTGTGACCGCGCCTTCGTCGAGGCTCCTGGCGGCGGCGCCGATCGCCGCTTCGTCGAGCACTAGGCGCTGGTGTTCGGCGGGACGGGCGTCGGCTTGGGAAACGGGGGCATTCATCGGGGGTCCTTTCGTGGGCTTGTGTTTTTCTGCTGCATCAGCGTGTTGACGACGTCAGCCACATCGGATGTCTTGAGCACTGCCGCCAGCACCGCCGTGAAAGAAAGCAGCCGCCACGGCTTGACGAGCACCAGAACGGCCCCCGTCGCCGCGGCCACGGCCATGAGCTTGGCCGGTTCCTTGCGCGCGTAGCGCTCGAGCACCGGGCGTGCCAGCTGGCCCATCGCATGGGCGGGGTGGCGGCGCCACCAGCGCTCGGTCATGCTGCGCGCCATCGAGAACCAGGGCAGCGAGGCGCCTGCAGCGCGCTCGGCGTCGGGCGACTGTGCAGCACCTCGCATGGCGGCCGCCTGCGTGTGCGGTTCGCCGTGCCAGCGGTCGTCGGTTTGATCGTATCCGGCCTCGTCGTATCGGGGCTCGTCGCGGCCGCCGTTCAGTTGCCGCACCAGCGCGCGGCGCGACAGTGCCAGCCGCTCCTGCGGCGTGAGGAGGCTGCGTTCAACGTCGTCCATCGCGGGCTCCTGCTTCGTGCAATGCCCGCAGGTCGGCATCGACCTGGGCCCGAAGATCGTCGAATCCGTGGCCCGGGAAGGGCCGAGTCGCAATCCAGGTGCACAGGCCGGCCACGGCCAGCGCCACCCCGGGGACCGCAACCAGAACCCAGTGGAAGCTCCCGTGCAGCACGCCGAGCAGCACCGCGACGCCGATCAGACCCAGCGCCAGCATCGCGCTGGCCGCCGCGAAGATGCCAGCGAGCATGCGGGCCAGCAGGCTGCGACCTGCTTCCGAGGCCTCCTGCCGTACCAGTGCCGCATAGTTCGCCGCATGTTCGGCGATGAGTTCCGGATGCCCGAGCACCGTGGAAAAGATCGGATGGAGCATGGTGCGCGGGATCCGAGCGTCAACCTGTGGTCAGAGGGATCAGTAGTCGTCGCTGCGGCCGCGGCTGGCCAGCACGATCAGTGCGGTGATGGCGGCGCCGGCTGCGGCGGCAATCAGCACCGAGCGCACGGGCTGGTCGGAGATGTAGCGCCCGGTCACGTCGGCTGCCTGTTCCAGGCGGCGCTGCGCGCGTGCGCTGGTGGTCGACGCCGCATCGAGGCCGCGCTGCACCGCTTGCTGAACGCGCGCTGCAAGTTGCTCGACCCCGGGTTCCACGTCGCGACGCAGTTCGCGGACCTTTTCGCCGGCTGCGTTCACCGCGTTCTGCGCATAGGCGCGCGTGCTTTCGACCGCTTCATTGGCGGTCTGGCGTGCGTCATCGGCGAGTTGCGAGGGGGTCTTTGTCGTGTTCATGGGGGAGTTTCCTTTCCGGGGAGATGAAATGCGGGAGCCTGAGGATGGTACCTACGCTACTTGCGTCGTAGCAAGCCGGCCAGGAAGCTGGCAATGGCGAGCACCACGAAGATCACGAACAGGATCTTGGCGATGCCTGCCGCGCTGGCTGCGATGCCGCCGAAACCGAGCACGGCGGCGATCAGCGCGATGACCAGAAACACCACTGCGTAATGCAACATGTGGACTCCTTCGAGACTTCGCTCGTTGTTGGCAAATGCTGCCACGGCCCGCGTCATGTGTGGGAAATGGCAGCGTGGTGCAACCTTAAGTGGTGGCCTCGCAAAGGGTTGTCAGCGCCAGGGCGCGGGGAGCGTAGGAGATGGCCGAGTTCCCAGGAGGCTGTCGGGCTTGGGCATGGCCCCGCGTTGTGCGAGACAGGGCGCAGGCAAGGCGCCAAGCGCAAGCTGGACTGATGTCCAGCGAGCATTGGCAACGCCGCATGCGCCCTGTCTCGTGCAACCCTTCGGGCCGTTTGCTGGGACTGCCATGCTGCGTTGCGGGCTCGTTGTGTGGCTCGCCACACGGCCTCACCCGCGCCTTGCCTGGCAGTCCCAGCAAACGGCGCGGGGCCATGCCCAAGCCCGACAGCCTCCTAGATCAAGGCAGCTTGGCCACGGGCAGCATGGCGCTCAGGCGCGTGCCGCGCCCCGGCGTCGAGGTGATCGTGAGCTTGCCGCGCGCCGCCTCGACACGGTGGCGCATCCCCGCGAGCCCATGCGTCGATGGGCGCATGCGCAGCGGGTCGAAACCCTTGCCGTTGTCGGCCACTTCCACGATCACGTGGTTCTCGTAGTTCTTCAGCACGATCGTCGCTTCGGTGGCCTCGGCGTACTTGCCGATGTTGGTCAGGCTTTCCTGCACCATGCGGTAGATGGTGAGCTGGCGCGACTCGTCCATCGTCACCGGTTCGAGTGCCATCTGCACCGGAATGCCCGAGCGTTCGGCGAACTCGCGCCCGAGGATCTCGAGCGAAGCCACCAGCCCGAGGTTGGACAGCGACGAAGGGCGCAGGTCCTCGATGATGCGACGCTTGAGCGCGATGCCGCTGTTGAGGAGCTCGGTCAGGTGCTGCAGCCGCTGGCTGGCGTCAGGGGTGTCGAGCAACCTCGACTTGAGCCGCGCCACATCGAGCTTGGCCGCGGTCAGCAGCGAGCCGAGCTCGTCGTGCAGCTCGCGTGCGAGGTAGCCGCGCTCGGTCTCGCGCACGTCCTGCAGGTGGGTGGCCAACTCGGCCAGCGAGGCGGTGCGCTCGCGCACCTCGTCCTCGAGCGCGTTGCGCTCGCGCTGCAGCGCCTCTTGCTGGCGCTCGCCGACCGAGCGCAGCGCATGCGACTGCCGCAGGTACAGGAAGAAGGCCAGCAGGGCGGCGAGCGCCACGATGGCGGTACCGATGCGAGCGAGCCGCAGCGACTTCATCACCTGGACCTGGGCGTCGTGCAGGGTCCGGTTGCTGGCCTCGATCAGCTCGCTCGCGGTCTTGCGGATGGCGTCCATCTCCTCGCGGCCGACGTCGGTCGTGATGACGAACTTCCATGCGTCTTCCTGGCCATCCTTGCGTAGCCGCACGCTCATGTCCATTTCGGCAATCTTGCGCAGCACGTGCTTCGACAATTCGGTCAGGCGGGCGCGTTCGGCCGGCTGGTCGGCGTAGAGTTGGCGCAGCGCGGCGAGATGCCCGTCGACCTGCTTCACCGCCGAGTCGTAGGGTTGTCGGTAGCTCGCTTCGCCGGTGAGCAGGTACCCTCGCTGTCCGGTCTCGGCGTCGAGCATGTTCTGCAGCAGCTGGTTGAGCGTGCTGCGTACCTTTTGCGCCTCGCCGATGTTGGCGAGGGCCTGGCTCGACTGGCGGTAGCCCGCCTCGTTGATGCCGACGAGGGCCAGCGCAGCCAGCGCCGCGAGCAGCAGGCTTACGGCCATTTTTGGGGGGGCTAACCAGTGCATGAAACTTTAGCGGGTACGTTCAACACAAGTTCGTGAATAATTGACAACAAGCAGGGACCGGCATGTTGCGGCTTCCGCGCTCGCGACACAACGACGAAAGTAACAGATGATCAAAATTGGAATTGTGGATGACCACGCTATCGTGAGGTCCGGCCTCCGGCAGTTCTTCTCCGAGCATGTCGACCTTCGCGTCGCCGGCGAAGCCGCCAGCGGACGCGAGGCGATCGAGCTGGTGCGCACCACCGAGCTCGACGTGCTGGTGATGGACCTCTCCATGCCGGGGCAGAGCGGCATCGACGCGCTGGCGATGATCCGCGCCAAGGCGCCGGACGTGGGCATCCTCATCCTCAGCGGGTACCCCGAAGAGCACTACGCGATGAACCTCATCCGCCAGGGGGCGAGCGGCTACCTCAACAAGGAATGCGACCCGATGGAGATCGTCAATGCGATCCGCACCATCTCGCTCGGCCGCCGCTACATCACGCCGGCCGTCGCCGAACTGCTCGCACGCCAGCTCGACCGCAAGGACGACGCGGCGCCCCACGAGCAACTGTCGGAGCGCGAGTTCCAGGTTTTCCTGAAGCTCGCCAAGGGCGAAACCGCAGGCGACATCGCCAAGACGCTGTCGCTGTCGGTCAAAACCGTGAGCACCTACCGCACGCGCCTGATGGAAAAGATGAACCTGTCGTCCAACAGCGACCTCACCTATTACGCTCTGAAGAACAAGCTGATCGATTGAGCAGCCCCCGACCTGGAGTACGAGGCCGCCCGGTGCGGCCTTTTCTTCGTCTTGTCCTCCGTCAGTCGGTGGTGCCGCTCGCGGGGCGGTGCGCCACCGCCTCGAGGATGCAGAAGTCGACCAGGGCATCGATCTCGTTCGACTTGTCGAACACGGCGTCGACGCCGAATTCCGCGCAGCGCCGCCGGATGTCGGGCGTCGCATAGTTGCTGAGCACCACCACCTTCTGGTGCGCCTTGCGCGCGGCGCAGGCCTGGAGCACGCCGAGGCCGCTGCCCTGCTTGAGGAAGAGGTCGACCACGGCAAGATCCCATTCGTCGCCGTGCGACTGCAGCCACTGTCTTGCGTGGACTTCGGTTTCTGCGAAGCCAACCACCGTCGTGCAGGTGAGCTCTTCCAGGGTGCCAATGAGGTTTTCACGGATCGTGAGGTTGTCTTCGACGATGTAGGTCTGCAATCTGGTGTCCATGCCGAACCGCGCTTCCTCTCACGTTGGCAGGCGTCGCCGCGCAACGCCTGCTGGCGACTGCCTGGGCATCGAAGGGTGGGGCTCCGCCGACGAGCATCATGCAGGGTTCGGAGGAAGCGTGTTGTAGGCGGGTTCCGACGACCGCCTTTGTGCTGCCCTCTGCCGTAGGCATTGGCTCACGATGCATGCGGTCGACTGCCGACCCGAAACACCGCAACGAAGGTATATCCAGGACACCATGGCAACGAACGTCTTTCGCACCCGGCCGCTGTGGCTCAAGCTGCTGGCCGGCTTCGTGCTGCTTCTTGCGGCACTCATGCTCCTGCTGGCGTTCTTTCCGTGGGACACCCTGCGTGAACCCGTGAACCGCTACGTCAGCGAGAAGACCGGCCGCAAGTTCGAGATCACGCGCCGGCTCGACGTAGGCATCGGGCTGCGCGGCGCGACCGTGAAGGCCGACGGGATCGAGTTCGCCAATCCGCCCTGGGCGCGCGATCCGTACCTGCTGAAGGCCGAGCACGCCGAGTTCGACATCCGGCTCTGGCCGCTGCTGCTGCGGCAGCAGGTCGTGATCCCGCGCCTTGCACTGGCCTCGCCCACGGTCGGGCTGCAGATGGAGGCCGACGGGCGCCGCACCTGGGCGTTCGGCAAGGACACCTCCGACGCGGGTACGGTGCCGGTCATCGGGTCGGTGCAGGTCGACGGCGGCGCCATCGATTTCCTGGCCAAGCACCTGGGCGTGGACGTGCATGCGGACGTGAGCTACGACACCAGCCGCGGCGACCTGCCGCTGGCCTACAAGATCAAGGGGCGCTACAAGGGCCAGCCGCTGACCGCCGACGGCCGCACCGGCAACGTGCTGCAGCTCAACGCCGCCGGGCAGCCGCCGTTTCCGCTCGAGATCGACGCGAAGGCCGGACAGACGCGGCTCAAGGCCGCTGGCACCGTGGGCCAGTTTGCCGACCTGGACGGCATCGAGGCCAAATTCGATCTCAAGGGCCAGACGCTCGGTGCGCTGTTCCCGCTGCTGGGCATTGCGCTGCCCGAGACCTCGCCCTATGCGCTGAGCGGCGATCTGCGCAAGCGCGGCACGCTGTGGGAAGTGGCCGGGCTCAAGGGCCGGCTCGGCCTGTCGGATATCGGCGGCGACATGCGCTTCGACCAGGGCGCTGCCGTGTCGCAACTCTCGGGCGAGCTGCGCTCGAAGGTGATGGACATGGACGACCTGGGGCCGCTGATCGGCCTGCGGCCCACCGAGCGCTCGGCCAAGGCCGTGGAGGGCGTGGCGCCGCCACCGACGATCCAGGACCGGCGCGCCTCGGGCGCCAAGGTGCTGCCCACGGCCCCGCTCGACTTCGAACGCCTGCGCGCGATGAATGCCGACGTCAAGTACACGGCGGACCGCATCCGCAACGTGCGCGACGTTCCGCTCGACCGCGGCAGCGTGCAGGTCAAGCTCAAGGACGGCGTGCTGGCGCTTGAACCGCTCGACCTGGGCATTGGCGGCGGCAAGCTGGCGGGCGCGATCCGCATCGACGCGACCCAGAATCCCGCGGATATCCGCGCTTCGCTCGATCTGCGAAACGTGCAGCTCAACCGGCTGATCCCGAAGGTCGAGACCATGCGGAGCAGCTTCAGCAGGCTCGATGGCCGGGTCAACCTGTCGGGTCGCGGCAACTCGGTGGCCGGCTGGCTCGGTGCCGCCTCGGGCGATGTGGCGGCACTGACCGGACGCGGGCGCTTCAGCAACCTGCTGCTCGAGTTCATGGGGCTCGATGGCGGCGAGATCATCAAGTTTCTGCTGGGCGGCGACCGCAACGTCGAACTGCGCTGCGCGGCGGTGGCCTTCGACGTCGACAAGGGCGTCATGCGCAGCCGCAGCATGGTGCTCGACACCGAAGACACCGTTTTCTACGTCACCGGCGAGGCCAACCTCGCGACCGAGAAGCTCGACTTCGTGGTGCGGCCGCAGCCCAAGGACGCGAGCATCCTCTCGCTGCGCACGCCGCTGGTCATCGGCGGCACCTTTGGCTCGCCCTCGGGTGGCGTCCAGGCGATGCCACTGGCGGAACGCGGCCTGGTCGCGCTGGCACTCGGGGCGATCAACCCGCTGCTCGCGCTGGCGGCGACCATCGAGACCGGCCCCGGCGAGGATGCCGATTGCAAGAGCGTGCTGTCGGACGCCAACAAGCCCTCGGCGGGCCCTGCAGCGGCCGGCGCCGCGAAGGCGAAGGGCGCAAAGACGAACGGTGCGCCGGCGACGCAGCGTTGAGCGTCAGTGCCCCGGGCGCGTGGCGCATACGCTGCAGTGGGGGTCGCGCGCGACCTGCAGCGTGTCGAAGGCGCTGCGGCGTCCGTCGAACATCAGGAGCCTGCCGGCGAGCGACGGTCCGATGTCCGCGAGCAGCTTGAGCGCTTCGCTGGCCTGCAGCGTGCCGATGGTGCCGACCACTGGCCCGAAGACCCCGAGCACCGCGCAGAGCGTCTCCTCGAAGGCTGCATCGGGCGGAAAGAGGCAGGCGTAACAGGGCGAGGCGTCGTCGCGGGTGTCGTAGACGCTCAGCTGGCCGTCGAAGCGGATCGCCGCGCCCGCGACCAGCGGCTTGCCATGCGCCACGCAGGCGCGGTTCACCGCATGGCGGGTCGCGAAGTTGTCGCAGCAGTCGACCACCACGTCCGCCGCCGCAACGAGCCGTGCGAGCAGCGCCTCGTCGGCGCGCACGGCATGCGTCTCTATGGCGATGCCGGGGTTGATGGCGCGCATGGCCTCGGCGGCCGACTCGACCTTGGGCCGACCGACGCGGGCGTTCGTGTGGGCGACCTGGCGCTGAAGGTTGGTGAGGTCGACCTCGTCGTCGTCGACCAGCACGACGTGGCCAACGCCCGCCGCAGCAAGGTACAGCGCCACGGGCGAGCCGAGGCCGCCCGCGCCGATGACCAACACCCGGCCGGCGCTGACCCGCGCCTGCCCGTCGATGCCGAATTCCTCGAGAAGGATGTGGCGCGAATAGCGCAGGAGTTCGCTGTCTTCCATGCGCGCGTACTTACTCACCAAGCCGGCGGTCGGCCTCAGTTTTCCTTCTTCTCTTCCTTGTTGTCGACGATGACCTGGGTCTTGCTGACCAGCACCGGCTGGCCCTTCAGGCGATTGAGCGCCTGAACCAGCGGGAAGTCCTTGTCGCTGCCGAATTCGGGCACCTTGCGGTCCTGCGGCGGCTTCTTGGCTTCTTCCTCGAGGCGCTTGCGGGCCTCGTCGCGGGCCTTCTCGCGCTCGGGGTCCTTGACCTCAGGGCCCTGGCCGCTTGCCAGGTGCTTTTCGAGGTCGGCTTCGCGCATCCGCAGCGCGGCGAACGGGCTGCCCTCGGCGCTTTCATCGACCAGCACGTTGGGCACGATGCCCTTGGCCTGGATCGACGTGCCGCTCGGCGTGTAGTAACGCGCGGTGGTGATCTTCAGGCCGGTGTCGGGGCCGAGCGGGCGCACCGTCTGCACCGAGCCCTTGCCGAAGGTCTGGCTGCCCATGATGGTGGCGCGCTTGTGGTCCTGCAGCGCGCCGGCCACGATCTCGCTCGCCGAGGCCGAGCCTTCATTGACCAGCACCACGAGCGGCACGGTCTTCAGGGCCGCAGGCAGGTTGCGCAGCGGGTCGCTGCCCGAACGGCGCTGGTAGAACTCGGGCGCCGCCTTGTAGACCGACTTGCTCTCGGCGAGCTGGCCGTCGGTCGTGACCACCGTGACGTTCTCGGGCAGGAAGGCCGCCGAAATGGCCACCGCCGCATCGAGCAGGCCGCCGGGATCGTTGCGCAGGTCGAGCACGAGGCCCTTGAGGTTGGGTTGCTCGCGGTAGATCTCGTCGACCTTCTTCACGAAGTCGTCGACCGTGCGCTCCTGGAACTGCGACACGCGGATCCAGCCATAGCCCGGCTCGATGACCTTGCCGCGCACCGACTGGGTGCGGATTTCCTCGCGCGTGATCGTGACCGGGAAGGTGCGGCTCTCGTCCTTGCGGAAGATCGTCAGCAGCACCTTGGTGTTGGCCTCGCCGCGCATGCGCTTGACGGCCTCGTTGAGCGACAGGCCGCGCACGGCCGTGTCGTCGATCTTGGTGATCAGGTCGTTGGGCTTCAGGCCCGCGCGGAAAGCGGGCGAGCCCTCGATCGGCGACACCACCTTGATCAGGCCGTCTTCCTGCGAGATCTCGATGCCGACGCCGACGAAGCGGCCCGTCGTGCCCTCGCGGAATTCCTTGAAGGACTTCTTGTCGAAGTACTGCGAATGCGGATCGAGCCCCGCGACCATGCCCGAGATGGCATCGGAGATGAGCTTTTTCTCGTCGACCGGCTCGACATAGTCGCTCTTGACCATGCCGAACACTGCGGCGAGCTGCTGCAGTTCTTCGAGCGGGAGCGGCGCGAGCGAGCCGCGTGCGACCGTCTGCAGCGAGACGGTGGTCAGGACGCCGGCCACGGCGCCAGCGGCGACCCAGCCGGTAATCTTCAATTTCTGGCCCATCATGAGTGATTGTCCTTGTCGGCTGTCGAACCAATATACACAGCTTGGAAGCAAATTGCCTGCCGGGGTTCCACGGGGGACCGCCGCCCGGGGCCTTTCTTTTTCAGCCCTTGCCCTGGGAGGCCACCGCTGCCGCTGCCTTTTCGGCCGCGGCAGCGTCGCCGAGGTAGTAGTGGCGCAGCGGCTTGAGGTCGTCGTCGAGTTCGTAGACCAGCGGGATGCCGTTCGGGATGTTCAGGCCGACGATGGCGTCGTCCGAGATGCCGTCGAGGTACTTCACGAGCGCCCGGATCGAATTGCCATGCGCCGCCACCACCAGCCGGCGGCCGGTGCGGATCGCGGGGGCCATCGATTCGTTCCAGAACGGCAGCACGCGGGCCACCGTGTCCTTCAGGCATTCGGTCAGCGGGATCTGCTCGGGCGAGAGCTTCGCGTAGCGCACGTCGCCGCGCTCGCTGCGCGGGTCGTCGGCGTCGAGCGGCGGCGGCGGCGTGCTGTAGCTGCGGCGCCAGATCAGCACCTGCTCGTCACCGTACTTCTTGGCGGTCTCGGCCTTGTTCAGGCCTTGCAGGCCGCCGTAGTGGCGCTCGTTGAGGCGCCACGAATGCACCACCGGCAGCCAGGTGCGGTCGAGTTCGTCGAGGGTGTGCCAGAGCGTGCGCGTGGCACGCTTGAGCACGCTGGTGTAGGCCACGTCGAAGTCGTAGCCCTCGGCCTTGAGCAGCCGTCCGGCCTGCTTGGCCTGTTCGATGCCGGTCTCGGTGAGGTCGACGTCGGTCCATCCGGTGAAGCGATTTTCGAGATTCCAGGTCGATTCGCCGTGGCGGATCAGTACCAGTTTGTGCATGTGGGAGGCCTTTGGCAGCGCTTTGGAAAACCAGCATTCTAAAATCTCGGGTTTGCCATCCAAGGAACCCCCGTGAAATTGATCGAATTCGTCACCGCGAACTGGATGCTGGTGCTGCTCGCACTCAGCGCGGGTGGCATGCTCGCCTGGCCGAAGCTTCGTGGGGCCGGCGGTGGCACCCTCACGGCGCAGGGGGCGGTGCAGCTCATCAACCGCGAGCGCGCGGTGCTGGTCGACGTGCGGGAGCCCGAGGAGTTCGCCGCCGGCCACATGATCGGCGCCAAGAACGTGCCTTTGAACCAGATCGAGGAAAAGCTGACCGGCGCGGTCAAGAACAAGAACGTGCCGCTGCTGCTGGTCTGCGCCACCGGTGCCCGCGCCCAGCGCGCCGTGGCCACGGCCAAGAAACTCGGCTACGAGCAGGCCCAAGCCGTCTCGGGCGGACTCAAGGCGTGGAAAGAGGCTAATCTGCCGGTCGAGAAGGCCTGATCGGCGGGCGGGGGTTTCCCCCTGGCGCCGGCCGGGTTGAAAAACTGAAAGATCTCCCGAGGTACAGACCATGCAAGCAGTCAAGATGTACACCACCGCCTTCTGCCCGTACTGCGTGCGGGCGAAGCAGATCCTCAAATCCAAGGGCGTCGACGAGATCGAGGAGATTCGCATCGACAGCGATCCGCAGGCCCGCGACACCATGATGGAAATCACCCAGCGGCGCACCGTGCCGCAGATCTTCATCGGCGACACCCACGTGGGCGGTTGCGACGACCTGATGGCGCTCGACAGCCGCGGCGGGCTGGTGCCGCTGCTGCAAGGCAGCTGATCGAGCTTCCCCCGGGGAAGCGTGCATTTCGCCCGCCGTCCCAAACCTGCCTTTGGCGTGTTTCACGAACCGGCCTTTGTGCCGGGCCATAATCTTCCGTTCTCGCATCTGCAGCCCGCTGCGGGTTACCCGCCCCAGCGGGCATTGTTTTGATTCTCGAAAGTCCAGCCATGGCCGACCAGCAAGCCCAAGATCCCGTGTTCCAGATCCAGCGCGTCTACCTCAAGGATCTGTCGCTCGAACAACCCAATTCCCCCGGCATCCTGCTCGAGCAGGAGCAGCCCACGGTCGACATCCAGCTCGGCGTGGACGCCCAGCCCGTCGCCGACGGCATCTTTGAAGTCTCGGTCTCCGCTACCGTGCAGACCAAGATCGGCGACAAGACCGTGTTCCTGGTCGAAGCCAAGCAGGCCGGCATCTTCGAGATCCGCAACCTGCCCGAAGACCAGATGGGCCCGATCCTCGGCATCGCCTGCCCGCAGATCGTATATCCGTACCTGCGCGGCAACGTGGCCGACGTGATCCAGCGCGGCGGCTTCCCGCCCGTGCACCTGGCCGAGATCAACTTCCAGGCCATGTACGAGCAGCAGCAGGCGCAGGCCGCCGGCCAGCCCTCGCCGATCGTCACGCAGTAAGCGCTGCACAGCGCCGCGACGCCGATGAAGATCTGCGTTCATGGCGCCGGAGCCTGGGGCACGGCGCTCGCTGTCAATGCGGCCGGCCGCCATGAGGTCACGCTCTGGGCGCGCGATGCGGCCCAGGCCGACGCGATCTCGAAGTCGCGTGAAAACCGCCGCTACCTGCCGGGCCTGGTGCTGCCGCCGGGGCTCGCCGTGCGCGCCGGTGACCTGCGCGAGGCGCAGGCCGGCGCCGAACTCGTCATCGTCGCCACCCCCATGGCCGCACTGCGCCAGCAGCTCATCGCCTTGCGCGGTACGCGCGCGCCGGTGGCCTGGCTCTGCAAGGGCGTGGAGCCGGCGCTCGGCGGCGACGCCGCCTCGTTCGGCCTGCTGGCCCACGAGATCTGGGCCCAGGTCGCGCCCGCGCTGAAGGCCGGCGTGCTCAGCGGGCCGAGCTTCGCCCAGGAAGTCGCCGAGGGCCGTCCCACCGCACTGGTGGCGGCGAGCCCGCACGCCGAGGTGCGCGACGCGCTGGTCGATGCCTTCCACGGTCCCGCGCTGCGCGTCTATGCGAACGACGACATCGTCGGCGTCGAGGTCGGCGGCGCCGTCAAGAACGTGCTGGCCATCGCCACGGGCCTGTGCGACGGTCTCGCGCTGGGCCTCAACGCGCGCGCCGCGCTCATCACACGCGGCCTGGCCGAAATGACGCGCTTCGGGCTCGCGCTCGGTGCACGTGCCGAGACCTTCATGGGGCTTTCAGGGCTCGGCGACCTGGTGCTCACGGCCACAGGCGACCTCTCACGCAACCGCAAGGTGGGCCTGCTGCTCGCGCAGGGTCAGACCCTGGCCCAGGCGGTGGCATCGCTGGGCCATGTGGCCGAAGGCGTCTATTGCGCCCGCACCGTGGTGCAGCGCGCGCGCAGCCTGGGCATCGAGATGCCGATCGCCGAAAGCGTGGTCGCGCTGCTCGACGGCCGGCTCGGCCCGAAGGAGGCCGTCGCCTCGCTGACCGGCCGCGATCCGGTGCCCGAATCGGTTCGACCCGATTCCTGACGAACGGCTTCTTCTTCGACGGCGCGACAGGCAAAAAGACAAAAAGAGAACGAGACAACAAGACAATGACTGCCAAGAGCCATCGCTTTGATTTTTCGGCGCCCGAAGTGCGCGCACTGGCCGAGGCCGACGCGGCACGCGCCCTGCAGGAGGACGTGGCCGACGGCGACCTGACCGCCTCGTTGGTCGACCCGGCCCGCCGCGCCCTGCAGGAGGACGTGGCCGACGGCGACCTGACCGCCTCGTTGGTCGACCCGGCCCGCCGCGCCCGCGCCCGCGTGCTGGCGCGCGAGTCGGCCGTCGTTTGCGGCGCGCCGTGGGTCGAAGCCACGCTGCGGCAGCTCGATCCCGAAGCCCGCATCCAGTGGCATTGCGGCGAGGGCGAGCACTGTGCGGCCGACCAGGTCGTGCTCGAGGTCGAAGGCGCCGCGCGCGCGCTGCTGACTGCCGAGCGCACCGCGCTCAACTTCCTGCAGCTGCTGAGTGCCGTGGCCACCAAGACGGCGCAATACGCCGACGCGGTCCGCGGCACGCGCGCGCGCATCGTCGACACGCGCAAGACCCTGCCGGGCCTGCGCCTGGCCCAGAAGTACGCCGTGCGCACGGGCGGCGGCCTGAACCACCGCATCGGCCTCTACGACGCGGTGCTCATCAAGGAAAACCACATTGCCGCGGCCGGCGGCGTGGCCGCAGCGCTGCGGGCGGTGGCGCCTGTCGCGGCGCGCGCCGCCTTCGTCGAGGTCGAGGTCGAGACGCTGGCCCAGCTGCGCGAGGCGCTCGACGCCGGCGCGCGCATGGTGCTGCTCGACAACATGGACCTGCCCACGCTGCGCGAGGCCGTGCGCATCAACGAGGCGGCCGGCGAAGCGCGCAAGGCCGTGCTCGAGATCTCGGGCGGCGTGACGCTCGACGGCCTGCGCGCACTGGCCGAGACCGGCGTCGACCGGATCTCCATCGGCGCCCTGACGAAGGACGTGAAGGCCGTCGACTACTCCATGCGCTTCGAGGAAAGCTGAGCCGCCCATGCCGTCCCCGCTCATCGACGTCGACTACGAAGAGCCCGCGCGCGCGGACACGGCCGTGTGCGACACGCGCCACGCCTGGGCGCGCGTGCCGCCCGAGCCGTCGGCCAGCGAGCGCACGGCGCTCAAGGCGCGCATTCGCCGCCTGTTGCACGAGCGCAATGCGGTCATGGTGTCGCACTTCTACGTGCATCCCGACCTGCAGGACCTGGCCGAGGAGACCGGCGGCATCGTGAGCGATTCGCTCGAGATGGCGCGCTTCGGCCGCGACCATGCAGCGACCACGCTCGTGGTCTCGGGCGTGCGCTTCATGGGCGAGACCTCGAAAATCCTATCGCCCGAGAAGCGCGTGCTGATGCCCGACCTCGACGCGAACTGCTCGCTCGATCTCGGCTGCCCGGTCGAGGCGTTCAGCGCCTTCTGCGACCAGCATCCGGACCGCACCGTCGTGGTCTACGCCAACACCAGCGCGGCGGTGAAGGCGCGTGCCGACTGGCTCGTCACCTCGAGCTGTGCACTCGACGTGGTGGGCGCGCTGCATGCCGCCGGGCAGAAGATCCTGTGGGGCCCAGATCGCCACCTGGGGGACTACATCCAGCGCCAGACCGGCGCCGACATGGTGAGCTGGAATGGCGCCTGCATCGTGCACGACGAGTTCAAGGCGCTCGAGCTCGAACTGCTCAAGAAAGAACACCCGAAAGCCAAGGTGCTGGTGCACCCCGAATCGCCGGCCGACGTGATCGCGCTGGCCGATGCGGTGGGCTCGACCTCCGCCATCCTGAATGCGGCGCAGCGCATGGACGCGGCCGAATTCATCGTGGCGACCGACATCGGCATGCTGCACAAGCTGCGCACGCTGAACCCCGGCAAGACCTTCATAGAAGCCCCCACCGCCGGCAACGGCGGCACCTGCAAGAGCTGCGCGCATTGCCCGTGGATGGCGATGAACGGGCTGGCCGAGCTTGCAAACGCGCTCGAGACCGGCGCGGGCGAGGTCCATGTCGACCCGGCGCTCGGCCGGCGCGCGCGGGTGCCGATCGACCGCATGCTGGCGTTCACGGCGGGGCTCAAGAACGGCAAGGCGGCGGGCAGCTTGGTCGCGGGCATCGGCGCGGCCTGACGTTTTATTCCCTCTCCCTCCGGGAGAGGGCCAGGGTGAGGGCCTGGGCCTCACAACATCGCGCGGCCTTCGCTGCCGCTCACCCTCACCCCAACCCTCTCCCCGAGGGGAGAGGGGGCAAGATTCAGAACTCCAGCGTACAGCTGTCGCCCAGCGCCTCGCGCCACACGCGAACGCGCGCGAGCGAGGGCCGCAGTTCGGGCAGCGCGTCTGCGATGAACAGGCAGAGGTTCTCGAGTGTCGGCGGATGCAGCCCCGCCACCTCGTCGAGCAGCCGGTGGTCGAGCTGCTCGCGCACCTCGCCGAGCCTGCGCCGCAGCAGGCCCAGGTCGATCACCATGCCCGTCACCGGATCGCGCTCGCCGGCCAGCCACACTTCGGCGTGGTAGGTGTGGCCGTGTATGCGGCGGCTGCCCTCGGCCTCGATCTCGCGCCGGAGCGTGTGTGCGGCATCGAAGAAGAAGCGTTGGCTGATCGTGAATCGCATGAAAGAAAAGTCCTGCCTAACGGATGTCCTGCCTAACGGATGCCCGTGATCTTGTGGGTCTGCACGCTCAGGCGCCAGGCGGGCCGGCGCATGCACTCGGCGATGCACAGCCGCGTGTTCGCCGCCTGGTCGGGGCCGTCCATCGGCTGCAGGAAGCGGTGCGTGAACTCGCCGGCCCGTGCCATCGCGTCGAGATCGAAGCCGGGCTGGGGCCACACCAGCTTCAGTTCCTGGCCGCGCTGCTGCAGCCACGGCGCGCCGGCCTTCGGGCTGATGCAGAGCCAGTCGATGCCCTCGGGCGCCGCGATCGTGCCGTTGCTTTCCACGGCAATGCGAAAGCCCCGCGCATGCAGGGCCTCGACCAGTGCAGCGTCCACCTGCAGCAGCGGCTCGCCACCGGTCAGCACCACCAGGCGGCGCTCGGCGTCGTCGGCCGGCCATTGCGCGGCGATGGTGTCGGCCAGCAGGGCCGCGTCCCGGAACTTGCCGCCGAGCGTGCCGTCGGTGCCGACGAAATCGGTGTCGCAGAAGCGGCAGACGGCCGTGGCGCGGTCTTCCTCGCGTCCGGTCCAGAAGTTGCAACCCGCGAAGCGGCAGAACACCGCCGGCATGCCGGCCTGGCCGCCTTCGCCCTGCAGCGTGTAGAAGATTTCCTTGACGCTATAGCTCATGGGCCGGCGGGTGCGTCGATCTCGACGTTGTCGATCAGCCGCGTGGCGCCCAGGTGCGCCGCGGCCAGCGCGACGAGCGGCTCGCCCGCGGCGGCGGGTGCCTGCAGGTCGGAACGGCGCCGCAGCACCATGTAGTCGGGCTGCCAGCCGCGCGCCGCGAGCGTCTGCATCGCGCGCGCCTCGATGGCGGCGAGGTCGCGCTCGCCCGCGCGCACGGCGCCCGCCATGGCTTGGAGCGCCTTCGACAGCTGCACCGCTTCGGCGCGCTCGGTTTCGCTCAGGTAGCCGTTGCGCGACGACAGCGCCAGGCCGTCGGCCGCGCGGAAGGTCTCGCTGCCGACGATCTCGATCGGCATCGCGAACTGCCGCACCATGTGGCGGATCATCATGAGCTGCTGGTAGTCTTTCTTGCCGAACACCGCCATGCGGGGCTGCACGCACTGGAACAGCTTCATCACGACCGTGCACACGCCCACGAAGAAGCCGGGGCGGAAATGGCCTTCGAGGATGTCGGCGAGCGCCGGGTCCGGATGCACCTTGCAGGTCTGGGGCTCGGGGTAGAGCGCGCGTTCGTCGGGTGCGAACAGCACGTTGCAGCCGGCCGTGCGCAGCTTCTCGCAGTCGCTCTCCCAAGTGCGCGGGTAGGTGTCGAAATCCTCGTGCGGCAAAAACTGCAGGCGGTTGACGAAGATGCTCGCCACCGTCACGTCGCCGAGGGGGATCGCCTGCTTCACGAGCGCCAGGTGGCCGTCGTGCAGGTTGCCCATGGTGGGAACGAAGGCGGGTCGCTCGAAGGCGGCCAGGTGCTCGCGAAGTTCGGAGAGGGTGCGTGCGATCTTCATCGGAAAAGTCCTTTCTTGCTTACCAGGCGTGGCGCTGGTCGTCGGGGAAGCTGCCGTCCTTCACGGCGCGCACATAGGCCGCGAGCGCATCGGCGATGCCCGGCGCGTCGGCCATGAAGTTGCGCACGAACTTCGGCATCTTCCCGAGGTTCATGCCCAGCATGTCGTGCAGCACCAGAACCTGTCCGGCGGTGGCCTTGCCGGCACCGATGCCGATGGTGGCGCAGTGCGTCAGCTCGGTCGTGAGTTCGGCCGAGAGCGCGGCCGGCACCATCTCGAGCACCAGCATGGCCGCGCCCGCGTCCTGGAGCGCATGCGCCTGCTGCTTCAGCAGCGTCGCGGCCGCGTCGCCCTTGCCCTGCACGCGGTAGCCGCCCAGCGCATGCACGGTCTGCGGCGTGAGCCCGAGGTGCGCGCACACCGGAATGCCGCGTTCGACGAGGAAGCGCACGGTCTCGGTGGTCCATCCGCCGCCTTCGAGCTTGACCATGTGCGCACCCGCCTGCATCAGCACCGTGGCGCTCGCGAGCGCCTGCTCGCGCGACTGCTGGTAGCTGCCGAAGGGCAGGTCGGCGATCAGCCAGGCCGTGCCCTGCACGCGGCGCAGGCCGCCCGCGACGCTGTCGGTGTGATAGCGCATCGCCTCCAGGCTCACGCCCACCGTGCTCTCGAGGCCCTGGCACACCATGCCGAGCGAGTCGCCGACCAGCAGGCAGTCCACGCCTGCCCGGTCGGCCATGGCGGCGAAGGTGGCGTCGTAGGCCGTCAGCATCGCGATCTTCTCGCCGCGCGCATGCATGTCGGCGAGGCGCGGCAGGCTCACGGGCTTGCGCGAGGCGGGTGGCGAGGCGGGCGGCAGCGAGCCGTAGGGCGAGGCGGGCGAGGTGTCTGCGGGCATGGTGAGGTTCGACATGGTTGGGTTTCTCCCTGCGGGCGTCGGTGGCCGGGCATCCTTGGATGAAGAGAACAAAAAAACGGTGGGTCGATCAGTCGGCCGGGGGCACCAGCACCGTGGGCGCGGCGTGCTCGGCCAGCGATGGATGGTCGCGGCTGAAATGCAGACCGCGGCTCTCGTGCCGGGCCTGCGCGGAGCGCACGATTAGCTCGGCCACCTGCACCAGGTTGCGCAGTTCGAGCAGGTCGCGCGTGACGTGGAAGTTCGCGTAGAACTCCTGGATCTCGGACTGCAGCAGCGCGATGCGGTGGCTCGCGCGCTCCAGGCGCTTGTCGGTGCGCACGATGCCCACGTAGTCCCACATGAAGCGGCGCAGCTCGTCCCAGTTGTGCGAAATGACGACCGCCTCGTCGGCATCGGTCACGCGGCTGGCGTCCCAGGCGGGCAGTTCGACGCGTGGGCTGTTGGCCGGTGCGCGCGCGATGGCGTCGGCCGCGGCGCGGGCGAACACCATGCACTCGACGAGCGAATTGCTCGCCAGCCGGTTCGCGCCGTGCAGCCCGGTGCAGGCGGTCTCGCCGATCGCGTAGAGGCCGGCGACGTCGGTGCGCCCTGCAAGATCGGTCTGCACGCCGCCGCAGGTGTAGTGCGCCGCCGGCACCACGGGAATCGGGTCGCGCGTGATGTCGATGCCGAGCGCTGCGCAGCGCGCGAGGATGTTGGGAAAGTGCGCCTCGAGAAAGGCGGCGGGCTGGTGCGAGATGTCGAGGTGCACGCAGTCGAGACCGTGCTTCTTCATCTCGAAGTCGATGGCGCGCGCCACCACGTCGCGCGGCGCGAGTTCGGCGCGCTCGTCGTGGCGGGGCATGAAGCGCGCACCGCCGGCCGATGCGGGAAGCTTCAGCAGGCCGCCTTCGCCGCGCACGGCCTCGCTGATGAGGAACGACTTGGCGTGCGGATGGTAGAGGCAGGTCGGGTGGAACTGGATGAATTCCATGTTCGACACCCGGCAGCCCGCGCGCCACGCCGCGGCGATGCCGTCGCCCGTGGCCGTGTCGGGATTGGTGGTGTAGAGGTATACCTTGCCCGCGCCGCCCGTCGCAAGCAGGGTGTGGGGCGCAGCGAAGGCCTGCACCTCGCCGGTGGCGTCGTCGAGCGCATAGAGGCCCCGGCAGACCGGCCGGCCGCGCCCGGGCGCCGGTTGCGTGATCAGGTCGACCAGCATGTGGTGCTCGAACAGCGCGATGTTCGGCGTGCGGCGCACCCGCTCGATCAGCGTCTGCTGCACGGCCGCGCCGGTGGCATCGGTCGCGTGCACGATGCGGCGCTGGCTGTGGCCGCCCTCGCGCGTCAGGTGAAGGGCGCCGTCTTCCTCGGAGAACGGCACGCCGAGCGCGCGCAGCCAGCCGATGGCCTCGGGCGCATGCTCGACCACGAAGCGGGTGGCCGCGGGGTCGCACAGGCCCGCGCCGGCGACGAGCGTGTCTTCCACGTGGGCGTCGAAGCTGTCGCCCTCGGCCTGCACGGCCGCGATGCCGCCCTGCGCCCAGGCACTGGCGCCATCGCTCAAGGCGCGCTTGGTCAGCACCGCCACGCGGTGCGTGGGCGCCAGGTGCAGCGCCGCCGACAGGCCGGCCAGGCCGCTGCCCACGATGAGAACGTCGAAGTCGCGCATGGCTGGGCCGGTCCGAGAGCGGCGACCGGCTTTTCAGGCCGGCGAATACGCCAGGCGCACGTAGATCGGAGCGAAGGCCTCGGCCTGCGTGATGTCGATCAGCGTCTCTTTGGCGAGCTCGAGCATCGCGATGAAGGTGACGATCAGCACCGGCGTGCCGCGGGTCACGTCGAACAGCTTCTCGAACTCGACGAAGCGCTGCCCCTGCAGGTGGCGCAGCACGATGCTCATGTGCTCGCGCACGCTGAGCTCCTCGCGCGAGATCTTGTGGTGCTGAACGAGCTTGGCGCGCTTCATGATGTCGGCCCACGCGTCGCGCAGCTCGACCACGTTCACATCGGGAAAGCGGGGTTTGAGCGACTGCTCGATGTAGACCTGTCCCTTCCAGAAATCGCGGCCGTACGTCGGCAGCGCATTGATGGCGGCGGCCTGGAGCTTGGTCTGCTCGTACTCGAGCAGGCGGCGCACGAGTTCGGCGCGCGGGTCTTCGGCCTCTTCGCCGTCGGCCACCTTCTTGGGCGGCAGCAGCATGCGCGACTTGATCTCGATCAGCATCGCCGCCATCAGCAGGTACTCGGCCGCGAGTTCGAGGTTGGTCTGGCGGATCTCGTCGACGTAGCTCAGGTACTGCCGCGTGAGCCCCGCCATCGGGATGTCGAGGATGTTGAAGTTCTGCTTGCGGATGAGGTAGAGCAGCAGGTCCAGCGGGCCTTCGAAGGCCTCGAGGAAGACCTGCAGCGCCTCGGGCGGGATGTACAGGTCCTTCGGCATCGCGAACAACGGCTCGCCGTAGAGCCGTGCGAGCGCCACCTGGTCGACCACCTCGGGCATGCCGGCCAGGGGCTTGTCGTTGTCCTCGTTGTCCTTCATGCGGGCGCGCGCTATCAAATTAATAGCGTCGGGCGCTGCGCAACGGACCGCGGATACCGCAAGGCGCCATCACTTGCCGCTCGTCTGGTAGACGTAGGGCTGCTGCGGCACGTTGGCTTCCTTGTATTCCTCGAGCAGGCTGCGGTCGAGGTGCTTGTCCCAGAGCAGGGCGCGGCCGGCGCGCTGTTCGGCCTCCAGCGTCGGCTTCTTGGCTTTCATCTCCTCGATGAAGCTGGTGATCTCGGAGGTGTAGTGGGGGCGGCGGAAGATGGACATAGACTGGACCTTTGTAGCGGCGAATTTTACCGGGGATGGCATGAAGCAAGGACACGGGCGCCGGATCGGCGCGGCAATGGCACTGGCGGCGGCTGCGTTGGTCGGGCTTTCCGGCTGCGATCCGCAGCGCATCAGCGAACTCGAGGAAGGCGTTTCCACAGAGGCCGACGTGCGCGCCCGGTTCGGCGAGCCAGAGAACGTCTGGGACGCGCCCGGCGGGCGCGTGCTCGAATTCAACCGGCAGCCGCAGGGCCAGAAGAACTACATGATCACCATCGGCGCCGACGGCAAGATGAGCGCGCTGCGCCAGGTGCTCACGCCCGAGAACTTCGCCAGGGTGCGGCCCGGCATGGCGATGGAAGACCTGCGCAAGCTGCTCGGCAAGCCCGCCAAGGTGACGCCTTACGCGCTGCGGCGCGAATACGAATGGGAATGGCGCTGGGTGCAGCCGCCCAATTCGCCGATGGTCTTCACCGCGGTGCTCAACGACGACCAGCGCGTGGTGCGCAGCGGCTCCTCGCCGGACCGGAGCACCGAGGCGAACTAGCTTCGGCCGCCCTAGGACCGGTGCAGCGATCCGGGGCCTTCGGCCTCCGGCTCGCGCGGCTGACCGGTCAACAGCTCTTCGGAAAATCCCGAGCGCACGATCACCTCAAGCGGCTGCGGCTGCAGCGACTCGAGCCGCAGCAGCCCGCCGCGCGCCAGCACCGCCCGGTGCAGCTGGCGCAGCGCATCGACACCCGAGGCGTCCAGGTAGATCAGGTAGGTGGCGTCGATCACCACCGTCATGCCGCGCGGCGCGCTCTCGGCCGCATTGACCGCCTCGTCGAGCTTGGCTGCCGCGCCGAAGAACAGCGCGCCGTAGAGCCGGTAGGTCAGCACCGGCGGCTGCAGCGTGACGAGTTCAACGTTGAACAGCCCACTCATGCGCCGGATGAACAGCGCGCAGGCCAGCACGATGCCCACCTGCACCGCCACCGTGAGGTCGAACACCACGGTGAGAAAGAAGGTGCCGAGCATCAGCAGCCGGTAGTGGCGGCTGAAGTGCCGCAACTGCCCGGGCGTGAACTCGCGCCATTCGCCCATGTTGAGGCCCACGAACACCAGGATGCCCGCGAGCACTGCCAGCGGCACATGGCGCGCGAGCGGCGCGGCCAGCAGCACGACCACCATCAGCGTGAGCGCATGCACCATGCCCGCGACCGGCGAAGTGCCGCCCGAGCGGATGTTGGTCACGGTGCGTGCGATGGTGCCGGTGGCCGGCATGCCGCCGAAGAAGGGCGCGACCACGTTGGCGATGCCCTGCGCCATCAGTTCCTGGTTCGGATCGTGGCGCGGCTGGTCGCCGAGTTGGTCGGCCACGCGCGCGCACAGCAGCGACTCGATGGCGCCGAGCAGCGCGATGGTGAGCGTCGGCGTGACCAATTGCTTGACGGTTTCCCACGAAAAATCGGGCAGCGCGAACGCCGGCAGGCCCTCGGGAATGCCGCCGAAGCGGCTGCCGATGGTTTCCACCGGCAGGCCGAAACCCCATGCCACCAGCGTCAGGGTGACCAGCGCGACGATCGGGCCGGGCAGTCGTGCGCCGGCCTGGACCAGGCGCGTGCGCGCCACGCGCCCGCCGATGCGGAGCACCGATTGGCCGAGCTTCGAGTCCTCACGCAGCAGCAGCGGCCAGACCAGCAAGCCGATCACGCAAGCCAGACCGAGCGCGAAGGCATACGGGTTGAAGGTGCCGATCTGCAGCGCCATCGCATGCAGCTGCGAGAACACGTCGGCCGGCATCTTTTCGACCGAGAGCCCGAGCAGGTCCTTGAGCTGCGACAGCAGGATCAGCACCGCGATGCCGTTGGTGAAGCCGACCACGATCGACAGCGGCACGAAGCGCACGAGCCGCCCCAGCCCGAACAGGCCGGCGGCGAACAGCAGCACGCCGGCGCAGGCGGTCGATATCAGCAGGTTCGCCACGCCATAGCGTTCGACGATGCCGTAGACGATCACGATGAAGGCGCCGGCCGGCCCGCCGATCTGCACCGCCGAGCCGCCCAGGAGCGAGATCAGGAAGCCCGCGATGATCGCGGTCCAGATGCCGGCCTCTGGCGGCAGCCCGGAGGCGATGGCGAAGGCCATGGCCAGCGGCAGCGCCACGATGCCCACGGTGGCCCCGGCGCCGAGGTCTTTGAAGAAGCGCGTGCGGTTGTAGTCCGCCAGGGCGTCGAGCAGGCGCGGGCGAAAGCGGGTGAGGGTCAGCGGTGACTGCATGTGGCGCCCATTGTGACCCGCCGCCCGTGCCGCGAAGACGGCACGCCGGCCGGGCGCAGCACCGGTCAGTCGCTGTCGGGAATCACCGCGTCGGCGGCTGCGCCCACCGCCTTGCCCGTGATGCGCGCGGTGCCGATGGCCGCATCGGCCGCAAGGCCCACCGCACCCGCGCCCACGCTCACCGCGGTGCCGGCCACGGCGACCACCGCGCAACCGCCCAGCAGCAGGGCGCTTGCGAGGCCGAGCGCCGCGAGAACGAAAAGTCGGAAGCGGGGGCGATGGCTTTGCATCGGCGGATTTTGCACCGCCGGCCCGCTGTGGCGCCAGCCGGGCGAGGAAAGGCCGCTCAGCGCCCCTTGAAGACCGGTGGGCGCTTCTCGCGCCAGGCGCGGCCGCCCTCGGCCAGGTCTTCGGAGGCGACGGTGCGCTGCACCTCGCGCTGGATCGAGGCGGCATCGGCCGTGCCGCGCGCGATCCGGTTCAGGTGCTTCTTCATGCCCAGCAGCGCCAGCGGCGCCATGCCGGCCAGCGTGGTGCGAAGCTGCTGCACCTGCACGTCGAGTGCCGCGGCGTCGTCGGCCAGGTGCGTGAAAAATCCGCAGTCACGCATCGCGCTGCCGTCGAGCTTCTCGGCGGTCAGGAAGAGCCGCTTGGCCATGTCCAGCCCGAGCCGCGAGACATAGCGCTCCATGCCGCTCTGATAGTAGTGCAGGCCGAGCCGCGCGGCCGGCATGAACATCTCGGCGCTGCGCACGCCCACGCGGAAGTCGCAGGCCAGCACCAAGTCGGTGGCGCCGCCATAGACGCCGCCATGCACCGCCGCGATGGTGACGGCGCGGCAGTTCTCCAGCGCATCGACCATCTCTCCGAAGCTGCGGCCTTCGGTCTGGCTGCTGGCGGCCACCTCCGAGATGTCGTAGCCGCTGCAGAAGTGCTTGCCTTCGGAGCGGACGACCAGCACCAGCACCTCGGGTGAGCCGTTCACCGTCTCCACATGGCGAACGAGTTCGGGCAGGTCTTCGGGCGTCAGCTTGTTGGCGGCCTGCGGACGGCGCAGCGCGAGGGTGGCGACGTGGCCGTCGATCTCGAGGGTGGGCAGCATGGGCGCGGCGTGCTTCAGCGCACCCGCATGCCGGCCGTCGCGCCGGGCCAGGGTTCGAGCACGTGGATGCCGGGCTGGGCTTTCTCGTCGGCGTGGCTCGCGGCCAGCACCATGCCCTCGCTGACGCCGAACTTCATCTTGCGTGGCGCGAGGTTGGCGACCAGCACCGTGAGCTTGCCCACGAGCTGCTCGGGCTGGTAGGCAGAGGCGATGCCGCTGAACACGTTGCGCAGCACTGGACTCCCCTGCGGGTCGGTTCCTTCGCCCGCGTCGAGCGTCAGCCGCAGCAGCTTGGTCGAGCCCTCGACCTTCTCGCAGGCCACGATCTTGGCGATGCGCAGGTCGATCTTCGCGAAGTCGTCGATCGTGATGGTCGGCGCCAGCGCTTCGCCGCCCGGCAGCGCCTGGGCATCGGCGGCGGTGGCCGGCGCTGCTGCTGCTGCTGCTGCCGGCTCGGGCGCGTCGAACAGCTTGTCGACCATCTTGGCGTCGGCGCGCTGCATCAGGTGCTTGTATTCGCCGATGGCATGGCCCACGGGCAGCGCCTGGGCGGCGTCGGCCCAGGTCAACGGGGCAATCCCGAGGAAGGCCTCGACCTTCGTCGCGAGCGCAGGCAGTACCGGCTTCAGATACAGCGTGAGCATGCGGAAGGCCTCGATGCAGACGGTGCACACGTCGTGCAGCCGCCCCTCCTGGCCTTCCTTCTTGGCGAGTTCCCAGGGCTTGTTCTGGTCGACGTACTCGTTCACTTTGTCGGCGAGCGCCATCGTCTCGCGTAGCGCGCGGGCGTAGTCGCGCCCGTCGTAGAGCGAATGCAGCTGCGGTGCCGCGTCGCGCAGCGCGAACAGCAGCGCATCGCCGTCGGCCGACACCTCGCCGAGCTTGCCGCCGAAGCGCTTGCCGATGAAGCCGGCCGCACGGCTCGCGATGTTGATGTACTTGCCCACGAGGTCGCTGTTGACGCGCGCGACGAAGTCCTCGGGATTGAAGTCGATGTCCTCGTTGCGCCCATTGAGCTTGGCCGCGATGTAGTAGCGCAGCCACTCGGGGTCGAGGCCGATCGACAGGTAGCGCAGCGGGTCGATGCCGGTGCCGCGGCTCTTGCTCATCTTCTCGCCGCTCACCGTGAGGTGGCCGTGCACGTACACCGCGTCGGGCGCCTTGCGGCCGCTGAAATGCAGCATCGCGGGCCAGAAGAGCGTGTGGAAGGTGATGATGTCCTTGCCGATGAAGTGCACCTGCTCAAGGTCGGGGTCGGCCATGTACTCGGTGTAGGAGATGCCGTCGCCGCCCAGTTCGATGCAGCGCTTGTCGAGCAGGTTCTTGAGCGAGGCCAGGTAGCCCACGGGCGCGTCGAGCCACACGTAGAAGTACTTGCCCGGCGCGTCGGGGATCTCGATGCCGAAGTAGGGCGCGTCGCGGCTGATGTCCCAGTCGCCCAGGCCGCCCTTGCCCTCGTCGTCCTTGTAGAGCCACTCGCGAATCTTGTTCTGCACCTCGGATTGCACGTGGCCGGGCGCGGCGGTCCAGTCCTTCAGGAAGGCCTCGCAGCGTGGGTCCGACAGCTTGAAGAAGAAGTGTTCCGAGCTGCGCAGCTCGGGCTTGACGCCCGAGAGCGCCGAATACGGCTCGATCAACTCGGTCGGTGCGTAGACCGCGCCGCAGACCTCGCAGTTGTCGCCGTACTGGTCCTTCGCGTGGCAGTTCGGGCATTCGCCCTTGATGAAGCGGTCGGCCAGGAACAAGCCCTTGGCCGGATCGTAGAACTGCTCGACGCTCTTGGTGGCGATGAGCCCGTTCTTGCGCAGGTCCCGGTAGATGTCCTGCGCGAGCTGGTGGTTCTCGGGCGCGTCGGTCGAGTGCCAGTTGTCGAACGAGATGTAGTAGCCGTCGAGGTAGGGCTTGCGGCCTGCCGCGATCTCGGCCACGAAGGCCTGCGGCGTCACGCCGGCCTTGTCGGCAGCGATGGTGATGGCCGCGCCGTGCGCGTCGTCGGCGCAGACGAAATTGACCTCGGCGCCGTTCATCCGCTGGTTCCGCACCCAGATGTCGGCCTGGATGTATTCCATCATGTGGCCGATATGGAACTTGCCGTTGGCATAGGGCAGGGCGGTGGTGACGAAGAGCTTGCGCGGGGCGGACATCGGAGGGCGCTTTCGGGAGTGGCTGGCGGGAGGAACCCGTCATTTTAGGTGCCGCCGCCGGGCACGCGCCGCCGGAGCGGGCCGACGCTGCGCGTGGCGTGGGGTCACCCGGGCCTGTCCCGCACGCGACGTATGCTTCGGGGTTCGATACACACAGCGAGACCGCGCCGATGACTTCCACCCCCATTCCCGCAACCCTGATCCCCGGCGATGGCATCGGCCCCGAAATCGTCGATGCCACGCTCGCCGCACTCGACGCGCTGAAGGCGCCTTTCACCTGGGACACCCAGATCGCAGGCCTCGGCGGCGTCCAGGCCGCGGGCGATCCGCTGCCCCAGGCCACGCTCGACAGCATCCGCCGCACCCGCCTCGCCCTGAAGGGCCCGCTCGAGACGCCGTCGGGCGGCGGCTACCGCTCGTCGAACGTGCGGCTGCGCGAGGAATTCCAGCTCTATGCCAACCTGCGCCCCGCGCGCACCATCATTCCGGGCGGGCGCTTCGACAAGGTCGACCTGATGGTCGTGCGCGAGAACCTCGAGGGCCTCTACATCGGCCACGAGCACTATGTGCGCATCGACGGCGATCCGCATGCCGTGGGCATGGCCACCGGCATCAACACGCGCCAGGGCTGCCTGCGCCTGCTCGAATACGCGTTCGAGACGGCCATCACCACCGGCCGCAAGAAGGTCACGCTGGTGCACAAGGCCAACATCATGAAGGTGCTGACCGGCCTGTTCCTCGAGACCGGGCTCGACCTCTACGAGCGCAAGTACAAGGGCCGGTTCGAGCTCGACACCATCATCGTCGACGCCTGTGCGATGAAGCTGGTGCTGAACCCGTGGCAGTTCGACATGCTGGTAACGACCAACCTGTTCGGCGACATCCTGTCCGACCTGGTGGCGGGGCTGGTCGGCGGCCTGGGCATGGCGCCCGGCGCGAACATCGGCGCCGATGCGGCGATCTTCGAGGCGGTGCACGGCTCGGCGCCCGACATCGCGGGCAAGGGCATCGCCAACCCGACCGCACTGCTGTTGGCCGCCGCGCTGATGCTCGACCACGTCAAGCGCACCGACCTCGCCGCGCGCCTGCGCCAGGCGATCGACGACACCCTCAACATCGACAAGGTGCGCACCGGCGACCTCGGCGGCAGCGCGAACACCGAGGCCTTCACGAAGGCGCTGGTGGCCCGCATCCACGGCGGCTGACGCAAAACAAGGAAACCTCGCGCCATGTCTTCGTTGCCCCCCGTGCCGGTTCTGTCGCTGCTCGAAACCCGCGTGCTCGGCGTGCTGGCCGAAAAGCAGCGCACGGTGCCCGACAGCTACCCGCTGACGCTCAATTCGCTGATCTCCGGCTGCAACCAGAAGACCAGCCGCAACCCGGTGCTCGAGCTGAGCGAGGCGCAGGTGCAGGCCGCCCTCGACAGTCTCAAGGGCTACAGCCTGGTGGCGGAAACCAGCGGCGGGCGCAGCTTCCGCTACGAGCACAACATCGACCGCGTGCTGCGCATTCCCTCGCAATCGGTGGCCCTGCTGACGGTGCTGATGCTGCGCGGACCGCAGACCGCCGGCGAACTGCGCATCGCCTGCGACCGCATGCACAACTTCGCCGACATCTCCTCGGTCGAGGGCTTCCTCGAAGAGATGGCCGAACGCCCGGCCGGGGCGCTCGTGGTCAAGCTGGCGCGCCTGCCCGGCGCGCGCGAAAGCCGCTGGGCGCACCTGCTGAGCGGTGCGCCTGCCGAGGAGGCCGCGGGGCCGGCCGATGCGCCGCGCGCCGCGCACGACGATCCGCTCGGGGAAATGGCTGCGCTCAAGGCCAACGTGGCTCGGCTCGAAGGCGAGGTGGCTTCGCTCAAGACGCTGCTCGCGCGCGTGTGTTCGGAGCTCGGGATTTCAGAGGCGGGGTGAAGCGGCGGCATCGGTGCCGGCCGCGTTGTCCCCAGCGGGGCCAAGGCGAACGGGGCCGGCCCATACGCTCCCGGAGCAAGCCACTAGACTACCCGCCATTCAGGAGTTAGATCAATGGCTATCACCCAAGAGGCGCTGATGGGCGCCCTGCAGAGCGCTCAGGACCCGAACACCGGCAAGGCCTTCACGGCAACCCGGTCGCTCAAGAACGTTCAGATTTCCGAGGGGGACGTGTCCTTCGACCTCGAGCTCGGCTATCCGGCCAAGAGCCAGCACGCGGCAATGCGCAAGGCGCTGGTGGCCGCCGCCAAGGCACTGCCCGGCGTGGAGAACGTGTCGGTCAACATCGTCACCAAGGTCATCAGCCACGCTGTGCAGCGCGGCGTGCAGCTGATGCCCAACGTCAAGAACATCATTGCCGTGGCCTCGGGCAAGGGCGGCGTGGGCAAGAGCACCACGGCCGCCAACCTGGCGCTCGCGCTGGCGTCCGAAGGGGCCTCGGTCGGGCTGCTCGACGCCGATATCTACGGCCCGAGCCAGCCGATGATGCTGGGCATCGAAGGCCGCCCCGAGAGCGAGGACGGCAAGACCATGGAGCCGCTCGAGAACCACGGCGTGCAGGTGATGTCGATCGGCTTCCTGGTCGACCAGGACGAGGCCATGATCTGGCGCGGTCCGATGGCCACCCAGGCGCTGGAGCAGCTGCTGCGCCAGACCAACTGGAAGGACCTGGACTACCTGATCGTCGACATGCCACCCGGCACCGGCGACATCCAGCTGACGCTGTCGCAGCGCGTGCCGATGACCGGCGCGGTGATCGTCACCACGCCGCAGGACATCGCGCTGCTCGACGCGAAGAAGGGCATCAAGATGTTCGAGAAGGTCGGCGTGCCGATCCTGGGCATCGTGGAGAACATGGCGGTGCACATCTGCTCGAACTGCGGCCACGTCGAGCACATCTTCGGTTCCGAAGGCGGCAAGAAGATGGCCGAGCAGTACCAGATGGAATACCTGGGCGCGCTGCCGCTCGACATCCAGATCCGGCTGCAGGCCGACAGCGGCAAGCCGACCGTGGTGGCCGATCCCGACGGCGAAGTGGCCGGCATCTACAAGGCCGTGGCGCGCCGCGTTGCCGTGGGCATCGCAGAGAAGGCGAAGGATTTCTCGGCCAAGTTCCCGACCATCACGGTCAGCAAGAACACCTGACCGGCAGCGCGGCGTGAACCTCCTCGCGTCCATGCGCTACCTGGTCGCACTCAGCGAGCACAAGCATTTCGGGCGCGCGGCGCAGGCCTGCCACATCACGCAGCCGGCGCTGTCGAACGCGCTGCGCTCGCTGGAGGCCGAGTTCGGCGTGGTCATCGTCAAGCGGGCGCGCGTGTACGTGGGCCTCACGCATGAGGGCGAGCGGGTGCTGGCCACCGCCCAGCGCATGCTGCGCGACAACGAGGTGCTGCAGCAGGAACTGCGCAGCGAGGAAGGCCACCCGCGCGGAAAGCTGCGCATGGCCGCGGTGCCTACGGCCATTCCGATGCTGTCGCGCTTCGCCGCCATGCTGCAGGAGCTGCACTCCGGCATCGTGCCCGCGGTGCTGTCGATGAGCTCGCAAGACCTCGAAACGGGCCTCGAGAGCCTGACCATCGACCTCGCGCTCGGCTACATCGAGCGCATGCACCTGCCCGGCATCAAGCTCACGGCCTGGCCGCAGAGCGTCGAGCACTATTACCTGCTGCGGCGTGCGGCGCGTCCCTCCAAGGACCAGCTGCGCATTGGCCAGCCGGTGTCCTGGGCCGAGGCCGGCCAGCTGCCGCTGTGCCTGCTCACGCCCGACATGCACAACCGCTCGATCATCGACCAGGCGCTGCGCGAGGCCGGCGTCGCGCTGGCGCCCGCGATCGAGACCAACTCGGTACTTACCCTTGCCCTGGCGGTGCTCGCGGGCTCGGTCAGCAGCGTGCTGCCGGGTTCGATGGTGGCGGCGGTGCGCAGCTACCGCGAGCTCGAGGCGCTGCCGCTCGTGGCGCCCGAGGTCAAGACGCCGCTGGGTTTCATGACCCAGACGGGCGTGCGGCCCTCGCGGGCGCTCGACGCCGCGCTGGTGTTCCTGCAGACGCCGGCCTGGCGCGAGCAGGTGCGGCTGCACAGCGGCGCGCTCGGCGAATAGCGCCTTCGCCGGCGCCTAAGGGCGACGCCGGCCATCCATAGCCATTTAGTTATTGAATCGATCGATGTTCCGATCGAATTTGACGCGCCCGGGAGCGGCCCACACACTCGGCCGACCCCTGTGAAAGCGATTGCCGAAGGGGGCTAGCCAGAGACATCGAAGCAAAGCGAAAAAAAGGCCCAGGCAGTGAACAACCACCCAGCCCCGTCCCGCGAGACAACAGCGACCCCCCGCAGCACGCACACGATCGTGCCGCTCGCCACGCCCGACGAGATGCGCGAGCGCATCCGCCGCAAGAGCAAGCTCAAGGGCCGCCAGCCCGAGGAGGCCGCGCTCGTCGAGGTACGCGCACTGATCGGCGCGCGCCCGCCCGAGGGCCACCGGCGCGACCTGCTCATCGAGCACCTGCACAAGCTCAACGACGCGTTCCGCTGTCTGCACGACCGCCACCTGGTGGCGCTGGCGCGCGAGATGAACGTTCCGATGGCCGAGGTCTACGAGGTCGCGACCTTCTACCACCACTTCGAAGTGGTGCGCGGCGACGAGGCCGCGCCCGGGCTCACGGTGCGCGTGTGCGATGGCCTGGCCTGCGAACTGGCCGGCGCGAAGGACCTGCTCGCGCGGCTGCCCGCGCTGCTCGGCGCCGTGGACGGCGAAGAAGTGCGCGTGATCGCGGCGCCCTGCGTCGGGCGCTGCGAGCAGGCGCCGGTGGCGGTGGTCGACCAGCAGGCGGTGCCGCTGGCCACCGAGGCCCGGGTGCTGCAGGCGCTGACATCCGGCCCCGGCGAACAGGCCGTGGTGGCCTACTTCGACGCCGCGCAGTTCGCCGAGAAGAGCATCTCGCCGCTGCCCGGCGCCATCGAGCGCATGCCGGCCTTCACCGACTACGCGACCTACCGCGCGAACGGCGGCTATGCGCTGGCCGCTGCGCTGGTGAACGGCGAACACGACGCCGAGGCGGTGCTCAAGGCGATGGAAGACTCGGGCCTGCGCGGTCTCGGCGGCGCGGGCTTTCCGGCCGGGCGCAAGTGGCGCATCGTGCGCGACCAGCCGGCGCCGCGGGTCATGGCGGTCAACATCGACGAGGGCGAGCCCGGCACCTTCAAGGACCGCACCTACCTCGAACGCGATCCGCATCGCTTTCTCGAAGGCCTGCTGGTGGCGGCGCAGATCGTCGGCATCGAGCAGTGCTACATCTACCTGCGCGACGAATACCACGACTGCCGCGCGCTGCTGCAGGCCGAACTGGCCCGGCTCCAGGCCGACCCGCCGTGCGCGCTGCTGCGCATCGAACTGCGCCGCGGCGCGGGTGCCTACATCTGCGGCGAAGAGTCGGCCATGATCGAGAGCATCGAAGGCAAGCGCGGCGAACCGCGCATGCGCCCGCCCTACATCGCGCAGGTCGGCCTGTTCGGCCGGCCGACGCTCGAGCACAACTTCGAGACCCTCTACTGGGTGCGTGACATCGTGCAGAAGGGCGCGGACTGGTTCAGCGGCTTCGGCCGCCATGGCCGCAAGGGCCTGCGCAGCTTCAGCGTCAGCGGGCGCGTGAAGCACCCGGGCGTCAAGCTCGCGCCCGCGGGCATCACGGTGCAGGAACTCATCGACGAGTACTGCGGCGGCATGCTCGACGGCCACACGCTCTATGCCTACCTGCCGGGCGGCGCCTCGGGCGGCATCCTGCCGGCGCGCATGAACGACATCCCGCTCGACTTCGACACGCTGCAGCCGCACGGCTGCTTCATCGGCTCGGCGGCGGTGATGGTGCTGAGTCAGCACGACCGCGCGCGCGACGCCGCGCTCAACGTGATGCGCTTCTTCGAGCACGAGAGCTGCGGCCAGTGCACGCCGTGCCGCGTCGGCACCGCCAAGGCGGCCGCGCTGATGGAGGCGCCGGTGTGGGACAGCGCCACGCTCGAGGACCTGGCCCAGGTCATGGGCGATGCGTCCATCTGCGGCCTCGGCCAGGCCGCCCCCAACCCCATCCGTTGCATTCAACAGTACTTTCCGGAGGAGGTGGCATGAACGCCCCGTCGAAGCTCGCGGAGCTGATGCCGCAAACCATCGAATTCACGCTCGACGGCAAAGCCATCCAGGCCTTCGATGGCGAGACCATCTACAAGGCGGCCGAGCGCCATGGCGTGGAGATTCCGCACCTTTGCTACAAGGACGGCTACCGCGCCGACGGCAACTGCCGCGCGTGCGTGGTCGAGATCAAGGGCGAGCGCGTGCTCGCGCCCAGCTGCTGCCGCAACGTGACGGCCGGCATGGAAGTGCAGGCCACCAGCGAACGCGCACTCAAGAGCCAGAAGATGGTCGTCGAGATGCTGCTGTCCGACATGCCCGACCAGGGCTACAAGTGGATCGGCGACGACGCCACCCGCCAGCACGGCGAGCTCAGCGAATGGGCCGGCAAGCTCGACATCGCGGTGCGGCCCGAGCTCAAGGCGCTGCGCCGCGAGCAGCCGAAGACCGATATCTCGCACCCCGCGATGGCGGTCAACCTCGATGCCTGCATCCAGTGCAACCGCTGCGTGCGCGCATGCCGCGAGGAGCAGGTCAACGACGTCATCGGCTACGCCATGCGCGGCGCGGACAGCAAGATCGTGTTCGACCTCGACGACCCGATGGGCGACAGCACCTGCGTGGCCTGCGGCGAGTGCGTGCAGGCCTGTCCCACCGGCGCGCTGATGCCCAAGAGCCACATCGGCTCGCAGCAGGTCGACCGCAAGGTCGATTCGGTGTGCCCGTTCTGCGGCGTGGGCTGCCTGGTCACCTACAACGTCAAGGACGAAAAGATCGTCAGCGTCGACGGCCGCGACGGCCCGGCCAACCACAACCGCCTGTGCGTGAAGGGCCGCTTCGGTTTCGACTACGCCCACCATCCGCAGCGCCTGACCAAGCCGCTGATCCGCAAGCCCGGCATGCCGAAGGACTTCGGCGACGCGCCGCGGCCCGGCGACTGGAGCGAGTACTTCCGCGAAGCCACCTGGGAAGAGGCGCTGGCCTTCACCACGGGCAGCCTTTCGGGCCTGCGAGACACCTACGGGCCCAAGTCGCTCGCGGGCTTCGGCTCGGCCAAGGGCAGCAACGAGGAGGCCTACCTGTTCCAGAAGCTGGTGCGCACCGGCTTCGGCAGCAACAACATCGACCACTGCACCCGGCTGTGCCACGCCTCCAGCGTGGCCGCGTTACTCGAAGGCGTGGGTTCGGGCGCGGTGAGCAACCAGGTCAACGACGTGGAGCATGCCGAGCTCATCTTCGTGATCGGCTCCAACCCCACGGCCAACCATCCCGTGGCTGCCACCTGGATGAAGAACGCGGCCCAGCGCGGCGCGAAGATCGTGCTGGCCGACCCGCGCCGCACCGACATCAGCCGCCATGCCTGGCGCACGCTGCAGTTCAAGGCCGACACCGACGTGGCCATGCTCAACGCGCTGATCCATGCGGTGATCGACGAGGGGCTGGTCGACGAAGCCTTCGTGCGCATGCGCGCCAGCAACTACGAGGCGCTGCGCGAGAACGTCAAGGGCTACAGCCCCGAGGCGATGGCGCCGATCTGCGGCGTGCCGGCCGAGACGCTGCGCGAGGTTGCGCGCGCCTTTGCCACCGCCAAGGGCGCGATGATCCTCTGGGGCATGGGCGTGAGCCAGCACGTGCACGGCACCGACAACGCGCGCTGCCTGATCGCGCTGGCCACGGTGACCGGGCAGATCGGCAAGCCCGGTTCGGGTCTGCATCCGCTGCGCGGCCAGAACAACGTGCAGGGCGCGAGCGACGCGGGCCTCATCCCGATGATGTTCCCGAACTACCAGCGCGTGGACAACCCCGCGGTGCATGCGTGGTTCGAGAACTTCTGGGGCATGCCGCTCGACGCGACGCCGGGCTACACCGTGGTCGAGATCATGCACAAGGCGCTCGCGCCCGACACCGATCCGCACAAGGTGCGCGGCATGTACATCATGGGCGAGAACCCGGCCATGAGCGACCCCGACCTGAACCATGCGCGGCATGCGCTGGCCAGCCTGGAGCACCTGGTGGTGCAGGACATCTTCATGACCGAGACCGCGTGGCTCGCCGACGTGGTGCTGCCCGCGAGCGCCTGGCCCGAGAAGACCGGCACGGTGAGCAACACCGACCGGATGGTGCAGCTCGGCAAGCGCGCGCTCAACCCACCGGGCGACGCGCGCGGCGACCTCTGGATCATCCAGCAGATCGCCCAGGGCATGGGCCTGCAGTGGAACTACGAAGGCGAGGAAGCCGGCGTGGCCGCGGTGTACGAGGAGATGCGCCAGGCCATGCATGCGGTGATCAGCGGCATCAGCTGGGAGCGGCTGCAGCGCGATTCGAGCGTGACCTACCCCTGCCTGAGCGAGGAAGACCCGGGCCAGCCGACCGTGTTCATCGACGACTTCCCGACCGCCGACGGCCGCGTGAAGCTGGTGCCTGCGGACATCATTCCGGCCGACGAGCGGCCCGACGCCGAGTATCCGTTCGTGCTCATCACGGGCCGCCAGCTCGAGCACTGGCACACCGGCAGCATGACGCGGCGCGCCAGCGTGCTCGACGCGCTCGAGCCGATGGCCACCGCCTCGATGAACCAGGGCGACCTGCAGGCACTCGGCCTCGAGGCCGGCGACGTGATCACCGTGCAGTCGCGCCGCGGCGAGGTGGCGATTCACGTGCGGCGCGACGACGGCACGCCGACCGGCGCGGTCTTCGTTCCGTTCGCCTACTACGAGGCGGCGGCCAACCTCATGACCAATGCCGCGCTCGATCCGCTCGGCAAGATCCCGGAGTTCAAGTACTGCGCGGTGCGGGTCACGCGCGGCGGCCAGCCGATGGCGGCGGCCGGCTACGGCTCCGGCGCCGTGGCCGCGACGGTCGACTGATCGCCGCCGCACGGGCGGCGAGGGAGGGGCGGGCGCATGGTTTAACCTCTGCGCCCGTCTTTCCTTTTGCACCGTTCATCCCACCGGCATGACCCCCACCCGCGTCCAGTTCCGCCTGCGCATCTACCGGGACGACAGCATCGCCATCGGCCCCGGCAAGATCGCCGTGCTGGAGGCAGTGGCAGAAACCGGCTCCATCTCTGCCGCGGCGCGCCAGCTCGGCATGTCGTACCGGCGTGCCTGGCTGCTGATCGACGAGATGAACAAGGCGCTGGCCTCGCCGGCCGTGAACACAGCGGCCGGCGGCTCGCGCGGCGGCGGCACGGCGCTCACGCCGGTCGGCGAAGAGATCGTCAAGCACTACCGCGCCATCGAGAGCGCAGCCCGCCTTGCCACGGCGGCCGACGTGCGCGCGCTGACGCGGCTTCTGGCGCCCTGACCCCGTACGCCTCCTGAGCCTGCCCGCGCTGTATTCCGCGGGATATCGGCGTTGTCGAGCTCTACCGCACCTTTCCCGCTGTGGGGGCCAGCAGGCGGCTGTGCAACAATTGCGCTGTATCGCCATGAATACGACGACATCCCTCATCGCCTCGACCGACTGGTTCCCGCTGGTGTTGTCGCTCAAGGTGGCTGCGGCCGCGACCCTGCTCGCGCTCGTGGCCGGCGTGGCGCTGGGCTGGGTGTTCGCGCGCAAGCGCTTTCCGGGGCGCACGGTGCTGGAGGCGGTGTGCATGCTGCCGCTGGTGCTGCCGCCCACCGTCATCGGCTACGCGATCCTCGTCGCCGCGGGGCGCCGCAGCCCACTCGGCGAGTGGCTGCGCACGCACTTCGACTACACGATCATCTTCAGCTGGCACGGCGCCGTGGTGGCGTCGGCCGTCGTGGCGCTGCCGCTGGTGCTCAAGTCGGCCAGCGCGGCCTTCGCGGGCGTGGACCGCTCGCTCGAGGATGCCGCGAGCACGCTGCGCCAGTCGAGGTTCTCGGTGTTCCTGCGCATCACGCTGCCGCTGGCCTGGCCCGGCATCCTGGCCGGCACGCTGCTGGCTTTCGCACGGGCCATGGGCGAGTTCGGCGCATCGTTGATGGTGGCCGGCTCCATTCCCGGCCAGACCCAGACGCTCTCGATGGCGATCTACGACGCCGCGCAGGCCGGCCATGACGATCTGGCGTTGCTGCTCGTGGTGGTGACCTCGCTGCTGTCGATCACGGTGCTGGTGCTGTCGAACCGCTTCTTCTCATTGCGCTGAACCCCGAGGCATCTTTCCATGCGACCCTGGCGTTTCCTGTCGATCCTTCTTCTCGCGGTGGCGCTGATGCCCGGGCTGGCGGCGGCGCAGCAGCTCACCGTCTCGGCGGCCGCGAGCCTGACCGATGCGTTCAAGGAACTCGGGCCGACGTTCGAGGCCGCGAAGCCCGGCGCCACGGTGCGCTTCAATTTCGCGGCCTCGGGCGTGCTGCTGCAGCAGATCGCGCAGGGCGCACCGGTCGATGTGTTCGCGAGCGCCGACCAGGAGACGATGGACCGCGGCGCCGCGCAGAAGCGCATCGAAGTTGCCACACGCCGCGACTTCGCGCGCAATGCGCTGGTGCTGGTCGAGCCGCTGCAGGGCGGCGCCGGCCTGCGCACGCTGGCCGACCTGGCGGGCCCCGGCGTCCACCGCATCGCGGTCGGCAAGACTGCCACCGTGCCGGTCGGCCGCTACACGCGGCAGGTGCTCGAGGCGGCGGGGCTCTGGGCCGTGCTCGAGCCGAAGTTCGTGCAGGCGGACAGCGTGCGCCAGGTGCTCGACTATGTGGCGCGCGGCGAGGTCGAGGCGGGCTTCGTCTACCGCACCGACGCCGCCGCGCAGGCCGCGAAGCTCCGCGTGGTGCTCGCGCCCGGCGGCGGTGCGCCGGTGCGCTACCCGGTGGCGGTGGTGGCCGACAGCCGGCAGAAAGCGCTCGCGGGCGACTTCGTCGCCTTTCTTTCGAGCGACGCGGCGCGCGAGGTGCTCGCACGCCACGGCTTCGGCGCGCCATGATCGACGTCGACCTCCAACTCGCGGTGACCGACGGTGCGCGGCGCTTCGAACTCGCGGCGCGCTTCGCGACCGACGTGCCTTTTGCCGCGCTCTACGGCCCGTCGGGCGCGGGCAAGACGCTCACGCTGCAGGCGATCGCCGGGCTGCAGCGTCCGTCGGCGGGCCATGTGCGGATCGGCGGGCGCACGCTCTACGACGCGGCACGCGGCATCGACCTGCCGGCGCCGGCGCGGCGCATCGGCTACCTGTTCCAGCACTACGCGCTGTTTCCGCACCTGTCGGTGCGCGAGAACGTGGCGTTCGGGCTCACCGCCTGGCACCGGCGCCGGCTGCCGCCGCGCGATGCCGAGCGCGTGCAGGCGCTGCTCGAAGGCTTCGGCCTCGCGGCCCTGGCCGACAGCCGGCCGGGCAAGCTCTCGGGCGGCCAGCAGCAGCGCGTGGCCCTGGCGCGCGCGCTCGCCTGCGAGCCGCAGCTGCTGCTGCTCGACGAACCTTTCGCCGCGCTCAACCCGATGCTGCGGCACGAACTGCGCACCGAACTGGCCCAGGTCCGGCGCCAGTGGGGCATTCCGGTGCTGATGATCACGCACGACATCGACGACGTGCTCGCGCTGGCCGACACGGCTTTCGTCTACCACCAGGGGCAGGTGGTGCGCGAGATCGACCTGCACGACGGCCAGAGCCGAGACATCGCGCTGCGCGAAGCCGGCCGCGTGCCCGACGCCGAGGCCACCCCGCTGCAGCGCCGGCTGCGCGACATGCTGATGGCGGCACCTGCCGCGCCCGCCGGCCGCCCCTGATGACCCTCGGCCCGAAGCCGGATTGCGGCGGCGCTACGATGGCCGCATGAATCCTTCCATCGATGTGGCCGTCGTGATGCGCCGCGAGCGCGTCAACAGCCGCTGGCAATCCTGGCGCTGGATTCTCGAGAGCGTCGGTCCCGACCAGCCCGGCGCGGGCACCGAGCCCCGCCTGCTCGACGCCACCGAGGACGTGCAGCGCTGGCTGCACCCTGGTTTGCAGACCGCGCTGTTCCGCGACGAGGCCGAGGGCTACCACCTCAATGCCACCACGCCCGCGCCCTGCTGGTTCGTGCTGTGGCGCATGGAAGAGGCGCCCACCGTGGTCGACGAGCCGATCGCCCGGCCCGTGGTGGTGAGCCTGAGCTACAACGAGGCCGGCCGCTGGCTCGACGCGCAGGAAACCGTCGAGCAGGTGCCCGCACCCGAGGAAGTCGTCGAGTGGATGCGCGGTTTCGTGCAAGCGCACTACGCGATGGAACCCAAGCGACGCAAGCGCCCCGAGAGCTTCCGGCCGCTGGTCGACCGCTTCGGCAATGCGGCGAGCGTCACAACCGAGAAGAAGCGCGGACGGGGGGCAGGCGATGTCTGAGAATTTCCTCGGCCGCTGGTCGCGGCGCAAGCAGGAGGCGCGCGAAGAGCCGCCGCCGCCGGCACGCGTCGACGAGCCCGAGATGGCGGCCATCCCGGTGCCGGAGGCCGAGGTGCCGATGCCGGCCGCTCCGGTGCCCGCGCATGCAGCCGCCGAGGCGCCCGCCGAACCGCCGCAGCCCACGCTCGAGGACGCCCAGGCGCTCACGTCCGAATCCGACTTCCGCCCCTTCGTGGCCAGGAACGTGGCGCCCGAGGTCAAGAACACGGCCTTCCGCAAGCTCTTTGCCGATCCGCAGTTCAATGTGATGGACCGCATGGACGTCTACATCGACGACTATTCCCAGTCGACGCCGATCCCCCACAGCGTGCTGCGCCAGATGGCCAGCGCCAAGTTCCTCAACCTCTTCGAGCGGGAGGAAAAGGAAGAAGCCGAGGCCGAAGAAGCCCTGAAAAACGGCACTGCGACGCCGGACGTGGCACAGTCCGAACCTCCGGGAGATCCCTCCAGCCAGCCGGTTGCCGATGCGCAGCCGGCAAGCCAGACAACCGATGACCACCACGCTGATCTGCGACTGCAACCAGACGATGCCGCTCGAGCCGAAGACGCTCGGGGCGGCGCTGGCTGAGACGCTGCCCCTGCATTCCGCCCTGTGCCGCCGCGAGGCGCCCGCTTTCCAGCGCGCCATTCGTTCGGGCGACGACGTCGTCGTGGCCTGCACCCAGGAGCGGCGGCTTTTTTCCGAACTGGCTGCGCAGACCGAAGGCGCCACCTCCCCGATCCGCTTCGTCAACATCCGTGAGACCGGCGGCTGGAGCCGCGACGCGAAGAACGCGAGTCCCAAGATCGCCGCGCTGCTGGCGCTGGCCCGCCTGCCCGAACCCGATCCGGTGTCGACAGTGAGCTATGCGAGCCAGGGCCGCCTGCTGATCGTCGGTCCGCTCGACCAGGCCGAGAAGGCTGCGGCGCTCGTGGCCGACAGCCTGCAGGTCTCCATCTTCTCGACCGGCCCGGGCGTTGCCGGCGGTGCACAGGAGCGCCGCTGGCCCGTGATGGCCGGGCGCCTCGAGGCGCTACAGGGCTGGCTCGGCGCGTTCTCGCTGCGCTGGACGCGCGACAACCCGATCGACCTCGACCTGTGCACGCGCTGCAACGCCTGCGTCGCTGCCTGCCCCGAGCAGGCGATCGGGCTCGACTACCAGGTCGACCTCGCGAAATGCGGCACGCACCGCGACTGCGAGGCGGCCTGCACCGTGGCCGGCGCGATCCGCTTCGACCGCGCACCCGAAGCACTCGATGCCGAGTTCGACCTTGTGCTCGACCTCGGCGCAAAGGCGCTGATCGACTGGCATGCGCCGCCGCAGGGCTACTTCCATCTGGCGGGCGGGCTCGCGCACGCCGAAGGCCTGGCCACGCTGCTGCGCCTGCGCGAACTCGTGGGCGAGTTCGAGAAGCCCAAGTTCTTCGACTACAAGCAGAAGCTCTGCGCCCACAGCCGCAACGAAGTGGTCGGCTGCAATGCCTGCGTCGAGGTCTGCTCGGCGCACGCGATCTCGAGCGACAAGGCGCGCCAGCGCATCGTCGTCAATCCCCAGCTCTGCGTCGGCTGCGGCGCCTGCACCACGGTGTGCCCCACGGGCGCCTTGGGCTACACCTACCCGCGCACCACCGACCAGGGCCGCAAGCTCCGCACGCTGCTGGCCGCCTATGCCGCGGCGGGTGGCCGCGATGCCGCAGTGCTGCTCCATGGCGAGGAGGGCGGCCAGACGCTGGTCGAACAGCTCGGCCGCGCGGCCCAGCTCGGGCGCGGCCGTGCGGGCGGGCCTGCCGGCGTGCCGGCGCATGTGCTGCCGGTGGCGCTGCGGCATGCCGCCAGCACCGGCATCGACCTCTGGCTCGCGGCCATCGCCTTCGGCGCCGCCCAGGTGGCGGTGCTGGCCACCGGCGAGGAAGCGCCGGCATACATCGCGGCGCTGAGGCAGCAGATGGCCGTGGCGCAGGCGCTCGTCACCGGGCTCGGTTACACCGGCACTCATTTCCACCTGATCGAGGCCGCCGAGCCGGCCGCCCTCGATGCGGCGCTCGCGGGCCTGCGCGCGACGCGCCAGCGGGTGCCCGCGACCGCCGCGCGCTTTGCCGCCGGGGCCGAGAAGCGCGGCACGCTCGAGATGACGCTCGACCACCTGATGGCGCAGGCACCGGCGCTGGCCGCGCCCTCGGCCGCCGAGCCGCTCGCGATCCCGCTGCCCGCCGGCGCACCATTCGGCGCGGTCGCCGTCGACAAGAACAGCTGCACGCTGTGCCTGGCCTGCGTGAGCGCCTGTCCCGCCAGCGCGCTGCAGGACAACCAGAACGCGCCGCAGCTGCGCTTCATCGAGAAGAACTGCGTGCAGTGCGGTCTCTGCGAAACCACCTGCCCCGAGAATGCGATCACGCTCGTGCCGCGACTCCTGACCGCACCCGAACGCAAGCAGCCGGTGGTGCTCAACGAAGCCAAGCCTTGGGCCTGCATCCGCTGCAGCAAGCCGTTCGGCACCCACAAGGCCATCGAGTCGATGCTCGGCAAGCTCGCGGGCCATGCGATGTTCCAGGGCGAGGCGCTCGAGCGGCTCAAGATGTGCAGCGACTGCCGGGTGATCGACCTGTACAGCGCGCAGAACGAAATGAAGATCACGCAGCTATGAGCGATTCCCCCTTCGCGACCTCCGCCCTCGACGAGGAGATCGCGCGCGCCGAGGTCTACGGCCTTCTCTCGCGCCTCTGGTATTGCGCGCCCGATGCCGAGCTGCTCGCCGCCTTCGACGTGGCGCCCACCGAGGCGCCTGCGGCCGGTGCCTTCCTCGAGGAGCCCTGGCGCCAGCTGGTCGGCGCGGCACGCGCCACCGACCCCGCCGCCGCGCATGCCGAATACGACGCGCTCTTCGGCGGCATGGGCAAGCCGGAGGTGTATCTGTTCGGTTCGCACTACCTGAGCGGTTTTCTCAACGACAAGCCGCTCGCGCACCTGCGCACCGACCTCGCCCGGCTGGGACTGACCCGGGACGTGGCCGTGTCTGAAAGCGAGGATCACGCGGCCTGCCTGTTCGAGGTCATGCGCTACCTGATCGCGGGCGACGACGCGGCGGTGGCCAACCTGGCGCAGCAGCAAACCTTCTTCGCGACCCACCTGCAGCCGTGGCTGCCCGCCATGTGTGATGCGGTCGCGCAGCACCCCAAGGCACGCTTCTATGCGTCGCTCGCGGGTTTCACGCGGGCCTTTGCCGAGGTCGAGGTCCAGGGCTTCGACATGCTCGGGTAAGGATGAGTCGTCTGGTCGGGATAAGGGTCTCGACTAGTATCCGTATGTATGTAAATCGGTTCATATCTGGTTTGCCCCCAAAGCCACTCCTGGAGATCACATGCAGGACAGCCAATCGGTCGGTAACAAGCCGGCCTCGCGTCGAGGTTTCTTTCTAGGTGCCGCCAGTGCGGGCGCCGCGGTTGCAGCGGTTTCCGTGCTGCCCAAGGTCACGCCGGCCCCCCCGGCCCTCGAGGCCGCCACCCCGGCGCTGAAGCCCGCGCCTGAAAACGGCGGCGGCTATTCGCTCAGCGAACACGTCAAGCACTACTACAGGACCGCTTCGGCCTGAAGCGGATACCCACGATGCTGCTGACCAAGAAAACGAACGCTGCGCATTCCGTGCGGCAAGGCGAACGCGGGTCTTCCGCTTTCATCCACAGCCTCCAGCGCGGCCTGTCGGGCGCGCTGCCGACCATGGACCGGCGTGCGTTCCTGCGGCGCTCGGGCCTCGGTGTTGGCGTCGGGCTGGCCGCGGGCCAGCTCACGCTGATGCGCAAGGCCGAGGCGGCTGGCGAGGCGCGGCCCACGGCCATCGGCGCCGGCAAGGTCGAGATCAAGCGCACCGTGTGCTCGCACTGCTCGGTCGGCTGCGCCTCCGACGCGGTGGTCGAGAACGGCGTCTGGGTGCGCCAGGAGCCGGTGTTCGACTCGCCGCTCAACCTCGGCGCACACTGCGCCAAGGGCGCGGCCCTGCGCGAGCATGGCCACGGCGAGTACCGGCTGCGCTACCCGATGAAGCTGGTCAACGGCAAGTACGAGCGCATCAGCTGGGACACCGCGCTCGACGAGATCACAGCGCGGCTGAAGGACCTTCGCCAGGCGAGCGGGCCCGACTCGGTCTACTGGATCGGCTCGTCCAAGCACAGCAACGAACAGTCGTACCTGATGCGCAAGTTCGTGAGCTTCTGGGGCAGCAACAACTGCGACCACCAGGCGCGCATCTGCCACTCGACCACCGTGGCCGGCGTCGCGAACACATGGGGCTACGGCGCCATGACCAATTCGTACAACGACATGCGCAATGCCAAGGTCGCGCTGTACATCGGCTCGAACGCGGCCGAGGCGCACCCGGTCAGCATGCTGCACATGCTCCATGCCAAGGAGCATGGCTGCAAGATGATCGTGGTCGACCCGCGCTTCACGCGCACGGCGGCCAAGGCCGACGAGTACGTGCGCATCCGCTCGGGCTCGGACATTCCGTTCCTGTTCGGCGTGCTGCACCACATCTTCAAGAACGGCTGGGAAGACAAGCGCTACATCAACGACCGTGTGTTCGGCATGGACAAGGTGCGCGAGGACGTGCTCGCCAAGTGGACGCCCGACAAGGTCGAGGAGGCCTGTGGCGTCCCCGAGGCGCAGGTGCTCAAGGTTGCGACCTGGCTCAACGAGAACCGCCCCGGCACCATCGTCTGGTGCATGGGCCAGACCCAGCACTCCATCGGCAACGCCATGGTGCGTGCCTCGTGCATCCTGCAGCTCGCGCTCGGCAATGTCGGCAAGTCGGGTGGCGGCACCAACATCTTCCGCGGCCATGACAACGTGCAGGGCGCCACCGACGTGGGCCCGAACCCCGATTCGCTGCCCGGCTACTACGGCATCGTCGAAGGATCGTGGAAGCACTTCGCCACCGCTTGGGGCGTCGACTTCGAGTGGATCAAGAGCCGCTTCTCGTCGCCCGCGATGATGAGCAAGCCCGGCATCACGGTGTCGCGCTGGATCGACGGTGTGCTCGAGAAGAACGAGCTCATCGATCAGGACTCGAACCTGCGCGGCGTGTTCTATTGGGGCCACGCCCCCAATTCGCAGACGCGCGGCCTCGAGATGAAGCGCGCGATGGACAAGCTCGACCTGCTCGTGGTGGTCGACCCGTACCCTTCAGCGACGGCCGCCATGGCGGCCATGCCCGGCCGGCCCGAAGACCAGAATCCGAATCGCGCCGTCTACCTGCTGCCCGCTTGCACCCAGTTCGAGACCAGCGGCTCCGTCACCGCCTCGAACCGCTCGCTGCAGTGGCGCGAAAAGGTCATCGAGCCGCTGTGGGAAAGCCGCAGCGACCACATGATCATGCAGCAGTTCGCCGACCGCCTGGGCTTCGGCAAGGAGCTCAGCAAGAACTACAAGATGCAGAAGGTCAAGGGCATGGACGAGCCCATTCCCGACGACATCCTGCGCGAGATCAACAAGTGCGTGTGGACCATCGGCTACACGGGCCAGAGCCCGGAGCGGCTGCAGGCCCACATGCGCAACATGGGCGCCTTCGACGTGCGCACGCTCAAGGCCAAGGGCGGCGTGAAGGACAAGGTCAACGGCTACGACCTCACGGGCGACTACTTCGGCCTGCCGTGGCCCTGCTTCGGCACACCCGAGCTCAAGCACCCGGGCTCGGCCAACCTGTACGACACCTCGAAGCATGTGATGGACGGCGGCGGCAATTTCCGCGCGAACTTCGGCGTGGAGCGCGACGGACAGAACCTGCTGGCCGAGGACGGCTCGCACTCGCTCGGCGCCGACATCACCACCGGATACCCCGAGCTCGACCATGTGCTGCTCAAGAAGCTCGGCTGGTGGGACGAACTCTCCGAGCCCGAGAAGCAGAAGGCCGAGGGCAAGAACTGGAAGACCGACAACTCCGGCGGCATGATCCGCGTGTTCATGAAGAACCACGGCTGCCATCCCTTCGGCAACGCCAAGGCGCGGGCGGTGGTCTGGAACTTCCCCGACGCGATCCCGCAGCACCGAGAGCCGCTCTACGGCACGCGGCCCGACCTGATGGCCAAGTACCCGACGCACGACGACAAGATGGCGTTCTGGCGTCTGCCTACGCTCTACAAGACCGTGCAGCAGAAGAACATCGCCGACAAGGTGGCCGAGAAGTTCCCGTACATCATGACCTCGGGTCGCCTGGTCGAGTACGAGGGCGGCGGCGAGGAAACGCGCTCGAACCCCTGGCTGGCCGAACTGCAGCAGGAGATGTTCATCGAGATCAATCCGAAGGTCGCGGCCGAGAAGGGCATCCGCAACGGCGAGCGTGCCTGGGTGCACACGCCCACGGGCGCCAAGCTCAACGTGCAGGCGCTCGTGACCGAGCGCGTCGGGCCCGACACCGTGTTCATGCCGTTCCACTTCTCGGGACACTGGCAGGGCGCCGACATGATTGCCTACTACCCGACGGGCGCCGCCCCGGTGGTGCGCGGCGAGGCGATCAACACCGCCACGACCTACGGTTACGACAGCGTGACCATGATGCAAGAGACGAAGACCACGATCTGCAACGTGGAAAAGGCATAAGGAAGCACCATGGCACGAATGAAATTTGTCTGCGACGCCGAGCGTTGCATCGAATGCAACGGCTGCGTCACGGCCTGCAAGAACGAGAACGAGGTGCCCTGGGGCGTGAACCGCCGCCGCGTGGTCACGCTCAACGACGGCGTCCCGGGCGAGAAGTCGATCTCGGTCGCCTGCATGCATTGCTCCGACGCACCCTGCATGGCGGTGTGCCCGGTGCAGTGTTTCTATCGCACCGACGAAGGCGTGGTGCTGCACGACAAGGACGTGTGCATCGGCTGCGGCTACTGCTCGTACGCCTGCCCCTTCGGTGCGCCGCAGTTCCCGTCGCAGGGCACCTTCGGCGTGCGCGGCAAGATGGACAAGTGCACCTTCTGCGCTGGCGGTCCCGAAGCCAACGGCTCCGAGGCCGAATTCGAGAAGTACGGCCGCAACCGGCTTGCCGAAGGCAAGCTTCCGGCCTGCGCCGAGATGTGCTCGACCAAGGCGCTCTTGGCCGGTGATGGCGACGTGGTGGCCGACATCTTCCGCACCCGCGTGGTTCAGCGCGGCAAGGGTGCCGAGGTCTGGGGCTGGGGCACCGCCTACGGCTCGCAGCAGGCCGGCACGCCGCCCGCCAACGGAGGCCAGAAATGAAGCGGCAGGGCCTTGCGTTCGCTGCGGCCGTGGCACTGGCCGCGGGGTTCCTGGCAGGCTGCGGCGAAAAGCCGCAGACCAATGCGCAGGGCGTGAAGCACGATGCCGTGCCCTGGAGCGGCACCGGCACGCAGGAGAACACCGGCACGGTGTTCACCGCGCCGGACTGGAAGGTGGGCGACAAGACCGCCTGGCAGCAGCAGCTCAAGACCCGCACGCAAAACGGGCAGAACGAATACAACAAAGAAAACTGATCGGAGAGCCCATGAAGCAAGCGCTGACCGCTCTCGTTCTTTTCGCCGCGCTGGGTTCGGCCTTCGCGCAGGCGCAGCCGCCCGCGGCGCCCGGCACGACGTCCGCGCCGGCCGCGCCGGGTGCAGGCGGCATCCGCAGCCAGAACATCTTCGAGGTCAAGCCCGAAGCGAGCGCCGATCCCAACTACGCGAACCAGACCAACGGCGAGCGCATGAAGGTGCAGCCCGGCAACAACGCGCCGATGTGGCGCCAGGTCGGGCAGGGCGTGACGGGCTACAGCAGCCTGCCGGCGAGCCAGGCGCCCGAGGCCGGTAACCTGATCCAGCCGCAGGTGCAGTACCCGGGCTCGCGCCTCACCACCGCCGGCGAGGCCTGGCGGCAGGTGCGCAACGACTGGATCATTCCTTACGGCGCGGCGCTGCTGTTCGTGACGCTGCTGGCGCTGGCGATCTATTACTTCACCAAGGGGCCGATCCGCCTGCACGGCAAGGAAACCGGCCGCCGCATCGAGCGCTTCACGCCGTTCGAGCGGGCCACGCACTGGTCGAACGCAACCGCCTTCGTGATCCTCGCGCTCTCGGGCATCGTGATGGCCTTCGGCCAGTTCTTCCTGATGCCGTGGATGGGCAGCACGCTCTTCGGATGGATCGCCTATGCGCTCAAGAACGTGCACAACTTCGTCGGGCCGCTGTTCGTGGTCACCACGCTGTTCATGGTCGTCACCTTCATCCGCGACAACCTGCCGCGCGCGGTCGATTGGAAGTGGCTGAAAAGTGCCGGCGGCCTGTTCGGCGGCAAGGAAGCGCCGTCGCACCGCTTCAACGCCGGCGAGAAGCTCGTGTTCTGGGGCGGCGTGCTGTTCCTCGGCCTGTTCATCATCGGTTCGGGGCTGTTCCTCGACAAGCTGTTGCCGGGCTTCGTCTATACGCGCGGCCAGATGCAGGTGGCGCACATGGTCCATGGCGTCGCGACGATGCTGATGATGGCCGTGATCATGGGCCACATCTACATCGGCACACTCGGCATGAAGGGCGCCTACAAGGCCATGCGCACCGGCTATGTCGACGAGACCTGGGCCAAGGAGCACCACGAACTCTGGTACGACGACGTGGCGGCGGGCAAAATCCCGAGGCAGCGTTCGCAGCCCTCCGGCACGGTCGCCACCACAGCCCCAGTCCGGGCGCCGCAGCCCGCCGAAGGAAGGCCCTCATGAAGAAGAAGCAGTTCTCGCCCTTGAATCTTTGCGTGCTGGTGCTTGCGCTCGCCGCGCCGCTGGCCTGGGCCAAGCTGCCTGCGCCGCCGGACACGCCCGAAGCCAAGGCCAAGGCAGCCGAAGCCGCCGCCAAGACCGCCTGGAGCGCCAAGGTCGATTCCTACAAGCTCTGCCTGGCCCAGGACCGCGTCGCGGCGGCGTACCGCGCGAGCGCGGCGACGGCCGGCAAGACCGTGCCTGCCGCGCCCGCCGCGCTGCCGCCCTGCGCCGACCCGGGTGCGTTCGCCTATGCGCCGCCGCAGGAAGCCAAGCCCCTCGAAGTCTCGGGCGCGCATTCGCCGGCCGACACGGCTGCCTCGCCGCCCAGCACCGTGCAGCCGGCCGCGGTCACCAATCCCACGACGAAGGCGCAGTGAGCGCAGCGGCTTCGCCGGTGCCCCCGCTGCCGCGTCTCACCCAGGCCCGCGCCGCGCTGACGCGTGAGGTCGAGGTCGTCGATGAGCATGGCGCGCGCGGCACGGTGTCCATCCCCGCCGAGCGCGACCTCACGGTCTATGTCGACCGGCGCGAACTCGTCACGCTCATGACGCTCGGCGCCCAGCCCGAGCTGCTCGTGCTGGGTTATCTGCTGAACCAGCGCCTCATTGAATCGGCCAGCGACGTGGAGTCGGTCACGGTCGATTGGGAGGTCGGCGCGGCCGCCGTCCGCACGCATACCGGCATCGACCGCATCGAGGAGCGCACGGCGAAAAAGGTGGTGACCACCGGCTGCGGCCAGGGCAGCGTGTTCGGCGACCTGATGGGCGACATCGACAAGCTCCAGCTGCCGCCCACGCGCATGACGCAGGCGCAGCTCTATGCGCTGGTCAATGCGATCCGGCTCCAGGAGAGCACCTACAAGTCGGCGGGCTCCGTGCATGGCTGCGCGCTCTTCACGCTCGACGCCGACGCGGCCGGGGCCACGATGCACTGCTTCGTGGAAGACGTGGGCCGCCACAACGCGATCGACACCATCGCAGGCTGGTGCGCCATGCAGCCGCCGGGGGCGCTCGCGGGCGACCGCGTGTTCTACACCACCGGCCGGCTCACGAGCGAGATGGTCATCAAGTCGGCGCAGATGGGCGTGCCGATCGTGGTCTCGCGCAGCGGCATCACGCAGATGGGCCACGAGGTGGCCACGCGCGTCGGCCTGTGCGCGATCGGCCGCGCGACCAACCGGCACTTCGTGTGCTACGCCGGCGTGGAACGGCTGGTGCTGCAGCCGGAACTCGCGCGTCGGAATCCGGCCGACGCCGCCATGAGCTCGCGCGTGTAGTCCTCGCGCACGCGGTGGGCCGCCAGGTCTTCGGCCGCGAGCATTTCGACGGTGCGGCCGCGCTGCATCACCATCAGGCGCTCGCACATGTGCGTGACCACCGCCAGGTCGTGGCTCACCATGATGAAGCTCAGGCCACGCTTCGCGCGCAGGGCTTCGAGCAGGTTCAGCACTTCGGCCTGCACCGAGGCGTCGAGCGCCGAGGTGGGTTCGTCGAGCAGCAGCACCTCGGGCTCCAGCGTCAGCGCGCGCGCCACCGCGATGCGCTGGCGCTGGCCGCCGGAGAGCTGGTGCGGATAGCGAAACCGGAAGCCGCTGCCCAGTCCCACCTCGTCGAGCGCGCGCTCGATGCGTGCCTCGGCATCGCCGATGCCGTGGATCGCCAGCGGCTCGGCCAGGATCCGGTCCACGGTCTGGCGTGGGTGCAGTGATCCGTACGGGTCCTGGAACACCATCTGCACGCTGCGGCGAAAGGCCTTGCTGCCGGGCGCCGGCAACGGCTCGGCGCTGCCTGCCGGACCGACGAGGGCCACGGTGCCCGAAGTGCGCGGCGCCAGGCCGCACATGGCGCGCAGCACCGTGGACTTGCCGGAACCCGATTCGCCGACGATGCCGAAGCTCTCGCCGGGCGCCACCACGAAGCTGGTGTCGTGCACTGCGACGAAGCCGTCGAACTCGACGTGCAGGCGGTCGACCGAAATGCCGATCTGCCGGCGCGGCGGCGCCGCCTGGAGGTTCAGGCTGTTCGTCACAGTGCCCACTCCGGCTGGCGGTCGAGCACCGGCAGCGGATGGCGGTCGGCCCCGAGCTGCGGCAGGCACTCGAGGAGACCGCGCGTGTAGGGATGCCGGGCCTCGGCCATGCCGCCCGCGGGGAGTTCCTCGACCACGCGGCCGGCATACATCACGAGGACGCGGTCGCAGAACGTGGAGACCAGACGCAGATCGTGGGAGATGAAGATCAGCCCCATGCCGCGCTCGGACACCAGCCGGTCCAGGATGGCGAGCACCTGCAGCTGCACCGTCACGTCCAGGGCCGAGGTCGGTTCGTCGGCGATCAGCAGCTCGGGCTCGGCGATCAGCATCATCGCGATCATCGCGCGCTGGCCCATGCCGCCGGAGACCTCGTGCGGATAGAGCCGGAACACGCGTTCGGCATCGTCGATCTGCACCGCGGCCAGCGCTTCGAGCGCGCGCTCGCGCGCCTCGCTCGCCGACACCTGCTTGTGCGCCCGCAGCGCCTCGACGATCTGCGCACCGATCGTCATCACCGGGTTGAGTGAGAACTTCGGGTCCTGCAGCACCATGCCGATGCGCCCGCCGCGCATCGCCCGGCGCTCGCGCGGCGTGCAGCGCAGCAGGTCCGTGCCGCGAAACGCCAGGCGCTCGGCCGCGACCCGGCCGCCCGGCGCGGTCAGGCCAAGGATGGCGCGGCCGGTCTGCGATTTGCCCGAGCCCGATTCGCCGACGATGCCCAGGCGCTCGCGCCCGAGCGTGAACGAGACGCCGCGCACGGCCTCGGTCATGCCGCCGCCTCGCGCGGGAAACGCGACCCGCAGGTCCTGCACGTCGAGCACCGGGTTCGATGGGTTCATGGAGGAGCCGGTCATGCGTTGGCCTTTGGGTCGAGCGCGTCGCGCAGGCCGTCGCCCAGCAGGTTGAAGGCCAGGCTGACGATGCAGATCGCTGCGCCCGGGGCTGCCGCCACCCACCAGTGGTCGAGCACGAACTGGCGGCCGTCCGCAATCAGCGCGCCCCATTCGGGCATCGGCGGCTGCGCTCCCAGGCCGAGAAAGCCGAGGCCGGCCGCAGCCAGGATGATGCCGGCCATGTCCAGCGTCACGCGCACGATCACCGAGGGCAGGCACAGCGGCAGCACGTGGCGCAGCACGATGCGCTGCGGCGTTGCGCCAATCAACCGCACGGCACTGATGTAGTCGGCCTGGCGGATGGTCAGCGTTTCGGCACGCGCGATGCGCGCATAGGGAGGCCACGATGTGAGGGCGATCGCGATCACGGCGTTCTCGATGCCGGGGCCGAGCGCGGCCACGAAGGCCAGCGCCAGGATCAGGCGCGGGAAAGCCAGGAAGATGTCGGTGATGCGCATCAGCACCACGTCCAGCCAACCGCCCGCATAGCCCGCCGCTGTGCCCACCACCAGGCCGATGGGAGCGGCCAGCACCGCCACCAGCACCACCACGAACAGCGTGATGCGCGAGCCATGGATGATGCGCGAGAGGATGTCCCGGCCCTGGCCGTCGGTGCCGAGCCAGTGCGCGGCCGAAGGCGGCAGCAGGCGCTGCGTCTGCAGGTCGCCGATGTAGGGCGAATAGGGCGCCAGCCAATCGGCCAGCACCGCCACGGCGATCAGTGCGAGCACGATCGCCAGGCCGGTCATCGCCAGCCGGTTGCGCGCAAAGATGCGCCATGCGCCATAGGCGCGCCCCAGTCCGGCCTGCCGGCGCGACTGCGGCCGGTCGGACATCAGCCAGTCGTGCAGGCGGGCGGCGCGGCCCGATGGCGCCGGTGCGGAAGAAGATGGTTTCATCGTCGCGTCCGTGGATCGAGCTGGCGGTACAGCAGGTCTGACAGAAGGTTCAGGCCGATGAACACCGAGCCGACCACCAGCGTGCCGCCCAGCACCGCGTTCATGTCCGCGTTCTGCAGCGAATTCGTGATGTACAGGCCCAGGCCCGGCCACGCGAACACGGTCTCGGTCAGCACCGAGCCTTCGAGCAGGCCGGCGTATGACAGCGTGACCACCGTGACCAGCGGCACCATCGCATTGCGCAGCGCATGGCGCCAGATGATGCGCGTCTCGCTCAGGCCCTTGGCACGCGCGGCCACCACGTACTCCTGCGCCAGTTCGGCGAGCATGAACGAGCGTGTCATGCGGCTGATATAGGCCAGCGAGAAATAGCCCAGCAGCGAGGCCGGCAGCACCAGGTGCGAGAGCGCGTTGCGGAACGCCTCCCACTCGCCCTGGCGCGCGGTGTCCAGCAGCAGGAAGCCGCTTTGCGGCGTGATCGAATACTGGTAGATCACGTCGATTCGCCCGGGCCCGGGGACCCAGTCGAGCTTGGCATAGAACAGCACCAGCGCCATCAAGCCGAGCCAGAAGATCGGCACCGAGTAGCCGACCAGTCCGACCACGCGCACCACATGGTCGACCATGCCGCCTTGCCGCACCGCCGCCCACACGCCGATCGGGATGCCGATGCCGGCACCGATCAGGATGCCCAGCGTGGCGAGTTCGATGGTGGCCGGAAAGGTCTGCGCGATGTCGGTCAACACCGGGTTGGAGGTGAGTATGGAGGTGCCGAAGTCGCCCCCCACGGCCTTGCCCAGGTAGACGACGAACTGCTCGATGAGCGGCTTGTTGAGGCCGAGCTCCTCGCGGGTGCGCTCGATCACGTCATCCGGCGCCTGGTCGCCGACCAGTGCCAGCACCGGATCGACCGGGATCACCCGGCCGATGAAGAAGGTCACGGCCAGCAGGCCGAGGTAGGTGACCAGGACCACGGCGGCGAAGCGCAGCACCGCCGCCGCGCGGCCGCGCAGCCGGACCGCCGTGGAATCGGTGGTGTTGCTCACGAAGGTACCCCCGTGTCGTGCAGGTCGCGCGGCTCAGGTCACTTGCTGACCAGCGACAGCCGGGTCAGGCCGGAGGTCTCGCCCAACCGATAGCCCTGCACGTTGCTGCGCAGGCCCGCGGTGTCGATCTGCTGGTAGAGGATGACGTAGGGACTGCGGGCGCGCACCTCGGCCTGGAGCTTCTCGTAGATGGCCTTGCGCTTCTCGGGATCGCGCTCCAGCGCCGCGGCTTCGGCCTGCTGAGTCAGCTCGGGAATGTCCCAGGCGTTGCGCCATGCGAGCGGCTTGACCTTGGCATCGTCGGAGTTGTCAGGATTGCGGGCGAAGGTGCTGGCATTGGTGTGCGGGTCCCAATAGTCCGCGCCCCATGCGCCGATGTACATGTCGTGCTGGCGCGCACGGTACTTGGTCATGGTCTGCTTGCCGTCGCCCGGGATCACCTCGATGTCGATGCCGGCGCGCTTGGCGGTCTGCTGGAAGTTCTCGGTGATGCCCTGGATCGGCTGCGTGGTGCGCATGTCGATGGTCACCTTGAAGCCGTCGGCCAGGCCGGCCTTCTGCAGCAGCGCCTTGGCCTTTTCGACGTCGAACTTGTAGGGCTTCTCGGTGCTGGCGCCGAGCAGGCCCACCGGCAGGAAGTTCTGGTGGATCACGCCGATGTCCTTGAGCAGCACCTTGCCGATGCTGTCGTAGTCCACCAGCCATTTCAGCGCCTCGCGCACCTCGGGCTTGGCCAGGTTCGGGTTCTTCTGGTTCAGGCCGATGTACACCACCGTGCCGCGCGGCGTGGACGTGGTCTTCAGGCGCTTGTCGGCGGCGACGGCCTCCAGGTCCTGCGGCTGGAGGTTGCGCGCGATGTCCACGTCGCCCTTCTCGAGCAGCAGGCGCTGCGTGGCGGGCTCCTTCACGTGGCGGTAGATCACGCGCGCGAGCTTGGCCTTGGGGCCGAGCGTGTAGTGGTCGTTGCGCTCGAACACGGCGATCTCGTTGGGCCGGTAGTCGCGCAGCTTGTACGGGCCCGAGCCGGCGAAGTTGGTGCGCAGCCACCCGTTGCCCAGGTCGCCGTCCTTCTCGTGCGCCAGCACCAGTTTCTTGTCGACGATCGCGGCGACGTTGGAGGTGAGGCAGTTCAGCACCAGCGTGGGCGCGTAGGGCTTGTCGACCTCCATGGTCAGCGTGAGCGGGCCGGTCTGGCGGATCTTGTCGCGCACCGTGTCCTTGGTCAGGCCGAACTGGCGCAGGATGAAGGCGGGCGACTTGTCCATCAGCACGGCACGCTGCAGCGAGAACACCACGTCTTCCGCCGTCATGGGATTGCCCGAGGCGAACTTGAGATTCGGCTTCAGCTCGAACGAATAGGTCTTGCCGTCGTCGCTGATGCTCCACGACTTGGCCGCATCGCCCCTGAGCGACGACAGGTCGCCGGGTTGGGTCCGCACCAGCCGGTCGTAGCCATTGCCGCTGAACTCGCCGGCCGTGACCTCGAAGGTCTCGCCCGGGTCCATCGTGATGATCTGGTCCAGTGCCCAGGCCACCACGAGCGTGTCCTTGGGCGTGGCGGCCAGCGCGGGCGCCTGCATGGCGAAAAATCCGGCCAGGCCTGCGGCCACGGCATTGCGTGCGAACGAACGGCTCATAAGTCTCCCTGATGGTTTCAACGGACTGACATGTGCCGAAACACCGCTTGCATGGCCAAGGGCATTTCGGTTCCGTTCGGCCATGCTAGGGGAAAAAATGAGAACGAAAGTTCAATTTCACTCGGTGAATCCTTCAGAGTCTCTAAACAACGGGTTCAGTCATGCGCCAGCTCGAAAACGCTGCTCCAGATAGGCCAGCAGCGTCATGAGCCCTTGGGCCTCGCCACCGACCGGACATCCCGGTCGCTTCAGTTCATTCCACGCATAGATGTCGAGGTGCAGCCAGTCAATGCCGGGGCTCACGAAGTCGCCGAGGAACAGCGCCGCGAGGATCGAACCCGCGAACGGGCCGCGCCCCACGTTGGCGACATCGGCCACGTCGCTGTCGAGGTAGCCGTGATAGTCCTGCCACAGCGGCAGGTGCCACAGCGGATCGTGCAGCGACAGGCCCAGGTCCACGAGCTGGCGCGCGAGCGCCATGTCGCGGCAGTACAGGCCGGGCAGCCGCGGACCCAGCGCCACGCGGGCCGCGCCGGTCAGGGTCGCCAGGTCGATCATGAGTTCGGGCCGGTGCTCGGCGCCGTAGGCCAGCGCATCGCACAGCACGAGGCGGCCCTCGGCATCGGTGTTGCCCACTTCCACCGTGCGTCCGGTGCGCGTGCGGATCACGTCGCCCGGGCGCATGGCGTTGCCGGCGACCGCGTTGTCCACGGCCGGAATCAAAAGCCGCAAGCGCACCGGCAGTTCCATCGCCATCACCAGCTGCGCCAGCGCCAGCGCGTGGGCGGCGCCGCCCATGTCCTTCTTCATCATGCGCATGCCGTCGGCGCTCTTCAGGTCCAGCCCGCCGGTGTCGAAGCACACGCCCTTGCCCACGATCGTGAGCGCACGCGCGCGTGGCGGGCCCCAGGTCATCTCGATCAGGCGCGGCGCGCGCGTGGAGGCCCGGCCCACCGCATGGACCGTCGGAAAGCCCGCACGCAGCAGCCCGTCGCCGACGATCTGGCGGCAGCGCCCGCCGTGCGCCTGCGCCAGCGTGCGCACGGCTTCGCCAAGTTCGGCCGGACCCAGGTCTTCGGCCGGCGTGTTGACCAGGTCGCGCACCAGGCAGAACGCGTCGGCCAGGCGTGCGCCGTGCCGGCCCGCGGCGCTGGGCGCCAGCTGCAGCGTGGGACCCGGCGGCGCTGCCTGGGTCTTGTAGCGGTCGAAATGGTAGGCGCCCAGGCGCCAGGACAGTGCCGCGGCCTGCGGGTCCAGCGCCTGGCCCTGGTCGCCGAGCCGGTAGTTCCCGGGCGGCAGGCTGCGCGGCAATGCGGCCAGCGCATGCGGATGGTCGAGCGCCGCCACGCCGGCCCAGACACTGCCGATGCCCGAACGGGCATCGGGCACCAGCACGGCGCTGTGGGCCTTGCCCTCGAACCCCTGGACGGCCAGCCAGCGGCGCGCGCCCTCGTCGGTGCGCTGCATCGCCGCGGCGAGGCCGGCGCGGTCGACGACGTGGATGGGCACGGCGCCCGCGCCCGGTTTCTTGAATTGAATCGACATCGAATGAACTCCCTTTCCTTGTATGCGGCATGCGTTGTCTGTGCACGCTTCACGGCCCGATCCTAATTCGGGCGCGCCGAGGGCAAGTCCCCAGAACGCGGCGGGCGCCCCCGCGTCGGCTATCGTCTCGCCCATGACTGCCTCCCTCCGCCTTGGCTGGCGCACCCTCCGGCGCGATCTGCGCGCCGGCGAACTGCGCCTCTTGATCGTTGCCGTGCTGCTGGCCGTGGCCGCACTCACGGCGGTCGGCTTCTTTGCCGACCGGCTGCAGGGCGGCCTGCAGCGTGATGCGCGGCAACTGCTCGGCGGCGATGCGGTGGTGGTGAGCGACAACCCCACGCCCGAGAACTTCATCGCCCAGGCCCGCGCCTTCGGCCTCGAAGGCACGGGAACCTACGGCTTCCCGACCATGGCGCGGGCCGGCGAGGCGCAGGGCGGCGCGAGCAAGCTGGTGGCGCTGAAGGCCGTGGCACCGGGCTATCCGCTGCGCGGCAACCTGCAGACCGCGAACGCTGTCGATGGGGCCGGCGCCGTCACGCGCGACATTCCCCCGCCGGGCGAAGCCTGGGTCGACGCCTCGCTGCTCGATTCGCTCGGGCTCGCGATGGGCGACACGCTGCTGCTCGGCGATGCGGGGCTTCGCATCGGCCGCGTGATCACGCTCGAGCCCGACCGGGGCGCGGGCTTCATGAGCTTTTCGCCGCGCGTGATGCTCAACCAGGCCGACGTGCCGCGTACCGGCCTCGTGCAGCCCGCGAGCCGCGTGAGCTATCGCTATGCGGTGGCGGGCGAGGACGCCGCCGTGAAGCGCTTTTCCGATTGGACCGAGGCGCTCATCAAGCAGGGCGAGCTGCGCGGCGTGCGGCTCGATTCCTTCGAGGGCGGACGCCCCGAAATGCGCCAGACACTCGACCGCGCCGAGAAATTCCTGAGCCTGGTCGCACTGCTCGCGGCGCTGCTCTCGGCCGTGGCGGTGGCGCTGGCGGCACGCGGCTTCGCGGCCAACCACCTCGACGACTGCGCGATGCTGCGCGTGCTGGGCCAGAGCCAGCGCACCATCGCGCTGGCCTATGCCTTCGAGTTCGCGATCGTCGGCATCGTGGCCAGCGGCCTCGGCGTGGCGATCGGCTTCGGCGTGCACTACGTCTTCGTGGTGCTGCTCTCCGGTCTGGTCGAGACCACACTGCCGGCCGCCACGTTGTGGCCGGCCGTGTTCGGCCTCGGCATGGGCCTGACGCTGCTGTTCGCCTTCGGCCTGCCGCCGGTGCTGCAGCTCGCCAAGGTGCCGCCGCTGCGCGTGATCCGGCGCGACGTGGGCGGCTTGAAGCCGGCGTCGCTCGCAGTGCTCGGCGTCGGCGTGGCCGGCTTCGCGGCGCTGCTGGTCGCGGCCAGCAGCGACCTGAAGCTGGGCCTGATCGCGGTGGGCGGCTTCGCGGGCGCGGTGGCGCTGTTCGCGCTCCTGAGCTGGCTCGCGGTGAAGATCCTCCGCCGCAGCGTCAACGAAAGCACCGCGCCGCGCTGGCTGGTGCTGGCCACGCGCCAGATCTCGGCGCGGCCGGCCTATGCGGTGGTGCAGGTCAGCGCGCTCGCCGTGGGCCTGCTCGCGCTGGTGCTGCTGGTGCTGCTGCGCACCGACCTCGTGGCGAGTTGGCGCCAGGCCACGCCGGCCGATGCGCCGAACCGCTTCGTGATCAACGTGATGCCCGACCAGAGCGACGCATTCCAGCAGACCCTGCGCGACGCCGGCGTTGGCAAGTTCGACTGGTATCCGATGATCCGCGGCCGGCTGCTGGCCGTGAACGGCAAGCCGGTCTCGCCCGACGACTACGCCGAGGACCGAGCCAAGCGTCTCGTCGATCGCGAATTCAATCTGAGCAACAGCGCCGAAGCGCCGCCGCACAACAGCATCGTCGCTGGCGCATGGACGCCCGGGGCGGCGGGCGAGGTGAGCGTGGAAGAGGGCCTGGCCGAGACGCTGGGCCTTCGACTCGGCGACACGATGCGCTTCGACATCGGCGGCATGCAGAACGAGGCGCGCATCACCTCGCTGCGCAAGGTCGACTGGGGCTCGCTGCATGCCAACTTCTTCGTGATGTACACGGTGAGCGCGTTGCCCGAGGTGCCGGTCACCTACATGGGTGCCTTCCGAGCGCCCGAGACGCGGGGTTTCGACAACGCGCTGGTGCGCAGCTTTCCCAACGTGACCAACGTCGACATGAGCGCGACCATCAACCAGGTGCAGCGCGTGCTCGACCAGGTGGTGCGTGCGGTGGAATTCCTGTTCGGCTTCACGCTCGCCGCGGGGCTCGTGGTGCTGTTCGCCGCGGTCACGGCCACGCGCGAGGAGCGCGCGCGCGAATTCGCGGTGATGCGTGCAGTGGGCGCGCGCGCCAGCTTGCTGCGCCAGGTGCAGCGTGCAGAACTCGCCGGCGTGGGCCTGCTCGCAGGCTTTCTTGCGAGCATGGTGGCTTCTGTCATCGGCTGGGGCCTGGCGCGCTATGTGTTCGACTTCACCTGGACCGCGTCGCCGCTGGTGCCGCTCGGCGGCGCCGCCGCCGGTGCGGTGCTGGCGCTGGCCGCGGGCTGGTGGGGGCTGCGCGACGTGCTGCGCCGGCCCGTGGTCGACACGCTGCGCCGCGCGGCGGAATGATCCAGGTCGACGACCTGCAGCTTGCCGCCACGCTGCTGCGCGAGCCCTCGCTGAGCGCCGCAGCGCGCGCGCTCAACGTCACGCCGCCGGCCTTGTCGATGCGGCTGCGCAGGCTCGAGGCCGCGCTGGGCCTGTCGCTCGCCAGCCGCACCGCGCGCCGCCTGAGCCTCACGCCGGAGGGCGAGCGCTTCGGCCGCGAGGCGGCGGCGCTGCTGGCGCAGATCGAGGGCTTGCGCGAATCTGCATCCGCGAGAACGACGAGGACACCACGCTCTGGCAGGGACGCGGCCGACGCGGTCGCGTGCGGCGCCGGTCAGCCCGTAACCCGCGCGGTGGCGGGGCCGTCATGAAAGCGCGGCGGTCTTCCTGTCCAATAGCGGCATGGACAACAACGCACCCAGGGAACTCGTCGAACGCCTGACCGAGCTTGAGATCAAGGCCGCCTACGCCGACGACCTGCTCGATCAGCTCAACATGACGATCTATCGCCATCAGCAGCAGATCGACCGGCTGGTCGAGCAAGTCGTGCAGCTGCGCGAGCAAAGCCGCAACGCGGCGCAGGACGGCGCGGCGCGCAGCCCGGCCGACGAGCTGCCGCCGCACTACTGAGCGCGTCGCGCAGCCGCGGTGCCGTCAGCGCCGAGACGACACCACGATCCCGCCCACGATCAGCAGGAACGCCACCCCGTGGTACCAGTGCGGCGGCTCGCGCAGGAAGGCCGCCGAAAGCATGGCCGCGAACAGCGGCGTGAGGTTCATGAAGATGCTCGCCGCCTGCGGCCCCGCGCGCTGCACGCCCGTGCCCCAGCAGCGGTAGGCCACCACGGCGGGCCCGATGCCGATGAAAAGCATGGCCGCGACGAGCGGCCAGCCGAGCTCGACATGCGCCGCGGCCGCGGCCCATTCGCCCGCGGCCAGCGCGCCCGACCATCCGAGGCCGAACACCAGCTGCGCCATCAGGAACGCGGCCCAGTCCCGCCGCACGCCCTGCGGTTCCTGCGTGCGCACCAGGAACCAGCTGTAGAACGCCCAGGCGATGGTGCCCAGGATCATGTAGAGGTCGCCCGCCACCAGCCGCAGCGCGAGCAGCTGCCCCCATTCGCCGCGGCTCAGCACCAGCAGCACGCCGAGCATCGAGAGCAGCGCGCCGGCGATCTCGCGCCCGCTCACGCGCGCGCCGAAGAACATCGCGCCCGTCGCCAGCATCCACAGCGGCAGGCTCGAACCCACGAGCGTGACGTTGATCGGCGACGAAGTCTGCAGCGCCAGGTACTGGAACGCGTTGTAGCAGCCGATGCCGAGCAGCCCCAGCACCGCGTAGCGCTTCCAGTGCGCCCACAACGGGCTGCTGCGGCGCAGGACCGGCCAGGCGAGTGGCAGCAGCAGCACGAAGGCGATGATCCAGCGCACGAAGTTCAGCGTAAGCGGCGACACCAGGTCGCGCACCAGCCGCCCGACCACGGCATTGCCGGCCCACAGCAGGGGCGGCACGGTCAGTAGAAGAATGGTCGAGGGCGAAAGGCGCGGCGTCTGCATGGCCGCCGACTCTACCGGGCAAAACCGGGGGCCGCCGCGCTGGGGGCAAACGTGGCACGATGCGCGCTTCCGACTTTTTACCGTGTTGCCTGGAGACTGGAGAGATGATGAGCAAAGCCGTCCGTATCGACCGCCATGGCGGGCCCGAGGAACTGAAAATCGTCGACGTCGAGGTTGGCGAGCCCGGCCCCGGCGAGATCCGCATACGCCACAAGGCCGTGGGCCTGAACTTCATCGACACCTACCAGCGCAGCGGGCTCTATCCGTTCCAGATGCCGCTGCAGCTGGGCATGGAGGCCGCGGGTATCGTCGAAGCCGTGGGCGAGGGCGTGTCGCATCTGAAAGCCGGCGACCGCGCCGCCTATGCGAGCCAGCCGCCCGGTGCCTACTGCGAGCTGCGCGTCATGCCGGCCAAGTGCGTCTGCAAGCTGCCCGACGACATCTCCTTCGAGACCGGCGCAGCCATGATGCTCAAGGGCCTCACGGCGCAGTACCTGCTCAAGAAGACGCTGCCTGCCGAAGGTCTGCAGCCCGGCGACTTCATCGTCTTCCATGCGGCCGCCGGCGGCGTCGGGCTGATCGCCTGCCAGTGGGCCAAGGCGCTCGGCCTGCAGCTGATCGGCACGGCCGGCAGCGACGCCAAGTGCCAGCTCGCGCTTTCGCACGGCGCGGCGCATGCCATCAACTACAGCACCGAGAACTTCACGGCACGGGTGAAGGAGATCACTGGCGGCAAGGGCGTGAAGGTGGTGTACGACTCGGTCGGCAAGGACACCTGGGAAGGCTCGATCGACTGCCTGCGGCCCTTCGGCCTGCTCGCGGTGTTCGGCAACGGCTCGGGCCCGGTGCCGCCGATCGGCTTCGGCACGCTGGCGTCGAAGGGCTCGCTCTATGTGACGCGGCCGACGCTCTTCACGCACATCGCCACGCGCGAGGGCACCCAGGCCATGGCCGACGACCTGTTCGCCATCGTGCAAAGCGGCGCGGTGAAGATCCCGATCGACCAGCGCTACGCCCTGGCCGACGTGCAGCAGGCGCACCGCGACCTCGAGGCACGCAAGACCACCGGGTGCACGGTCCTGACGCTCTGAGCCACGGCCGCGCAGGCGGTGTCCTACTTGCGGCGGGGCGCCATGCCTTCGTTTTCGGCGCGACGCATTTTGTAGCCTGGGTGAAACTCAGCAAGACATGCCCCGTGCCATGGACACCGTCAGAACCTTCATCGTCGAGGACAACGCCGTCATCCGCGAAAACCTGGTCGGCACGCTGCGTGAAGTGGCCCGCGTCGATCCCGTGGGTGAGACGGCCTCGCAGCGCGACGGGATGCGCTGGCTCACCGCCAATCCCTCGCAATGGGATCTGGCCATCGTCGACCTGTTCCTGAAGGACGGCACCGGCTTCAGCGTACTCGAAGCCTGCCGCAACCGCGCACCGGCGCAGAAGATGGTGGTGCTCAGCAACCACCTCACGCCCGAGATGCGGCGCAAGTGTGCCCAGCTCGGCGCCGACGCCGCCTTCGACAAGGCGACCGAAGTCGACGACCTGATCGACTTCTGCCTGCGCCGCCGACAGGCGCTGTTCCACTCCGTCACCTCCGCGGCAACGCACTGACTTCGGGGGGCGTCTAAACCTGCTTCAAGCGGCTCGGTGCAAGCGCGCCAGCCGACTCGAGGATCGGATAGGCAATCGAGCAGATGTGCGAGTTGATGCGCTTCAGGTCGCTGATGAGGTCGATGTGCAGCGAGCTCGTTTCCATGCTCAACGTGGTGCGGTCGGAGAGCCGGTCGAGGTGGGTCGACGCGTAGGCCCGCTCGAGGTCGCGGAATCGGGCCTTCTCCTCGAGCAGCTTCTGCGCATCGCGCACATTGCCGTTGAGGAACACGCTCATGCTGAGCCGCAGGTTCGCAATGAGCCGGCCGTGCAGTTCGACGATCTCCGCCATACCGGCTTCGGAAAAGTTGCGCTGCGGCTTGATCTTCTTGTCCTCGATGTCGATGATCACACGCTCGACGATGTCGCCGATCTGCTCCATGTTGATGGTGAAGCTGATGATGTCGGTCCAGCGCCGGCTTTCCTCTTCGCCCAGCGCCTCGCGCGAGATGCGCGTCATGTAGTACTTGATGGCCGAATACAGCTCGTCCACCGTGTCGTCGAGCTGCCGCAGCTCCTGCGCTAGGCGCAGGTCGTTGTTGCGGATCACGTCGAGCATGCCGATGAGCATGGTCTCCACCACGTCGGCCTGGTGCAGTGCCTCGCGCGCGGCATTCGAGATGGCGAGCGAGGGCGTCGACAGCGCCGAGGGGTCGAGGTGGTGCGGCCGCATCGACGCGGTCGACGGCGTCGGCACCGGCAGCATTCGCGTGACCAGCTTGGCGACCCATTGCGTGAGGCCGATGAACCCGACGCTGATCACCACGTTGAAGGCGAGATGGAACAGCACCACGCCGTGGGTGGGGTTCGGTATCTGCGGCTGCACGTAGCGCAGCCACAGGCCGACGAACGGCGCGACCACCGCCACGCCGAGCACCTTGAAGAGCAGGTTGCCGACCGTGACCTGCCGCACCGGCATCGCCGACTTCGCCGTGGTCAGCACGGCCAGCAGGCCGCTGCCGAGGTTGGCGCCGAGCACCAGCCCGAGTGCGACGTCGAGCGGCACCACGTTGGAGCTCGCCATGGCCGCCACCAGCAGCACCACGGCAAGGCTCGAATACGCCACGATCGCGAGCGCGGCGCCAATGGTGATCTCGAGCAGCACGTCGCTCGTGAGCGAAGCCAGCAGCACGCGCACGGCCGGCGCGGAGAAGAGCGGTTCGGTCGCCGCCACCACGAGCTGCAGCGCGAGCAGCATCAGGCCGAGCCCGATGAGCACCCGGCCCACCCGCCCCGCCACCGTGGCAGAGCGCGAAATGAACAGCACCACGCCCACGAAGATGAACATCGGCGAGAGCCACGACAGGTCGGCCGAGAACAGCACCGAGATCAGCGCGGTGCCGATGTCGGCCCCGCGCATCACCGCGAGCGCGGCGGGCAGCGTGATCAGGCCCTGCCCGACGAAGGACGAGGTCATGAGCGACGTGGCGGTGCTCGACTGCACCAGCGCCGTGACGCCGATGCCCGACAACGCAGCCGTGAAGCGGTTGCGCATGCTCTGGACCAGGATCTTTCGCAGGTTGGCGCCGAACACGCGCAGCACCCCCGTGCGCACGAGGTGCGTGCCCCACACCAGCAGTGCGACTGCGGCAAGCAAGTCCAGAAGATGCTTCATGGGTTGTGGTTTCTATCCTTTTCGTTCTTTTTCGTTTTCGGCTCCATTGTCCACAGGAACGGCTAGGGCCTGTTCACCCTATTTACGGGGATCGCGTTGGCCCGCATTGGGGCTGGCTGCAAGGCGCCCGTGCGCAGCAATGCTGAAGCATTGCAAGCGCGGGCAACGCCGCAGACGGCCCCAATGCGGGCCAACCCGGAGGGAAGGCATGCCAAAGCGGCCAACTCCGCGTTGCACGCCTTGTGTGTGCCGACGCACATACTGCGTCGTGCGCCTTGATTTGTCCGCTTTGGCATGCCTTCGCGACCCCGTAAATAGTGTGAACAGGCCCTAATCGATCAGGGCGCCGTTGTCGTGGAATGGAAAAGGCCCTTCGAAGCTGCCCGATGCGGCCAGGTGGGTCACCAGCCGCTGTTCGCCGGCCGACCAGGCGTGCACGCGGAACCCGGGCGGCTCCAGCGTCCATGCCGAGGCCCCATCGGGCGAAAGGTCGAGGCAGACCTGGTGCGCGGGCGCCGGCGAGGTCGAGGCGATGGTGCCGCCGAAGCGCACGTCGATCGCACGGTGCAAGTGGCCGCAGATCAGGCGCTCGACGTTGGAATGGCGCGCGACCAGCGCCTCGAGCGCTTCGGCGCCCTCGCGCAGGCCGATCTCGTCCATGTGGCCGATCAGCGTACGGAACGGGGGATGGTGCAGCGCGATCACCACGGGCTCGCCGCGGCGGTCGTCGAGTGCCGCCTCGAGCCAGGCGAGCCGCTCGCGGCAGAGCGCGCCATGGCTGGCGCCGGGCACGCAGGTGTCGAGCGTGAGCAGGTGCAGCGGCCCCACGCGCACCGCGTACTGGACGAAGCCGCCCGATCCCACGCCCTGCGCCATGTAGGCGTGGCCCGGGAAGCTGCGGCGCAGCTGGTCGCGGTCGTCGTGGTTGCCGGGCATCAGGTAGACCGGCATGTCGAGCGGTGCCAGCAGGCGCGCCAGATGCGCGTACTCGGCCGCGCGGCCGAAGTCGCTGAGGTCGCCCGTGATCACCACCGCGTCGGGCCGCTGCGGCAGCCGCAGCACCGAGGCCACGGCGCGCTGCAGGTACGGAGCGGTGTCGATGCGGCCATAGGCCAGGCGGCCGGGCTCGCGAATGTGCAGGTCCGTGAGCTGGACCAGGAAGGTGGTGTCGAGGAGGTTGTCGGTCGTGGTCGTCATGCGCTGCTTTCCTGCGACGGCATCAGGCGGTCGGGCGAAATACGAAGGCCGACCCGGTCGCCGGGTCCGAAGGGCGCGTCGCGGCCCAGGTCGGCGACGAGCAGGGGCTGGTCTTCCGTCTGCAATTGCAGCTGCACGCGGTCGCCGAGGAAGGTGCGGCGCTCGACCGTTGCGCTGCCCCAGCCGGGCTGCGGTGCGCTCACTTCGATGTCTTCGGGTCGCACCAGGAGCATGGCATGGCCGAGCAGGGCGCTCGGGCAGGGCAGGGTGCATGCGCCGAGTCGGACAACGCCCTGCGCCATCGCATCGGCCGCGCGCTCGAGCCGGTTGACCCGGCCCAGGAACTCCGCCACGAACGGATGGGCCGGCGCGCGGTAGAGGTCTTCGCCGCGGCCGATCTGCACGATGCGCCCTGCGCTCATCACCGCGAGCCGGTCGGCAATGGCCATCGCCTCCTGCTGGTCGTGCGTGACGTGCACGGCCGTGATGTGCAGCCTCCGCAGCAACTCGGCCAGCTCGTCGCGCAGCGACTCCTTGAGCTTGGCGTCGAGCGCGGCCAGCGGTTCGTCGAGCAGCAGCACGCGCGGGCGCACCGCCACGGCGCGCGCGAGCGCCACGCGCTGCCGCTGTCCGCCAGAGAGCTCGGCCGGGCGCTTGTTCTCGAGCCCGCCGAGCCGCGTCAGGTCGATCAGTTCGCCGACCGCGCGCTTCTCTTCTTCGGCCGACACGCCGCGGATGCGCAGCCCGTAGCCGATGTTGGCCGCCACCGTCATCTGCGGGAACAGGGCGTAGCTCTGGAACACCATGCCCACGCCGCGCTGCTCCACCGGCCGGTGCGTCACGTCCTGGTCGCCGAACACGATGCGGCTGCCCTCGTCGGGCGACTCCAGCCCCGCGATCAGCCGCAGCAGAGTGGTCTTGCCGCAGCCCGACGGACCGAGCAGCGCAAGCACCTCGCCGGCCTCCACATGCAGGTCGGTGGGCAGCAGGCCGCGCGTGCCGTCGGCGTAGGTCTTGGCGCAGTGTGCGACGTCGATGGGGATGCGTTCAAGTTCCATGGCGTTTCTGAATCAGGTTGGCAAGGTACTGCAGGCCCCACAGCACCGGGAGGATCACGGCGAAGAAGATCAGCGTGTAGGCCGATCCGATCTCGATGCGCATGGAGGCATAGCTGTCGGCCAGGCCCACCGGCAGCGTGCGCGTGAGCGGCGTGTGCAGCATCCAGGTGAGGTTGAACTCGCCCACCGAGAGCGTGAACACCATCAGGCTGCCCGCCACGATGGCAGGAAAAACGGCCGGCACCAGGATGCCCATGAAGCGCTGCCAGAAGCTGGCGCCGAGCGTGCGCGCGGCCTCTTCGAGCGCGAGCAGGTCGTTGCGCTGGAAGGCCGAGCTCACGGTGCGCACCATGAACGGCAGCGTGAACACGATGTGGCCCACGAGGATGAAGGCGAAGCTCTGGCGAAATGCCGTGAGCTGTCCGTAGGCGAGGATCAGCGCGAGCGCGGTCGCCAGCCCGGGCACCGCCACCGGCAGCGTCAGCAGTTCCTCGAAGATGCCGGCAGCGCGCGAGCGGCTGCGCGCCAACGCATAGGCGCAGGGCACTCCGAGCAGCACGGTGCCGACGACGCAGGCGGTGGCCAGCGCGAGCGACCAGCCGACGGTGCCGCCGTAGTTCTCCCACACCTCGCCGAGCCAGCGCAGCGTGAGCCCGCTCTTCAGTCCGACGCTGTAGTTGTTGACCAGGCCCGCCATCACCGACAGCAGCATCGGCGCGATCATGAAAATGCTGGTCAGCACGGTGATGGTCAGCAGGAACGGGGCCTTCGATCCGGAGTTCTTTCGCATGGCGTCTTTCTTCCTGCTTTCAGCGCGCGACCGGGTTGGCCCCGAAGCGCCGCGCGACGAACAGCACCAGCCATGTCACCATGCCGAGCGCGATCGACAGCGAGGCGGCGAGCGCGAAGTTGGCATAGTTGGTGAACTCGTTGTAGATGGTGATGGGTATCACCTCGAACTTGCTCGCGAGCGTGAAGGCGGTGCCGAACGCGCCCATCGACGTCGCGAACAGGATCGCGCCGCAGGCCAGGGTGGTCGGGGCGAGTTCGGGCAGCCACACGTCGCGTGCGACGCGCAGGCGCGATGCGCCGAGCGAGCGCGCGGCTTCCTCCAGCTGCACGTTCATCGCCTCGGCCGCGGCCGCATAGGTGGCAATGGCGCGCGGCAGCGAGAAGTACAGGTAGGCGAGGAACAACCCGACCAGGCCGTAGGCGAAGGTGATGCGCTGGCCGAACAGGCTGTCGCCGATGTCGGCCACCACACCCTGCCGCCCGCCCAGCAGAATCACGAAGAAGCCGATGATCACGCCCGGAAACGAGAGCGGCAGCGTCAGCAGCGACAGCAGCATGCGCCGGCCGATGAAGGCATGGCGCGCCAGGTAGATGCCCACGGCCGCGCCGAGCACCAGTGTGACGAGCGTCACCGTGATCGACAGCGCCACGGTGTTGACCATGCTTTCCAGATAGCGCGAATCGGTCAGCACCGCGAAGTAGGTGCGCCAGCCCTTGTCGGCCGGCAGTGCGAGCAGGCGCACCACCGGCAGCAGCCAGAAGGCCGCAAAGAATGCGGCCGCCGGTGCGGCGCAGGCGAGCAAGCGCCAGCGAGGGGTCCAGGCGGTGGCCTTGGCGCTCATCGCGGCCGCGCGTTCAGCGCACTTCCTTGAGATAGCGGTCGGAGAATGCGCGCTGGCCTTCGGCCATGCGGGCGTAGTCGACGCTCTTGGCGCGCGCGTATTCGCTCGCCGGCAGGAACTGCGCCTCGATGTCCTTGGGCATTGCCTTGGCGCGCACCGGCCGCAGGTAGGCCTTGGCCCAGATCGCCTGGCCTTCGTCGGACAGCACGAAGTCGAGCACCTTCTTGCCCTCGGCGGCATGCGGTGCCTTGGCGACCAGGCTCATCACGTAGGGCACGGCGAGCGTGCCTTCGCTCGGGATCACGAAGGCGACGTTGGCCTTGTCCTTGTACTTGGCGCGGTAGGCGTTGAAGTCGTAGTCGAGCAGGATCGCGATCTCGCCCGACAGCACGCGTGCGTACGAGGTCTGCTTGGGCACGATCGGCTCGTTCTTCTGCAGCGCCTTGAAGTAGTCGATGGCCGGGCCGAAGTTGTCGAGCGTGCCGCCGCGCGCCTCGTTCACCGCCACCGCGCCGACGTAGCCGACGAAGGCCGATGCGGGATCGAGATAGCCGATGAGGCCCTTGTATTCAGGCTTGAGCAGATCGGCCCACGACTTCGGGATCGGCTTGCCCTTGAGCGCGTCGACGTTGACCATGAAGCCGAGCGTGCCCGAATGGATGGTGAACCAGTTGCCGGCCGGGTCCTTGAGGCCGTCGGGAATGTCGTTCCAGGCGGCCGGCTTGTAGGGCTGGACCACGCCTTCCTTCTGCGCCTGCACGGCGAAGGTCACGCCGAGGTAGGTGACGTCGGCGACGGGGCTGCCCTTTTCGGCGACGAGCTGCGCGAGGGACTGGCCCGAGTTCTTGTTGTCGGCCGGAACCGTGATGCCGGTCTTGGCCTTGATGGCCTTGAGCTGGGTGCCCCAGTCGGCCCATTCGGTGGGGCAGTTGTAGCAGATGGCGTTCTGGGCCATGGCGCTGCCGCCGGCCAGTGCGGCGGCGAGCAGGCCCAGGCGCGCGAGGCGCGAGAAGCGGAAGGTCTGGAAGGACAACATGCAGGAACTCCTTGTGGGATGGGTCGGGAACGAAGGGATCAGGAAATGGCCGCGGCGGCGCACGATTCGCCGTCGCGAAAGACGTGGGGCAGCAGCAGGCTTGCATCGGGCCCGAGCGGCGCCCCGCCGGCGATGGCCTGGATCAGCAGCTCGACGCTGTGGCGGCCGATGTCGCTGTTGGGCTGCTCGATGGTGCTCAGGGCCGGCGTGAGGTCTTCGCCGAGCGCAATGCCGTCGAAGCCGACCACGCTGAGCGCCTCGGGCACGCGAAGGCCACTGAGGTGCGCGGCGCGGATGCTGCGGATCGCGAGCAGGTCGTTCGAGCAGACCAGTGCGGAGGGCCTGTCGCCCGCCTGCAGCACGCGCGCGAGCGCATCCACCGCGCTTTCGACGAAGGGCACCTCGATCAGCGGCAGCGCCTTGAGGCCGGCATCGCGCATGCCCTGGCGATAGCCGCGAAAGCGCTGCTGTGCCCGGTCGGAGGCGGCCAGCGTGCCGCTCACCATGGCGATGCGGCGATGGCCGAGCAGCACGAGCCGCGCCACCGCGTCGGCCACGGCCGCCTCGCCATCGACCGTCACGCAGGGATGGTCGGCGTGGCGGTTGTAGGCGAGCACATAGGGCGTGCCGACGCCGCGCAGCCGCGCGAGCGCGGCCGACGTCGACGGATTGGAGACCACCAGGATCAGCCCGTCGACGTTGCCCGCGAGCAGCAACTGCACCGCACGCTCTTCTTCCTCGAACCGGTAGCCGGTGGTGATGGGAACGATGGCGTAGCCGCCCGCGATCGACGCGCGTGCGATGCCCTGAAGGCATTCGGCGAAGGTGGGGTTCAGCAGCGTGGGAAGCACCACGCCGAGGGCGCGGCTGCGCTGCGTGCGCAGGGTGCGTGCGCTGGCATTCGGCAAGTAGTCGAGTTCGTGCGCCACGCGCTCCACCAGCGCCCGTGTGGCCGGCGTGACCTTGTCGGGAAAGTTGAAGACGCGCGAGACGGTGGCGACGGAGACCCCGGCTTTGGCGGCGACGGCTTGGATGCTCATGGGTGGCGGCTGATGCGATGTAATCGATTACATTTCACCGCGCCAGTATGACCCCGCCGTGACAGCGCGCGAAGAGGGGAGTAACCCTCTCCTTTTCGTTGACTATTGAATTGCTTTGCGGAGCCTCAGGCCGCGCGCGCAGGGCGGGCGGCCTGGACCGGGGGCGCGGCTATTTGGCGCGCCTGACCCGCCGGATCTCGTCGAGGATCAGGCAGATCGCGCCGAGCGTGATCGCGCTGTCGGCCACGTTGAACGCCGGAAAATACCAGTTGTTCATGTGGAAGCTCAGGAAGTCCACCACGTAGCCGTGCATCAGCCGGTCGATCACGTTGCCGACCGCACCGCCGAGGATGCAGGCCATGGCGAACGAGAAGAGCTTCTGCCCCGCGTGCGACCTCAGCATCCACACGATGAACACCGCGGCGGCAATGCCGATCGCCGTGAAGAACCAGCGCTGCCAGCCGGAGTGGTCGGCCAGGAACGAGAACGCGGCGCCCGTGTTGTGGGCCCGCACCACGTTGAAGAAGCTCGTCACGTAGGTTGCGTCGCCGAGCTTGTAGGCGCCCAGGATCAGCGTCTTGGTGATCTGGTCGATGGCCAGGATGGCGGTCGCGAGCGCGAGCCACGGCCAGATGCTGCCGCTGCGCGAGGGCGATGCGGTCATGGAGCGTGCGGCCGCCATCTCAGGCAAAGCTCCGCGACTCGCCGGCGCCGAACAGGTTGCTCGTGCAACGCCCGCAGATGGTCGGATGCGCGGCATCGTGACCGACATCGTCGCGGTAGTGCCAGCAGCGTTCGCATTTGGGCGCGCTGCTCGGCACGACCTGCGTGGAGAGCGCATCGCTCGCGGCGAGCTCGATCGCCGAGGCGATGAAGACGAACTTCAGGTCGTTGCCCAGCGACGCCAGCAGCGCATGGTCGTCGGACGGTGCGCTGAGCTTCAGGTTCGCCTGCAGCGACGAGCCGACCTTGCCTTCGGCACGCACGGCCTCGATGTCCTTGTTCACCCCGTCGCGGATCTCGCGGATGCGGCCCCACTTGGTGAGCAGGGCCTCGTCGGGTGCATCGAAGCGGCTGTAGGTCTGCGCAAAGATCGACTCGCCCGGCTGGCCGGTGCTCACGAACTTCCAGGCTTCCTCGGCCGTGAAGCTCAGGAACGGCGCCATCCAGCGCAGCATCGCCTGCGAGATGTGCCACAGCGCGGTCTGCGCGCTGCGGCGCGCGCGAGAACCGGGCGCGGTGGTGTAGAGACGGTCCTTCAGGATGTCGAGGTAGAAGCCGCCGAGGTCTTCCGAGCAGTAGATCTGCAGCTTGGCCACCACCGGATGGAACTCGTACACCTTGTAGTGCGCGAGGATCTCGGCCTGGAACTGCGCCGCGCGCGAGAGCGCGTAGCGGTCGATCTCGAGCAGCTCGCCGAGCGGCACCGCGTCCTTCGCGATGTCGAAGTCGCTGGTGTTCGCAAGAAGGAAGCGCAGCGTATTGCGGATGCGGCGGTACGAATCGACGACGCGCGCGAGGATCTTGTCGTCGCCCGCGATGTCGCCCGAGTAGTCGCTCGCGGCCACCCACAGCCGGATGATCTCGGAGCCAAGCTTGCTGCTGATCTCTTGCGGGTCGATGCCGTTCTTGAGCGACTTGCTCATCTTGATGCCCTTGGCATCGACCGTGAAGCCGTGCGTGAGCAGGCCCTTGTACGGCGCCCGGTCTTCGAGCATGCAGGCGATCAGCAGCGACGAGTGGAACCACCCGCGGTGCTGGTCGTGGCCCTCGAGGTACAGGTCGGCCTCGGGCCCGGTCTCGTGGTGCACGTTGGGGTGCGTGCCGCGCAGCACGTGCGAGAAGGTCGAGCCCGAGTCGAACCACACCTCGAGGATGTCGGTGCTCTTGGTGTAGTGCGGCGCGTCCTCGGCGCCCAGGATCTCTTCGACGGTGACGCGGCTCCAGGCCTCGATGCCGCCTTTCTCGACGATGTCGGCGGCCTGGTCGAGGATATCCATGGTGCGCGGATGCAGCTCGCCCGAATCCTTGTGCAGGAAGAACGGGATCGGCACGCCCCAGCTGCGCTGGCGGCTGATGCACCAGTCGGGACGATTGGCGATCATGTCGTGCAGCCGCGCCTTGCCGTTCTCGGGGTAGAAGCTGGTCTGTTCGATGGCTTCGAGCGCCGTCTGGCGCAGCGTCTTGGGCGCCTTGTCCTTGGTGAACACGCCTTCGCCTTCGTCCATGCGCACGAACCACTGCGCGGCCGCGCGGTAGATCACCGGCGTCTTGTGGCGCCAGCAGTGCGGGTAGCTGTGGGTGATGGTCTCGGTGGTCAGCAGGCGGTTGGCATCGCGCAGCGCGGCGATGATCACCGGCACGGCCTTCCAGATGTTCTGGCCGCCGAACAGCGGGAAGTCGGGCGCGTAGCTGCCGTTGCCCTGCACCGGGTTCAGGATGTCGTCGTACGCCACGCCGTGTGCAATGCAGGAGTTGAAGTCGTCCACGCCGTAGGCAGGCGACGAGTGCACGAGGCCCGTGCCGTCGGTGGCCGTGGCGTAGTCGGCCAGGTACACGGGCGACAGGCGCTGGTAGCCCGCATCCACGTCGTACAGCGGGTGCTCGAATTCGAGCCCGCCGAGCTTCTCGCCCTTGACCGTGGCCAGCACCTTGCCGTCGAGCGCATAGCGCGTCATGCACATCTCGACCAGCGAGTTGGCGAGGATCAGCAGGCCGCGCTCGGTGTCGACGAGCGAATACTCGATCTCGGGGTTCAGGTTGATCGCCTGGTTGGCCGGGATCGTCCACGCAGTGGTGGTCCAGATCACGGCGAAGATGTCGCCGAGGATCTGGTGGTCGGTTTCGAAGGCCGCGAGCACCTTCGCGCGGTCGTGCGCCTTGAAGGCGACATCGAGGGTCTGGCTCTTCTTGTCGGCGTACTCGATCTCGAACTCGGCCAGCGACGAGCCGCAGTCGAAGCACCAGTACACGGGCTTCAGGCCGCGATAGACGAAGCCGCGCTCGATCACGCGCTTGAAGGCGCGCAGCTCGCCGGCCTCGTTGGCGAAATCCATCGTCTTGTAGGGATGGTCCCATTCGCCCAGCACGCCGAGGCGCTGGAAGTCGGCCATCTGCTGGGCGATCTGTTCCGTGGCGTAGGCGCGGCTCTTGGCCTGCATCTCGTCGCGGCTCAGGTTGCGGCCGAACTGCTTCTCGATGGCGTTCTCGATCGGCAGGCCGTGGCAGTCCCAGCCCGGCACGTAGAGCGCGTCGTAGCCCTCGAGCTGGCGCGCCTTGGTGATCATGTCCTTCAGGATCTTGTTGACCGCGTGGCCCATGTGGATCTGGCCGTTGGCATAGGGCGGGCCGTCGTGCAGGATGAACTTGGGCGCGCCGTGACGCGCGTCGCGCAGGCGATGGTAGCGACCTTCGTCGTTCCATTCCTTGACCCAGCCCGGCTCGCGCTTGGGCAGGTCGCCGCGCATCGGGAAGGGGGTGTCGGGCAGGTTGAGGGTGGCGCGGTAGTCGGTGGGGGAGGGAGCGGCAGCGTCAGACATGTTGGGGTGCGAAACAGAGGGGCTTCGACAGGCTCAGCCCGAACTGCACGAAGCGGTCGGTGCGGAAGAAAAGCCGTTCGCCCTGAGCTTGTCGAAGGGCGGCAGCACGGTGCGTGCAGGGCTAAATTCGGTCGCGCGTGGTCTGGCGGTGGGTTTCGGCGTGGGTCGATGCGAAGAACGCACGTGCGTCGCGCCCATCCTTGGCGATGCCCGCAGTCAGGGCCTCGAGGCTGGTGTAGCGCAATTCGTCGTGCAGTTTGTGCAGCAGTTCCACGCGCACGATTTTACCGTAGGCCCCTTCGGACCCCAGATGCGAGGGCCACTCGAGGCAGTGCGTCTCGAGCAGCACCCGGCCCGCGTTGACGTCGTTGGCGTCGAGCGAGGGGCGCACGCCGAGGTTGGCCACGCCGGGCAGCGGCCGGTCGGCCAGTCCGTGGACCAGCACCGCGAAGATGCCGCTGGCGGCCGGTTTCCAGTGCTTGAAGCGCATGTTGAGCGTGCGAAAGCCGTCGTCCTGGCCCGGGGCCGAGGCGCCGAGCGCGCGGCCGAGCTTGCGGCCGTGGACCACGTGGCCCGAGATCGCGTAGGGGCGACCGAGCAGCATCTGGGCGTCGGCCATGCGGCCTTCGGCCAGTGCATCGCGCACGGCCGAACTCGAGACCCGCAGGCCGTGCACCTCGTAGCTGTTCATGCGCGCGACGTCGAAGCCGCGCGCCTCGCCGGCCGCATCGAGCATGGCGTAGTCGCCCGCCCGTTTGGCGCCGAAGCGGAAGTCGTCGCCCACCAGCACATAGCGCGCGCCCAGACCGTCGACCAGCACGTTCTGGATGAATTCCTCGGGCGACTGGCTCGCGAGCCGCTGGTCGAAGGGCAGCACGATGGTCTGCGTAACGCCGCAGGCGGCGAGCTCACCAAGCTTGTCGCGCAAGGTGCCGATGCGCGCCGGCGCCAGTTCGGGCTTCTTGGTCAGCGCGGCGAAATAGTCGCGCGGATGCGGCTCGAAAGTGAGCACGCAGCTCGGCAGGCCGCGCTGGCGCGCCTCAGTCTGCAGCAGCGCCAGCATGGCCTGGTGGCCGCGGTGGACGCCGTCGAAATTGCCGATCGTGAGGGCGCAGGCCGGAGCCACGCCCGGATGCCGGAAGCCGCGGAAAACCTGCATCTGTAGTATCTTTTTGATAGCGCCTTTTGCCCGTCGAATGGGCGGATCAGGCCGTTTTGTCACAAAGCCGGTATATTGTGACTCAGTGCGTCGCCGCAAGGGTCTCCGACCCGCTCCGTGTCGCTGGTCTTTTTCCGTGTTTCTTTCGTTTTCGAGGAGGCGTGTGGTGAAGGTCTTGAAGCTGTCGGCCCAGGGGCTGCCCCAGTCATGGATATCGCTCGAACAGGCGGTGATCCACTATGCGGCGGACGAAGTCCGCTGGGAGGTGGGCGCGCAGGTCGCTGTGTTCCGTGGCGGGCACAACGCCATCACCGGCGAGCAGTCGCAGATCGCGATCAACAGCATCATCGGCACCAAGGGCGTGCCGCGCATCAACCCCTTCCACCAGCGCCCGGGCCTGACCAACAGCAAGCTGTTTGCGCGCGACCGCAACGTCTGCGCCTATTGCGGCGGCCATTTCCACGAGGACGAGCTCACGCGCGAGCACATCATCCCGTTCGCCCAGAAGGGCATCGACAACTGGATGAACGTGGTCACGGCCTGCAAGCCCTGCAACCACCGCAAGAGCAGCCGCACGCCCGAGCAGGCGAACATGCCGCTGCTGTACGCGCCCTATGTGCCGAGCCTCTGGGAAGACTTCATCCTGCGCAACCGGCGCATCCTGACGGACCAGATGGAGTTCCTGATGGCGCACCTGCCACAGTCCTCCCGGTTGCACGACAGCTGAGCCGGCGCTTCAACGCTTCCAGCCGGGCGGCCGCTTCTCGATGAACGCCTGCACCCCTTCGAGCGCGCTCTCGTCCATCATGTTGCAGGCCATGGTCTGGCTCGCATCGGCCAGCGCGGCCTCGATGCCGGTCTCGAGCTGCCGATAGAACAGGGCCTTGCCGAGCGCCAGCGCCCGGCGCGGCTTGGCGACGATGCTGGCCACCAGCGCCTCGACCGCCGCGTCCAACTCCGTTGGGGCCGCGACGCGGTTGACGAGACCCTTGTCGCGCGCCTCGTCGGCACCGATGAACTCGCCGGTCACGAGCATCTCGAAGGCTTCCTTGCGCCCGAGGTTGCGCGACAGCGTGACGCTCGGCGTGGCGCAGAACAGGCCCACGTTGACGCCGCTGACTGCGAAGCGCGCCTCGCTCGAGGCCACCGCCAGATCGCACACCGCCACCAGCTGGCAGCCGGCGGCCGTCGCGATGCCATGCACGCGTGCGATCACGGGCACCGGAAGCCGCTGCAGCGACAGCATCATGGCGCCGCAGCGCGCGAAGAGCCGCTCGTAGTAGCCGAGCGAAGGTTCGGCGCGCATTTCCTTCAGGTCGTGGCCGGCACAGAAGGCCTTGCCGGTGGCCGCGATCACCACGGCGCGCACGGTGTCGTCGGCCGCGGTGGCGGCGATCGCCTGCTCGAGTGCTGCGAGCATATCTTCGGACAGCGCGTTGAACGCCGCCGGCCGGTTGAGCGTCAGCGTGACCACGCCGCGCGCATCGCGCACGCTGAGCACGCAGGGGGAGGGAGCGGTGATGTCGTTCATGGCCTCGTGCCTCGTCTCAATAGGTCAACTCGAGCACGGTCACATGCGCCTGCGCGGCGGGCCAGCTGAGGCCGGTGATGCGCTCGCCATTGAACTCGCCGGTCACGGCGCGCTGGGGCTCGGCCGCGGCGAGCCGCAGTCTCGACGACGACACGCCCGAACCTCGGGGCGGCACGCCCGGTGGCGGGCTCTGGCCGTCGAAGCGCATGGTGTCGCGCTGGGCGTCGAAATAGCCGCGAGGCCGCGTGAAGACCACGACCGCCTTGGCGTTGGAATCGGCCGGCGTGAGGCGCTCCGGGCGCAGGTTCACGACCAGGCTGCTGCGCGGGAACGGACTGCGGTAGATGTGCGTGGTGCCGTAGCCCGGTGCTGCGAGAACGAACTCGTAGGCCGTGTCGCCGCGCGCCCTGAAAGGGCCCCAGCGGCCGTCGGCGCCGATGTTCTTGCTGTGCACGGCCTCGCCGCGCCGTGCGCCCGTGGCCGGATCGACGGCATGCACCGTGACCTGCGCGCCGTTGAGCGCGATGTTCTCCGCCCCGATGGCGCGGCCGTCGAGCACGACCTGCGCCTCAGGCGCCACCGCCGTGCTGCGCGGCGCCTCGCCGGTAAGAAACTGCCAAGTGGCCGCGAAGGCCGCCGGCGAGAACGAGGTTTCGCGGTGATCGACGCGCGGCAGCACCACGTTGGTCGCGCCCTTGAGCGCGGGACCATCGAAGCCGATGTTCGTCGGCTGGCCCGGCGCGCCGATCCAGAGGCCATCGGGCTGCGCGTATTTGTCGTTGTTGTCGGAGCGCAGCGTGAGCCACTGGACGCCCGGCGTGACCTCTTCTCCGTTCGGCCCCTTCGGCGCATTGAGCTGCTGCATGAAGCCCGAGAGTCCCGAGAACTCGTTGTTCTCGCGCAGGCCCTTCACGGCCCAGATTCCGTGCGCGGGATTGCCGCCGAGCACCACGTGGCTCACCACGGCTGCGCCGCCGCCGTTCTGCACGTAGTTGCGGATGGTGTTGCCGCCGCGCGAATTGCCGATCAACACCACCTTGGCCGCGCCGGTGGCTTTCAGGACCCGCTCGACCTGGGCCTTGAGGAAGGTGGCCGAATCGGTGGTCGAACTGCGGCCCGGCTGCGCCACGGCATCGTCGTCGCGCGCGAGGGGGTAGGGCTGGTCGAGCGCAAAGAGGCGCTCGCGCGGCCAGCCGTTCGATTCGAAGCGCCAGAGGGTGGTCTGCCACAGCGCGGCCGAGTCGCCGTTGCCGTGCATGAAGACGATCGGTGGGCGTTCGGCATGCGAAGGCGAGGGCGTAGTGGCGCAGGCGGTCAGCATGGCAGTGGCGACGAGCCCGAGGGCAAGGAGGGTGCGGCGGGATGGCATGTTTTGCGTTCCTGGCAGGTCCAAGTGAAAACGCCCGCCGGCGCAGGGCGGGCGGGCGTCGATGCTATGAGAGAAATACCTTCAGGCGAAGACCCCGGCCGTGTCCTGCATGCGCGCGGAGACTTCGCCCAAGTGGTGCAGCGAGTCGCCGAAGGTCATCTCGAGCTGGGTGAGCTTGCGGAAGTAGTGGCTGCCGATGTATTCGTCGGTCACGCCGATACCGCCATGCAGCTGCACCGCATTGGCCGCCACGAAGCGCATCGACACACCGAGCTGGTACTTCGCGCGCGCCATCGCCTGCCGGCGCTCGTCGGCTGGGGCTTCGAGCTTGAGCGTGGCGTAGTAGCTCATGGAGCGTGCGAGCTCGAGCTGCATCTTCATGTCGGCCAGCCGGTGGCGCAGCGCCTGGAAGCTCGCGATGACGACGCCGAACTGCTTGCGCTGGTTCATGTATTCGACCGTGAGCGCCACGGTCTTGTCCATGATGCCAACCGCTTCCGCGCAGGTGGCGGCGATGCCGACATCGACCGCGTATTCGAGCACCGGCAGGCCATCGGCCGCGATCAGCGTGGCATCGGCCTTGTCGAACACCACTTCGGCGGCGCGGCTGCCGTCCTGCGTGCCGTAGCCGCGCGCTTCGACGCCGCTTGCGCTGCGCTCGACCAGGAACAGGGCGATGCGACCGTCGGCCTGCGCCGGCACGATGTAGGCGTCGGCTTCGTCGCCCACGGGCACCACGCTCTTGGCGCCGCTCAGCGACCAGCCGTCGCCGGCCTTCACGGCCTTGGTCTCGCACACGTCGAGGCGGTAGCGCGCCTTGCGCTCCTGGTAGGCCAGCACCACGATGGCCTGGCCGCCGGCGATGCGCGGCAGCCAGTTGTCCTTGAGCTCCGCTGGGGCGTGGCCGCCGAGCACGGCGCCGGCGATCAGCGTCTGCACGAAGGGCTCCAGCACGATGCCGCGGCCCAGTTCTTCCATCACCACCATGCCGGCCACCGGGCCCATGCCCAGGCCGCCGTCGTCTTCGGGGATGTAGAGGCCGCCGAGGCCCAGCTCGGCGAGTTCGTCCCAGGCCTCGCGCGAGAAGCCGCCCTTGGCCTCGATGCCGCGGCGGCGTTCGAAGTCGTAGCCCTTGTCGACCCACTTGCGAACGGCGTCGCGCAGTTGTTCCTGGTCGTCGGTGAAATTGAAGTCCATATTCTTGTCTCCTCAGCCCAGCACCGTCTGGGCGACGATGTTGCGCTGAACTTCGTTGGAACCGCCGTAGATGGTGGTCTTGCGCATGTTGAAGAAGGTCGATGCGAGCGGCGCCAGGGCCGGGTTGCCGCCGGGGAAGTCGCCCTGCCAGCCGGCCTCCATCGCCTCTCGGATCAGCGGCAGCGAGTAGGCGCCGCCCGCGAGCATCATCAATTCGCTGTAGCGCTGCTGGATCTCGCTGCCGCGGATCTTGAGCAGGCCCGCGACGTCGAGCGAGTTCTTGCCCGACGTGGCGGCCGACAGCACACGCAGCACCATCATCTCGAGCGCGACGATGTCCACTTCGAGCTTGGCGATCTCGTCGCGGAAGCGCATGTCGTCGTAGACGCCTTCGCTCTTGGCGATCCGCTTCAGGCGCTCGAGTTCGCGCTTGGCGCGGTTCACGTCGGCGATGTTGGTGCGCTCGTGCGAGAGCAGGTGCTTGGCATAGGTCCAGCCCTTGTTCTCCTCGCCGATCAGGTTCTCCGCGGGCACCTCGACGTTGTCGAAGAACACCTCGTTCACTTCGTGGCTGCCGTCGATCAGCTTGATCGGTCGCACCGTCACGCCGGGCGACTTCATGTCGAGCAGCAGGAAGCTGATGCCGGTCTGGGGCTTGCCCTCGTTGCTGGTGCGCACGAGGTTGAACATCCAGTCGCCGTACTGACCTAGCGTTGTCCAGGTCTTTTGTCCATTGACGATGTACTTGTCGCCCTGGCGCTCGGCCTTGGTCTTGACCGAGGCGAGGTCGGAGCCCGAGCCCGGCTCGCTGTAGCCCTGGCTCCACCAGACCTCGCCGCTGGCGATGCCGGGCAAAAAGCGCTTCTGCTGCTCGGCATTGCCGAAAGCCATGATGACGGGCGCCACCATGACGGGGCCGAACGGGATGATGCGCGGCGCGCCGGCCAGCGCGGTTTCTTCCTCGAACAGGTGGCGCTGGATGGCGGTCCAGCCCGGGCCGCCGAATTCCTTCGGCCAGCCGTAGCCGAGCCAGCCCTTCTTGCCGAGGATCTTGGCCCAGCCCTGCAGATCGTCGCGCGTGAGTTCGAGCGCGTTGTGCACCTTGTGCGAAATCTCTTTGGGAAGGTTCTCTTTGACCCATGCGCGAATTTCTTCGCGGAACTTCTGTTCTTCGGGCGTGAAGCTCAAATCCATGCGTGCCTCGCTGTGTTGAACGGTCGGCGCCATCGCGGCGATGGCGGCCTGTCTCCGGAACCCGGAGTTTTAGCACGGTCGTGCTGTGAACTGGTGTCCGCGCGGCGACAAGTTGTGTGCCGCGGGCGGTGAGCGCCGAACACAGATAATCCCGCCCTCCCATGAAGAACATCGTGATCCTGATCTCCGGCGGCGGCTCCAACATGGCGGCCATCGCGCGCGCCGCGGAACGCGACCGCTGGACCGAACGCTTCGGCGCCCGCGTGGCGGCGGTCGTGAGCAACAAGGCCGATGCGGGCGGGCTCGCGCTTGCCCGGGCGCACGGCATCGCCACTGCCGTCGTGCCGCACCAGGCATTCGCCAGCCGCGAGGCTTTCGACGCGGCCCTGGCCAGTGAGGTCGATGCGCATTCGCCGGCGCTGGTGGTGCTCGCGGGCTTCATGCGCATCCTGACGCCGGGCTTCGTCGACCGCTATGCCGGCCGGCTGGTCAACATCCATCCCTCGCTGCTGCCGGCGTTTCCGGGGCTCAACACGCACCAGCGCGCGATCGATGCCGGCTGCAAGGTGGCGGGCGTGACGGTGCACCAGGTCACGAGCGAACTCGACCACGGCCCGATCCTGGCGCAGGCGGCGGTGCCGGTGTTGCCCGGCGACACCGCCGGCGATCTGGCAGACCGCGTTCTGGCCCAGGAGCATCAGTTGTATCCACGCGCCATTGCCGGGTGGCTGGCAGATACATCGAGACGCATTCGTTAAGAATTGTTTATATTCGCGGTTTTCGGGAGCCCCACTTGAAAACTCCATCGCTACTGCTGGCCGCCACGGGCGCCATTCTGCTCACCGCCTGCGCCGCGCCCGGCTCTGCGACGGCGCCTGCGTCCGCAGCACCACCCGAGCCGGTCTTTCAATGCAACGCCGACGGGGCCCGCTTTGCGGTGGGCCAGCAGCTGTCGCCCCAACTGGAAGCCGCGGCCCGTGTGCGCGCCGGTGCCGGCACCTCGCGGGCGCTGAAGCCGGGTGAGGTGGTGACGATGGAACTCAACGGCGGACGCCTCAACCTCGATGTGGATGCGCGCGGCCGCGTGACCGACGTTCGCTGCGGCTGAAGCAGCGCAGCGCTCCGGGGCCGAGCCACTTAGGCGGGGGCGAAGCGGGGGCGGCGGACACCGTCGATTTCGACGGTCTCGCCGAACATCGCCGCGGGCCGGACCCAGAGCCCGCCGGCACCATAGAGTGCACGGTAGAGCGTCATCGGCTCCAGTGTCTCGCTGTGCCGGACGGTGCCCAGCACCTCGTATTCGCCGCCCTTGTAGTGGCGGTAGCGGCCCGGAGGCGTCTCGATCAGCGGGGGCAGGTTGTCGTCGTGGGTCACTGCGTTGCTTTCTTTCTTCGGATGGTGGGCGATTCTCCATGGCACTCGGCCGGCTTTCGACGGCGCGGCTGAGACAATGGAGGCATGCACCCCAAAGCCCTGTTAGAGGCCGCCGCCGATCTGGTGGGCCTCGTCCTGAAATTCGATCACCCCGCCGACCAGGTCGTCTCGCGCTTCTTCCGCGACCACCGCGAACTCGGCCCGCGCGAGCGCGCCACGCTCGCTGAGACGGTTTACACGGTGCTGCGCAAGAAGCTCCTGTTCGACCACCTCTCGCCTTCGGGCAGCGGCTCGAAGGAGCGCCGCATGGCGATCCTGGGTTTCCATGGCCCGCGCGATTTCGTGAAAAGCGCGCTCAACGAGGTCGAGAAGCGCTGGCTCGACAACTGCGACACCGTCAAGCCCGACGACCTGCTCGAGCGCCACCGCCACAACCTGCCCGAATGGCTGGTCGCGCCGCTCAAGGCCCAGGCCGGCGACGGCTTCTGGGCGTTGGCCGAAAGCCTGCAGCAGCCCGCGCCGCTCGACCTGCGGGTCAACGCCCTGACCGACAAGCGCGCGGAGGTGAAGGCGGAACTGGCCAAGGCCGGCGTTCCCTCGCAGGCCACGCCGTTCTCTCCCTGGGGGCTGCGCATCGACGGCAAGCCGGCCCTGACCAAGCTGGAGGCCTTTGCCCGCGGCGCCATCGAGGTGCAGGACGAAGGATCCCAGCTGCTGGCACTGCTGCTCGACGCCAAGCGCGGCGAGATGGTGGTCGACTTCTGCGCCGGCGCGGGCGGCAAGACGCTGGCGATCGGCGCCACGATGCGCAGCACCGGCCGGCTCTATGCTTTCGACACCTCGGCCCACCGGCTCGACGCACTCAAGCCCCGGCTGGCGCGCAGCAAGCTGTCCAACGTGCACCCCGCCGCCATCGCCCACGAGCGCGACGACCGTGTCAAGCGCTTGGCAGGCAAGATCGACCGCGTGCTGGTGGATGCGCCCTGCTCGGGGCTTGGCACGCTGCGCCGCAATCCCGACCTGAAATGGCGCCAGTCGCCAAAATCGGTCGAGGAACTGACGGCCAAGCAGACCGCCATCCTGCAGAGCGCCGCCCGCCTCGTGAAACCCGGCGGGCGGCTGGTCTACGCGACCTGCAGCGTGCTGCCCGAGGAAAACGAGGCCATTGCCGAGGCTTTCGGTGCCGCCAATCCCGATTTCGTGCCCCAGGACGCCGCCACGCTGCTGCAGGGATTGAAGGTCGAAGGGGCCGAGGGCCTCTGCGCCGGCGGGCCCGACGGCCATCGGTACCTTCGACTGTGGCCCCACCGCCACGCCACCGACGGTTTTTTTGCCGCCGTATGGAACCGTAAATAGGTGTTGCACTCCAAATCAGGGTAAATCTGCGCAATTGCAGAAGGACAAAAGGCCTCGTTTTGGCCCTGGCGCCTTAAAATTGCGTTTAACTGAATAGGCGGCACCTTCGTGCGGCCATGGAGCACCAAACTCAATGTGGATTCCTGACTCTGCCGTTGTGAGCGCGGCCATCGACTGGCTCGGACACGGCTTGTGGAACCTGACATGGTGGCAGATCGTGTTGTACACGCTCGTCACCACGCACATCACGATCGCCGCGGTCACGATCTTCCTGCACCGCACGCAGACCCACCGGGCCATGGACCTGGGGCCGATCCCTTCGCATTTCTTCCGCTTCTGGCTGTGGCTCGGCACCGGCATGGTGACCAAGCAGTGGGTGGCCATCCACCGCAAGCACCACGCCAAGTGCGAGACCGTGGACGATCCCCACAGCCCGCAGGTCAAGGGCATCGACGAAGTGCTCTGGCGCGGCGCCGAGCTGTACCGTGCCGAATCGAAGAACAAGGACACGGTCGAGCGCTACGGCCACGGCACGCCCGATGACTGGATCGAGCGCAACCTCTATACGCGCTACAGCTGGCAGGGTGTCGGCCTGATGCTCGTGCTCAACTTGGCGCTGTTCGGCGTGGTGGGCCTGTCCGTCTGGGCCGTCCAGATGCTCTGGATCCCGATCACTGCGGCCGGCATCATCAACGGCATCGGCCACTACTGGGGCTACCGCAACTTCGAGGCGCCCGACGCCAGCCGCAACGTGTTCCCGTGGGGCGTGATCATCGGCGGCGAAGAGCTGCACAACAATCACCACACCTATCCCACCGCGGCCAAGTTCTCGGTCAAGAAGTACGAGTTCGACATCGGCTGGGTCTACATCCAGATGATGCAGGCGATCGGCTGGGCCAAGGTCAAGAAGCTGCCGCCGAAAATGCAGCTCGGCGATATCCGCCCCGTGGCCGACGAGAAGACGCTCGAGGCGGTCATCGCCAACCGCTACGAAGTGATGGCCGGCTATGCGCGTGAAATGCGCCGTGTGACCAAGGCCGAACTCGCGGCGCTCAAGACCAAGGGCGGCGACATCTCGGTGCTCAAGGCGGCCAAGAACTGGCTCCATCGCGACGACGACAAGGTGCCGCCGTCAGCCCGCACCCACCTGGTCCAGGCGCGCGCCGCCCACCCGGTGATCGACAAGATGGTCACGATGCGCGAAGAGCTGCGCCAGCTGTGGCTCAACACCTCGCAGTCGCGCGAGCAACTGGCGGCCGACCTGGCAGCCTGGTGTCACAGGGCCGAAGCCAGCGGGATCGCGGGCTTGCGCGAGTTCTCGACCCGTCTGCGCTCTGCGCACGCCTGATCGCGCGGCACGGTTTCGATACCGCCGTTGATCAAAGAAGCCGACCTTGGGTCGGCTTTTTTTGCGCCCGCAGCACACACAGGCAACAAAAAACCCGCTGGGTGAGCAGCGGGTTCTTCGTGAGGGGAGACCAGGCCGAATTACTTCAGCTTGATTTCCTTGTATTCGACGTGCTTGCGTGCCTTCGGGTCGAACTTCATGATCGACATCTTTTCAGGCATCGTCTTCTTGTTCTTGCTGGTCGTGTAGAAGTGGCCGGTACCCGCGGTGGATTCCAGCTTGATCTTTTCGCGTCCGCCTTTGCTCGTTGCCATGATTCAGCTCCTTAAGCTTGGCCGCGTGCACGCAGGTCTGCGAGCACGGCGTCGATGCCGTTCTTGTCGATCAGGCGCAGCGCGGCGCTCGAAACACGCAGGCGAACCCAGCGGTTTTCAGTCTCGACCCAGAAACGGCGGTATTGCAGGTTCGGCAGGAACCGGCGCTTGGTTTTGTTGTTGGCGTGGGAAACGTTGTTTCCGACCATCGGGCCCTTGCCCGTGATATCGCATACGCGTGCCATGAGGACACTCTTTCTTGAACAGCTGGCACCGGCGCAATCAGGGCGATTGCAGACTCAGGTGTTTTGCAGCTTGACCTCGCCAGAAACGGGTGGCGGTACCCCGGCTTGCCGTAAAAATCACTACAGGCCCACAACAGCCCCTTCCGGGAGACTGTGGGCCTGATTCGGCAAAGCCTTGGATTATAGCCCTTTTGGGCTCAGCGCCACCAGCGCGGCGCACGGCACCGCTCTCAGAGCGTGCCGTCCTGCTCCAGGAAGCGCTGGGCGTCGAGCGCGGCCATGCAGCCCGTGCCGGCGCTGGTGATGGCCTGGCGGTAGATGTTGTCCTGCACGTCGCCAGCGGCGAAGACGCCGGGGATGCTGGTCATCGTGGCAAAGCCCTGCAGGCCGGAGCGGGTCAGGATGTAGTTGTCCTTCATTTCCAGCTGGCCCTGGAAGATGTCGGTGTTGGGGTGGTGCCCGATCGCGATGAAGCAGCCCTTGAGGTCGATCTGCTCGGTCGCCCCGGTCTGCGTGTTCTTGATGCGGATGCCCGTCACGCCCGAGTCGTCGCCGAGCACCTGGTCGAGTTCGCTGTGCAGCTTGAGCACGATCTTGCCTTCGGCAACCTTTTCCTTGACCTTGTCGATCAGGATCGGCTCGGCGCGGAACTTGTCGCGGCGATGCACGAGCGTGACCTTGTTTGCGATGTTGGCGAGGTACAGCGCCTCTTCGACGGCCGTGTTGCCGCCGCCGATCACGCAGACCTCCTGCTCGCGGTAGAAGAAGCCGTCGCAGGTGGCGCAGGCGGAAACCCCGCGGCCCATGAACTTCTGCTCTGATTCGAGGCCCAGGTACTTCGCCGAGGCGCCCGTGGCGATGATCAGCGAGTCGCAGGTGTAGGTGCCGCTGTCGCCCGTGAGGGTAAAGGGGCGCTTGCTCAGGTCGACCTTGTTGATGTGGTCGAAGACGATCTGCGTCTTGAAGCGTTCGGCATGCTCCAGGAAGCGCTGCATCAGCTCGGGGCCCTGCACGCCGTGCACGTCGGCCGGCCAGTTGTCGACCTCGGTGGTGGTCATCAGCTGGCCGCCCTGGGCGATGCCCGTGATGAGAAGGGGCTGCAGGTTCGCGCGTGCTGCGTAGACCGCGGCGGTGTAGCCGGCAGGGCCGGAGCCCAGGATCAGGACCTTGGCGTGTTGGGTGGCGGACATAGGGTGATGAGTAGAAAACCTAGGATTTGCGCTGCGTCAGCGTGTACATTTTCAGGGTGGTACCGTTAGGTAGGGAGTATCACCGCCCGGTTCAACACCGGGTGCACGGTGTTTTCAATGGGCGCGATTGTAGTAATCCATCAATCTCACAAATAGCGATGGGGCTGCAGGCGCCGTATCAGGGATCGATCGATGTCAATGCTGTCCAATCTTGAGCTGCTCAGACGCGTTCCGCTGTTCGCTTCGCTGACACCTTCACAGTCAGCGAGCATTGCGGACACGATCATCAAGAAGCGCTTCAAGCGCGCGGAGATGATCGTTGAGCAGGGCAAGAAGTCCGATGCGCTCTACATCATCCTGACGGGTCGCGCGCGCGTGACCAGCGCCGACAACCGCGGCCGGGAAGTCATTCTCGCGACGCTGCACACCGGCGACCACATCGGCGAGATGAGCCTGATCGACGACGAGCCGCATTCGGCCACGGTGCGTGCCGAGATCCAGTGCGACGTGCTCATGCTCGACCGGGAGGCCTTCGCACGCTGCCTGCCCGAGAACTCCTCGATGGCCTACAACATCATGCGCGGGCTGGTGCAGCGCCTGCGCCATGCCGACCGCAAGATCGAGTCGCTGGCGCTCATGGATGTCTACGGACGCGTGGCACGGTCGCTGCTCGAGTTCGCCACGGCAGACGGCGCCGGCAATCTCAAGGTGCGCGACAAGATCTCGCGCCAGGATCTCGCGAAAATGGTGGGTGCCTCGCGCGAGATGGTGAGCCGCGTGATGAAGGACCTGGAGGAGCGCGGCTTCGTCCAGACCCAGGACGACGGATCCATGATCGTCAAGGAGCGGCTGCTGTCGCTGGCGTGAGCCGCGGCCCGGCCGGGGCCTTTTGTTGTAGTGTTCAGGCATCCAGCTGCCGCTTGTCGGGCCGGGTGCCGCGTTTTTCATGACCTATTCGCTCAATACGCTTCAATCTTCTTCCGCCGACGAAGGGCAACCCGTGCGCATGCGCGCCCTGCGCTTCGCACACGAGATCACGCTGGTCGCGGGCTTCGCCGCGTTGCTGTTCTGGCTGCTGGCGATGCTGAGCTTCACGCCGTCCGATGCAGCCTGGTCCACATCGGGCACGGGGGGCGAGGTCAAGAACTGGGGCGGCCGCATCGGTGCCTGGCTGGCCGATGGCAGCTACTTCCTCGCGGGGTATTCGGTCTGGTGGTGTCTTGCGGCAGGCCTTCGCGCATGGCTGTCGTCGCTGGCCCATTGGCTGCGGGGCGGTGAACCCGCAGCCGGCGACCAGCCGGTGCGCGGCCGCTTCAACCGCAGCCGCATCGCGTTCTGGTTTGGCCTGCTGCTGCTGCTGTCCGCGAGCGCGGTGCTCGAATGGTCGCGGCTGTACCGGCTCGAATCCCATCTTCCGGGGTCGGGCGGCGGCGTGCTCGGCTACCTCGTCGGGCCCACCAGCGTGCGCTGGATGGGTTTCACCGGCTCGGCGCTGGTGGCCATCGCGGCGGGCGTGATCGGCTCGGCGCTGGTGTTCCGCTTCTCCTGGACCCAGATCGCCGAGCGCATCGGCGCGCGGGCCTATTCGCTTTTCGAGTGGCGCCGCGAGAAGCGCGAGCTCGCTGCCGACATCGCGATGGGCAAGCGGGCCGCGCGCGAACGCGAAGAGGCCGAAGACCTGCCGTTCTCGCGCACGGGCTCCGACGCGGACGAACCCGAGCCACTGGTCGGCGACGAAGAACTGCGCATCGAGCCGCGTCCGAAGCGCCGCGCGGCCTCGCCGCCGGTGCAGATCGAACCCGCGCTCGCCGAGGTGCCCAGGAGCGACCGCGTCGCCAAGGAGCGCCAGAAGCCGCTCTTCAAGGAACTGCCCGACAGCAAGCTGCCGCAGGTCGACCTGCTCGATGCCGCGCAGGTGCGCCAGGAAACGGTGTCCGCCGACACGCTCGAGATGACGTCGCGCATGATCGAGAAGAAGCTCAAGGACTTCGGCGTCGAGGTGCGCGTGGTGCTGGCCTCGCCGGGCCCCGTCATCACGCGCTACGAGATCGAGCCCGCCACGGGCGTCAAGGGCTCGCAGATCCTCGGCCTCGCCAAGGACCTTGCGCGTTCGCTCTCGCTGGTGTCGATCCGCGTGGTCGAAACGATCCCCGGCAAGAACTACATGGCGCTCGAGTTGCCCAACGCCAAGCGCCAGTCGATCAAGCTCAGCGAGATCCTCGGCTCGCAGGTCTACAACGAAGGCAAGTCGATGCTCACGATGGGCCTCGGCAAGGACATCATCGGCAACCCCGTGGTGGCCGACCTCGCGAAGATGCCGCACGTGCTCGTGGCCGGTACCACCGGTTCGGGCAAGTCGGTCGGCATCAACGCGATGATCCTGTCGCTGCTCTACAAGGCCGAGGCGCGCGACGTGCGCCTGCTCATGATCGACCCGAAGATGCTCGAGATGTCGGTCTATGAAGGCATTCCGCACCTGCTCGCGCCCGTGGTCACCGACATGCGCCAGGCCGCCCACGGCCTCAACTGGTGCGTGGCCGAGATGGAGCGCCGCTACAAGCTCATGAGCAAGCTCGGCGTGCGCAACCTGGCCGGCTACAACACCAAGATCGACGAGGCCAAGGCGCGCGAGGAGTTCATCTACAACCCGTTCAGCCTCACGCCCGACGATCCCGAGCCGCTCAAGCGCGAGCCGCACATCGTGGTCGTGATCGACGAGCTGGCCGACCTGATGATGGTCGTCGGCAAGAAGATCGAGGAGCTCATTGCCCGGCTGGCGCAAAAGGCACGCGCGGCGGGCATCCACCTGATCCTTGCCACGCAGCGGCCCAGCGTGGACGTTATCACCGGCCTCATCAAGGCGAACATTCCCACGCGCATCGCGTTTCAAGTGTCGAGCAAGATCGACAGCCGCACCATCCTCGACCAGATGGGGGCCGAGGCGCTGCTCGGCATGGGCGACATGCTCTACATGCCCAGCGGCACCGGCCTGCCGATTCGTGTGCATGGCGCCTTCGTGAGCGACGACGAAGTGCACCGCGTCGTGGCTTACCTGAAGAGCCAGGGCGAGCCCGACTACATCGAGGGTGTGCTCGAAGGCGGCACGGTGGACGGCGACGGCGACATGCTCGGCGACGGCGGCGATGCCGAGAAGGACCCGATGTACGACCAGGCGGTGGAGGTGGTGCTGAAGAACCGCAAGGCCAGCATCTCGCTCGTGCAACGCCACCTGAAGATCGGCTACAACCGCGCCGCGCGGCTCGTCGAGGACATGGAGAAAGCCGGCCTGGTGAGCGCAATGAGCGGCAGCGGGCAGCGCGAGATACTGGTGCCGGCGCGCGCCGAATAGCCAGCAAAGGCCTGCTCGTCCCGCCGTTACGCGCTGACATGCCGGTTGCAAACTCCGCGCTAGCGTTGCAAAACTTCATCGAACCCCGCACATGGCGCCACGCGCCGCGGGGTATGGTCATGCCAACGCGGTTCGCGTGCTGAGGAATCCCAAATGAAAATTCGTCACTGGCTGTTGATCGGCCTTCTCTGTTCCGCCAATGCCTGGGCCGGCGGCCTCGAAAGCCTCGAGACCTTCGTCAAGACGGTGAAATCGGGCCGCGCCGATTTCACCCAGACCGTCACCGCACCGCCGCGCGACGGCCAGCCGGGCCGCGCCAAGACCTCGAACGGCACCTTCGAATTCCAGCGTCCCGGCAAGTTCAAGTTCGACTACCAGAAGCCTTTCGCCCAGACCATCGTGGCCGACGGCAAGACGCTCTGGCTCTACGACGCCGACCTCAATCAGGTCACGCAGCGCGCGCAGTCGCAGGCGCTGGGCTCCACGCCCGCTGCGCTGATCGCCGCGGCGCCCGACCTGCGTGCACTGCAGGCCGACTTCACGCTCGAAGCCGCGCCCGAACGCGACGGCCTCCAGTGGGTCAAGGCCACGCCCAAGAACAAGGACGGCCAGCTGCAGCACGTGCAGGTCGGCTTCCTGGGCGATGCGCTTGCCGCGCTCGAAATTCTCGACAGCTTCGGCCAGCGTTCGGTGCTCAAGTTCAGCAAGGTCGAGGTGAACCCGGCGCTCGCCGCGAACGTGTTCGACTTCAAGGCGCCCGCGGGGGCCGACGTTCTCAAGCAGTAGCAGTCGAAGCGCAACCCACCGATCCAGCAAGCAGGTTTGGCCACCTCGTCGCACCAACCCCTCGCCGAGCGCCTGCGTCCGAAGACGCTCGGCGAAGTGATCGGCCAGCAGCACCTGCTCGGCCCAGGCATGTCGCTGCGCATTGCGTTCGAATCGGGCCAGCCGCACTCGTGCATCCTCTGGGGGCCGCCCGGCACCGGCAAGACGACGATCGCGCGGCTCATGGCCGACGCCTTCGATGCGCAGTTCCTCAGCATCAGTGCCGTGCTCGGCGGCGTCAAGGACATCCGCGAGGCTGTCGATCGCGCCACGGCGGTGCGCGACGGTCTCGAGCAGCGGCGCACCATCGTCTTCGTCGACGAGGTGCACCGCTTCAACAAGAGCCAGCAAGACGCCTTCCTGCCGCATGTGGAGTCGGGCCTTTTCACCTTCATCGGCGCCACCACCGAGAACCCGTCCTTCGAAGTCAACTCGGCACTGCTTTCGCGCGCCGCGGTGTACGTGCTGCAGCCGCTGACGGAGGCCGACCTCAAGCAGATCGTGGGCAAGGCACAGGCGATCGGGGCGGTGCCTGCGATCGAAGACGCCGCAGTCGACCGGCTGATCGCCTACGCCGACGGCGATGCGCGGCGCCTGCTCAACACGCTCGAGACGCTGGCTGTAGCGGCGCGCGCCGAGAAACTGGTCCAGATCAACGACGAATGGCTGTTGCGCGTGCTCGGCGAGCGCATGCGGCGTTACGACAAGGGCGGCGAGCAGTTCTACGACACCATCAGCGCGCTGCACAAGTCGGTGCGCGGCAGCGATCCCGATGCCTCGCTCTACTGGTTCGTGCGCATGCTCGACGGCGGCGCCGATCCGCGCTACATGGCGCGGCGGCTGATCCGCATGGCGAGCGAAGACATAGGCCTGGCCGACCCGCGCGCGCTCCGGCTGGCGCTCGACGCGGCCGAGGTCTACGAGCGGCTCGGCACGCCAGAGGGCGAACTCGCGCTGGCCGAATGCGTGGTCTATCTGGCGATCGCGCCCAAGTCGAACGCGGTCTACAGCGCGTACAACGCGGTGCGCGCGCTGGTCAAGAAAGACAGCACGCGCCCGGTGCCGATGCACCTGCGCAATGCGCCGACCAAGCTCATGAAAGAGCTCGACTATGGCAAGGGCTACCGCTATGCGCATGACGAGGAGGGTGGTTTCGCCGCCGGCGAGCGCTACCTGCCCGACGGCCTCGAGGGCCAGGTCTTCTACCAGCCCGTCGAGCGCGGCCTCGAGATCCGCATCGCAGAAAAGCTGCGCGAACTGCGCCGGCGCAACGCCGGGCGCGAAGACTGATACGCGTTCGTCAACGGCGCGCCGCGCCATGCATGACTTCACACGCATACAGCATGGCGTGAGCGGGTAAACCCCGTACGGCGTGCACCAGAACGAAGCTGGTGGATGCTTACAATCCCGCCCACAAATCAGCCAGCGGCACATGCTGGCTGGTTTTTTGCTTATCAGGCCAAGGCGCCCAACCGGTGCCACGGTGGGTGAACTGCATCCGCGACGGGTGCGACAAAAAGGGAACGCGTTATGGAAATATTGCTGCAGCAGATCATCAACGGTCTGGTCCTCGGCAGCATGTATGCCTTGATAGCCTTGGGCTACACCATGGTGTACGGCATCATCAACCTGATCAACTTTGCGCACGGCGAGGTGCTGATGGTGGGCGCGCTCACCAGCTGGACCATCATCGGCCTGATGCAGGAATCGATGCCCGGCGCGCCCGGCTGGCTCGTCCTGATCATCGCGCTGGTCATCGCCTGCGTGGTGGCCGCCACGCTGAATTTCGTGATCGAGAAGGTCGCCTACCGACCGCTTCGCAACAGCCCCAAGCTCGCGCCGCTGATCACCGCCATCGGCATGTCGATCCTGCTGCAGACGTTGGCAATGATCATCTGGAAGCCCACCAACAAGGCCTATCCCAACCTGCTGTCGACCGACCCCATCCATGTGGGCGGCGCGGTGATCTCGCCCACGCAGGTCATGATCCTCAGCGTCACGGCCTTCTCGCTCGTGGTGCTGATGTGGCTCGTCAACTACACCAAGCTCGGCCGCGCGATGCGCGCCACGGCCGAGAACCCGCGCGTCGCGGCGCTCATGGGCATCCGGCCCGACATGGTCATCTCGGCCACCTTCATCATCGGCGCGGTGCTCGCGGCCATCGCGGGCGTCATGTATGCGTCCAACTACGGCATTGCACAGCATTCGATGGGCTTCCTGCCCGGCCTCAAGGCCTTCACGGCGGCGGTGTTCGGAGGCATCGGCAACCTGGCCGGGGCGGTCGTCGGCGGCATCCTGCTGGGGCTGATCGAAGCCATCGGCTCGGGCTATATCGGTACGCTGACTGGCGGTGTGCTCGGCAGCCACTACAGCGACATCTTCGCCTTCATCGTGTTGATCGTCATGCTCACGCTGCGACCCTCGGGGCTGCTCGGCGAGCGCGTGGCGGACCGGGCCTGAGGAGCAGCACACCATGAAGAACAGCAAAAACCTCGCGCTCTACATCCTGGGCGTCGTCGCGGTGCTCGCACTGCCGATCCTCCTGCAAACCCAGGGCAATGCCTGGGTGCGCATCGCCGACATCGCGTTGCTCTACGTGCTGCTCGCGCTGGGCCTGAACATCGTGGTGGGCTATGCCGGCCTGCTCGACCTTGGCTACGTCGCCTTTTTTGCGGTCGGCGCGTACCTCTTCGCGCTGATGGGCTCGAGCCACCTGTCCGACACCTTCCCGTGGTTCAAGGCCATGTTCCCGAACGGGCTGCACACCTCGCTGCTCATCGTGATACCCCTGGCGCTGCTCGTGGCCGGCGTGCTCGGGGTGCTGCTCGGTGCGCCCACGCTGAAGCTGCGCGGCGACTACCTTGCCATCGTGACGCTGGGTTTCGGCGAGATCATCCGGGTGTTCCTGAACAACCTGGACCACCCGGTCAACATCACCAACGGCCCGAAGGGCATCACCTCGATCGACTCGATCAAGTTCTGGGGGCTCGACCTCGGCAAGTCGTTGAAGTTCGAGGGCTTCACGATCTCGTCGGTCACGCTGTACTACTACTTGTTCCTGGCCCTGGTCGTCGCCACCGTGATCATTTCGCATCGGTTGCAGGTGTCGCGCATCGGGCGCGCCTGGATGGCCATCCGCGAGGACGAGATCGCGGCCAAGGCCATGGGCATCAACACCCGCAACATGAAACTGCTGGCCTTCGGCATGGGCGCGAGCTTCGGTGGCGTGTCGGGCGCGATGTTCGCGTCGTTCCAGAGCTTCGTTTCCCCCGAATCGTTCAGCCTCATGGAGTCGGTGATGATCGTCGCCATGGTGGTGCTGGGCGGCATCGGCCACCTGCCGGGCGTGATCCTCGGCGCGGTGCTGCTGGCGGCACTGCCCGAGGTGCTGCGCTACGTGGCCGGTCCGCTGCAGACGATGACCGACGGGCGGCTCGATGCCTCCATCCTGCGCCAGCTGTTCATCGCGCTCGCGATGATCGGCATCATGCTCGTGCGGCCGCGCGGCTTGTGGCCCTCGCCCGAGCACGGCAAGACGCTGAAGAAGAAGGGCGGCGTGCCGGTCGACCCGGCGCACGCCACGGTGGCCCCCGGCTCGCTCCAGACGCACGCACCCGGCATCGACACGCCAGCCGACGAAGTGCCCGGCGATGCTTCGCGTCCCATGTCGATCAATCCGTGAACGACGAGGAAAAGACATGACGACAGACACCATCCTCGAAGTCCGCGGCATCTCCAAGCGCTTCGGCGGCCTGCAGGCGCTTTCGGACGTGGGCATCACGATCAAGCGCGGCCAGGTCTACGGCCTGATCGGTCCCAATGGCGCCGGCAAGACGACCTTCTTCAACGTGATCACCGGGCTCTACACGCCCGACAGCGGCAGCTTCGAGCTGGCCGGCAAGCCCTACCAGCCCACGGCGGTGCACGAGGTCGCCAAGGCCGGCATTGCGCGCACCTTCCAGAACATCCGCCTGTTCGCCGAGATGACGGCGATCGAGAACGTGATGGTCGGGCGCCATATCCGCACCCATTCGGGTGTGTTCGGCGCCATGCTGCGCACCCGCTCGTTCAAGGCCGAGGAAAAGGCCATCGCCGAACGCGCGCAGCAGCTGCTCGACTATGTCGGCATCGGCAAGTTCGCCGACTACAAGGCGCGTACGCTGTCGTACGGCGACCAGCGCCGGCTGGAAATTGCACGTGCGCTGGCCACCGATCCGCAGCTCATCGCGCTCGACGAACCGGCCGCCGGCATGAACTCGACCGAGAAGGTGCTGCTGCGCGAGCTGATCGACCGCATCCGCAAGGACGACCGGACCATCCTGATCATCGAACACGACGTGAAGCTCATCATGGGCCTGTGCGACCGCGTCACCGTGCTCGACTACGGCAAGCAGATCGCCGAAGGCACGCCCTACGAAGTGCAGAAGAACGAAAAGGTCATCGAGGCCTATCTCGGGACGGGAGCCCACTGACATGAGCACGACTGCAAGCATGAGCGACGCCACGACCACCACGCCCTCGACCACGAGCGCCGCGGCGCAAGCCAAGGCGGCGGGCAAGACCCTGCTGAAGGTCTCGGGCCTGCGCGTGGGCTACGGCGGCATCCAGGCCGTGAAGGGAGTCGACTTCGAAGTCCGCGAGGGCGAGCTGGTCTCGCTGATCGGCTCGAACGGCGCCGGCAAGACCACGACCATGAAGGCCATCACGGGCACGCTGCCCGCGGGCGCCGGCAGCATCGAGTTCCTGGGCCGCAGCATCAAGGGCCGCGGCGCGTGGGACCTGGTCGGCGAGGGCCTGGTGATGGTGCCCGAAGGCCGCGGCGTCTTCACGCGCATGACGATCACCGAGAACCTCCAGATCGGCGCCTACATCCGCAACGACAAGGCCGAGATCGCCGCCGACATGGAGCGCGTCTTCGTCACCTTCCCGCGCCTGCGCGAGCGCAAGGACCAGCTCGCGGGCACCATGTCGGGCGGCGAGCAGCAGATGCTCGCCATGGGCCGCGCGCTCATGGCCAGGCCCAAGGTGCTGCTGCTCGACGAGCCCACCATGGGCCTGTCGCCGATCATGTGCGACAAGATCTTCGAGGTGGTGCAGACCGTCTCGGCGCAGGGCGTGACCATCCTGCTGGTCGAGCAGAACGCCAATCGCGCGCTGCAACTGGCCGACCGAGGCTACGTGATGGAGTCGGGGCTCATCACCATGGACGGTGATGCCAAGGCGCTGCTGCGCGACCCGCGCGTGCGCGCCGCGTACCTGGGCGAATAGACCGGTTCCAGCGCCAGGCGGCCGCCTCCGGGCGGCCGTTTTCTTTGGGGCGTCAGTCCACCTTTGCGCCGGTTGCCTTCACGACGCCTTCGTATTTCGAGAGTTCGCTCTTCATGAACGCCCCGAACTGCTCGGGCGTGTTGGCGACCGGTTCGGCCAGCAGCGAGGCGAAGCGGGTTTTCGTCTCGGGCGAATTGAGCGCGGCCACGAATGCCTGGTTGAGCTTGGCGAGCACATCCTGCGGCGTGCCGGCCGGTGCGACCAGGCCCCACCAGGTGTCGATCGAGAAGCCCTTGAGCGTGTCCGACACCGGCGGCACATCGGGCATCGCGCTGCTGCGCTGCAGGCTCGTGACAGCGATGGCCTTGAGCTTGCCCGAGCGGATGTTCGGTGCCGCCGTCGCGAGGTTGTCGAAGTTGAAATCGACCTGTCCCGAGAGCAGCGCCAGCTGCGCCGGATTGCCGCCGTTGTAAGGGATGTGCAGCGCGAAGATGCCGGCCTGCTTCTTGAACAGCTCGCCCGCGAGGTGCCCTGCGCTGCCGTTGCCGCCGCTGCCGTAGTTGAGCTTGGCAGGGTTGGCCTTGGCGTAGCGGATCAGGTCGGCCACGGAATTGATGTTCAGGCGCTTGGCGGTGTCGGCATTCATCACCAGCACGTTCGGCACCCGCACCATCTGCGTGACCGGTGCGAAATCGGTCGCCGCATTGAACGGCATCTTGCTGTAGAGCCACGGGTTGACCGCATGCGTGGCCGTGGCGGCGATGCCGATCGTGAGCCCGTCGGGCGCCGCCTTGGCCACCGCGTCGGCGCCGATGTTGCCGCCTGCACCCGGCTTGTTGTCGATGATGACCGTGCCCAGGCTGTCCTTCACGCGCTCGGCGAGCACGCGCGCCGTGATGTCGATCGGGCCGCCCGGTGCATAGGGCACCACGAGGCGGATGGGGCGCTGCTGTTGCGCCGTGGACTGGCCGGCGGCAAGGAGCGTGGCGGTTGCGCACAGCGCAAGGAGGAAGTGTCTCGTCTTCATTTTTTCTCGTTTCGGATGATTCGAATTCCCCGGCAGACCAGGGCAGGGCAAGCCGAAGACGCTCAGGGCAGGGCCTTGTCGGCTTCGGTGGTGAACGCGTCTGCGAAGAACTCGTCCTCGGGGAGGCCGGCCATCCCGACGTAGTCGTGCTTGGCCGATTCGACCACGATCGGTGCGCCGCAGGCATACACCTGGTGGCCCGACAGGTCGGAGAAATCTTCGAGCACCGCGCGGTGGACGAAGCCGGTGCGGCCGGTCCAGTTGTCGTCGGGGGTCGCATTGGACACCACGGGCACGTAGCGCAGGTTCGGCATCTCGGCCAGCTGCGCGCGCATCCAGTCGTCCATGTAGAGGTCCTCGGGCCGGCGGCCGCCCCAATACAGCGTGGCGGGCCGCTCGATGCGCTTGAACTTCATGTGCTCGAGCAGCGCCTTGATCGGCGCGAAGCCCGTGCCCGAGGCCAGCAGCACGATCGGCTTGTCGGAGTCCTCGCGCAGGAAGAAGCTGCCGTAGGGGCCTTCGATGCGAAGGATCTCCTTCTCCTTCATCGTATTGAACACGTGGTCGGTGAACTTGCCGCCCGGCAGGTGCCGCAGGTGCAGCTCGATCCCCGTGCCGGGTTCGGCCAGCGTGTGCGGGGCATTCGCCATCGAATAGCTGCGGCGCACGCCGTCGCGCAGGATGAACTCGACGTACTGGCCGGCATGGAACTGCAGCGGCTCGCCAGCCGGCAATTGCAGGCGGAGCTTCATCACGTCGTGCGACAGCCGCGTGAGCGCGAGCACCCGCACCGGCATCTTGCGGATCGGCAGCGCGCCGGCTTCCGTGACCTGGCGCGACTCGAGCACCACGTCGCTCTTCGGATGGGCGCAGCAGGTCAGCACGTAACCCGCAAGCTGCTCCTCGGCGCTCAGCGCCTTGCTCTGGTGCGGACCGAGCTCGACCTCGCCCGAGAGCTTGCGGCACTTGCACGAGCCGCAGGCGCCGTCCTTGCAGCCATACGGCAGGCCGATGCCCTGGCGGATGCCCGCAGCGAGAATGGTTTCGTCGCCATGCACCACGAAGTGACGCCCACTGGGCTCGACGGTGATGGAAAAGCCCGCATCGTGCGGCGCTGCAACAGTCATCGGTATTCTTCGGCTTCTTTCAGCCTGGGTCTGAAAAAGGGAAAGGAACCCGGATTTTGCCTTCAATCAATAGCCCTTCCGGCGCGCTGCCGGCGCGCTTCCGGCGTGAGCGCCTGCTGATCGTCGGTTGCGGCGACGTGGGCCAGCGCGTGGCGGGCCGCCTCGCTGGGCGCCTGCAGCTGGTAGCGCTCACTTCATCGGCCGACCGGGTGCCCGCGCTGCGTGCCGCGGGCATTCGACCGCTGCAGGGCAACCTCGACGATCCCGCGAGCCTGCGCCGCCTGGCCGGCATCGCTACCCGTGTGCTGCACTTGGCCCCGCCCGCGCGCGACGGCGGGGCGGCCTGGTGGCGCGACCTGCGGACCACCGCGCTCGTGCGTGCGCTGCGGCTGCGCACGACGCCGCGGGCGCTGGTCTACGGTTCCACCAGCGGCGTGTATGGCGACTGCGGCGGCGCCCGCGTGAGCGAGACGCGCGCCGTGCAGCCCGACACGCCGCGCGCCCACCGCCGCGTGGACGCCGAACGGGCCGTGCGCTGGTTCGGCCGCAGTGCGGGCGTGCGTGCGAGCATCCTGCGCATTCCCGGCATCTATGCGCCCGACCGCGTGGGCGGCACGCCGCGCCAGCGGCTCGAACGCGGCACGCCCGTGTTGCGGCGCGAGGACGACGTCTACACGAGCCACATCCACGCCGACGACCTGGCGCGCGCCTGTGTGGCGGCGCTCTATCGTGGCCGGCCGCAGCGCGTGGTGCACACCGCCGACGACACCGAGCTGCGCATGGGCGACTACATCGACCTCGCGGCCGATCTCTACGGCCTGCCGCGCCCGCCGCGCGTGGCGCGCGACGAGGCCGAACGGCAGCTGCCGTTGCAGCTCTTGAGCTTCATGGGGGAATCGCGCCGGCTCGACAACACGCGGCTCAAGCGCGAGCTGCGGGTGCGGCTTGCGCATCCGACGGTGCATACCGGGCTGATTGCACGGGCGTCCGGGTGTAGTTGACCTCCACGGCAAGCGCTTCGTCTCCCGCGGGCGTGATGTTGAACATGCGGATGTTCAGGTGCTCCGGGTCGGGCTGCGACAGCTCGGTGCGCCAGCCCCAGCGCGGGCCTCCAGGGCCCTCGCCGTAGCTGCCCAGCGCGCCAAACCGTTCGTCGTCGACGCGGCCAGTGCTGAACATGATCGATGTGCCGGTGCCGAAGCTCTCGCCCCAGGCGCACTCGAAGGCGTTGTCGTCGAGATGGTAGGCCCACAGTGCGACGCCCTCGAAAGGCGCGCCACTGCAATGGCCCTCGTATTCGTGCAGCAGGAACCTGCCGCGGCCGACCAGCCGGATACGCCCGCGCTGCACCGATTCCTCGGCCGGCTTTTCGGGCTCGTACCACAACCGGAAACGGCCTTCCCACTCGCCGACCATCGCAGCGAGACGGTGGTGCACGCCGCCGGGGGCAGCGGAACGTTCGAACATTTCCTTGCTCACGGAACCTCGCTTGGTTGGTGCCCGGGGCCGGAATCGAACCGGCACACCTTTCGGTGGGGGATTTTGAGTCCCCTGCGTCTACCAATTTCACCACCCGGGCACATCCGGAAGGAAGCCCAAAATTATGGCACAGTGCCTGCCATGAACTATCCGACGATCGAAGACGCCATCGGCAAGACGCCGTTGGTGGCATTGCAGCGCATCGACGCGGCCGAGAACGCCAGGCGCGGCAATGTGATTCTCGCCAAGCTCGAAGGCAACAACCCCGCAGGGTCGGTCAAGGACCGTCCGGCCCTCTCGATGATCAAGCGCGCCGAGGAGCGCGGCGAGATCAAGCCCGGCGACACGCTGATCGAGGCCACGTCGGGCAACACGGGCATCGCGCTGGCCATGGCCGCGGCCATCAAGGGCTATCGCATGGTGCTGATCATGCCGGAAGACCTCTCCGTCGAGCGCGCCCAGACCATGAAGGCGTTCGGCGCCGAGCTGCTGCTCACGCCCAAGAGCGGCGGCATGGAATACGCGCGCGACCTCGCCGAGCAGATGGTCGCGCAGGGCAAGGGCCGGGTGCTCGACCAGTTCGCCAACCCCGACAACCCGCGCATCCACTACGAGACCACAGGCCCCGAGATCTGGGCCGACACCCAGGGCAAGGTCACCCATTTCGTGAGCGCGATGGGCACCACGGGCACCATCACCGGCGTCTCCCGTTTCCTGAAGGAAAAGAACCCCGCGGTGCGCATCGTCGGCGCGCAGCCGGCCGAGGGGTCGCGCATTCCGGGCATCCGCAAGTGGCCGACCGAATACCTGCCCAAGATCTACGACGCGAGCCGGGTCGACGAGGAAATCAGCGTGAGCCAGGACAACGCCGAAGAGTTGTGCCGGCGCTTCGCGCGCGAGGAGGGCATCTTCGGCGGCATCTCCGCGGCAGGCGCGCTATGGGTGGCGCTCGAGGTGGCCAAGACCGTCGAGAACGCCACCATCGTCTTCGTGGTGTGCGACCGCGGCGACCGCTATCTGTCCACCGGCGTGTTCCCGGCCTGAACCCGATGGTCCACCCCAAGTTCTGCCAGGCCTGCGCCACCCCGCTCGAATGGATCGCGCTGATGGAAGACGGCGGCCCGAAGGAGCGGCTGCGCTGCCCGTCGTGCGGCCACACGCACTGGAACAACCCGACGCCGGTGCTCGCGGCCATCGTCGAGTACCGCGGCCAGGTGCTGCTGGCTCGCAACGCCGCCTGGCCCGCGAAGATGTATGCGCTGATCACGGGCTTCATGGAAGCCGGCGAGACGCCTGAAGAAGGCATCTCGCGCGAGGTCAAGGAAGAAACCAACCTCGACGTCAGTGCGACGAAGCTCGTGGGCGCCTATGACTTCCAGCGCATGAACCAGATCATCATTGCCTACCACGTGGTGGCCGACGGCGAGGTGAAGCTCTCGCCCGAACTCGTGGACTACCGCCTCTACGACCTGCCGGCGCTCAAGTGCTGGCCTGCAGGCACCGGCTACGCGCTGGCCGACTGGCTGCGCACGCGCGGGCACGAGCCGGTGTTTTTTACCGCGGCCGAGAACGAAGAGCGGCGGCGCGGCCTCGTCCTGCCGCCCGAGGAGCCCAAGACCCATGCAGATTGATCGCGAACTCGACACGCGGGGCCTGAACTGCCCGCTGCCCATCCTCAAGGCCAAGAAGTCGCTCAACGACATGGCGAGCGGCCAGTTGCTCAAGGTCGTGTCGACCGACCCAGGTTCCCTGCGCGACTTCCAGGCCTTTGCGCGGCAGACCGGCAACGAGCTGGTCGAGCAGCAGTCGGTCGGCAGCGACTTCATCCACGTGCTGAAGCGGCGCTGACCGCCAAAGAGAAGGGGCCCCGCGCAGTCTGTGTAAATAGTCGGCGTTGAGTCCGCGAGAAGTGCCCTCCAGGCGTTGTCTGGAGGGCATTTTTCATTGGAGGCTGACCAATGGGACATCGACACGGACAGGCGCGGGGACAGGCGACGTTGTTCCCACTGATGCTCGACGAGCTGGTAGGTCAGGAAGCACTGGTTCGGGTGGTGGACGCCTGGGTGCAGGCGCTGGACCTGAAGGCGCTGGGCTT
>NZ_JBDGIV010000011.1:0-169928 GCF_057657255.1 Variovorax sp. Soil_C_19 | reverse complement strand
GGCGCATGCGGCGTTGCCAATGCTCGCTGGACATCAGTCCAGCTTGCGCTTGGCGCCTTGCCTGCGCCCTGTCTCGCGCAACGCGGGGCCATGCCCAAGCCCGGCAGCCTCCTAGAGCCTCGGGCTTCGCACTGCGGGCCCGCCACGCGAGAGACAAAGCAAATGGCCAATCAAACCCCCTCCAGCCCCTCCACGCCTTTCGGTCCCGTCACCTTCGCATGCGAGGGCGACGTGTTCGTCGTGACCATCGACAACCCGCCCGTCAATGCGCTCGGCGTGGACGTACGCCGTGGTCTGGTGGCCGCGATCGCGGCGGCCGAGGCCGACAGCGCCGCCAAGGCCGTGCTGCTCGTGGGCGCGGGCCGCAACTTCATCGCGGGCGCCGACATCCGCGAATTCGGCAAGACGCCGCAGCCGCCCTCGCTGCCCGAGGTGTGCCTGGCGATCGAGAACTGCAGCAAGCCGGTGGTGGCCGCCATCCACGGCGCCGCGCTCGGCGGCGGGCTCGAAGTGGCGCTGGCGGCGCACTACCGCATCGCCTCGCCCAGCGCCAAGCTGGGCCTGCCCGAAGTGGCGCTCGGCCTGCTGCCGGGCTCGGGCGGCACGCAGCGCGCGCCGCGCCTCATCAGCGTGAAGCCCGCGCTCGACCTGATGCTCAGCGGCCGCCATGCGGGCGCGAAGGAAGCGCTGTCGCTCGGCCTGGTCGACAAGCTCGGCAACGACGCCGATGCGCGCGCCGAGGGCCTGGCCTACGCGAAGGAACTGGCCGCCGCGAACGCGCCGGTGCGCCGCACGCGCGAGGCCGCCGGCCTGGCCGACAAGGACGCCAGCCGGGCCGCGCTCGACGCCGCGCGCGCCGACACCGCCAAGAAGAGCCGCGGCCTGTTCTCGCCGATGAAGATCATCGAAGCCGTCGAGGCCGCGCTCACGCTGCCCTTCGACGAAGGCATGGCGCTCGAGCGCAAGCTGTTCATGCAGTGCATCGACAGCCCGCAGCGCGCCGGGCTGATCCATGCGTTCTTCGCCGAACGCGAAGTGCTCAAGGCGCCCGAGACCAAGGCTGCCAAGCCGCGCGCGCTCGACGCTGCCGGCATCGTTGGCGGCGGCACCATGGGCGCGGGCATCGCGGTGGCCATGCTCGACGCCGGCCTGCCGGTGACCATGATCGAGCGCGACGACACGCAGCTCGCGCGCGGCCGCGCCAACGTCGAGAAGGTCTACGACGGCCTCATCAAGAAGGGTCGCATGACCGACGAAGCCAAGGCGGCGGTGATGGCACGCTTCAACGGCTCCACCAGCTACGACGCGCTCGCCCAGGCCGACATCGTGGTCGAGGCCGTGTTCGAGGACATGGCGGTCAAGAAGGCGGTTTTCGCCGAACTCGACCGCGTCTGCAAGCCCGGCGCGGTGCTCGCCACCAACACCTCGTACCTCGACATCGACGAGATCGCCGCCAGCATCTCGCGCCCTCAGGACGTGGTGGGCCTGCACTTCTTCTCGCCGGCCAACATCATGAAGCTGCTCGAGATCGTGGTGCCCGCCAAGGTCAGCGCCGACGTGGTCGCGACGGGCTTCGAGCTCGCCAAGAAGCTCAAGAAGGTGCCGGTGCGCGCGGGCGTGTGCGACGGCTTCATCGGCAACCGCATCCTCGCGGTGTACCGCCAGGCGGCCGACCACATGATGGAAGACGGTGCCTCGCCCTACCAGATCGACGAGGCGGTGCGCAACTTCGGCTACCCGATGGGGCCGTTCCAGGTGTCGGACCTGGCGGGCGGCGACATCGGCTGGGCCACGCGCAAGCGCAAGGCCGCCACGCGCGACCCGAAGGCGCGCTACGTGCAGATCGCCGACCGCATCTGCGAGCGCGGCTGGTTCGGCCAGAAGACGCAGCGCGGCTACTACCTCTACCCCGAGGGCGCACGCACCGGCCAGCCCGACCCCGAAGTGCTGGCCATCATCGACGCCGAGCGCCAGCGTGCGGGCGTCACGCCGCGCGCCTTCACCAAGGACGAAATCATGCGCCGCTACATGGCCGCGATGGTTAACGAGGGCGCGAACGTGGTGCACCAGGGCATCGCACTGCGCCCGCTCGACGTGGACGTGACCTTCCTCTACGGCTACGGCTTCCCGCGCCATCGCGGCGGCCCGATGAAATACGCCGACACGGTGGGCCTCGCGAAGGTGCTGGCCGACATCCGCGAGTTCGCCAAGGAAGACCCGCTGTTCTGGCAGCCCTCGCCGCTTTTGGTCGACCTGGTCGAGCGCGGTGCCGATTTTTCGAGTCTGAATCAATCCAACTAAGGACAACGCCATGCGCGAAGCCGTCATCGTTTCCACCGCCCGCACCCCGCTCACCAAGGCGCACCGCGGCGAGTTCAACATCACCCCGGGCCCGACGCTCGCGGCCTTCGCGGTGAAGGCCGCGGTCGAACGCTCGGGCCTCGACCCGGCGCTGATCGAGGACGCGATCCTCGGCTGCGGCTACCCCGAGGGCACGACCGGGCGCAACATCGCGCGCCAGGCCATCATTCGCGCGGGCCTGCCGATCTCGATCGCCGGCACCACCGTCAACCGCTTCTGCGCTTCGGGCCTGCAGGCCATCGCGATGGCGGCGGGCCGCATCGTGGTGGACGGCGCGCCGGCCATGATCGCGGGCGGCGTCGAAAGCATCTCGCAGATCCGCGGCCGCAGCGCCACCGATGCGGGCGACAACGGCATGGACCCGTGGATCGTCGAGCACAAGCCCGCGCTCTACATGGCGATGATCGAGACCGCCGACATCGTGGCCCAGCGCTACGACATCAGCCGCGAGGCGCAGGACCGCTTCTCGGCCGAGAGCCAGCGCCGCACCGAAGAGGCGCAGCTCGCCGGGCGCTACAAGGACGAGATCGTGGCCTGCACCACCACCATGGCGGTGACCGACAAGGAAACGAAGGAAGTCAGCTACCGCGAAGTCACCGCCACCGAAGACAACTGCAACCGCCGCGGCACCACCTACGAGGCGCTCGCCAAGCTCAAGCCCGTGATGGGCGACGACAAGTTCATCACCGCGGGCAACGCCTCGCAGCTGTCCGACGGCGCCTCGGCCTGCGTGCTGATGGAAGCCAAGGACGCGGAGCGCGCCAACCTCCAGCCGCTGGGCGTCTTCCGCGGCCTCGCAGTGGCGGGCTGCGAGCCCGACGAGATGGGCATTGGCCCGGTGTTCGCGGTGCCCAAGCTGCTCGCGCGCCACGGCCTCAAGGTCGAGGACATCGACCTCTGGGAGCTCAACGAAGCCTTCGCCTCGCAGTCGATCTACTGCCAGGACAAGCTCGGCATCCCCTCGGAGCGGCTGAACGTGAACGGCGGTGCGATCTCGATCGGCCACCCCTTCGGCATGACCGGCGCGCGCCTCACGGGCCATGTGCTGATCGAAGGCAAGCGCCGCGGCGCGAAGTACGCCGTGGTCACGATGTGCATCGCGGGCGGCATGGGCGCGGCGGGCCTCTTCGAGATTTACTGAGACCGAGAATTCATGGACCTGAACTTCACCCCCGAAGAAGAAGCCTTCCGCGCCGAAGTGCGCGCCTTCCTCGCCGACAAGCTGCCCGCGCGCCTTTCCGACAAGGTGAAGAGCGGCAAGATCCTCGAGAAGGCCGACATGGCCGAGTGGCACGCCATCCTCAATGCGCGCGGCTGGCTTGCCAACCACTGGCCCGAGCAGTACGGCGGCCCGGGCTGGAGCGCGGTCGAGAAATTCATCTTCGAGAACGAATGCGCGCTCGCCTTCGCGCCGCGCATCGTGCCCTTCGGCGTGAACATGCTGGGCCCGGTGCTCATCAAGTACGGCAACGAGGCGCAGAAGCGCCATTGGCTGCCGCGCATCCTGAACGGCGACGACTGGTGGTGCCAGGGCTATTCGGAACCCGGCGCGGGCTCCGACCTCGCCGCGGTCAAGACCTCGGCCGTGCGCGGCATCGACGCCCAGGGCGACCACTTCATCGTGAATGGCCAGAAGACCTGGACCACGCTGGGCCAGCACGCCAACATGATCTTCTGCCTGGTGCGCACGAACCGCGAGGCGAAGAAGCAGGAAGGCATCAGCTTCCTGCTGATCGACATGGCCTCGCCCGGCGTGGAAGTGCGCCCGATCATCACGCTCGACGGCGAGCATGAGGTGAACGAGGTGTTCTTCTCCGACGTGCGCGTGCCGGCCGAGAACCTGGTCGGCGAGGAGAACAAGGGCTGGACCTGCGCCAAGTACCTGCTGACCTACGAGCGCACCAACATCGCGGGCGTGGGCTTCTCGGTGGCCGCGCTCGAACAGCTCAAGGGCATCGCGGCGGCGCGCACGAAGAACGGCCGGCCGCTGGCCGACGACCCGGCCTTCGCGGCGCGCCTGGCGCGCGTGGAGATCGACCTCGAGAACATGAAGACCACCAACCTGCGCGTGATCGCGGCGGTGGCCGGCGGCGGCGTGCCGGGCGCCGAGAGCTCGATGCTGAAGATCCGCGGCACCGAGATCCGCCAGGAGATCTCGTCGCTCGCGCGCCGCGCGATGGGCGTGTACGGCCGGCCCTTCGTGGCCGAGGCACTGAAGGACGGCCATGACGGCGAGGCCTTCGGCCCGGACTACGCATCGGCCGCCGCCTCGCGCTACTTCAACAACCGCAAGCTGTCGATCTTCGGCGGCTCGAACGAAATCCAGAAGAACATCATCTCGAAGATGATCCTCGGTCTTTAAAGGAACGGCATGAACTTCGAACACACCGAAGACCGGCGCATGCTCGCCGACAGCCTGAACCGCTTCATCGCCGAGCAGTACGCCTTCGATGCGCGCGACCGCATCGCGCAATCCGAGCACGGGTTCAGCAAGGAGATCTTCCAGCAGTTCGCCGAACTCGGCGTGATCGGCGCGCTGTTCAGCGAGGCCGATGGCGGCTTCGGCGGCAGCGGCTTCGACATCGCCGTGGTCTTCGAGGCGCTCGGCCGCGGCCTCGTGGTCGAGCCGCTGCTCGGCGCGCTGATGGTCGGCGAGGCGATCAGCGCCGCCGGCAGCGGCACGCAGAAGGAGAAGCTCGGCGACATCATCAATGGCGCCCTCGTCGCGGCCTTTGCGCACGACGAGGCCGACACGCACCACGAGCGCACGCGCGTCGCGACCCGCGCCGAAAAGATCGGCGACGGCTGGGTGCTCCACGGCGCCAAGGCCGTGGTGCCGCAGGGCGAGCAGGCCGACCTGCTGCTGGTTTCGGCGCGCACCGCGGGCGATGTAGACGACGCGGCCGGCATCTCGCTGTTCCTCGTGCCTGCGAAGACCGCCGGCGTCGCGGTGCGCGGCTGCCCCGCCATCGACGGCGGCCGGGTCGCGGAGATCACGTTCGACGGCGTGAAGCTCGGCACCGATGCACTGCTCGGCAGCGAAGGCCAGGGCCATGCGGTGCTCGAACGCGCGATCGGCCGCGGCGTGCTTGCGCTCTCGGCCGAGGCGCTGGGCGCGATGGAAGCGGCCAAGACGGCCACGCTCGAGTACCTGCGCACGCGCAAGCAGTTCGGCCTGCTGATCGGCAGCTTCCAGGCCCTGCAGCACCGCATGGCCGACCTGCTGCTCGAGATCGAGCAGGCGCGCTCGGCGGTCATCAATGCCGCCGCCGCCATCGACGGCAGCGACCGCCTGGCGCGCGAGCGCGCACTGTCGTCAGCGAAGTTCAGCATCGGCCGCATCGGCGCGCTGGTGGCCGAAGAGAGCATCCAGATGCACGGCGGCATCGGCATGACCTGGGAGCTGCCGCTGCCCCACTACGCCAAGCGCCTCGTGATGATCGATCACCAGCTCGGCGACGAAGACCACCACCTGCAGCGCTACATCGCACTCGCAAAGGAACCGGCATGACCCCCCCCAAGACCGTCCTCGTCTCGCAGGAAGGCGCCGTGCGCATCCTGACCAACAGCAACCCCGGCGCGCGCAACGCGATCACGCCGACGCTGTATGCCGAGCTGTCGGCCGCGCTGACCGACGCCGAGCGCGACCCCGAAGTGGGCGCGGTGGTGTTCACCGGCGCGGGCGATTTCTTCTGCTCGGGCGGCGACCTGAATCTGCTCGCCACGCGGCGCGAACTGCCGGTCGCCGAGCGGCGCAAGATTCTCGAAGGCCTCAACAACCTGATCCGTGCGCTGCGCGACTGCAAGAAGCCGGTGATCGCGGCCGTCGAAGGCGGTGCCGCGGGCGCGGGGCTGTCGATGGCGCTGGCCTGCGACATGCTGGTGTCGGCGCGCGATGCCTTCTTCACCGTGGCCTATGTCAAGGTCGGCCTCACGCCCGACGGCGGCGCCACGGCGTTCCTGGCCGAGTTCGTCTCGCGCCAGGTGCTGACCGAGCTGTGCCTGACCGGCGACCGCATGACGGCCGAGCGCCTGAACGAGCTCGGCGCGGTCAACCGGCTGACCGACAAGGGCGCGGCGCTGGCCGAGGCCGTCGCGCTGGCGGCGCGCATCGCCACCGGTCCGCAGCGGGCCACCACGCGCATCAAGGCGCTGTGCCGCCAGGCGCACCATGCCACGCTCGAGGAACAGCTCGATGCCGAGGCGGTGTTCATGGTCGAGTCGCAGGGCGATGCCGAAGCGGCCGAAGGCATCGGTGCCTTCCTGGGCAAGCGAAAGGCCGATTTCGTGGCGCTGCGCCGCGGCGGCGGGAACGCCAGCTGACGCCAAGACTCCCACCGTTCCTCATGCCTGCCTCGCACGCCGTGCGGGGCTTTCCTGTTTTCCGAAAGACATCTTCTCTGCCATGGCTTCACTGAATTCATCCCTGCCGCTGGCCGGCGTGCGCGTGCTCGATCTGTCACGCATCCTGGCCGGCCCCTGGTGCGGCATGGTGCTGGCCGACATGGGCGCCGAGGTCATCAAGGTCGAGCACCCGGGCCGCGGCGACGACACGCGCGACTGGGGCCTGCGCGTCGGCGACACCGAGACGGCCTACTTCAACAGCGTGAACCGCAACAAGCGCTCGGTCACGCTCGACCTGCAGACGCCCGAGGGGCAGCAGATCGCGCGCGACCTCGCAAAGCAATGCGACGTGGTGCTGCAGAACTTCAAGTACGGCGGCATCGACAAGCTCGGCCTCGGCTACGCGCAGCTCAGCCAGGAGGACCCGCGCCTCATCTACTGCTCGATCTCGGGCTACGACCGCACCGGCCCCGAGGCGGCACGCCCGGGCTACGACCTCGTGGTGCAGGGCGAGGCCGGCCTGATGGCGATCAACGGCGAGGCGAACCAGCCGCCGCTGAAGTTCGGCGTGGCCGCGGTGGACCTGTTCACCGGCATGTACTCGGCGCAGGCCGTGCTCGCGGCGCTCTACCAGCGCGAGAAGACGGGCCGCGGCCGCCACGTCGAGATGGCGCTGTTCGACTGCGGGCTGATGATCACGGCCTACTACGGCCTCGAGGCGCTCCTGATGGGCGAGGACCCGCCGCGCTTCGGCAACTCGCATCCGTCGATCGTGCCCTACGGCGTGTTCGACGCGGCCGACGGCCCGGTGGTGATCACCGTGGGCAACAACGCGCAGTTCGCGCGCTTCTGCACCGAGGTGATCGAGCGGCCCGACCTCGCGGCCGACGAGCGCTTCAAGACCAACATCCTGCGCTCGGCAAACCGCGCGGTGCTGCTGCCCGAACTTCACGCCGAGCTGGCGAAGCGCCCGCGCGCGCTGCTGCTCGAGAAGCTCACGGCGGCGGGCATTCCCTGCGGCGAAGTGCTGGGCCTGCACGAGGCGCTGCGCAGCAAGCGCGCGACCGAGGCCGGGCTGGTCACCCAGCAGCCGCACCCGGTGGCCGGCACAGTCGACGTGCTTGCGCCGCCCTACCGTTTCGATGGCGAGCGCCTGCCGGTGCGCAGCGCGCCGCCCACCCTGGGCGAAGGCACGCGCGACGTGCTCACGTCCCTGCTCGGCCTGTCGGAAGAACGACTCGCCGCGCTGAAATCCAGCGGCGTCGTCTGAGAAGCTCGCGAACGACGCCTTTCCGTACATCCTGATCCCCTGAAACAGAACCCCATGGCTTTCTCCTCTTTCGCTTCCCTTCGCAACCCCTCGCGCCGCGCGCTGCTCGCACTGGCCGCCCTCCCGCTCGTGGCCGGCACCGCCTTCGCCCAGCAGGCCTGGCCGACCAAGCCCATCACCATCGTCGTGCCGTTCCCGCCGGGCGGCCCGACCGACGTCGCGACGCGCATCGTGGCGCAGAAGATGTCGCAGAGCCTGAAGCAGAACATCCTGATCGACAACCGCAGCGGCGCCTCGGGCACCATCGGCGCGGCCGTGGCGGCCAAGGCCGCGCCCGACGGCTACACCTTCGTGATGCTGGCCACGCCGACGCTTTTGGCCGACCACCTGTACGGCAAGACGCCCTACGACATCTTCAAGAGCTTTACGCCCGTGGGCACGGTGTACGACCTGCCGATCGTGATGGTGGTCAACCCGAAGTCGCTGCCTGAGGTCACGGACCTGCAGGGCCTGATCGCCAAGGCCAAGGCCGAAGGCGGCAAGCTCAACTACACGACGGCGGGCGCGGGCAGCTTCGGCCACCTGACGACCGAGCAGCTCAAGAACATCGGCAAGTTCGAGATGCAGCACGTGCCCTACCGCGGCAGCGCGCCCGCGGTGACCGATCTGATCGGCGGCCAGGTGCCCGCGATGTTCTCGGACCTGGTGGCGGTGATTTCGCACATCCGCGCGGGCACGCTGCGGGCCATCGCGGTCGGCTCGGGCAAGCGCGTGAGCCTGCTGCCCGACGTGAAGACGGTGGCCGAGCAGGGCTTTGCAGGCTTCGACGCCACCTCGTGGGGCGGCCTGCTCGCGCCAGCCGGCACGCCGAAGGACGTGGTCGAGCGCATGAGCGCCGAGCTCAAGACCGCGCTGGCCGACAAGGAGGTGCAGGACAAGCTGCAGGGCGTGGGCTCGTTCGCGGCCTACGGCACGCCCGCAAAGACCGGCGAGCGCATGCGCCAGGACTTCGAGCGCTGGGGCAAGGTCATTCGCGACAACAAGATCACGAACCAGTAAAAACAGGGCGCGCACCGCGCCCGCCGGCGATCAAAAAAAACCTCAGGAGACGACATGACAGGCGACGACCACAACAACACGCAGAACGCGGGCGGCGCCCCGTTCCGCCCCCGGTTCCCGGTCCGCAGCCTGGCCGACATCCGCCGGCTCGAAGAGACGCCGCTCGAACAGGCGCTCTCGGTGCGCAGCACCTACGAAATCTTCCGCAGCGCGGGGCATGCCTTCGGCAGCAAGACCGCGCTGACCTTCCTGCGCACCGGCAATCCGGCCGACGAACCGATCCGCTGGTCGTACGCCGAGCTGCTCGCGCGCATCCACCAGACGGCGAACATGCTGCATGCGCTCGGCGTCGGTCCCGACGACGCGGTGGCGGTGCTGCTGCCGGGCTGCCTCGAGTACCACCTGGCGCTCTGGGGCGGCGAGGCGGCCGGCATCGTGCAACCGCTCAATCCGCTCCTGACCGACGAGAAGCTCGTGGCGCTGATGACCGCGGCGCGCGCCAAGGTGCTGATCGCCTACGGCTCCGACGCCGAATCGGGCATGTGGTCGAAGGCGATGCGGCTGCGCGGCCAGGTGCCGACGCTCACGACCGTGCTGCGCGTGGCACCGCACGACGAGCCACCCGGGGGCCCGGGCACGCTGCCCGACGGCGTGGCCGAGTTCGACGTGCTGCGCGCGGCCCAGCCCTCGGACCGCCTCGTGAGCGGCCGCGACATCGCGCCCGGCGACATCGCGGCCTACTTTCACACCGGCGGCACCACGGGTGCGCCCAAGCTCGCCCGCCACAGCCACGGCGCGCAGGTGTTCACGGCCTGGGCCAGCGTGCAGGTGGCGGGCATGAACGAGAACGGCATCTCGATCAACGGCTATCCGCTGTTCCATGTGGCAGGCGTGCTGCCGGCCTCGCTGGCCTCGCTGTCGGCCGGGGTGGAAGTGATCGTTCCGACGCCTTCGCTGCTGCGCAACAAGGAGGTGATCGCCAATTACTGGAAGCTGGTCGAGCAGTACCGGCCGACCTCGCTGTCGGCGGTGCCGACGGTGCTCGCGGCGCTGGCCAACGTGCCGCTGGAAGGCGCCGACATCTCGTCGATCGTGTACTGCCGCACGGGTGCGGCGGTGCTGTCGCCCGAGCTCGCAGCGCGCTTCGAGCGCCTGTTCGGGCTGCACGTGCACGAGAGCCTCGGCATGACCGAGATGGCGGGCATCTCGACCATCACGCCGCCGGGCGTCGACGGGCCCGCGGGCTGCGTCGGCTTTGCGCTGCCCTACATGCAGATGCGCATCGTGGCGCTCGACGAGAACGGCAATGCGAGCGACCGCGACCTGCCGGCGGGCGAACAGGGCATGGTGCTGTTCAAGTCGCCGAACCTGTTCTCGGGCTTCGTCGATCCGGCCGACAACGCGAAGGCCTTCACGCCCGACGGCTGGCTCGCGACCGGCGACCTGGGCTGGATCGATGGCGAAGGCCGGCTCAACCTCAGCGGCCGTTCGAAGGACCTGATCATCCGCAGCGGCCACAACATCGACCCGAAGGTGATCGAGGACGCGATCGGCGCCCATCCGGCCGTGCAGCTGTGTGCGGCCGTGGGCGCGCCCGACGCCTACGCGGGCGAACTGCCGGTGGTGTTCGCGACGCTGGTGCCCGGCGCCTCGGCCACCGAGGAGGAACTGCTGGCCTTCACGGCCGAGCGCGTGGACGAGGCGCCCGCCAAGCCGCGCTCTGTGGTGGTGATCGAGCAGATGCCGGTGACCAACGTGGGCAAGATCTACAAGCCCGAGCTGCGCGCGATGGCGGCGAGCCGCGTTGTGGCGGCCATGGTCGAACAGGCGTGCGGCGAACTCGGCGTGGCGCCGGCCGCCCGGCCGCACGTGGCGCACGAGGGCGAGCGCCTGATCGAGGTGCGCATCGATGCCGCCGCGGCCGGTTCGCTCGCCGTGCCGCTGCAGCAGCGGATCGAGGCCGACCTCCTGCCGCTGCCATTCAAGACCCGCGTGCTGTCGGCATAGCGCCGGCGGCGGCAGCCCCTTGCACACCCAAGAACAATCAACCCTCGGAGACAAAGAGAAATCATGAACGCCGCATTCCCCACCCGCCGCCGCACCCTGCAAGGCGCCGTCGCCACGCTCGCGCTCGCCGCCACTTCCACCGCCGGCTGGGCGCAGCCGGCCTACCCCAGCAAGCCGATCCGCATGGTGGTGCCCTTCGCCGCGGGCGGCGCGACCGACGTGCTGGCCCGCATCATCGGCGAGAAGATGGCCGCGGGGCTGGGCCAGCCGGTCATCGTCGACAACAAGCCCGGCGCGGCCGGCATCATCGGCACCGACGCAGTGGCCAAGGCGCCGGCCGATGGCTACACGATGGTGCTGGCGCTCTCCAATTCGCTGCTCACCAACCAGTTCCTCTACCAGAAGCTGCCCTACGACACGCAGCGCGACCTTGCGCTGGTCTACCAGATCGCGGTGGCGCCGCTGGTGCTGGTGGTGCATCCGAGCGTGCCGGTCAAGACCGGGCCCGAGCTCTTGAAGTACGTCGCCGCCAACAAGGGCAAGATGGCCTACGGTTCGTACGGCGTCGGCGCCTATCCGCACCTCGCGGGCGCGCACATGAGCCTGGCGCAGAACGCCGAAATGAACCACGTCGCCTACAAGGGCGAGTCGCCGATGCTGCAGGACCTGATCGGCGGCCAGATCCAGATGTCGTTCGCGAGCGCGCTGGTGGCCAAGCCCCACATCGAGGCGGGAAAGCTCAGGGCGCTCGGCGTGACGGGCGAGCGGCGCATGGCCACGCTGCCCGACGTGCCCACGCTGGCCGAGCAGGGCCTGGACGACGAGGCCTACCGCGTGGCGGGCTGGCTGGCCATCGCCATGCCGGCCGGCACGCCGAAGCCGATCGTGGCGCGCATCGCCGAGGAAGTGCGCAAGGCCACGCGGCAGCCCGACGTGCAGACGCGCGTGGCCGCCATGGGCTTCGACCTGCAGGACAGCTCGCCCGAGGCGTTCGCGGCCGTCGTCAAGAAGGAAGCCCCGGTCTGGGAACGCCTGATCAAGGCGTCGGGCGCCAAGCTCGAATAGCGCCGGTTCGGGAGACCGCGTCGCGCGCGCGGATCGCATAGGAAAACCCCGATGGAGGAAAGGGCATGCACCGGTAACATCTGTCGCCGCTTCCCCTTTCCCCTTCGATGACCACTCCCAACGAGTCCGGCCCGGTGCTGGACGCTGCCAGCCCCCTCCCCCCAGACATCGAAGCCGCCGACGAGCCCGCGAAGGTGCCGCTCGCCATCGAGGACTGGCTCACCGTGATCATCATGGGCGCGCTCGCGCTCATCACGTTCGCGAACGTGCTGGTGCGCTACTTCACCGATTCGTCGTTCGCCTGGACCGAGGAGTTCTCGGTCTTCCTGATGATCATGCTCGCGCTCGTGGCCGGCTCGGCCGCCGTTGCGCGCGACCGGCACATCCGCATCGAGTTCTTTTCCGAGAGCGGCAGCATGGCGCGGCGCCGGCGGCTCGCGCAGTTCGGCGCGCTGATGATCGCGATCCTCTTCGCGCTGATCGGCACACTGAGCATCCGCATGGTCTGGGACGACTACCGCTATGAGGAGACCACGCCCGGCATCGGGCTGCCGGCCTGGTGGTATTCGATCTGGCTGCCGATCGTGTCGTTCGCGATCGCGCTGCGCGCGGTGGGCTTGATGATCCGGCGCGGCCGCAAGAACGCGCGCAGCGATGACGACACGGCCAATGGCCAGGGCGGCGCCCTGTGATCGCGACGCTGCTCTTCGTCGCCTTCGTGGCGATGATGCTGGTGGGCGTGCCCATCGGCGCGGCGCTGGGGCTGGCGGGCGCCGCCTGCATCGCGCTCGCCAACGCCGACGCGCAGTGGTTCGGCCTCCTGGCCGTGCCGCAGAACTTCTATGCCGGCCTGGGCAAGTACCCGCTGCTCGCGATTCCGATGTTCGTGCTGGTCGGCTCGATCTTCGACCGCTCGGGCGTGGCGCTCCGGCTGGTGAACTTCGCGGTGGCGATCGTCGGCCGCGGCCCGGGCATGCTGCCGCTGGTCGCCATTGCGGTCGCCATGTTCCTCGGCGGCATCTCGGGCTCGGGCCCGGCCAATGCCGCCGCCGTGGGCGCGGTGATGATCGCGGCGATGTCGCGCGCCGGCTACCCGCCCGCCTTCTCGGCCAGCGTGGTGGGCGCCGCCGCGGCCACCGACATCCTGATCCCGCCGTCGGTGGCCTTCATCGTGTATTCGGTGCTGGTGCCCGGCGCCTCGGTGCCGGCGCTGTTCGCGGCCGGCATGATCCCGGGCGTGATGGCCGGCCTGGCGCTGATGATCCCGGCCGTGCTGATGGCGCGCCGCCACAACATGGGCGCGCTCGAATCCACGCTGCCGCGCCCGCCGTTCTGGGCCAGCCTGCGCGACGCGAGCTGGGGACTCGCGGCGCCGGTGCTCATTCTGGGCGGCATGCGCGCCGGCTGGTTCACGCCGACCGAGGCCGCGGTGGTGGCGGTGTTCTACGGCCTGTTCGTTGGCATGTGCGTGCACAGGACCATCAAGGTCCGCGACCTGTTCGTCATCCTGCGCGAATCGGGCGAGCTCTCGGCGGTGATCCTGCTCGTGGTGTCGCTCGCGGGCATCTTCGCGTACTCGCTCTCGACGCTGGGCGTGATCGACCCGGTGACGCGCGCGATCGTGGACTCGGGCCTCGGCGAATACGGCATCCTGGCGCTCTTGATCCTGCTGCTCATCACGGTCGGCATGTTCCTCGACGGCGTCTCGATCTTCCTGATCTTCGTGCCGCTCCTGCTGCCGATCGTTCAGCACTACAAGTGGGACCCGGTCTGGTTCGGCGTGATCCTCACGCTGAAGGTCGCGCTGGGGCAGTTCACGCCGCCGCTCGCGGTCAACCTCATGGTCTCCTGCCGCATCGCGAAGGTGCGCATGGAGGAAACCGTGCGCTGGGTCGGCTGGCTGCTGTTCTCGATGTTCATCGTGATGGTGCTCGTGATCGCGTTCCCCGAGCTGGCGCTGTGGCTGCCGCGCAAGCTCGGCTATTGACTTTGACAACTGGAGACTAGACAAAATGAAATTCCGTCGCACCCTTCTCGGCCTTGCCGCCGTCGCCACCGCCCTGGGCATGTTCTCGACCGGCGCCATGGCGCAGGCCGCCTACAAGGCCGAATACAAGATGTCGCTCGTGCTCGGCCCGCCGACCCCCTGGGGCCAGGCCGGGAAGATCTGGGCCGACCTCGTGAAGGAGCGCACCCAGGGCCGCATCAACATCAAGCTGTACCCGGGCGTGTCGCTGATCCAGGGCGACCAGACGCGCGAGTTCAGCGCACTGCGCCAGGGCGTGATCGACATGGCCGTGGGTTCGACCATCAACTGGTCGCCGCAGGTCAAGCAGCTCAACCTGTTCTCGATGCCCTTCCTGATGCCCGACTACGCGGCCATCGACGCGCTCACGCAGGGCGAGGTCGGCAAGGACATCTTCAAGACGCTCGACAAGGCCGGCGTGGTGCCGCTCGCATGGGGCGAGAACGGCTTCCGCGAGATCACCAATTCCAAGAAGCCGATCAAGTCGCCCGACGACCTGAAGGGCATGAAGATCCGCGTGGTCGGCTCGCCCATCTACTCCGACATGCTCACCGCGCTCGGCGCCAACCCGACGCAGATGAGCTGGGCCGATGCGCAGCCGGCACTCTCGAGTGGCGCCGTCGACGGCCAGGAGAACCCGCTGTTCCTGTTCACCGTGCTCAAGATGCAGAACGTGGGCCAGAAGTTCGTCACCACCTGGGGCTACGTGGCCGACCCGCTGGTGTTCGTGGTCAACAAGGAAATCTGGGCCTCGTGGACGCCGGCCGACCAAGCGATCGTGCGGCAAGCCGCCATCGACGCTGGCAAGCAGGAGATCGAGATCGCGCGCAAGGGCCTGGTCGAAGCCGACAAGCCCGTGCTCAAGGACATCGCCGCGATGGGCGTGACCGTCACGCAGCTCACGCCGACCGAGCGCGAGGCCTTCGTCAAGGCCACCCGGCCGGTCTACGAGAAGTGGAAGTCGACCGTGGGTGCCGACCTCGTGGCGAAGGCCGAGAAGGCGATCGCGGCGCGCAAGAAGTAGGCGAAGCAGCGAGGCGGCGGGCAGCCGCGCCCGCCGCGACAATGGTGCGATGCACACCCTGATCATCGACACCGACCCCGGCGCGGACGACGTGATCGCGCTGCTGTTCGCGATGGCGGCGCCCGAGCAACTCGGCATCGAGGCGCTGACCGTGGTGGCCGGCAACGTGCCGCTGGCCAAGACCGCGCGCAATGCGCGCCTCGCCTGCGAATGGGCCGGCCGGCCCGGCATTCCGGTGTACGCCGGCGCCGAGCGCCCGCTGCGCCGTGCGCCGATCCACGCCGCCCATGTCCACGGCGAGGAAGGCATCACGGGCGTAGCAGTGCACGAGCCCGCCGCGCCGCTCGCCGAAGGCCATGCCGTCGACCACCTGGTGCGTAGGCTGCGCGCCGCGCCCGCCCGCAGCGTGACGCTCGCCATGCTCGGCCCGCAGACCAACCTGGCGCTGGCGCTCGAGCGGGCGCCCGACATCGTCGGCGGCCTGCGCGAACTGGTGCTGATGGCCGGCGCGCACTTCAACGGCGGCAACATCACGCCGGTCGCCGAGTTCAACGTGTTTGCCGATCCGCACGCGGCCGAACTGGTGCTCGACAAATGCGGCGCCAGCGGCGTGCCGATCACGATGCTGCCGCTCGACGTGACGCACCGGATCCTCACGAGCGAGGAACGCATCGCGCGGCTGCGCGGCATCGGCAACCGCGCCGGCCGCACCGTGGCCGACATCCTCGACGCCTATGCGCCGCAGGAAATGGCGCACTACGGCCTGCCGGGCGGGCCGGTGCACGACGCCACCGTGATCGGCTACCTGCTCGCGCCCGCGCTGTTCAAGGGACGGCAAATCCACGTCCAGGTCGACAGCCGCGAAGGCATGGGCTTCGGGCAGACCGTGGCCGACTGGCACGGCAGCCTGGGCCGGCCGGCGAACGTGAACTGGATCGTGGAGGGGGATGCAGCAGGCTTTTTCGACCTGCTGACGGCGCACGTGGCGCGACTACCCTGACGACGCGGGCCGGGGCAGTGCTGATGCTGCCCGCAGGGGCAGCCCGCCGTCAGTGCTGCAGGATCTTGTCCAGGAAGTCCTTGGTGCGCGGCTGACGGTTCTCGGGGTGGTTGAAGAACTCGTCCTTGGAGCAGTCTTCCAGGATGCGGCCGCCCACGTCGATGAAGATCACGCGGCTGGCGACCTTGCGCGCGAAGCCCATCTCGTGCGTGACCACCATCATGGTCATGCCTTCCTTGGCGAGCGCGACCATCACGTCGAGCACCTCGCCGACCATTTCGGGGTCGAGTGCCGAGGTCGGTTCGTCGAACAGCATCACCACCGGGTCCATGCTGAGCGCGCGGGCGATCGCCACGCGCTGCTGCTGGCCACCCGAGAGCTGGCCCGGGAACTTGTCCTTGTGTGCCATCAGGCCCACGCGGTCGAGCATCTTGAGCCCACGCACCTTGGCTTCGTCCTGCGAACGGCCCAGCACCTTGATCTGCGCGATGGTCAGATTTTCGGTGACCGACAGGTGCGGGAACAGCTCGAAGTGCTGGAACACCATGCCGACCTTGGAACGCAATTTGGGCAGGTTGGTCTTGGGGTCGTGCAGCGGAATGCCGTTGACGATGATCTCGCCTTTCTGGAAAGGCTCGAGCGCGTTGACGGTCTTGATGAGGGTGGATTTGCCCGAACCCGACGGGCCGCACACCACCACCACGTCGCCCTTGGCGATGCTGACCGAGCAGTCGTTGAGCACCTGCACGGGTCCGTACCACTTGGAGACGTTGTTGATACTGATCATTTGTTCAGCCATGGCTTTTCCTCTTCGATTCTTTCACTAGCGAATGATGGCGATCTTCTTGTGCAGACGCTTGACGAGATACGACAGCGAATAGCAGATCACGAAGTAGACGACCGCTGCCAGCAGGTACGACTCGTAAGGCCGCCCGAAATTCTTGGCGACGTTGTCGAAACCCTTGAGCAGGTCGTATGCACCGATGGCGTACACCAGCGAGGTGTCCTGGAACAGGATGATGGTCTGCGTGAGCAGCACCGGCAGCATGTTGCGGAACGCCTGCGGCAGGATCACCAGCTTCATGTTCTGGCCGTAGGTCATGCCCACCGCCAGCCCGGCCGAGACCTGGCCGCGCGGAATCGACTGGATGCCGGCCCGCATGATCTCGCTGAAGTACGCCGCCTCGAAGGCGATGAAGGTGATCACCGCCGAATACTCCGGCCCGATGGGCCGTCCGATGACGAACGGCACCAGCAGGAAGAAGCCCAGGATGACCATCACCAGCGGAACGGAGCGCATGCCGTTGACGTAGAACGCGGCCGGCATGTCCAGCCACTTCTTTCCCGACAGGCGCATCAGCGCGAGGATGGTGCCGAAGAAGATGCCACCCAGGGTTGCGACGACGGTCAGGAAGATGCTGAAGTACAGACCATTGAGAACATAGTTCCGAATGACGTCCCAGGTGTAGACGGAGAATTGGAGATCCATGTCAGTGTCCTCCCGTTCCGCCGGCAACGACAAAGCCCGGGACGCGCGCCCGTTTCTCGATGAAGGCCATCAGGCGGTTGATCACCATGGCCGAGATGACGTAGAGCACCACCACGGCGATGTAGATCTCCGGGTTGCGCGCCGTCTCTTCGCCGGCCTGCAGGTAGAACTGGGTCAGTTCGGAGATGGACACCGCGAATGCCACCGAGGAGTTCTTGAAGATGTTCATCGACTCGCTGGTCAGCGGCGGCAGGATGATGCGGTAGGCCATGGGCAGCAGCACGTAGCGGTAGTACTGGACCGTGGTGAAGCCCACGGCCATGCCGGCATAGCGTTGGCCGCGTGGCAGCGCCTGGATGCCTGAGCGCAACTGCTCCGCGATACGTGCCGAGGTGAACAGGCCCAGCGCCAGCACCACCAGCACGAAGGGCGGAAAGTCGCGCATCGGCGGCACGAGCGCGGGCACCACGAAGTACCACAGGAAAATCTGCACCAGCAGCGGGATATTGCGGAACAGCTCTACCCACGCGTTGCCGAAACGCACCAGCCACGGGCTGTCGGGCAGCGTGCGCAGGATGCCGATGATCGAGCCGAACACCAGTGCGACGAGCAACGCCACGAGCGCGACGGCCACCGTCCACCCCCAGGCGTCGATCATCCAGTTCAGGTAGGTGTACGCACCGCCCGTTCCGTAACACGACGGCACCACCGTGCCGTCGATGGTGTCCTTGCAGAACACCTGCCAATCCCAATTTCCCATCGGGCACTCCTCGGTCTGTTTGCTTTGACTACGCACCAAACAAACGCCCGCCTCGATGGGCGGGCGTCTGTCGTTCATCCATGCAGATTACTTCTTGGCGTAGTCTTCCATCGGCTTGTTGTTGGGGCTGGCCCAGGCGGCCTTGGTGGCCTCCGACAGCGGCAGGTTCATGTTCACGTTGGCTGGCGGCACCGGCTGCATGAACCACTTGTCGTACAGCTTGGCGAGCGAGCCGTCCTTGATCTGGCGCTCGATGCTGGCATTGACGGCTTTCAGGAACGCGTCGTCGCCCTTGCGCACCATGCAGGCGATCGGCTCGACCGACAGCTCGGGACCGACGATGGCGAAATCAGCCGGGTTCTTCGACTTGGCGACGTTGGCCGCCAGGATCGAACCGTCCATCACGAAGGCGTCGGCACGGCCGGACTCGAGCAGCAGGAAGCTGTCGGCGTGGTCCTTGCCCAGCACTTCCTTGAAGTCGATACCTTGGGCGCGCTCGTTCTTGCGCAGGGTCTGCACCGAGGTCGTGCCCGTGGTGGTGGCGATGGTCTTGCCGTTGAGGTCCTTCAGGTCCTTGATGCCCGAATTCTTCTTGATGACCATGCGCACCACTTCCACGTAGGTGGTGTGGGCGAAATCGACGTCCTTCTGGCGCGTGGCGTTGTTGGTGGTGGAGCCGCACTCCAGGTCGACCGTGCCGTTCTGCACCAGCGGAATGCGGTTCTGCGAGGTGACCGGGGTGTAGTTGACCGCCAGCTTCTTGCCGGCAGTCTTGCCGAGGTCTTCAGCGATGCGTTCGGCCATTTCAGTGTGGAAGCCGCCGTACTTGCCGCCGCCGACGGAGAACGACAGCGCCGACGAATCGCGCACGCCGAGGCTGATGGCGCCGCTGTTCTTGATCTTGGCCAGCGTGCCATCCTGGGCGAAAGCGCTGCCGGTAGCGACCACTGCAACGGCCAATGCCAACACTTGTTTTTTCATACAGAGACTCCTGATGGTGACAGAAAGGGGAAATTGGAAACCAAACGAAATTCTAGACAGTTGGCAGGCCGGGAATACCCGGGCCATCCCGGTGCAGCGGCATTGTCGGACTGAAGCTAAGCAGCCTTTGTGCCTGTTCTCTCGCCGTGGACACGCGCATGTGGAGAATTGCACGGTCTGGGCTTCGTCGGTTCGTGTGGCAGCGTTGGAAAACTGCCGCGACTGTAGAGAACCCCCGGCCAGCACGCCAATGCCGTTTGCGGCGCCGGTTATGCATCGGGTTCATAGATTGTGCATCGCACAAATTCCGCCTCAACGCAGCGGCTCGGCGCTGACCAGGTACGACCACAAGGCGTCGGCCGTGCGCTTGGGCTGTAGGCCTTCCGAGGCCAGCGCCTTGGCCGAGCGGCTGCCGGCGGGCTTCGCCGGAACCGGCGCGCCAGGCCGCTCGCGGTAGGCGCGGATCTCCATCGTCGCTTCGAGGCTGTCGATCTCGGGCGGCAGCGCGCTCACGAGCTTGCGGGCCTTGATCTCCTTGCGCACCGCGCTCTGCGGCAGAAAGGCGATGCCGTGGCCTTCGAGCGCCATCACCTTGAGGCCTTCGGCCATGTCGGTCTCGTAGACCCGGTCGAGGTGGATGGCGGTGCCCGATTCCTTGAGCAGCTGGTCGACCACGCGCCCCAGGTAGGCGCCGGGTGCATAGCCCAGGTAAGGCAGCGGCTGGCCCGGACGCCCCGGCAGCCGGAAGCGCGGCGCGCCGTCGGCATCGGGCCGGACCCACGCGCTCACGACCTCCTCGCCCAGGCTGACCATCTCGTATTTGTTGGCGTCGAGCTGCAGCGGCTGCGAGGGGTGGTGGTAGGCGATCAGCAGGTCGCAGCTGCCTTCGACGAGGCGCAGCACCGCGTCGTGCACATTGAGTGCGATGAGCCGGCTCTTGATCGGCCCGAAGTGCTCGCGCAGGCTGGTCACCCACGAGGGGAAAAACGTAAACGCCAGCGTGTGCGGCACCGCGATCTCGATCACGTCCTGCCCGGCGGCCGAGTGGCCGCGCAGCATGGCGCGGGTGCTCTGCAGCGCCTGCAGCATCTCGATGGCCTGGCTGTAGAGCGTCTGGCCCGCTGGCGTGAGCCGCGTCGGGTACGAACTGCGGTCGACCAGGTCGGTGCCGGCCCAGCCCTCGAGCGCCTGGATGCGCCGCGAGAACGCAGGCTGTGTGACATGCCTCAGTTGGGCCGAGCGGCTGAAGCTGCGCGTTTCCGCCAGGCTGATGAAGTCTTCGAGCCACTTGGTTTCCATACGCGGCGATTATGTGCGCGCGCCGCCCGCTGCGGGCTCCTGGTCGATACTGTGTCCGCCGCCATTCCGCCCCGGACCGCCATGACGCCCACCGATATCCTCGACCTCAGTGCCACGGAACTCTCGCGCCGGATCGCCGCGCGCGGCGTGTCCTGCCATGAACTGATGCAGGCCGCACTGGCCCGCATCGAGGCGCTCAACCCCCGCTTCAATGCCATCGTGTCGCTGCGCCCGCCCGAGGACCTGCTGGCCGATGCACGCGAACGCGACGCCGAACTGGCGCGCGGCGAGCGGCGTGGCTGGATGCATGGCTTCCCGCTCGCGGTGAAGGACCTGAGCCATGCAGCCGGCTTGCCGACCTCGATGGGCTCGCCGCTGTCGCCGCGCTCGCCGGTGCGCACCGACAGCCTGCACGTCGCGCGCATGCGCGCGGCCGGCGCCATCGTGATCGGCAAGACCAACACGCCCGAATTCGGCCTCGGCTCGCACACCTACAACACGGTGTTCGGCATCACGCGCAACGCCCATGCGCCCGAGCGCAGCGCCGGCGGCAGCAGCGGCGGCGCGGCCGTGGCCCTGGCGCTCGGCATGCTGCCGGTGGCCGACGGCAGCGACATGATGGGGTCGCTGCGCAACCCGGCCGCGTTCAACAACGTCATCGGCATGCGGCCCTCGCGCGGGCGTGTGCCGGGCGATCCGGAGCAGGAGCTGTTCTTCCAGCAGCTCGGCATCGAAGGCCCGATGGCGCGCACCGTGGAAGACGCCGCGCGGCTGCTCGCGGTGCAGGCGGGCTTCGATGCGCGCGTGCCGCTCTCGTCGCCCGACGCGCTGCCCTCGCCCGACGCGCTGCAACTCGAAGGCGAGGCACGCGGCCTGCGCATCGGCTGGCTCGGCAGCATCTGGCCCGACCTGCCGCTCGCGCCCGGCATCCGCGCGCTCGGGGAGCAGGCGCTCGGCATCTTCCGCAGCCTCGGCTGCGAGGTCGAAGCCTGCACGCTCGACGTGCCGCGCGAGCAGAACTGGAGCGCCTGGCTGCGCCTGCGCCAGCTGCTTGTGGGCGGCAAGCTCGGCGCCTTCATGAACGATCCGAAGCTGTTCGCCCAGCTCAAGCCCGAGGCACAGTGGGAGGTCGAACAGAGCCGGCAGCTCGACGCAGCCTCGCTCTACCAGGCCTCGCTCTACCGCTCGAACGTGTACCGCGCGTTCGCACGCCTGTTCGAGCGCTTCGATTTCGTGGTGGCGCCGAGTGCGCAGGTGTTTCCGTTCGACGCCGAACTGCACTGGCCCGCCGAGGTGAACGGCGTCGCAAGCGACACCTACCACCGCTGGATGGAGATCGTCACGCCGTTCACGCTGGCAGGGCTGCCGACGCTCAATCTGCGCGCCGGCTTCGGCGAAGGCGGCCTGCCGATGGGCATCTCGCTCGCGGGGCCGGTGAATGCCGACCTTGCCGTGCTGCGCGCCGGGCATGCCTACGACCGCGCATGCGCCTGGTCGGCGGTGCGTCCGCCGGCGCTGCTGAGCGCAGGCTGATCGCCGCCCGGTGCGCAACCCCTGCGACGCATGCAGAATGCGCGCATGAAAATGATCATCGTGGGAGCCGGCCGCGTCGGGGAAAGCGCGGCAGAGAGCCTGCTGTCGGAGCGCAACGACATCACCGTCATCGACACCGACGCCGGCCGCCTGGCCCGGCTGCAGGAGCAGTTCGACCTGCGCGGCGTGCTCGGCAGCGGCATCGAGCCCGAGGTGCTGCGCGAGGCCGGCGCTCCTGACGCCGACATGCTGATCGCCTGCGCGCCGCTCGACGAGACCAACCTGCTGGCCTGCAAGTTCGCACGCGATCTCTTCAACGTGCAGACCACCGTGGCGCGCGTGCGCTCGACCGCCTTCCACGACAACGCACTGCTGGAAAAGACCGGCTTCGCGGTGGACCAGGTGATCTGCCCCGAGCGCTCGGTGACCAACTACATCCACAAGCTGGTTGAATACCCCGAGGCGTTGCAGGTGATCCAGTTCGCGCAGGGGCTGGTCAGCCTGATCGCGGTGCGCGCGATCGAGGGCGGCTCGCTGGTGGGCCACAGCCTGGCTGAGATTCCGAGCCTGGTGCCCAATGCCGACATGCGCATCGTGGCGATCTACCGCAACGACCGCGCGCTGGGCGTGCTCCACGGCGAAACCCGCATCCGCGCCGGCGACGAAGTCTTCGTGCTCGCCGCCACGCAGCACATCCGCGGCGTGCTGGGCGGGCTGCGCCAGATGGACCGGCCGGTGGCCCGCATCATGATGGCCGGCGGCGGCCGGGTCGGCATGCGGCTGGCGCGGGAGCTGCACGGCAACTGCGCCATCAAGCTGATCGAGCGCGACCTGCCCCGCTGCGCGCTGCTGGCAGAGAGCCTGCCCAGCGATGTGCTGGTGCTCAACGGCGACGCCACCGATGCCGACCTGATGGCCACCGAGCAGGTGGCCGGCATGGACCTTTTCATGGCCGTCACCAACGACGACGAAGACAACATCATGGCCTGCCTGCTGGCCAAGCGCCTTGGCGCGCGCCGCGTGCTGGCCCTGATCAACCGCCGCGCCTACGCCGACCTGGTGCAGGGCACGCAGATCGACATCGCCATCTCGCCGGCACACACCATCATCGGGGAACTGCTGGCCTTCGTGCGGCGCGGCGACATCGAGGTGGTGCACAGCCTGCGCCGCGGCGCCGCCGAAGCGCTGGAGCTGGTGGTGCGCGGCGACCGCAAGACCAGCAAGGTGGCGACGCGGACCGTCGGCGAGATCAAGCTGCCCGACGGCGCGCAGATCGGTGCCATCGTGCGCGGCCCCGACGAGGGACCGCGCGAGGTGATCATTCCGCACCGCGACACGGTGATCGCCAGCAACGACCACGTCGTCGTCTTCGTGCCGCACAAGGGCATGATCCGCGACATCGAGCGGCTGTTCCAAGTCAGCGCGATCTTCCTGTTCTGAACGCCGCCAGGCGCCGCCATCCATGTCTTCACCGCAGGCCATCGTTGCCCTGGTCGGACGCCTCGTCGTCCTGTTCTCACTGCTGATGCTGGCGCCGCTTTTTGCCAGCTGGCTCGACGGTGGCCGCGCGCTGCAGGCTTTTTCATGGTCGCTGCTCGCCACGCTGGCCAGCGGCCTCGCGATGGTTGTCCTGACGCGCGGCCATCTGGGCGAACTTCGCCCGCGGGATGGCTTCGTGATGGTCGGCGTGATCTGGTTCCTGCTGCCGACCTTTGCCGCCGTGCCGCTGCTGCTGGCCATTCCCGGCCTGAGCGTGACCGACGCCTACTTCGAAGCCATGAGCGGCTTCACCGCCACCGGCGCGACCGTGCTGGTCGGCCTCGACCACATGCCGATGGCAGTGAACGTGTGGCGCTGCCTGCTCAACCTGGTCGGTGGGCTCGGCATCGTGGTGCTGGCCGTGGCCGTGCTGCCGATGCTCGGCGTGGGCGGCTCGCAATTGTTTCGCACCGAGATCACGGGCCCGATGAAGGACCAGAAACTCACGCCGCGCATCTCGGACACGGCCCGCGGGTTGTGGACGGTCTACTTTCTCGCCTCGAGCGCCTGCCTGCTGGCCTACCGCTGGGCCGGCATGAGCTGGGCCGACGCCTTCATGCACATGTGCTCGACGATGAGCCTGGGCGGCTTCTCCTCCCACGACGCGAGCCTCGGCTACTTCAACTCGCCGCAGGTGGAGATGGTGGCGGTGGTCTTCATGCTGCTGGCCGGCGTCAACTTTGCGCTCTACTTCCTGGCCTGGAAGCGCCGCTCGCTCACCGTGCTGTGGCGCGACGCCGAACTGCGCACCTACGTGCTGGTGCTGGCGGGCAGCGTGGCGCTGATCACCGGCTACCTGCTGGCCAACGCGCCGGACGGCGACGTGCTGCGCACGCTGCGGCGCACCCTGTTCCATGTGGTCTCGGTTGCCACCACCACCGGCTACGCCACCCACGACTACGCGCTGTGGCCGACCTTCGTGCCGTTCCTGATGATGCTGCTGGGCTGCTTTGCCACCTGCGCGGGATCGACCGGCGGCGGCGTCAAGATGCTGCGCGTGCTGCTGCTGCTCAAGCAGTCGCAGCGCGAGCTGGTGCGCATCATCCATCCGAACGTGGTCAACCCGGTGGTGCTCGGCGGCGTCACCGTGCCGCCGCGCGTGATGCACAGCGTGATCGCCTTCATGATGCTCTACGGCATGACCATCGTCGCGTTGACCATGGTGATGCTGTTCAGCGGGCTGGACGTGGTGACGGCTTTTACCGCCGTGATTGCCTGCCTGAACAACATCGGCCCGGGCCTCGGCGACGTCGGGCCGGCCGTGAACTACGCGGGGCTCACCAACTTCCAGACCTGGGTGCTGAGTTTCGCCATGCCGCTTGGGCGGCTCGAACTGCTGTCGCTGCTGGTGCTGCTGACGCCGCAGTTCTGGCGCCGCTGAGGCACGTCAGACCGGCGTCAGACCGGGGTGAGAACGCCGCGCCCCGCGAAGTGCCCTTCGGCATTCGCAAGGAAATGGTCGACCGACTTCTGCGTCGCCTCGGGCGACCAGCCCGCCATGTGCGGCGTGAGCAGCACGTTGTCCAGGCCGACCAGCAGCTCGGGCCGCTTCGGTTCGCTTTCGTACACGTCGAGCCCCGCGCCCGCAATGCGGTTCTCGCGCAGCGCCGCGGCCAGCGCCTCGGTGTCGACCACGCTGCCGCGGCCGATGTTCACCAGGTAGCCCTGCGGCCCGAGCGCGTCGAGCACCTCGGCATTCACCAGGTGCTTCGTCGCGGCGCCGCCCGGCGCCGCCAGGATCAGGAAGTCGGCCCAGGCGGCGAGCGACTTCAGGTCGCCGAAGTAGCGGTGCGGCACGCCTTCCTTGGGGTTGCGGTTGTGGTAGCCGACTTCCATGTCGAAGCCGGCTGCGCGCTTCGCGATCTTCTGGCCGATGGTGCCGAGCCCGAGGATGCCGAGCTTCTTGCCCGAGACGTTCGGCGCCTGCGGGATCGCCTCGCGCCACACACCTTCGCGGCACAGCCGATCGAGCTTGCGGAACTCGCGCACGATGCCGATCAGGAGGCCGAAGGCATGATCAGCCACGCAGTCGTCGTTGGTGCCCGCGCCATTGGCCGTGGCAATGCCGCGTGCGCGCGTGACCTCGAGCGGCAGGCCTTCGTAGCCCGCGCCCATGCAGCAGATCAGCTCGAGCGCCGGCATGGCCGCGATCTCCTCGGGCGTGATGCCTATCACGCCGATGGTCAGCACGGCGCGAAATTGCTTGCCGTGCGTCGCGATCGCGGCGGCACGCTCGGCCTCGCCGGGGGCATAGGTCATGTCGTAGACCTGGGCAATCTGGGCCTGGTGTGCGCTCGAGAGGCTGTTGAGCACCAGCAGGGGAATCTTCGTCGACACGTCTGAACTCCTGGGAGAATCAATAAAAATAGGTGATCAGCCGCTACAGCAGCGGTGCGGCTTCGCTTTTCTGCAAGGCCCACATCTGCGCATAGCGGCCCTGCTTCGCGAGCAGTTCGGCATGCGTGCCGCGCTCGATGATCGTGCCGGCATCGAGCACCAGGATCTCGTGCGCGTCGACCACCGTCGACAGCCGGTGCGCGATGACCAGCGTGGTCTTGTCCTGCGCGGCGCTCTTGAGTTCCGACTGGATCGCGCGCTCGTTGGCCGAATCGAGCGCCGAGGTGGCTTCATCGAAGATCACGATGGGCGGGTTCTTGAGCAGCGTGCGCGCAATGGCCACGCGCTGCTTCTCGCCGCCCGAGAGCTTGAGCCCGCGCTCGCCGACCGTGGTCTCGTAGCCCTTCGGCGTGGCCGAGATGAAGTCGTGGATGCGCGCCGCGCGCGCAGCCGTCTCGACTTCTTCGCGCGACGCGCCGGGGCGGCCGTAGGCGATGTTGTATTCGATGGTGTCGTTGAACAGCACCGTGTCCTGCGGCACGATGCCGATGGCGCGGCGCAGGCTCGACTGCTGCACCTCGCGGATGTCCTGGCCGCCGATGGTGATATGCCCATCCTGAACGTCGTAGAAGCGGTAGAGCAGGCGCGCGAGCGTCGACTTGCCCGAACCCGACGGGCCGACCACCGCCACCGTCTTGCCGGCCGGTATCTCGAAGCTCACATGCTTGAGGATCGGCCGCGCGGGCTCGTAGGCGAAGCTCACGTCCTCGAAGCGCACCGCCGAATCGGCGCCGCCGAGCGGCTGTGCGTCCGGTGCGTCGCGCACCTCGCGGTCTTTTTCCATCAGCACGAACATCTTGTCGAGATCGGTCAGGCTCTGCTTGATCTCGCGGTAGATCACGCCCAGGAAGTTGAGCGGGATGTAGAGTTGGATCATGAAGGCGTTGACCATGACCAGGTCGCCGAGCGTCATGCGCCCCTCGACCACGCCCGCGGTGGCACGCCACAGCATCAGCACCAGGCTCACGGCGATCAGCATTTGCTGGCCGATGTTGAGCATGCTCAGCGTGCGCTGGCTCTTGATCGCAGCCTTGCGGTAGCGGTCGAGGCTCGCGTCGTAGCGGCCGGCCTCGAAGTCTTCGTTGTTGAAGTACTTGACGGTTTCGTAGTTCAGCAGCGAATCGACCGCGCGGCTCTGCGCGACCGAGTCGAGCTCGTTCATGATCTTGCGGAACTGGGTGCGCCATTCGGTCACGGTGACCGTGAAGCCGATGTACAGCACCAGCGCGGCCAGCGTGATCCAGACGAACGCGGCGTCGAACTTGACGCCCAGGATGGTGAGCACCAGCACCAGTTCGATGAACGTCGGCACGATGCTGTAGAGCGACATCGAGACCAGCGAGTGCACGCCGCGCGTGCCGCGCTCGATGTCGCGCGTCATGCCGCCGGTCTGGCGCTCCAGGTGAAAGCGCAGGCTCAACGAATGCAGGTGCCGAAACACTTCGAGCGCGATCTGCCGCGCCGTGCCCTCGGTGGCCTTGGCGAAGATCAGCTCGCGCAGCTCGCCGAACAGCGAGGTCGAGAAGCGCAGCAGGCCATAGGCCACCAGCAGCCCGATGGGAACCACGAGGATCGCCGCGGCCACGTCGGGCTTGGGCGTCATGGTGTCGACCAGGTCCTTCAGCAGCACCGGCACGCTGACGTTGGCCACCTTGGCGCCCACCATGAAGGCCAGCGCCGCGGCCACCCGCCACTTGTATTGCCACAGGTAGGGGAACAGCCGCCGCAGCGTGGCCCAGTCGGAACGGTCGCTGCGCGCCGGCGCGTGGCCCGGGGCGTGTGCGGAATGAGAAGGGGGTGGGAGGGCTTCGCCGCTGCGGCGCATGAAGGACAATCGTGGTTGCTTATTTGCTCCCGATTGTGCCCATGTCCGATATTTCCAGCAGCGCCGCTGCCGCCCCGTTGAAAAGCCTGCCCACCGACATGGAGCTGGTGCTCAAGGTCATTCCGATGCCCGCCGACTGCAATGCCAACGGCGACATCTTCGGCGGCTGGGTCATGGCGCAGTGCGACCTGGCCGGTTCGGTCATTCCGGCGCGCTATGCCAAGGGCCGGCAGGCCACGGTGGCGGTCAACGAATTCATCTTCAAGCAGCCGGTGCGGCTCGGCGACATCCTCTCGTTCTATTCGAAGCTGGTGCGCATCGGGCGCACCTCGGTCACCGTGACGGTCGAGGTCTTTGCCGAGCGCTTTCGCGCGCAGGGCGAGTACATCAAGGTGACGCAGGCCACCTTCACCTACGTGGCCATCGACGACAACGGCCGGCCGCGGCCGATCGAGCAGCCGGCAGCCTGAAGGCCGAACGGGCCCCGCCGCGGCGGCTCAGCCGGCGGCGTCCCGCACCCTGTCGAAGCGTTCGAATTCGCGGTTGATCCAGCGCCCGTCCTGCCGCTCGGTGCGGCGGATGTACACCGCCTGCACGATGTCGCGGGTGTAGGCGTCGATCTCGATCGGCCCGCGCGGGCTCTTGAGCTTGAGCCCGCGGAAGGCGTCGACGAGCTTCTCGCCGCGGGCATTGCTGCCGCGTGCCGAGCGCATCGCGGCGTCGGTGGCCGCCAGCGCGTCGTGCGCCGCCACCGCGAAGTAGCCGGGCCGCAGGTGGCTGCCGTACTCGGCCTCGAAGGCGCCGGTGAAGGCCCGATTGGCCGCGGAATCATGCGCGAACGAATAGTGGTGGCTGGTCACGAGGCCGTCCGCCAGTTCGCCGATGCCCTCGAGGTAATGGTCGTCGGTCGCGTCGCCCGTGGCGAGCAGGCGGATGCCGGTGCCGGCCATGCCGCGGTCGCGCCAGAACTTGAGGAAGGTCGCGGGCATCTGTCCCGAGGGCAGGAAGAAGAACACCGCCTGCGGCTTGAGCTCGCGCAGCCGCAGCATGTAGGCCGAATAGTCGAGCGTGGCGAGCGGCACGCGCAGCATCGCGCCCACGCGCCCACCGCCCGCGGTGATGCCCGAGACGAACGCGGCCTCGGCGTCGACGCCCGCGGCATAGTCGGCCACCACCGTGCAGACATCGCGCAGCCCCTGCTGCAGCGCCCAGCGCGCGAGCGGCATCGTGACCTGCGAGATGGTGAACGACAGCCGCACCGCGAACGGGCAGCGCGCCGTGATGCCCGAGGAAGCCGCGTTCATCACCAGGAGCGGCACCTTGGCCTGCGTGGCGACGGCACCGACGGCATAGGCGTTGGAACTGAAGTCGAGTCCCGCCAGCAGGTCCACGCGCTCGCCCTCGACGAGGTCTTGTGCGTGGCGCCGCGCCTGCTCGGGTGCGCTGCCCGGCACGTCGCGCCGCAGCAGTTCGACCGGACGCCCCGCGATGGCCTGGTTGTGCGCGGCCAGCCAGGCCGACATGCCGGCATCGAACTGCCGCCCGCCCCCCGCATAGGGCCCGGACCACGAGCCGATGAGCCCGATGCGCAACGGACGCACGCGGGCCCGGACCACCGCGGGCGACGCCACCAGCGCCCCCGCGAGCAAGCCGAAAGTACGCCGGCGCGTGACGCCGGTTGCTACTTTTTCAGTAGCTGTACCGACATGCTGGCCGGGGGCTGCGACCGATCCTGACTGGAAGATGTGCACGCCGCCCAGTGTACGCATGCACCAGGGCGGGGCAATGCGTGGAACTACGATCAGACCTTCGAAAAGTCTGGCTTGCGCTTCTCCATGAAAGCGCGGAAGGCCTCGCGCGCAGCGGGTTCGCGCAGCATCCGGCCGAAGCTCGCGCCCTCCTCGTCCATGCGCTCGATCACCGCGGGCAACTGCGCCTTCTTGAGCAGGCGCTTGGTCTCGACGAGTGCGGAGAGCGGCTTGGCCGCGAGCTTGCGGGCCTGTCCCTGCGCGATGGCATTGGCCTCGGTCGGCGGCACGATGCGGTTCACCAGCCCGACCTCGAGCGCGGCTTCGGCCATGAAGGGCTCGCCGAGCAGCAGCGCCTCGGCGGCGCGGTGATGGCCGAACATCTGCGGCACCAGCAGGCTCGACGCCGCCTCGGGACACAGCCCCAGGTTCACGAAAGGCATCGAGAAGGCTGCGTTGTCGCCGGCATAGACCAGGTCGCAATGGAACAGCATCGTGGTGCCGATGCCCACGGCCGGGCCGCAGACGGAGGCGACGATCGGCTTCGGAAAGGCCGCGATGCCGCGCAGGAAACGGAATACGGGCGAGTTCTCGCCGGCCGGCGGCGCATTGAGGAAGTCGCCGATGTCATTGCCGGCGCTGAAGATCGTCGGGTCGCCCTGGATCAGCACGCAGCGCACCGCGGCATCGCCCTCGGCCGTGGCGAGCGCGTCGGCCAGCTCGGCGTACATGCCGCTGGTGATCGAGTTCTTCTTCTCGACACGGTTGAAGGTCAGGGTCATCACGCCGGCTTCGGTGTGGACGAGGATGTCGCTCATGGAATGGATCCTTGGAGGAGAGAACTGGAAGGAATGGGCGACCGGGCCGCTCAGGCCGAGAGCGCCTCGCGCACGAAATCGAGCCGGTCCTGGCCCCAGAACATCTCGCTGCCGACGAACATGGTCGGTGCACCGAACACGCCGCGCTCGACAGCTTCCTGCGTGACGGCCTTCAGCCGGTCCTTGGTTTCCTGCGCGCCGGCCAGCGCGAGCAGTTGCTGGGCGTCGAATCCGGCGTTCTGCAGGACCGCACCCACGGTGGCCGGGTCGTTCATGTTCTGCGGTGCAACCCACATGGCGTGGAACACGGCATCGACGTAGGCCCCGAAACGCTCGGGGTTCTTCATCTGCACGCCCGTGGCGCCACGCATCAGCAGCAGCGTATTGACGGGGAAGTGCGGGTTGTGGACGAAAGGCACCCCATAGCGCTTCGCAAAGCGCTGCAGGTCGGTCGTCATGTAGGGCCCCTTGGGCCTGACCTCGGCCGGCGAGCGGTTACCGGTGGCCTGGAACACACCGCCGAGCAGGATCGGCTTCCACACCAGTGCGGCGCCGGTGTCGGCGCACACGTGCGGCAGCTGCGTGGCGGCGAGGTAGGCGGCGGGGCTGCCGAAGTCGAAATAGAAGTCGACGGATTTCGTCATGGGCGGTGTCTATTCCTTGTAGTAGACGATCTGGTTCGAGGTGGCAAGCAGCACGCCATTCTGGCTCCAGAGCTGCGCGGCCTGGTCGAAGAAGCCGTTGAAGAACTGCTGGCCCGTCGCGCGGCCCAGCAGGTAGCCGGTGCCGACCTCGGCAAACTGCGCGTCACCGGCATGGAAGTAGGTGGTGATCGACACCGTGCCCGCGGGCACATGCTTCGCGCGGCGCAGCCACACGCGCGGATAGAACACATCGCTCATCGCCGCGAGCGAGGCGAAGTCGAGCGGCCGCGGCTCGGCCTCGCGCAGCCAGTAGAGGCTTTCGCTGTGCTGCTCGCTGCCGTCCCACTGCGTGGGGATGAAGCCGCTGACCGGACGCATCTCGTACCGATCGAGCCAGGCGACGCCGGCCGGGCCGATGCTGAAGCGCTCGACCGACTCGGGCTGCGGCACATCTTTGGGCATTGGCAGGTCGCTTTGGCTCCAGGTCTCGCGCCGCGCGGCCGTGACCACGGTGGCGGTGGTCGTCATGTTCGGCGTGCCGTCGGCACCGGGCTGCGTGATCTGCACCGTCCAGTGTTGCGTCGAGCGGTTGGTGCGCACGGCCGTGGCCTGCACGTCGAACGGTCCGGCCACGAGGGCGGCCGCGAAGTTGACCGTCAGCGCGAGCGGGGTGCCAAGCAGGTCGGGATGCTGCAGCACCGACTGCAGCGCGATCGCCGCGGTGGCGCCACCGAAGGGCCCCACCATGTTCCAGTATTCGGCGCTCGTGGCGCCTGTGAAGTGGCCGGCACGCAGGTCGCTGTGCTGCAGCGCCAGGGCCTTGTCGAAGGGATGGGTGCTCGTCATGGTCGCAGTGTGCCTCCGGTGGGTGGACTCATGCAGTCGTCTGCGGGACGCCCGCCAGCGACGGCGCAGTGATCGCCGCGAGCCGGTGCAGCTTGTCGACCGTGCTCGGCCAGAGGGTGGCGCTGAACTGCTCGCGGAAGAAGCCGAAATGGCCGATGCGCGACGCCTGCACGTCGGCCGGCGCGATGCGCTCCATCGCCCGCGGCGCCTGGTCGTAGAAGCTCAGCAGGCTGCGCGTGCCGGCCAGCGTCATCAGTTCGTCGTCGGTCATCGACAGCGCCAGCACCGGGAAGCGCACGCGGCTGTAGCTGCGCGCCGCGCGCTCGCCCTCGGCGCCCACGCTGTAGCGCGGGTCGAGGCACCAGCGGCGCCATTGCAGGATCACGCCGCGCGGCAGGTCGCCCACCTTGCGCAGCCGGCGGCCCGGAAAGTAGCCCCAGAGCCGGGTCGCCAGCGGCACCAGCACGAACCAGAAATACAGGATGCTGCGCTTCAGGCGCGGCGCGTTCTCGCGCCAGTAGCCGCTGCCCGCGGCAATGCTCACCAGGCCGTCGACCTGCTCTGGCCGCTGCAGCAAGCCCGGCAGCTGCGCGCCGAGGCTGTGGCCGAGCAGGTAGAGCGGCTGCGAAGGCAGCGCGGCATTGGCGGCATCGACCACCGCTTCGTAGTCGCGCGCCCAGTCGAAGAGGTCGGCGTCGAAGCCCCGCAGCGAAGCACCCGCGCGCGAATCGCCCGAGCCCCGGTAGTCGAAGGTCCAAACGCTGAACCCCTGCGCGGCGAGCCAGCGCGCGAACGGCTCGTAGAACGACTGGCGCACGCCCATCGCACCGCCGATGACGATGCTCGCGCGCGCCTCGGCCGCGGCCGTGGGCGCGTAGTGGCGCACCGCGATCTGCTGCCTGCCGCCGTCGACCGGGAGCTTGTGCGGGTGTGCCTGCATGGCCGTCAGACGCGTTCGAAGATGCCCGCGGCGCCCTGGCCCATGCCCACGCACATCGTGACCATGCCGTACTTGAGCTTCTCGCGCTGCAGCGCATGCACCACCGTCGCCGAGCGGATCGCCCCGGTCGCACCGAGCGGATGCCCAAGCGCGATCGCGCCGCCCATCGGGTTGACCTTCGACGGGTCGAGCCCCAGCGTATCGATCACCGCGAGCGACTGCGCCGCAAAGGCCTCGTTGAGCTCGAACCAGTCGATGTCCTCGTGCTTCAGGCCGGCATAGCGCAGCGCGGCCGGAATGGCTTCGATCGGGCCGATGCCCATGATGTGCGGCGGCACGCCCTTGCTCGCGAAGCTCACGAAGCGCGCGAGCGGCACGAGTCCGAACTGCTTGACCGCCTTCTCGCTCGCGAGGATCAGCGCGCCTGCGCCGTCGGACGTCTGCGAGCTGTTGCCGGCCGTGACCGTGCCGCGCGCGGCGAACACGGTGCGCAGCTTCGCCAGGCCTTCGAGGCTGGTGTCGGGGCGCGCGCCTTCGTCGAGCGTCACCGTGCGCGTGGTCGCGACCGACTCGCCGGTCTCGAGGTTCGGCACCCGGTCGGTCACCTCGATCGGCGTGATCTCGTCGGCGAACTTGCCGGCCTTCTGCGCTGCCAGTGCCTTCTGGTGCGAGGCGAGCGCAAACGCGTCCTGCGCCTCGCGGCCGACCTTCCACTGCTGCGCGACCTTCTCGGCCGTGAGGCCCATGCCGTAGGCAATGCCGACGTCGCCGTCGCGTTCGAAGATCGACGGCGAAAGCGACGGCGCGTTGCCCATCATCGGCACCATGCTCATGCTCTCGACGCCGGCCGCGATCATCACGTCGGCCTCGCCCACGCGGATGCGGTCGGCCGCCATCTGCACGGCCGACAGCCCCGAGGCGCAGAAGCGGTTGACGGTGATGCCGCCGACGCTGGTCGGCAGGCCCGCCAGAACCGCGCCGATGCGCGCGACGTTGAGGCCCTGCTGCGCTTCTGGAATAGCGCAACCGCAGATGATGTCTTCGATGGCCTGCGGGTCGAGGCTGGGCACCGCGGCGAGTGCGGCCTTGAGCGTGGTCGCGAGCAGGTCGTCGGGGCGGTGGTTGCGGAAGTAGCCGCGGTGGGACTTGCCGATGGGGGTGCGGGTGGCGGCGACGATGTAGGCGTCTTGGGTTTGTTTCATGGCTTTTCAGTCCTTGTATCTTGTCTTGCCCCCTCTCCCGCTTGCGGGAGAGGGCTGGGGTGAGGGTTGCCGTCTTGGAGCGCCAGCAGGATCCGTTCGAGAGCAGCATCTGTCTGCGTCAGCACTTCGTTGTTCCAGAAGCGAAGAACACGACAGCCTTTCGCTTCGATGAAGCGTGTACGACGCTCGTCGTAGACGGCAGCTTCTGCATGCTGTCCGCCATCCAGTTCGACGACCAACTTCGTTTCGAGGCATGCGAAGTCGGCAAAGTAAGGGCCGATAGGTCGTTGGCGACGGAATTTGAAGCCGCCGAGGCGGCGATCGCGCAAATGAAACCAGAGTAGCGATTCGGCGTCGGTCGGGGCTCCGCGAAGCGCTCTCGCCCTCACCCTGGCCCTTTCCCGCAAGCGGGAGAGGGAACCGGACGGATCGAGGTCTTCGCTCATGGTCTTCGCCGGCTCAGTTGCGCACCGGCTTCCCCGTGCTCAGCATCCCCATGATCCGCTCCTGCGTCTTGGGATGCACGATCAGAGAGCAGAACGCCTTGCGCTCCAGCGCCATCACATATTCCTCGGTCACGAGCGAACCGGCATCCACGTCGCCGCCGGTGACCACGTGCGCGATCAGGCTCGCGATGTGGAAGTCGTGCGCGCTGATGAAGCCGCCGTCGCGCATGTTCACGAGCTGGCCCTTGATCGTCGCGGCGCCGCTGCGGCCCGCCACGCGGAAGCTGCGGCGCAGCGGCGGGCGCCAGCCGGCATCGGCCATGGCCTTGGCCTGCTGCAGCGCCACGTACAGCAGCTCGTCCTTGTTGGGCACGATCACGTCGCTGTCGAGCAGGTAGCCGAGTTTTTTCGAATCGAGCGCGCCGGTGCCGACCTTGGCCATCGCGGCGGCGGTGAAGCCTTCGGTCAGGAACGGCAGCAGGTCACTGCCGGTCGAGGCCGCGGCGTTCTCGGCCGCGCGGCGCGCGATGTAGGTCAGGCCGCCTGCGCCCGGGATCAGGCCCACGCCCACTTCGACCAGGCCGATGTAGCTTTCCATCGCCGCCACGCGCCTGGCCGAATACACCGCCAGCTCGCAGCCGCCGCCGAGCGCCATGCCGCGCACGGCCGACACCACCGGCACGCTGGCGTAGCGGATCTTGAGCATCACGTTCTGCAGCTCTTCCTCGGCCCCTTCGACCGCACCGATCCCGGCGACGACGAAGGCCGGCAGCATCGCCTGCAGGTCGGCGCCGACCGAGAACATCTCGTCGGGCGACCAGATCACGAGGCCCTTGTATTCGGCTTCGGCCAGTTCGACCGCGGCGCCGAGCGCCTCGGCCACGTCGGGACTGATCGCATGCATCTTCGACTGGATGCTGGCAATCAGCACCTCGCCGTCGAGCGTCCAGACGCGCACGTCGCCCTCTTCGCTGATCGTGGTGCCCGCGGTGTTCGCATCGGTCGCGTCGGCGCCGAGCACGCTCTCGGGGAACAGCTGGCGCGCATGCACCGGCAGCTTGCGTTGGGGCACGAACTTGCCTTGCGACGCGCTCCACGAACCTTCGGGCGTGTGCACGCCGCCGGCCTCGGCGACCGGGCCCTCGAACACCCATTTCGGCAGCGGCGCGGTGCTCAATGCCTTGCCCGCATCGATGTCGTCCTGGATCCAGCGCGCGACCTGGGTCCAGCCGGCTTCCTGCCAGAGCTCGAACGGGCCCTGCTTCATGCCGAAGCCCCAGCGCATCGCGAAGTCGATGTCGCGCGCGCTCTCGGCGATCTCGGCCAGGTGCACGGCGGCATAGTGGAAGCTGTCGCGCAGGATCGCCCAGAGGAACTGGCCCTGCGGCCCTTCGGCCTCGCGCAGCAGCTTCAGGCGCTGGCCCGCGGGCTTCTTGAGCATGCGGCCGTAGACCTCGTCGGCCTTGGCGCCCGCGGGCACGTACTCGCCACTGGCCTGGTCGAAGCGCAGGATGTCGCGGCCGACCTTCTTGAAGAAGCCGGCCTTGGTCTTCTGGCCCAGGTGGCCGAGTTCGAGCAGCTTGGCGAGCACCGGCGGCGTCGCGAAGTTGGCGTAGAACGGATCGGTCTCGGCGCTCAGGTTGTCCTGCAGCGTCTTGACGACGTGGGCCATGGTGTCCAGGCCCACCACGTCGGCCGTGCGGAAGGTGCCCGAACTTGCGCGGCCCAGCTTCTTGCCCGTGAGGTCGTCCACCACGTCGGGCGTGAGGCCGAACTTCTCGACTTCCTTCAGCGTGGCCAGCATGCCGGCGATGCCGACGCGGTTGGCGATGAAGTTGGGTGTGTCGTGCGCCCGCACCACGCCCTTGCCGAGCGTGCTGGTGACGAAGGCCTCGAGGTCGTCGAGCACCTGCGGCTCGGTGGTGGGCGTGTTGATCAGCTCCACCAGGAACATGTAGCGCGGCGGGTTGAAGAAGTGGATGCCGCAGAAGCGTGGCTTCAACGCCTCGGGCAATGCCTCGCTGAGCTTGGTGATCGACAGCCCCGAGGTGTTCGAGGCCAGGATCGAATGCTTGGCCACGTGCGGCGCGATCTTCCTGTAGAGATCGAGCTTCCAGTCCATGCGCTCTGCAATCGCTTCGATGATGAGGTCGCACTCGCCGAGCTTGGCAAGGTCGTCGTCGTAGTTGGCCTGTTCGATCAGCACCGCGTCGCCGACGTCGCCGAGCGGCGCGGGCTTGAGCTTCTTGAGGTTGTCGATGGCGCGCGTGACGATGCCATTCTTCGGGCCTTCTTTAGCGGCCAGGTCGAACAGCACGACGGGCACGCGCACGTTGACGAGGTGGGCGGCGATCTGCGCGCCCATCACGCCGGCGCCGAGCACGGCGACCTTTTTCACTTGAAATCGGGACATGTTGCTTCGTATTTCTTGGATGGGTTGCGTGCAGCAGGCTTACTGCACGCGGTTCCAGGTCTGGGTGCGCCAGAACGGACCGAGGTAGCCGCGCACCTCGAGCTTCTTGCCACCATCGATGGGCGTGAAGCTCGCGCGGTATTCCTTGCCGTTCTCGGGGTCGAGGATCCGGCCGCCTTCCCAGACGTCCTTGCCCTCGGCCTTCTTGCCGCCGCGGACGATCTCGAGACCCGCGATCGGCTTGCCCTTGCGGTCGTCGCTGCATTCGTCGCAGACCGCGTCGGGCTTCGCATCCTTCTTCAACGACTTCTCGATGCGCCCGACGAGTGCGCCGTTGGCTTCGGCGATTCGGATCTCGGCTTTGGCCTCACCGGTCTTGTCGTCGACGTTGCGCCACAGGCCCACGGGCGTGGCCTGGGCCATGGCCGCGGACGAGACCGCGGCGAGCACGAGGGCTGCGAGCATTGCTTTTTTCATGGTCGGCTCAGGCCAGCGCGGCGTCGGTGTCCATCAGCACCTTGCTGCCGGCACGCGCGGTGCGCATCAGCGTCGCGGTCTCGGGGAACAGCTTGGCGAAGTAGAAGCGCGCGGTCTGCAGCTTGGCGACGTAGAAGGGATCAGCATTGCCTGCGGCGATCTCGCGCAGCGCGACCTGCGCCATGCGCGCGAACAGGTAGCCGAACACGAAATGCCCGGCCACGCGCAGGTAGTCCACCGCGGCGGCGCCCACTTCGTCGGGGTTCTGAAAGCCCTTGAAGCCGATCTCGGTCGTGAACTTGGTGAGCTGGTCGCCGAGGCCCGCGATCGGATTGATGAATTCGGCCATCTTCTCGTTCACGCCCTCTTCCTCGACCAGCTTCGCCACGAGCTTGCCGAACTTCTTGAGCGACGCGCCGTTGTTGCCGAGGATCTTGCGGCCCAGCAGGTCCAGCGACTGCACGGTGTTGGTGCCTTCGTAGATCATGTTGATGCGGTTGTCGCGCACGAACTGCTCCATGCCCCATTCCTTGATGAAGCCATGGCCGCCGAACACCTGCATGCAGGCGTTGGTCGCGATGTGGCCGTTGTCGGTGATGAAGGCCTTCACGATCGGCGTGAGCAGCGCCACGATCTCGTCGGAGTCCTTGCGCACCTTCTCGTCGGGATGGTGGTGCGCCTTGTCGAGCAGCAGCGTGCAGAAGATCTGCAGCGCGCGGCCGCCCTCGGCGTAGGCCTTGGCGGTGAGCAGCATCTTGCGCACATCGGGGTGCACGATGATCGGGTCGGCTTCCTTGTCCTTGGCCTTCACGCCCGAGAGCGAGCGCATCTGCAGGCGGTCCTTGGCGTAGGCCAGTGCGTTCTGGTAGGCCACTTCGGTCAGGCCCAGCGACTGGTTGCCCACGCCAAGGCGCGCGGCGTTCATCATCACGAACATCGCGGCCAGGCCCTTGTGCGGTTCGCCCACCAGCGTGCCGGTGGCGCCTTCGATCACGATCTGCGCCGTGGCGTTGCCGTGGATGCCCATCTTGTGCTCCAGGCCGGCGCAGAAGATCGGGTTGCGATCACCGAGCGCGCCGTCGGCCTTGACGTGGAATTTCGGCACCACGAACAGGCTGATGCCCTTGCTGCCCTTGGGCGCGTCGGGCAGGCGGGCCAGCACCAGGTGGATGATGTTCTCGGCCATGTCGTGCTCGCCGGCCGAGATGAAGATCTTGCTGCCGGTGATGCGGTAGGTGCCATCGGGCTGGGGCTCGGCCTTGGTGCGCAGCAGGCCCAGGTCGGTGCCGCAATGGGGCTCGGTCAGGCACATGGTGCCGGTCCACTCGCCGCTCGTGAGCTTGGGCAGGTAGGTCTTCTTCTGTTCGGGCGTGCCGTAGGCATGCAGCGCCTCGTAGGCGCCGTGCGAGAGGCCCGGGTACATGGTCCAGGCCTGGTTGGCGCTGTTGAGCATTTCATACAGGCACTGGTTGACCACGTAGGGCAGGCCCTGACCGCCATGTTCAGGGTCGCACGAGAGCGCCGGCCAGCCGCCTTCGACGAACTTGGCATAGGCCTCCTTGAAGCCGGTGGGCGTCTTCACCTCGTGCGTCGCCTTGTCGAGCGTGCAGCCCTCTTCATCGCCGCTGATGTTGAGCGGAAAGGTCACCTCGGCCGCGAACTTGCCGGCTTCCTCGATCACCGCGTTGATGGTGTCGGCGTCGGTCTCGGCATGGGCCGGGAGTGCCTTGAGCTCGTCGGAAACGTTCAGCATCTCGTGCAGCACGAACTGCATGTCGCGCACGGGTGGGGTATAGGTCGGCATCCGGGACTCTCCTGGTCGAAGCTGGGTAAAAAAAGAAGGGGGAAAGCGAGAAAGCGAAATCGTGGCCGCTCAGCGCACCGTCTTGAGGCGGCGTGCGGCAGGCTTGGCGGCAGCAGCAGCGGGCGGCGCTTCGGGCGTGGCCGCGCGCGCGAGGATGTTGTCGAAGCCGACGTTGGCGCGCGCGATCGAGCCGGGCACCTGCAGAAAGCGCGCTTCGTAGTGCAGCGCGAGGATCAGGCCGTGGATCTCGAAGGCGATCTGCCGCTCGTCGGCATCGGCGCGCAGGTGGCCTTCGCTCTTGGCCTGCACGATGGCGCGCAGCACGGCGGCCTGCCAGATGCTGACGGACTCCACGAGGGCATCGCGCACGGGGCCCGGGCGATCGTCGAACTCGGAGGCGCCGCTGATGTAGATGCAGCCCGAGTCGATCTCGGCCGAGGTGCGCTTCATCCAGTTGGCGAACATCGCGCGCAGCCGGGGCAGGCCGCGCGGCGCCTCGAGCGCGGGATAGAACACCTCTTGCTCGAAACGTGCGTGATACTCGCGCACCACCGAGATCTGCAGCTCCTCGCGCGAGCCGAAGTGGGCGAACACGCCCGACTTGCTCATCTTGGTGATTTCGGCCACCGCGCCGATCGAGAGGCCCTCGAGCCCGATCTGGGCCGCCAGCGCGAGCGCGGCGTCGACGATCACGGCCTTGGTCTGCTGGCCCTTCTGGGCGGCGCGTGGCTTGGCGGAGACTGCGGTGACGGACATCGGGAACCTCAAATAAAACGAACGGTCGTTCTATTTTGCAGGGGCTTCCCGGATTTGAGGCCGATTAACCTTCGGTTTTCCTAGGTTAATCGCAGTGGCCGGCGGGCGGTGGCCCGCGCCGCTCAGAACGCCTGCGATACCGGCCGCAGCACCACTTCGTTGATGTCCACGTCGGCAGGCTGCTCGACGGCGTAGACCACCGCGCGCGCCACCGAATCGGCCGGGATCTGGCTCGCCTCGTAGAAGGCCTGCACGCCGGCGGCGGTCTCGGCATCGGTGGTGCCGAACTTCAGCTCCGACTCGATCGCGCCGGGCGAGACGATGGTCACGCGGATGCCGCTGTCGCCCACCTCGACGCGCAGCCCCTCGGAGATCGCACGCACCGCATGCTTGGTGGCGCTGTAGACCGTGCCGATCGGCGTGAACACCTTGAGCCCCGCGATCGACGAGATGTTGACGATGTGGCCGCTGCCCTGCGCCTGCATGCGCGGCAGCACCGCGGCAATGCCGTAGAGCACGCCCTTGATGTTGACGTCGATGGTGCGGTTCCATTCGTCGACCTTCAGCCGCTCGATCGGCGACAGCGGCATCACGCCCGCGTTGTTGACCAGCACGTCGATACGGCCGAAGGCCTCGACCGTGGCGGCGGCCAGCCGCTCGAGATCGTCGCGCTTCGACACGTCGGTCGCCACCGCGATCGCCTCGCCGCCGGCCTCGCGGATCTCGGCCACGACCTTGTCGAGCCGGTCGACGCGGCGCGCCGCGAGCACCACCCTGGCGCCGCGCTGCGCGAGATGGCGTGCGGTGGATTCGCCGAGCCCGCTGCTCGCGCCGGTGACGATGGCGACCTTGCCGCGGATGTTGTCTTGAACGGATGTCATGGGAATTTCCTTGAGGAAGTTGAAGAGGTGCATGCAGTGTGGAAAATCCACGTGTTCCCGTAAATGAAACTTGCACGACTTCAAAATTCCGAAATCAGGAATACTCATGAGCAACCGCCTCGAAGCCCTCCGCGTGTTCTGCGCCGCCGCCGACGCCGCCAATTTCCGCGAGGCCGCGGTGCGGCTGTCGGTGTCGCCGCAGGTCGTCACGCGCGCGGTGCGCGAGCTGGAGGACGAGCTCGGCGAGCCGCTGTTCCATCGCAGCACGCGCGGCGTGCAGCTCACCGACTTCGGCCGCCAGCTCGCGCAGCGCGCGCGCGCGGCGGTCGGCGGCGTCGATGCGCTGTTCCACCGCACCGACCGGCGCGCGCTCTCGCAGCATGCGGGCACGGTGCGCGTGACGGCGCCCAACGTGTTCGGCCGCCGGCTGATCCCCGAGGCGCTGGCGCCGATGCTCGCCGAGCATCCGGGGCTGGTGCTCGACCTGCGACTGTCCGAGCAGCATGCCGACGTGGTGGACGAACAGATCGACATCGGTGTGCGCGCCGGCCCGGTGCGCGATGCGCGCTTCGTCACACGCGTGGTGGGAAAGATGGCGCTCTACGTGGTGGCGGCGCCGGCCCTGGTGGCGCGCACCGGCGTGCCCGAAACCCTCGAAGCCCTGTCGCGGCTGCCGCTCACGGGGTTGATCGACCGCAGTGCGGGCCGTCCATGGTCATGGTTCTTCAGCAAGGGGCGGCAGATGCCGATCACCGCGCCCGCGTTCGTGACCGACGACGTCGATGCCGAATGCGCCGCGGTGCGCGCGGGCCTGGGCTTCGGCCAGCTCGTGGCGCCGCTGGCCGAACCGCTGCTGGCATCGGGCGAGCTGGTGGCGGTGCTCGAGGCCGAGGCGCCCGAGCCCTGGCCGATCCATGTCTACCGCTCGCAGCGCGCGCCGGTGCCGGCGCGCGTGCGGCTGGTGTACGACGCGCTGCTGCGCGCGCTGCGCTGAGGCGCGCGCAGCGTGTCGTGCGTCAGCGCTTGAACGGAATCACGTCCTGCCGCTGGTCGCCCAACCCTTCGATGCCCAGCGTCATCACGTCGCCCTTCTTCAGGTAGAGCGGCGGCTTCATGCCCAGGCCCACGCCGGGCGGCGTGCCGGTGGTGATGACGTCGCCGGGCATCAGCGTCATGAACTGGCTCAGGTAGCTCACGATCTTGGCGATGCTGAAGATCATGGTCTTGGTGCTGCCGGTCTGCATGCGCTTGCCGTTGAGGTCGAGCCACATCGACAGCTTCTGCGGGTTGGGCACTTCGTCGCGCGTGACGAGCCAAGGGCCGATCGGGCCGAAGGTGTCGCAACCCTTGCCCTTGTCCCACGTGCCGCCGCGCTCGATCTGGAACTCGCGTTCGCTCACGTCGTTGATGGTGCAGTAGCCGGCCACGTAGTCGAGCGCGTCCTTCTGCGACACGTAGCTGGCGCGCGCGCCGATGACCACGCCGAGCTCCACCTCCCAATCGCTCTTGACCGAGTTCTTCGGCAGCATGACCGGATCGTTCGGGCCCTGGATGCAGCTGGTGGCCTTCATGAAGACCACGGGCTCCTTCGGGATCGGCAGGCCCGACTCGGCGGCGTGGTCGGCGTAGTTCAGGCCGATGGCGATGAACTTGCCGACGTTGGCAACCGGGCAGCCGAAGCGCGGCTTGCCGCGCACCAGCGGCAGCTTGTCGATCTTCTGCCGGCGCAGCTTTGCCAGCGCGGCGTCGCCGAGCTGGTCGGGCCCGATGTCGGCGACCAGGGCGCTCAGGTCGCGCAGGCGGCCTTCGTCGTCGATGAGACCGGGCTTCTCCTTGCCGGGGTTGCCATAGCGAACGAGTTTCATGCTGTCCTTTCTTGGGGAATCGAAAAAATACTCAATAGGTCGAACGGCCGCCGGAAAGGTCGAAGACCGCACCGGTGGCGAACGCGCAATCTTCGGTGCAAAGCCAGCCGACCATCGCGGCCACTTCCTCCACGGTGCCGAAGCGGCCCATCGGGATCTTCGACAGCATGAACGCGATGTGCTCGGGCGTCATCTGGTCGAAGATGGCGGTCTTGACCGCAGCGGGCGTCACGCAGTTGACGCGGATGCCGGTGTCGGCCAGTTCCTTGCCGAGCGACTTGGTGAGCGCGATCACCGCGGCCTTGCTCGCGCTGTAGGCGCTGGCATTGGGGTTGCCCTCCTTGCCGGCCACCGAAGCGATGTTGACGATGCGGCCGTAGCCCTGTGTGCGCATCTGCGCGACCACTTCGCGGCAGCAGAGGAACACGCCGTTGATGTTGACTTCCATCACCTGGCGCCAGTCGTCCACGGGATAGTCCCACAGCTTGGTGTTGGGGCCGGTGATGCCGGCGCTGTTGACCAGCGCGTCGATGCGCGGCGACTGCGCGAGCGTGTCGGCCAGCGCCCGAACCACGGAATCGTGCTGGGCCACGTCGACCTGCACGGCAAAGGCATTGGGGCCCAGCGCAGCGGCAGCCTTGGCGGCGGCGGCTTCGTCGCGGTCCCACAGCGTGACGCTGCCGCCCGAGGCGATGAGCCGTTCGGCGATGCCGTAGCCCAGGCCAGTGGCGCCGCCGGTCACCACCGCATGGCGGCCGTCGAAGTCGAGCCGGTTCATATCGTGATGCCGCCGTCGACGGTGAAGGCCTGGCCGGTGGCGAACACCGACTCGTCGCTCGCGAGGAACACCACCACGGGCGCGATCTCCTCGGCCTGCGCGAGCCGGCCCATCGGCTGGCGCGCGATGAATGCCAGGCGCGCGGCGTCGGGATCGGCATTGGCGTTGATGCGCTCGCCGAGCGAGGGCGTGTCGACCGTGCCGGGGCACACGGCATTGCAGCGGATGCCGCGCGCCACGAAGTCGGCCGCCACGCTCTTGGTGAGGCCGAGCACCGCGGCCTTGGTGGTGCCGTAGACGAAGCGGTTGGGCAGGCCCTTCATGCTCGAGCAGACGCTCGCCATGTTGATGATGCTGCCGCGGCCGGCCGCCAGCATGCCGGGCAGCGCCGCCTGGATGGTCCAGAACTGCGCGCGCACATTGAGGCTGAACGCGAATTCCAGGTCGCGGTCGGTAGCGTCGAGCACGGTGCCGTTGTGCACCACGCCCGCGCAGTTGAACAGCACGTCGAGCGTGGGCACGCGTGCGAAGAAGGCGTCGATCGCCGTCCGGTCGAGCACGTCGAGGCGGGCGGTGCGCACGTTGGCAACGCCCGCATAGCGTTCGAGCAGCTGCTCGTTGACGTCGGTCGCCCAGACTTCCGCGCCTTCGGCCGCCATCGCGAGCACGCTCGCGTGGCCGATGCCCTGCCCGGCGGCCGTGACCAGCGCGGTCTTGCCCTTGAGTCTCATGCATGTCTCCTTGAATGGAAAAAGTGGGGCACCTGCAAGGCGGTGTTCAGGGTTTGGCCCGATGGCGACGGCGCGGTGCGGATCGTATTCTGAATTGGCCTTACCACTTGTCCAATTCAGGACAACCCTTAACCGTCCGCCGTGCCGCTCCAGACCGTCGAACCCCAGCGCCTGTACCGCCAGATTGCCGACCAGCTCCGCGCGCTGATCGGGCAGGGCGAGTTTGCCGTGGGCGCGCGGCTACCGGCCGAGCGCGACCTGGCCAAGCAGTTGGGCGTGAGCCGGCCGTCGGTGCGCGAGGCGCTGATCGCGCTCGAGGTCGAGGGCTGGGTCGAGGTGCGCACCGGTTCGGGCGTCTATGTGCTCGACCGCACGCACCGCGCGAGCAAGCCGGTGGCGCCCACCGAATGGGGCCCGCTCGAGCTGATCCGCGCGCGCCGCGTGATCGAGGGCGAGACCGCCGCCATCGCTGCCGTCCAGGGCAAGCGCAAGGATGTCGATGCAATGAGCCGCGCCATCAGGACGATGTGCGAGCTTGCCGATCGCGAGGTGCTGCCGCTCGATGGCGACCGTGCGTTCCACCTGGCCATCGTCGGCGCCAGCGGCAATGCGGTGCTGGTCGAAACGGTGCAGAGCTTCTGGGACTCGCGCAACGGCCCGATCTTCACGCGGCTGGGCGGGTATTTCGAGACGGTGGCCTCGTGGCGCTCGGCGATCGCCGAGCACGAGGCGATCCGCGACGCGATCGCCGCCCGCGACGCCGAGGCCGCGCGCGCCGCGATGCACGCCCACATGGACAACTCCCACCACCGATTCAGCGCGAGCTGGCGCCGCGCGAAAGCCTCCTGACCCGCCAGCATTTCTTTCTCATCCACACAACGGAGACAAACCGATGAACAGCAAACGCCACATCCTCAAAGCCATTGCCGCCTGTGCCCTGGCCGCCACCGCGCTGGGCACGGCCGGCATCGCCGCCGCGCAGACCAAGCTCAAGTGGGCCCACGTGTACGAAACCTCGGAGCCTTTCCACAAGTACTCGGTCTGGGCCGCCGAAGAGATCAAGAAGCGCACCAACGGCAAGTACGACATCCAGGTGTTCCCCGCCTCGAGCCTGGGCAAGGAAGCCGACATCAACCAGGGCCTGACGCTCGGCACGGTCGACATCATCCTGTCGGGCGCGAGCTTCGCGGGCCGCAGCTATCCGCCGCTGGCCGTGTCGTACTTTCCGTTTATCTTCCGCGACGCCGAGCACCAGCTGAAGTACGCCAAGAGCGACGTCTTCAAGGAACTCGCCAAGGGCTACGACGACAAGACAGGCAACCACATCACGGCGCTCAACTACTACGGCGCGCGCCACGTCACCTCGAACGCGGCCCGCCCGGTGGCCAAGCCCGAAGACATGAAGGGCCTGAAGATCCGCGTGCCCGATGCGCCTGCCTACCTCGCCTTCCCCAAGGCGCTGGGCGCCAACGCCACGCCGATCGCGTTTGCCGAGGTCTACCTCGCGCTGCAGAACAACACGGTCGACGCGCAGGAGAACCCGCTGCCCACCATCGAGGCCAAGAAGTTCTTCGAGGTGCAGAAGAACATCTCGCTGACGGGCCACATCGTCGACTCGCTCCTGACCATTGTCTCGGGCCAGCTCTGGGGCAAGCTGTCGGCCGACGAGAAAAAGATCTTCACCGACGTGATGCAGGAGGCCGCCGAGAAGACGGGCCGCGAGGTCATCGCCTCGGAAGCCCGCCTGGTGGACGAGTTCAAGAAGAAGGGCCTCAACGTGATCACGGTCGACAAGGCCGCGTTCCGCGAAGCCGTGCTGAAGAACACCAAGCCGACCGACCACGGCTACCGCCAGCAGGACTACGACCGCATCACTGCAATCAAGTAACACCCCCGAAGCGGCTCACTGCGTGTAGCCGCCTCCCCCTCGAGGGGGCGACACCAGCGGCCCGGCAAAGCCGGTTCCGCGGTGTCTCCCGAAAAGACCTCGCTCCGCTCGCCGGGCGCTTAGGAGACTGTGTTGACCGAACAGAAGATCATCGACGACGACGGCCACTTCCATGCGGAAGACGAGGTCGTCGATCTTTCCGACACGATCGCAGAGGGCTGGATCGCCCTGGCGATCTTCTGGGCGCTCGGGCTCACCGTGTTCTACCAGTTCGTCACGCGCTACGTGCTGAACGACTCGGCCGCCTGGACCGAGGAGGTGGCGCGCTACATGCTGATCGGCGTGGTGTTCGTCGGCGCGGCAATCGGGGTGGCGAAGAACAACCAGATCCAGGTCGACTTCTTCTACCGCCACATGCCCGCGGCGATGGGACGCTGGCTCTCGCGCGCGGTCGATGTGCTGCGCACGGCCTTCTTCGCGGCCGCGGTCGTCATGACGGTGCAGATGATGCTGAAGATCGGCAACAACACGCGCATGACCATCGTCGATGCGCCGATGAACATCGTCTACGCGCTGTGCCTGTTCGGATTTGCGGCGATGACCTGGCGCTCGGTCCAGGTGATGCGCCTGCACTGGAAGCGCGGCTACAGCGTGCTCGAACGCCCCGAGTCCACGCTCGCGGACCGGTGAAACTTCCAACAAGAACAAGCGCATGCTGAAAATCTTCTTCCTGATCTTCATGGCGGGCGGCATTCCGGTGGCCGTGGCCATGGCCGGCGCCTCGCTGGCCTACATCCTCGTGAGCGGCAACCTGCCGCCGTTCGTGGTGATCCACCGCATGGTGAGCGGCATCGACAGCTTTCCGCTGCTCGCCGTGCCCTTCTTCATCCTGGCGGGCAACCTGATGAACAACGCGGGCATCACGACCCGCATCTACAACTTCGCGCTCGCGCTCGTGGGCTGGCTCAAGGGCGGCTTGGGCCATGTGAACGTGCTGGGCTCGGTGATCTTCGCGGGCATGAGCGGCACGGCCATTGCCGATGCCGCGGGCCTCGGCACGATCGAGATCAAGGCGATGAAGGAGCACGGCTACTCGACCGAGTTCGCGGTCGGCGTGACCGCGGCGTCGGCCACGCTCGGGCCGATCATTCCGCCGAGCCTGCCGTTCGTGATCTACGGAATGATGGCCAACGTGTCGGTGGGCGCGCTGTTCCTCGCGGGCATCCTGCCGGGCGTGCTGCTGGCCATCCTGATGATGCTGACGGTGGCCTACTTCGCGCACCGCAACGGCTGGGGCGGCGACATCAAGTTCTCGAGCACGCGTTTCTTCAAGGCGATGTGCGAGATGGCCGTGGTGGTCGGCTGGCCGCTCATGCTGTGGCTGCTGGTGGCCAAGCTGGGCACGCCGCCGCAGCTCACGGTGTTTGCGGGCCTGGCGTCGCTGTTCGTGCTCGACCGCATCTTCCGCTTCGAGGCGCTGCTTCCGATCATGACCCCCGTGCTGCTGATCGGCGGGATGAGCACGGGCCTGTTCACGCCCACCGAGGGCGCCATCGCGGCCTGCGTGTGGGCCATGATCCTCGGCTTCGCCTGGTACAAGACGCTGTCGTGGAAGATGTTCGTCAAGGTCTGCCTCGACACCGTCGAGACCACGTCGACCGTGCTGTTCATCGTGGCGGCCGCGTCGATCTTCGGCTGGATGCTCACCGCCACCGGCGTGACCACCGACATCGCGAGCTGGGTGCTGGGCTTCACCAAGGAAGCCTGGGTGTTCCTGCTGCTGGCCAACCTGCTGATGCTGTTCGTGGGCTGCTTCCTCGAGCCCACGGCCGCGATCACCATCCTGGTGCCGATCCTGCTGCCCATCGCCCTCCAGCTGGGCGTCGACCCGATCCACTTCGGCCTGGTGATGGTGCTGAACCTGATGATCGGGCTGCTGCATCCGCCGATGGGCATGGTGCTGTTCGTGCTGGCGCGCGTCGCGGGCCTGAGCTTCGAGCGCACGACGATGGCGATCCTGCCGTGGCTGATCCCGCTGCTGCTGGCACTGGCGGCGATCACCTACATGCCGTCGATGGTTCTCTGGCTGCCGAGAATGTTCTTCTGATCCCCACACCACAACGACATCACAACGAGTTCCACGATGAATCCCTTCATTCGCCTTCATGAGGCCGACGACGTCGTGATCGCGCGCAGCCAGCTGGTCGGCGGCGCCACGGTCGAGGGCCTGGCGGTGCGCGGCCTGATTCCGGCGGGCCACAAGGTAGCGACGCGCGCCATCGGCGCCGGCGAGCCGGTTCGCCGCTACAACCAGATCATCGGCTTCGCGAGCAAGCCCATCGCCCCCGGCGAGCATGTGCACACACACAACCTCGACATGGGCCCCGACAAGGGCGACTTCGAACGCGACTACGCCTTCGGCGCCGACGTGAAGCCCGCGCCCGCGCAGCGCGAGGCGACGTTCATGGGCATCCGGCGTGCGGACGGCCGCGTGGCCACGCGCAACTACATCGGCGTGCTCACGAGCGTGAACTGCTCGGCCACCGCGGCCCGCGCCATCGCCGACCATTTCTCGCGCCGGACCAACCCCGCGGCGCTGGCAGACTACCCGAACGTCGATGGCGTGGTAGCCCTCACGCACGGCACGGGCTGCGGCATGGACACGCAGGGCATGGGCATGCAGATCCTCGAGCGCACGCTCACGGGCTATGCCACGCACCCGAACTTCTCGGGCGTGCTGGTGGTGGGCCTGGGCTGCGAGGCGAACCAGATCAATGCCTGGCTCGCGACCGGCCACCTGGCCGAGGGCGAGAACTTTCGCACTTTCAACATCCAGGACACCGGCGGCACGCGCAAGACGGTCGAGAAGGGCATTGCGCTGATCAACGAGATGCTGCCGCGCGCCAACGCGGTGAAGCGAGAGCCCTGCAGCGCGGCGCACATCACGATCGGTCTGCAGTGCGGCGGCTCCGACGGTTATTCGGGCATCAGCGCCAACCCCGCGCTGGGCGCCGCGGTCGACCTGCTGGTGGCGCATGGCGGTACGGCCATCCTGAGCGAAACGCCCGAGGTCTACGGCGCCGAGCACCTGCTCACGCGCCGCGCGGTGCGGCGCGAAGTGGGGCAAAAGCTCGTCGACCGCATCAAGTGGTGGGAGCACTACACCGAGATCAACCAGGGCGAGATGAACAACAACCCCTCGCCGGGCAACAAGGCAGGCGGCCTCACGACCATTCTCGAGAAGTCGCTCGGCGCCGTGGCCAAGGGCGGCACCAGCAACCTCGAGGCGGTATACGAATACGCGGAGCCGGTCACGGCGCACGGCTTCGTCTACATGGACACGCCCGGCTACGACCCGGTAAGCGCCACCGGCCAGGTGGCGGGCGGCGCGAACGTCATCTGCTTCACCACGGGGCGCGGGTCGGCCTACGGCTGCGCGCCCTCGCCGTCGCTAAAGCTCGCGACCAACTCGGCGCTGTGGCAGCGGCAGGAAGAAGACATGGACATCAACTGCGGCGAGATCGTCGACGGCACGAGCTCGATCCAGGCGATGGGCCAGCGGATCTTCGAACTGGTGCTGGCGACGGCATCCGGTGAACCGTCGAAGAGCGAAAAACACGGCTACGGCCAAAACGAATTCGTCCCATGGCAAGTCGGCGCCGTGATGTAGCCCACCCCCGAAGCGGCGCACTTCGTGTCGCCGCCTCCCCCTCAAGGGGGCAACACCAGCGGCCCGGCAAAGCCGGTTCCGCGGTGTTTCCCGAACAGCCCTCGCTGGCGCGGGGCCTTGAATCAACCCACTGCACATAAGCTGATCTCATGCCTCGAACTCTCCAAGCCTCTTCGCTGCGTGCGGACTGCGCGCGCATCCTCGAAGCCGCCGGCAGCACGCCGGCCGAAGCTCAACAGGTGGCCGCCAACCTGGTGCTCGCCAACCTGAGCGGCCATGACTCGCACGGCGTGGGCATGCTGCCGCGCTATGTCGATGCGGTGGCCGAGGGCGGGCTGGTGCCGAACGCGGCCGTGAAGGTCAATGCGGACATCGGCACCCTGCTCGCGCTCGACGGCCTGCATGGCTACGGCCAAGTGGTCGGCGTGCAGGCCATGGCGCTGGGCATCGAGCGCGCTAAGCAGCACGGCAGCTGCATCTTCACGCTCGCGAATGCGCACCACCTGGGCCGCATCGGGCATTTCGCGGAAATGGCGACGGCCGAAGGGCTGGTGTCGATGCACTTCGTCAACGTGCTCTCGCGGCCCGTGGTGGCGCCCTGGGGTGGCGGCGACGGGCGCTTCGGCACCAACCCATGCTGCATCGGCATTCCGCTCGCGGGCGCTGAGCCGTTCCTGCTCGACTTCGCGACCAGCCGCGTTGCCCAGGGCAAGATGCGCGTCGCCCACAACAAGGGCGAACAGGTGCCCGACGGCTACCTGATCGACGAACGCGGCGCACCGACCAACAACCCGGGCGTGGTGGTGGTGCCGCAGTCCAACGGCCTGTTCGGCGCGCTGATGACCTTCGGCGAGCACAAGGGCTACGGCATGGCGATGGCCTGCGAGCTGCTGGGCGGTGCGCTCAGCGGCGGCGGCACCTGGCACCGGCCGGCCGATGCCGCGCGCACGGTGCTCAACGGCATGCTCACCATCCTGATCGACCCGACCCGGCTCGGCACCCAGCAAAGCTTCGCGCAGGAAGCGACGGCGTTCGTCGACTGGCTGCGCCAGAGCCCGCCCGGGGCAGGTTTCGACCAGGTGCAGATCGCCGGCGAACCCGAACGCGCCGCGCGCGTGGCACGCGAGCGCGACGGCATCTGGCTGGACGATGCGACCTGGGGCGAGATCGTGGCTGCGGGCGCCAAGGTGGGCGTGGCGGTCAGCGATTGATGTCTTGCTCCTTCCCCCGCTGGGGGAAGGTTGGGATGGGGGCACAGCGATGCGCCCTGTGGTGACGCCGCTGGCCCCCACCCCCGCCCTCCCCCAGCGGGGGAGAGAGCAACGCACCTGCGCGCTCAGCTGTTGCTGCTGTCGTGCGCGGGCTTGCCGACCTGCACACTGACTTCGTCGCCCTTGATCTTCGCCTGCACCGCACGGATGGCCTTCTCGAGGCGCGCGCCGTAGTCGGCATCCGCCTGTCGGAAGTAGCTCACGGCGCGGTCGATGATGTCCTGCCGCGTCACCGCGCCAAGGCCGCCAGCGATGTTGTTCACGAGTCGCTCCTTGGCGGTTTCGTCCATCAGGCGATAAAGGTCGCCGGCCTGCACGAAGTCGTTGTCGGCGGGGTGCTGCTGCCAGGCGTGGCTGCCGGTCCAGCCATGGATTTCGAGCGGCGCATACACCGACTCGTTGCTCTGCTTGGGCGCGTCGCTGAAGCTGTTGGGTTCGTAGTTCGGGCCGCGGCCGCCATTGCCGTCGCCGCGCATCGCGCCGTCGCGGCCGTAGTTCTGCGCGGTGGTGGCGCGCGGGCGGTTCACCGGCAACTGCGTGTGGTTGATGCCGAGCCGGTAGCGCTGCGTGTCGCCGTAGCTGAACAGGCGCCCCTGCAGCATCTTGTCGGGCGAGGGGCCGATGCCGGGCACGAAGTTGGCGGGGTTGAACGCGGCCTGCTCGATCTCGGCGAAGTAGTTGTCGGGGTTGCGGTCGAGCGTGAGCACGCCGATGTCGATCTTCGGATAGTCCTTGTGCGACCAGACCTTGGTCAGGTCGAAGGGATTGAAGCGGTAAGTGCGCGCCTCGGCCACCGGCATGATCTGCACCTGCACGCGCCAGCTCGGGAACTCGCCGCGCTCGATGGAATGCAGCAGGTCGAGGTGGTGGTGGTTCGGGTTCTCGCCACCCACGCGCTGCGCCTCTTCGGCGACGAAGGTCTCGATGCCCTGGTGGGTCTTGAAGTGGTACTTGATCCAGAAGGCCTCGCCCTGCGCATTGACCCACTGGAAGGTGTGCGAGCCGAAGCCGTCCATGTGGCGGTAGCTCTTCGGGATGCCGCGGTCACCGAACAGCCACGTGAACTGGTGCGTGGCCTCGGGCGAATGCGAGAAGAAGTCCCAGGCGTTGTTGGGCTCCTGCACGTGGCTGTAGGGATCGCGCTTCTGCGAGTGGATGAAGTCGGGGAACTTCAGCGGATCGCGGATGAAGAAGATCGGCGTGTTGTTGCCGACGAGGTCGTAGTTGCCTTCTTCGGTGTAGAACTTGACAGCGAAGCCGCGCGGATCGCGAACCGTGTCGGCCGAGCCGAGCTCGAGCGCGACGGTCGAGAAACGCACCAGCACTTCGGTCTTCTTGCCGACCCCTGCGAGAAACTTGGCCTTGGTCCATTTCGACACATCGGCCGTGACCTCGAAGTGGCCGAAGGCGCCCGAGCCGCGCGCATGCACCACGCGCTCGGGAATGCGCTCGCGGTCGAAGCGCGCGAGCTTCTCGATCAGGTGTTGGTCCTGCATCAGCACCGGGCCCGTGGGGCCGGCGGTCTGCGATTGCTGGTTGTTCTCGACGGGCGCGCCGTTCTCGGTCGTGAGCGTGCGGGGATGGGTCATGTGGGCTTCCTCTCTGGGTTTGTAGCGACCCGATCGATTCTGCCAATGAACATGGCCCCGCTTGTTTACATTCGGCTATCGCCTCGATAGGCCAGGCAGCATCAGACGATCAGCGCGATCGTGGCTTCGAGGTGATCAGACGGCGAGCGGCGGAAGCCCGAGCGCGCAAAGCGCTGCAGCTGGCCGACGACGAAGGCGGTGAGCGCTGCGGCGCGCACCTGCGCATCGACGCTCGGCGTGGCCGAGCCCTCTGCCGCCGCCGCGCCGCGCAGCACCTGTCGCAGCGTGGCCTCGATCTTGTCGAAGAACTGGTTCATGCGCTGCTGCAGCCGCTCGTTCTCGAACACCAGCGCGTCGCCGACCATGACGCGCGTCATGCCCGGGTTGCGCTCGGCGAACTGCACCACGAGCGTGAGGATGCGCGCGGCCTGCTGCGCGCCCGAAACGCCCTCGCGCTCGAGCACCTGGTTGACCAAGGTGAAGACGCTCTGCTCGATGAAGTCGATCAGGCCTTCGAACATCTGCGCCTTGCTCGCGAAGTGGCGGTAGAGCGCGGCCTCGCTGACATCGAGCCGCGCCGCCAGCGCTGCCGTGGTCACGCGTTCGGCGCCGGGCTGCTCGAGCATGGCCGCGAGCGCCTGCAGGATCTGCACGCGCCGCTCGCCGGGCTTGGGCCGCTTGCGCACCGGCGCGGTGGGGGCGGCGGTCACGGTCGCGGGCGCCTCGGCGGGGGCATCGATGCCCGGGTAGCTTGTCTCTTCGTTTTGCATGGGAGCACGGCAAAGATGTAATCAATTGATTCTCGCACACGGGCGCGCAGTGAGCGCGTGCCAACCGGCTCGGGGAAAGCTCGTAGAGAATCGGCGCCATCCATATTCCGTAAAAGGTTCTCATGGCTTCCACCCACCACGTTCTGGTCACCGGCGGCGCGGGTTTCATCGGCAGCCACACCTGCGTGGCGCTCGCTGCGGCGGGGTACGTGCCGGTGATCCTCGACAACCTGGGCAACAGCGACATCCGCGTGCTCGACCGGCTGCAGCGCATCACGGGCACGCGGCCGGAGCTGATCGAGGGCGACGTGCGCGACCGCGCGCTGCTCGACCGGGTACTGGCCGGGAGGGACTTCTCGGCCGTGATTCACTTTGCCGGGCTCAAGGCGGTGGGCGACTCGGTCGCCGACCCGCTCACCTACTACGACAACAACGTGCACGGCAGCCTCGTGCTCGCCGCGGCGATGCGGCAGGCCGGCGTGCGGACCTTGGTCTTCTCGTCGTCCGCCACCGTTTACGGCGAGCCCGACCAATCGCCGATCCCCGAGGACGCTGCCTGCAGGCCCGCCAATCCCTACGGACGCTCGAAGCGCATGGTGGAAGAGGCGCTGATCGACCTGCATCAGGCGGAGCCCGATTGGCGCATTGCGCTGCTGCGCTACTTCAATCCCGTGGGCGCACACGAGAGCGGCCTGATCGGCGAGCATCCGCAAGGAAAGCCGAACAACCTGATGCCCTTCGTGTGCCAGGTGGCGGTGGGGCGGCGCGACCAGCTGGTGATCCACGGCAACGACTATCCGACGCCCGATGGCACCGGGGTGCGCGACTATGTGCATGTGATGGACCTCGCCGAAGGCCATGTCGCGGCGCTGCGGCACGCCGAACGCGGTGCCGGCCTGGTCACGCTGAACCTCGGCACCGGCCGCGGTGCCTCGGTGCTGGAGGTGGTGCACGCCTTCGAGCGCGCGAGCGGTCGCGCACTGGCCCACGAGATCGGGCCGCGCCGGCCTGGCGACGTGCCCGCCTACTGGGGCGATCCGTCGCGCGCGGAGGCCACGCTGGGCTGGCGCGCGCAGCGCGGGCTCGACCAGATGTGCGCCGACAGTTGGCGCTGGCAGCAGGGCAATCCGAACGGGTACGACTCGCCGTCCGCGCCCGGCTGAGCGTCCGGCCGCACGGGGGCCGGCAAACTCCCCCGTTCAAGTAACGAATGGAACCGCTGCGCAACGACTGTTGCATGGCTTGTTACGCTTCCGCCTCCTCCGCGTCGCTATCCTGCATTAAGGGGGTGCGCACGCCGGGGCCCCTGTCTTGCCATCTCTTGCAGCGTTAGGGGGAATCTTGCCGATCGATCAAGCGCGATACGCCCATTGGGCCGCGGCGTGCCGGTTCTCACCGTTCACCGACGCCGCCTACCGCGCATGGACTGATGCAGAGGCATCCCGCCACGAGACCGAACAGCCAGCGCTGCGCGCAGACCTGGAAAGGCTTGCGTACGGGGACGGCATGACCTTCGCCATCGCCGACAGTGGCAGCGACGAGGCGCTGCGCGAGACGATGGCTTCGCTTGCCGCGCAGGCCTGTCGCCAGTTCGACGTGGTGGTAGCGTGCGCGGCGTCGCGCAGCGCCGCAGTCGCCCGCGCGCTGTCGTTCGTTCGCGATGCGGTCCCTGTCCGCATCGTCGCTGCGAGCGAGCCGCCAAGCGCCCTGGCGTTGCAGCAGCGCGCACTCGCGGATGCGGTCCAGACCTGGTTCGGGGTGATCGCCGCCGGCGACCAGCTCGCCCCGCACGCGGTGTCGTCGCTGCAGCTCACGCTCGCGAAATGGCCCGATGCCGCCGTCGTCTATGCGGACGAGGACTGGAGCGGCCATGACGGAGCGCGATGCAAGCCGCGCTTCAAGTCGGCCTGGGATCCCGAGGCCCAGCTCGGTTTCGATCTGCTGGACGGGCTGTGCGTGATGAAGCGCGCCCACATCCTCGAGGCCGGTGGGTTTCGCGCCGAATTCGAACCGGCCGCCCGCTACGACCTCCATTGCCGTGTGGCCCTCCCGCTGCACTGCAGCCAGGTCCGCCACATTCCGTCGGTGCTGTATCACCGGCGCGTGCCGCCGGTGGCCGATGCGGCCGAAGCCCATCGCGCCGTCGAGGCCTATGCCGCCGCGGCCCGGCAGGTGGCGGCGCAGGCAGCGTTCGCGCAGGCCGGCGTGGCGGTCGAGGTGCTGCCCTCGCCGATCGCGCAATTCGTCAACCATGTGCGCCGCCCCTTGCCGGAGCCCGCCCCGCGCGTGAGCGTCCTGGTCCCGACACGCGACCGCGCCTCTCTGGTGAGAGCCTGCATGGACGGCCTGTTGGGCAAGACCGACTATCCCGATTTCGAAGTCATCATCCTGGACAACGACAGCGTCGAGCCGGCGACCTTTGCGCTCTTCGCCGAACTCCGCGCCGACCCGCGTGTGCGCGTGCTTCGCGTGCCCGGCCCGTTCAATTTCTCGTCGATCAACAACGCGGGCGTGCAAGACGCGACGGGCGAGGTGCTGCTCTTCCTGAACAACGACATCGAGATACTGGAGGGTGGATGGCTCAGGGAGATGGTTGGCGAGGTCATGCGCCCGGACATCGGCTGCGTGGGCGCGAAGCTCCTCTATGGCGACGGCACGGTGCAGCACGCCGGCGTCATCCTGCAGCGCGGCCCGCTGGCGATGCACGTCTGCCGTACCGACGGCGCCACCGAGACCGGCATGGAAGGGCGGCTCGCGGGCACGCGCAACTACCTGGCGGTCACCGGGGCCTGCCTGGCGGTGCGTCGAACGGTGTTCGAGCAGGTGGGCGGATTCGACAGCGAGCACCTGCCGGTCGCCTACAACGACATCGACCTGTGCCTGAAGGTGAGCGACGCGGGCTACCGCAACATCTGCACGCCGTTTGCCTCGCTGCTGCACCTGGAAAGCGCCTCGCGCGGGCATGACCACGTGTCCGAGGAAAGGCAGCGCCGGGCGCGATCCGAGCAGGCGCACGCCGGCACCAAATGGATCGATCGCTTCGAGCACGACCCGTATCACAACCCGAACGTCCAGCTCGACTGGCTCACGGGTGCGCACCTCGCCACCAGTGTCGGCCAGCCGTGGCAGCTCGCGCGCTGACGTAGCGGCGCGCAGCGGCTTCATCGATTGATTCTCTCGCGGAGGTCCGGATGCGTCCGGCAGAAAAATGAAAGAACCCACCCTCATCCTTCCCACGGTCGACAAGTCGCTCGACGTGCTGACCCATCCGGTGCTCGACCCGCTCTTCTGGACACCCCACCTGCTCGGCAAGGCGAGCGCCTGGTGGACCCACACGCCGTTCGCGTTCTGGATCGTGGCCGCATGCAAGCCGGGCCTGCTGGTGGAACTGGGCACGCACAACGGGGTGTCGTATGCGGCATTCTGCGAGGCCGTGGCCCGGCTCAAGTCGGCCACGCGCTGCTACGCCGTGGACACCTGGGCCGGCGACGCACATGCCGGGCACTTCGATGCGCAGGTCTACCACGAGCTTCGCGACTTTCACGACAAGCATTTCAGCGCCTTCTCCGAGCTGCTCAAGTCCACCTTCGATGATGCGCTGCCGTACTTCGCCGATGGCTCCGTCGACCTGCTGCACATCGACGGCTTCCATACCTACGAGGCGGTCAGGCACGACTTCGAGACCTGGCTTCCCAAGCTGTCGGACAAGGCCGTCGTGCTGTTCCACGACACCAATGTGCGCAGCGGCAATTTCGGCGTCTTCCGCTTCTTTGCCGAACAGGCGCGGCACTATCCCTCCTTCGAGTTCCTGCACGGCCACGGGCTCGGCGTGCTCGCGGTCGGCGATCGCGCACCGGCCGCGGCCATGGCGCTGTGCAACCTCGACCGCGAACGCGCGGACGCTGCCCGAACCCGCTTCTCGCACCTCGGGACGCGCTGGTTCGTCGCCACCCGCGAGCAGCTCGGTTCGGCCGAACTGCATCAGCGCCTGCATGAGGCCAATGCCCAGCGCGCGCCGATCGAAGCGGAGTTGGCCCAGGTGGCGGCTGCCCGTCTCGCCGAGGCCGAAGCCCGCGCCAGCGCCGAAGGCCAGCTGGACGCCCTGTCCCAGGAAGTCGCAGACAAGGCCGCGCGGCTGGAGGCCCTGAACAGGCAGGCCAGCGACGCGGAGGCGAAGGCCGCCCAGGCGGAAGCCGCCGCCCGCGCGACGGGCTTCGCGCACGAGCAGGCGAACCGGCGCGTGGCCGAGTTGCGGAACCTCGTGGCGCAATTGGCGAGCGAGCTGAAGGAAAGCAGCGAAGCAAAGAGCCTGCAGCAGCGCACCGCCCTGGCCTGGAAGCACCTCGCCGACCTGAAGGAAGACCGGATCGAATCGCTGACGAGGCATTTCGCACGCCTGCGGGGCGACCCCGCACTGAGCGTGAAGGCCAAGATGCGCAGGCGCCTGCGGTTGCTGGCCCGCCGGCTTTCGGGCCGACCCGTCGATCTCGGCGCGGTGGAAATCATCCGGTTCTCGCCCTACTTCGACCGCGACTGGTACCTGCAGACCTACCCCGATGTCGCATCGGCCGGCACCGACCCCGCGGAGCACTACGCGACCCACGGCGCGGCCGAAGGGCGCAACCCCGGCCCGTGGTTCTCGGGCACTGAATACGCGGCCCGTTACCCGGACGCCGCAGGTTTCAATCCGCTGCTCCACTACACGCTGGTCGGTGCAAAGGAGGGGCGGCGTGCCGGTCTGCTCGGCGTCGAAGAAGCCGAGCCGGCGCGTGCGCCGCTGCCCAGCCGGGTGTTCTCGATCTTCTATGTGTCGGGTGAGGCGGACACGCCCGGGCACCTGTACCGCGTCGCGCGGCATGTCGATGCGGCACGCATGAACGGGGTCCCGGCCGAGTGGGTCCGGCAGGATGAGCTCGCGTCGCGGCTCGAGCTGACCTCGCGGCACGACGTGATGATCCTCTGGCGCACCCCGTGGAGCCCCGCCCTCGAGAAAGCCGTCGAGCTGATGCACGCCCAAGGCAAGAAGGTGGTGTTCGACATCGACGACCTGATGATCGAACCGGACCTGGCCGACACCAAGGTAATCGACGGCATCCGGTCGAACGCCCATCCGGAAGCCGCGGTGCGCGAGCTTTTTGCAAGCGTGCGCCGGGCCATGCTCGCGGCCGACGTGTGCACGGCGAGCACCCAGGAATTGGCTTACCACATGCGCTGGGCCGGCAAGACCACCCATGTGCTGGCCAACGGTTTCGATGACCAGACCCTGGCGCTGTCCCGGCGCAGCGCACGGCAGTGGCGCAGCGCACGGATCGACGATCTAGTGCGGATCGGCTATGCCGGCGGATCGCGAACGCACCAGCGCGACCTGGGGCTGGCCATCGAGGCCATTGCACGCGTGCTGCGGGAGAACGAACGGTGCCGCCTGGTGCTCTTCCAGACCGCTTCGGGCATGCGCCTGGTCGACGTGGAGGAATACCCCGCGATGGTGGGCCTCGAGCACCGCATCGAATGGCGACCTTTCCAGACGCTGGAAACGCTGCCGTGCGAGATCGCGCGCTTCGACATCAACATCGCGCCGCTGGAGTTCGGCAACCCGTTCTGCGAAGCCAAGAGCGAACTGAAATTCTTCGAGGCGGCGCTGGTCGATGTTCCGACCATCGCATCGCCGACCGGGCCCTTCAGGCGAGCGATCGAACACGGCGCGACGGGCTTCCTGGCTGCCACCGCCGACGATTGGTACCACTGCCTCTCGACCCTGGTTTCAGACGAAGCGCTGCGCGCCAAGGTGAGCTCGGCGGCCTTCCTGCGGGCCATGGCCTCGTACGGACCGCTGCAGCGCGCCGCACAGTTCGGCCGCGTGCTCGACCAGCTGCAGGGCGATGCGCTGGCCGCGCGGGCCTTCGCGCTCGATGCGCACATTCGCTCCACGCCAGTTCGCCGGCCCGTGCTGATGCCGCTCGACGTGGTGTTCGAGCACAGGGCCGACGAGATCGAGACTTCCGAGGTCTCAGTCGTCATTCCGCTCTACAACTACGCGCAGTTCATCGTCGAGGCGCTGGAGTCCGTCCGGGCCCAGACGCTGGCCGTGCTGGACCTGGTGGTGGTGGACGACTGTTCGACCGACGATTCGCTGCAAATCGCGCTGGCATGGGTCCGGCAGCACGCTGCGCGCTTCAACCGCGTGGTGGTCGCCCGGCATGCCTCGAACAGCGGCCTGGGGCTGACGCGCAATGCGGGTTTTCAACTGGCGGACAGCCCCTATGTGCTGCCGCTGGACGCGGACAACCGGCTGCGGCCCAAATGCTGCGAGGAACTGCGCCGCGCCATCCGCGCCGAGCGGGTCGCGTTCGTCTATCCGACGATCCAGCATTTCGGCGCCTCCAGCGCGTTGCTCGGCGACGCCAGCTACGAACCGCAGCGCTTCGTGGCCGGCAACTATGTCGATGCGATGGCGCTCGTCTCGAAGGAAGCGTGGGCGATCGTCGGTGGCTACAACCACGTTCGCCACGGGTGGGAGGACTACGACTTCTGGTGTCGGCTCGCAGAGCAGGGCCAGCGTGGGTTCTGGGAGCCGCAGACGCTCGCGGACTACCGCGTGCATGCGGGCTCGATGCTCCGGGCCGAGACGACGGTCCCGCAGAACTACCAGCGGCTGATCGAGAACTTCAAGGCCGAGCATCCCTGGGTGTCGCTGATCGACGAGCGGCTTGCGCGCAAACCACCGGCGCTGCAGGTGGCGCTGAGCGACGACGCCGCGAAGACGCGGCTTCAAACGCTGTTGCCGATCCTTCGCTGTCCCAAGACGGGGCTCAAGCTGGCCCTCGACGCCGGACAAGGCGCACTGGTGACCGTGGACGGCTGGAGGACCTGGCCCATCGTCGAGGGGCGTCCGGTTCTGTGCGAAGAGATCGGCGAGCCCGAGGTGAAGCCTGCGGACCATGTCAGCAACGCGTTGCCAAGCGAGGCCTTGGCGCTGGCAAAAAACACCCGGGGCTGGGTCCTGAACCTGAGCGGCGGAGGTTCGCAGAACAAGCTCGGCAACGTGGTCGAGGTCGAATACAGCCTGTTCAGGCACACGGACGTGGTGGCAGACGCCCATGCGCTGCCGTTCGACGACGAGGTCTTCGACGCTGCCATCGTCATGAACGCCTTCGAGCACTACCGCGAGCCGCAGAAGGTGGCCGCGGAACTCCTGCGCGTGCTGAAGCCGGGCGGCCAAGTGCTGGTTCGCACCGCGTTCATGCAGCCGCTGCACGAAAGACCGTGGCACTTCTTCAACTGCACCCGCTATGGACTGGCGCAGTGGTTCCAGGCGTTCGAGGCCGAACGGATCAAGGTGTCGGAGAATTTCTGCCCCAACCATTCGATCAGCTGGCTGGCCTCGGAATGCGAGCAGGCGCTGCGCGCCAACCTGTCCGACGAAGCCGCCGAGCGCTTCCGCAGCGCCCCCGCGGGCGAGCTGGTGGACCTGTGGCGCGACCCGTCGCGGCGCGAGACGCCGCTCTGGACCGACTTCGAGAAGCTGCCGCAGTCGGCCCAGGAGGTGGGCGCCGCAGGCTTCGAGTTCTTGGGCCGCAAGCCCGCCGCTGCTGCCGGGGCCTGAACAGCCGGCAGCGGGCGCGCACGCGGATCAGCGTGCGCGGATCATCGTGCCGTAGGCTTGGTCGGTCAGGATCTCGAGCAGCATCGCGTGCGGCACGCGGCCGTCGATGATATGCACCGCGTTCACGCCGCTCTTGGCGGCATCGAGCGCGCCTTCGATCTTGGGCAGCATGCCGCCCGAGATGGTGCCGTCGGCAAACAGCTCGTCGATCTCGCGCGCGCTCAGGTTGGTGAGCAGCTTGCCATTCTTGTCGAGCACGCCGGGCGTGTTGGTCAGCAGCATGAGCTTCTCGGCCTTGAGCACGATGGCGAGCTTGCCGGCGACGACGTCGGCGTTGATGTTGTAGCTCTCGTTCTCTTCGCCGAAACCGATCGGGCTCACGACCGGAATGAAAGCATCGTCCTGCAGCGCCTTGACCACGCTGGGGTCGATCGCGACGATGTCGCCGACCTGGCCCACGTCATGCTGCAGGTTGGGATCGGTGCGGTCGGCCATCTTGAGCTTCTGCGCGCGGATCATGCCGCCGTCGCGCCCGGTGAGGCCCACGGCCTTGCCGCCGGCCTGGTTGATCAGGCCCACGATGTCCTGCTGCACCTCGCCGGCCAGCACCCACTCGACCACTTCCATGGTCTCGGCATCGGTCACGCGCATGCCCTGGATGAAGCTGCCCTTCTTGCCCAGGCGGTTGAGCGCCGCCTCGATCTGCGGCCCACCGCCATGCACCACCACCGGGTTCATGCCCACCAGCTTCAGCAGCACCACGTCCTCGGCGAAATCGGCCTGCAGCGCGGGGTCGGTCATGGCGTTGCCGCCGTACTTGATGACGATGGTCTTGCCGTGGAACTTGCGGATGTACGGCAGCGCCTGCGCCAGGATCTCCGCCTTGTCGCGCGGGGGGATGTTGAGGACGGGATCGGTCATGGGCGGGCAGGCTCCAAAACGGGGGTCGATGAAGAAGAGGAAGACGAAGAGGTTTCAAATTCTCGCGCAAACCGGCGCGCCGCTGGCCGCGGCCGCTTCGCTCACGGCCTGAGCCAGCGCGGCACCTTGAATCGCACGATCATGAGGTACGCACCCACGTAGGTGGTGACGAACAGCAGGCAGAACGCCATCAGCACGACCGTGTTGTTCCAGAACAGCACCGCCGGCACCACCGAGAGCGCGGCGAACATCCACAGGTACGGTGAGGTTCGGTTGTTGCGGGCGAGCAGCTGCCGGGCCTCGTCGTCGGCGAAAGCCACGCGCACGATGCGGCGGAAAATCAGCTGATGGAAATGCAGCGCATCGGCGGTGCCGGGCGACTGGCCGCGCGCGAGCTTGCGGTAGATCGAGAACAGCGTCTCCCACACCGGATAGATGAGCAGCAGCATCGGGAACCATGGCGAGACGACGGGGTGGCGCTGCACCAGCGTCACGCAGGCCACGGCGATCACCATGCCCCAGACGTAGGCGCCGCCGTCGCCGGCGAATATCTTGCCGCGCGGATAGTTCCAGATCAGGAAGCCGAAGGTCGCGCCGACGAGGCAGATCACCATGGCCGCGAGCTGCCTGTCCCCCACCTGCAGCGCCACGTGCGAGATGGCCAGGCACACCAGCACCGCCACGGTGCCGGCGAGCCCGTTGTAGCCGTCGATGATGTTGAAGGCATGCGGCAGCCCGCCGATGGCCAGCGCCGCGAACAGCACCGCACCGTACGGCACCAGTGCAAGCCCCTGGTCGACGGCCTCGATGCCGGTGCGCGCCAGGCCCAGACCCAGCACCCAGCAGGCCAGCAGCGCGGACCCAATGGTGAGCGCGAGCCGGTAGCGCACCTTCACGTTCTGCGTGACGTCCTCGACGATGCCGCCGATGACCGCGGGCAGGATGCACAGCAGCGTCAGCATCGAGACCTTGACGGGCCAGGCGACGTTGAACGGATCGGTTCCGGTGATGCCTGCGGCCAGCCATGCCACGCCCATGCCGAACAAGATGCCCGCGCCACCGAGCCGCGGGACATGGCCCTTGTGGAAGCGCTGGGGCATGTCGGCGCCATACAGCCGCGCATGCCGGCGCGCGCGGCGCATGAACAGCTGGACCGCGATGGCGGAGACGAAGAAACTGATGACGATCAGGGCAATCATGGGGGTGTGGAGGGAACCCTAGAATTCCCGAGCGAAATTAGACCATGCCAGCGCCCTCCTCCCCCTCCCCCCCGATCACCATTTCGATCGTCAGCCACGGCCAGCTCGCGCTGGTGCGTCCGCTGCTCGACCAGCTCGACCGCTTCAGCCAGGGCTCGATTGCCAAGGTGGTGCTCACGCTCAACATCCCCGAGCCCGACCTGCTCGCGGGGCTGGACTGGGGATTTCCGCTCGAGCGCATCGAGAATGCGCAACGGCTGGGCTTCGGCGCCAACCACAACCAGGCCTTCGAACGCTGCCGAACGCCCTGGTTCCTGGTGCTCAACCCCGACATCCGCTTCGACGCCGACGTGCTCGCTCCGCTGCTCGCGCAGGCCGCGCCCGACGCCGGCCTCCTGACGCCGCGCATCCTCGAGCCCGGCAACGACGCCCCCGAGCAGCACCGCGCGATCATCACACCGCGCGAGATCCTCACGCGGCGCCGCCCGGGCTACGTGCGACCGGCGGTGCCGGCGTGGATTCCGGGCCTGTTCATGCTGTTCCGCAGCGACGCCTACCGGCAGATCGGCGGTTTCGACGAGCGCTTCTTCATGTACGGGGAAGATTTCGACATCTGCGCACGCACCCAGCTGGCCGGCTGGCGGTTGCAGGTCGGCGAAGACCTGCTCGCGCGCCACGAAGCGCAGCGCGCGAGCCGCCGCAGCAGGAAGCACCTCTACTGGCACGTGACCAGCCTGCTCAAGGTCTGGACCTCGGCGGCGTTCTGGCGCTACCTGCGCGCCCGGCCGCGCCAGGGCTGACAAAAAAACACATCTCGCGTTTGCGAAGACAATCCGGGGCAGGAAAGCCCCGATCCGTGGCGCTTCTCCCTCCCACCGACCGACGATGACGACCACGAGCAGCCCGACTTTCCCGCAGGCGCAACCGCACCTGCTGCATCCCAAATACCGGCCCGACATCGACGGCCTGCGCGCCGTAGCAGTGCTCTCGGTGCTCGGCTACCACGCGTTCCCGCAGTGGATCAAGGGCGGCTTCATCGGCGTCGACATCTTCTTCGTCATCTCGGGCTTCCTGATCACGACGATCATCCTGGGCAGCTTCGAGGGCGAGGGCTTCAGCTACCGCGAGTTCTATGCCCGGCGCGTGAAGCGCATCTTCCCGGCGCTGGTGCTGGTGCTGGCGGCCAGCTTCGCCTTCGGCTGGTATTCGCTGCTGCCGCACGAGTGGGAGCAGCTCGGCAAGCACGTGGCCGCGGGCGCGGGCTTCGTGTCGAACTTCGCGTTCTGGAGCGAGGCCGGCTACTTCGACAACGCGGCCGAGACCAAGCCGCTCTTGCACCTGTGGTCGCTCGCGATCGAGGAGCAGTTCTACATCTTCTGGCCCGTGCTGCTGGGCCTGGCCTGGAAGCGCAAATGGCGCGTGCTCTGGGTCGTGGGCGCGGTGGCGGCGGCGTCGTTCCTGCTGAACGTCACGACCATCCACAGCCACCGCACGGCCGCGTTCTATTCGCCGCTGTCGCGCTTCTGGGAACTGATGATCGGCGGCATGCTCGCCTACATGCGCCTGCACCGGCCACCGCCGAAACCGGGCTGGGGCCGGCATGCGCAGTCGATCGCCGGCGTGGTGCTGATCGTGCTGGGGCTCGTCTACATCCGCGGCGGCAAGGCGTTTCCAGGCTTCTGGGCGATCCTGCCGACGCTGGGCGCCTTCTATTGCATCGCGGCCGGGCCGACGGGGGTGATCAACCGCTACGTGCTCGCCTCCAGGCCGATGGTGTGGATCGGCCTCATCAGCTATCCGCTCTACCTGTGGCATTGGCCACTCTTGGCCTACGCGCGCATTCTCGAAGGCAAGCTGCCGTCCGACGGCATCCGCGCGCTCATGCTGGTGGCGTCCTTCGTGCTGGCCTGGCTGACCTACCGCTTCGTCGAGCGCCACACCCGCAAGACCGAGAACCCGGTGGTGACCGCCGCCCTGGTCGCCGCGATGGCGGGCTTCGTGGTGCTTGGCCTGCTTGCCACCACGCGCTACTACGTCGGACGGCACAGTGACCCCTACTTCAACAAGACCGCGGCGGCGGCGAAGGACTGGGCCTATCCGGACGGCCTCAGCCCGATCAAGGTCGACGGCGAGGTGCTGCAGCAGATCGGCAGCGGCAAGCGCCGCGTGCTGCTGTTCGGCGACAGCCACATCGAGCAGTACGGGCCGCGCGCGGTGGCGCTCAGCAAGATGGCGCCGGAGACGCTGGATTCGCTGTCGTTCATGACATGGGGTGCATGCCCGCCGATCCCGAACGTCATCGACGAGCAGAACAAGCTCTGCGCCGAGCGTCGCGACGGCGGCATGCGCCTGGCCATCAGCGACAGGTTCGACGCGGTCGTCTTCGGCGGCTGCTGGAACTGCTATTTCTCGGAAACCGGAAAGCCGAATGCGGCGAACGCCGAGGCCGACCGCTACTACTACTTCGACGGCACGACCAAGCGCCGCTTCATGGGCGGCGGCGGCGCGGACTTTGCGCTCAACATGCTCGAGGCGGTGATGACGAACCTGGCCAAGCACAAGCAGGTGTACCTGGTGCTGGACAACCCTGTCGGCGAAGGCTTCGGTCCCGAGGAGTTCATCCAGGGCGGCCGGCTCGGCAGCATGCGCGTGGGACGCATGACGCCCACTGCGCCATGGGTCTCGGCCCAGAAAGCGCTGCACGAACGGATGCGCCAGATGGCGCTGCGCGCCGGCGTGACCGTGATCGACCCTATCCCGACGCTTTGCCAGAAGGACTGGTGTACGCGGGCGGACGCCGATGCGACGCCGATCTACAAGGACGCGGGCCATCTGCGGGCCGAGTATGTGCGCCGGTTTGCGACCTACATCGATCCGGCGATAACGACGCCCCCCAAGCCGAGCCCCGCGGCAACGGCCCCGGCCCGCTAGGCGTACAGGCGCCGCAGGCTGCGAATGACCGGCAGGCGCGTGACGGCGCCGACAAGGCGCACTGCGGCGGGCGGGCAGTGCGCAAGCAGGAACAGCGTGAGCCGCAGCCGCAGCTTCTTCTTGCGCCCGACGTAGGGATTGGCCAGCACCATCGCGCCGTACTCGTTGAGGATCGCGCTCATTTCCTCTCGGTACTGGTCGTCGTTCTTGATCGATTCGATCGCATGGTTGACGAAGTACGGCTGGAATCTCGGGATCAGGAAGTCGCGGAAGTAGTAGCGGCCGCGCTGGTGCTCGTCGGGAAACATCGCGACAAGCTTCTTGAAGTACTTGAAGCGGCTGCGGATCATCCGGATGCCGAAGGACGTGCTCGCGGTATGGATGCACCACACGGTGACCGCCTTGTCGACGAAATAGTTGCTGTAGCCGGCGCGGAAGATGCGAAGAAACAGATCGTCGTCCTCGAACCCCATGAACTGCGGGTCGAACCCCTCCACCGCCTCGAAGGCCTTGCGACTCACCAGCGTAGCCGATGGAAGCACGAACATGTCATGGCGCAGCAAGTCATTGATGTTGCGCTTCGGATGCGTCGCGTGCTCCTTGACCACGCCCGTGCGGATCACGTTCCCGTCGGCATCGGCCTCGTAAAGGTCGGCATAGACGAAGCCAAACAGCCGGTCGCCAGGCGGGATCGACGACGCCAGTGTCTCGATGTGGTTGGGCAGGTAGAAATCATCTTGATCAAGGAAGCAGATGTAGTCGGAAGTCGAGGCTTGGACTCCCGCGTTCCGGGCCGAGCCCTGGCCACCGTTTTCCTTGTCGATGATGCGGAACGGGTAGCGCAACGCGAGCCCGTCCAGCACCGCGCGTTCCTCCGGCCGGGACCCGTCGTTGACGACGATGACTTCGTTCGCAGGGACCGATTGCTCGAAGACGCTTCGGACCGAGCGTTCGATGAAGTCGGCGCCGTTGTAGAACGGGATGACCACCACCACAGTGGGCAAAGTGGCCTGGCCGCTAGCGGTTGGAGTGGGAGAAGGGTTCGTGGGAGTCATTGTTTTTGCGACTGACGCGGTCTTGATGGCGGCTATACGGATTCGAAAAGGTCGCGCACCACGCCACGCACGCCGCGGCCGAACTTGTCGTACCGCCCGGTCATGGCTTCGCGGAAGATCGGACCGCAGCGAGCCAGCCGCGAAGCCGGCAGCGCGGCGCGAAAGCGCTGATGCACGATCTTGCCGCGTACCTTCTCGATGATCTCGGGGGGAATGCGGTCACCGAACTGCAGCAGTCGCGCCAGCAAAAGTTCGGCCTTGACCGCCCGCTCGACATGAAGAGTGCCCCTGGAGCCCAGCGCCTTGCGGACCTTCTCCGCGAAGGTATCGCGGCGCGCACCGATCTGGTTGGATTCGTGCTGGCGGTACTCGATGAGCGGCTGCTCGAGCAGCTCGACGCGTCCCGTGACCGAGGCGATGATACCCAGCCATTCATCGTGCACCCATTCCACCGGCAGCGGCAGCGCGTCGGCCAGCAGCGAACGGCGAAAGACGGTGGTGGCGCCGGTCACGAGGTTGCGCCGCAGCAGCACGTCGAAGGCGCGGCCGGTGTGCACGCCCTCGATCTCCGAGGGCGTGACCTCGAGCGCATGGAAAAGCGTCTGGCCGAGGTCGCGGCGTTGCGAATCGACGAGGCGCGCATCGGTGTGCAGCAGCACCAGGCGCTCGTCCTGCGCGAAGCTGGCGGCCATCTGCGCCAGCCGGTCGGGCACCCAGACGTCGTCCTGGTCGCTCAGTGCGATCAGGTCGCCGGTGCAAGCACCGATCGCCTGCTCGAAGTTCTTCACGACGCGCAGCGCGGGTCGGTTCTCGAAGATCCGCAGCACCACAGGCTGGCCGGGGCGTTCGGCGGCGCATTCGGCCACTGCCGCGCGCACCACGTCCACCGAACCATCGGTCGAGGCATCGTCGGACAGCACGATTTCCACCGGTGGCAGGGTCTGAAGGCAGATACTGCGCACCTGCTCGCGCAGGAAGCGCGCGCCGTTGTGGGTGCACAGCGCGACGGAAACGGAGAGCGGAGCGGGCACTGTCATGGGCTGGTCGGCAGCATATCGTTCCGTGGAGGCCATGCGAGGTCGAAGTCCTCCGTATCGAGGGACAGGTTGGGGTTGTAGGCCGGATCGGCGGCAATGAGCGCGGGCCACCGCGAGCGCATCCACGTCGATTCCCGCGCGAGCCGCTCCTGCGAGGCGGCGGATTCGAGCCCCCGCGTTGCAGACTCGTGGTGAAGCAGTTCTGCATATGGCGTCCAGACGTTTCGGTAACCCGCCTCTTGCAGACGAAGGCAGAAGTCGACGTCGTTGTAAGCGACGCCGAGATTCCGTTCGTCAAGGCCGCCCAACTGCTCATAGAGCGCCTTGCGCACCACCATGCAGGCGGCGGTGACCGCGGAGAAAGCCTGCGCGAGCTGCGCCCGGCCGCCGTGACCGGGCACCGTTGAAGGCAAATGCTTGTGCGCATGACCCGCGATGCCGCCAACGCCCAGCACGATGCCGCCATGCTGGATCGTCAGGTCCGGGTAGAGCAGCTTTGCGCCTACCGCCCCCACCCCGGGCTGCATGGCCAGAGACGCCATTTCATGCAGCCAGTGTGGCGATATGACCTCGATGTCGTTGTTGAGCAGCGCGACCAGATCCCCGCGCGCATGCGCAACCGCAGCGTTGTTGAGCGCCGAATAGTTGAACGGCCGCTCGTCGCGGATCACCGTGAAGCCCGGCTGGCTCGCGAGTTGGGCGAAGTAGGCGAGCGCCTCGGCATCGTCCGAGCCGTTGTCGACCAGCAAAATCTCGTAGTTGGGATAAGCCGTCTCGAGCACGATGCTCTCGACGCACTGGCGCACCAGCGCCACCGCATTGCGCGTGGGAACAATGATCGAAACGAGCGGCGCCGGCACGGGCAGCGTGTAGCGCGTGCGCAAGCCGTGCGGCGTGGGCTCTGCGACGGCCGCGATGCCGGTGCGCGCGAGGAACGCGGCGAGCGGCGCCACGTCGGGCGGCACGTAAGGCGCGGCCGAATGGCTCAGGATGCGCGGAATGTGGCGAATCTGCGCCGGCACGATGCGCTCGACGCAACGCAGCGCCAAGTCGAACGCATGCACCGCATCGAGCTTGTCGGTGATGCCGCCGGCCTCCTCGAACAGGGCTGCGTCGACCGCGCCCATCGGCGAGAGCAGGTTGCGCGCGAGGAACAGGTCGGTATTCCAGTCGGGCTTGAATTCGGGTCGGCTTCGCTCCCGGGTACCGAGATCGATGGCGTCGGCATCGGCATAGCGCAAGCGTACGTCGGGATGCGCGCAGATGTCGCTTGCCAGGCAGAACAACGCATGCGGCGGCAACACACAACCGGGCTCGAGCCAGACGATCCAATCGCTGCCGGCGGGCGCGCCCGGCTTGAAGCGAGAGGAGGAGATGGCAAGCATCTGCGCTTCTTCGCCGACGGGGGCAGGCGAAACCAGGTGCCAATCCCACGCGGGATACACCTGCGCGTCCAGGGAGCCCAAGGTGGCGCGCAGCATGGCCGTGTCGCCCGGGCTGTGGCCGACCAGCACTGCCAGGCGTGGCTGCATCGACAACGATGCCACCTGCGCGGACATCCGCACTGTGTTGGGGGTGTCGTAGCGGGCGATCCAGTCGGCGTAGGTGCCACGCTGCACGGGCGGCGCATCCGCCTGCCCCCGCATGCGCCGACGAAGGCCGCCGAGCCACCGCAACGGAGCGGTGAGGCGCCAACTCGTCGACCGCCGCATGGCCTGCAACTCGTCCTCGAGGGCCGTGGCCTTCACCTCCAGCAAGCTGATCTGCCGTTGCAGCTGGGCATTGCTCGACGCCGTGGCAGCCTCACCTCGCCGTTGACGGGACGGCGCCGAAGGCAGCACGGGCTTACTGGGCATGACGGGCGATCAACGGCTTCCAAAGGTTACGAGGGCTCCAGGACGGGGCCGGTAAAATTATCGCTTCTTCACACCCCACCAAGAACAAATGCGCGTCCTTTCCGTTGTGCTCTCAGGGGGAGCGGGCTCCCGGCTCTGGCCGGCGTCGCGACAGACGTTCCCGAAGCCCTTCATGCAGTTGGGCGGATCGACGCTGCTGCAGCAAGCGATCGAGCGAGGGCAGGCCTGCGGCACCGGTGACTTGATGATCGTCACCAACAAGGATCATCTCTTTCTCACGAAGGACGTTCTGCGGCAGATGCCGGACCCACCCGAGGCCACCCTGCTGCTCGAGCCGAAGGGGCGCAACACAGGCCCGGCGATCGCGCTGGCAGCACTGCGATGCATCGAGCAATTCGGTGGCGATACCGTGATGCTGGTGCTCTCGGCCGATCACCTCGTCCCCGACGTCGAGGCCTTCGTCGCCAGCGCCCGCCAGGCATTCCGCCTGGCCACCCAGGGCGCGCTGGTGGTTTTCGGCATCAGCCCGACCGCACCGGAAACCGGCTTCGGCTACGTCGAGGTGGCGAAGGTTTCCCGAGAGAGCCAGCCAGCCAAACGCTTTGTAGAGAAGCCGGACCTCGCCACGGCGCAGGAGTACCTCGCCACGGGCCGGTACTACTGGAATAGCGGAATGTTCTGCTTCACCGCGGACGCGATCGTCTCGGCTTTCGAGCGACATGCCCCCGAATTGCTTGCAGCGGCCCGGAACGCGTTGAAATCCTCAACCTCCAGCGCCGAGCGCACGATCGACTTCGATCTGCACGCCTTCGGCCTGCAGCCGGACATCAGCATCGACTACGCCGTCATGGAACCCGCGGACAATGTCCACGTGGTGCCGGCCAAGTTCGGCTGGAGCGATGTCGGCTCTTGGCCGGCAGTGGCCCTGGCCCACACGCCGGACGCGAACGGCAACACCTTCCTGCCGGACGATGTGGTGGCCATCGACACCACCGGTACCCACGTGCAGGTCGACAGCCACATTCCCAAGCTGGTCGCCACGCTGGGCGTGCGCGATCTCGTGATCGTCGACACCCCCGACGCGTTGCTGGTCGCGCACAAGAACAGCGCGCAGGAAGTCAAGCGAGCCGTCGACATCCTCAAGTCGCGTGGCCACGAGTCCGTGCAGCTGCCGGCGGTGGTTCATCGGCCGTGGGGCACGTATGCGTCGCTGAAGGAAGAAGAGGGTTACAAGGTTAAGCGGATCACCGTCAAGCCGGGAGAGTCGCTGTCCTTGCAGTACCATCATCACCGTGCGGAGCACTGGGTTGTCGTGCAAGGGCGCGGCATCGTGCAGATCGGCGACACCGAACATGTGACGCTTCCCGGCCAGTACCGCTACATCCCATTGAAAGAGAAGCACCGCCTCATCAACAACGGCGACGAAGAGCTTGTGCTCATCGAAGTCCAATGCGGCGCCTATCTTGGCGAGGACGACATCGTGCGCCTCGCGGACACTTACGGACGCGCATGAGTCAAGTTCAATCCAATCTTCATCGCAGCGCTCTCTCCGACTGGTGGGAAGGTACCCGCCGAACCGATATCTGGTGGACCCTGGCCTGGTTCGACATCGTGCTGCGCTACCGCCGCTCGATGCTGGGGCCGCTCTGGCTGACGCTGAGCATGGGCGCCATGATCGGCGGCATGGGGCCGCTGTACAGCTCACTCTTCGGCACGGAACTGTCCAAGTTTTTCCCCCACCTTGCGCTCGGTATCATCTTCTGGGGCTTTTTCTCGAGCATGGTGACGGATGCGTGCAATGCCTTCGTGGGCTCCGCGAACTATCTCAAGCAAGGTTACTTTCCGGTCAGCCTTTTCGTCTGGCGCAGCATCGCGCGCAACCTCATCCAGTTCGCTCACCACATCGTGCTCTACATTCCGGTCGCTCTCTGGGCCGGTATTTCGCTGTCCTGGTCTGCGTTGCTCGTGCTGCCCGCCTTCGTGATCATGATCATCAATGCGCACGCGCTGGGATTGCTGCTCGGCCTCATTTGCACGCGCTACCGGGACGTCACTCAGATCGTGACCAGCGTGATGCAGATGCTGATGTTTCTCACGCCGGTTTTCTGGTTGCCGGAAAGTCTGCCGGATCGTGCTCAGTACATCCTCTGGAATCCTTTCGCGCAGATGCTGGACCTCCTGCGGACCCCGCTGATGGGCGGCATGGCTGAACTTCACAGCTGGTTGGGAATCTTTGTATGGACGGCCGTGTGCCTCGTGGGCTCCATGACGCTGTTCTCCAAATACCGTCGCCGGGTTGTCTACTGGCTCTGATCCATGGCATCTATCTCCCTCAAAAACGTCGCCGTCAATTTCCCCATCTACGGCGCAGGTGCTGCATCGCTCAAGAAGACCCTTGCAGCTTCGGTCACTGGTGGACGCTTCGGCAAGGAGACGGGCGTTACCGTGGTGCAAGCACTCAGCGGGATCACACTTGAACTCAAGAGCGGTGACCGACTGGGCCTGGTGGGCCACAACGGCGCTGGCAAGTCGACCCTGCTGCGCACGCTCGCGGGCGTCTATGAGCCATCCGCGGGCGAACTCACGCGCCAGGGCACGGTTGCAAGCCTTATTGATCCTGCACTTGGCATTGAGGTAGACGCCACGGGCGTCGAGAACATCATGTTGCGCGGACTTGTGATGGGCATGAGCAAGGCACAGATCGACCGGCTCATCCCCGAGATCTGCGAGTTCAGCGGACTTGGCCAATACGTCAACATGCCCGTGCGCACATACTCCACCGGCATGCTGATGCGCCTCGCGTTCTCGATCTCGACCAGTGTCGAGGCCGATATCCTGCTGATGGACGAGTGGCTGTCGGTAGGCGATGCGGAGTTTACGGAGAAGGCGGAAAAACGCATGAAGGACGTGGTGGCCAAATCGGGCATCCTGGTCCTTGCTTCCCATTCGCCCGCGTTGATCGCCAAGGAATGCAATCGTGTGATCTACATGGAGCACGGAAGGATCGTCCGAGCCACGGACGATATGGCGAGCTTCAGTTCCGAAAACGCCGTAGCGTCCTGATTTCCTCCACACGGGCGGCAAAACGCTCGCCCGCGGCCCGGAGAGACAGATTGGTTTCCGCCGACGATCTGCCGCGCGCGCCAAGCTCACGCGCCCACTCCTGATCCTCATACAAGCGTCGCATCAAGCGGGCCGCTTCCTCCACGGACGGCTCAGCCCATTCCAGATCCGCGCTGTAGGGAGGAATGGGTCGGCCGAGCTTCACTCGCTCATAGGGCACGAGGAGGCTGTTGTCGTTTGTCATGAAATCCATGTTGCCGGAAAAGCCTGTCGCGACCACCGGTTTTCCCATCAGCATCGCCTCTGCCATCGTCAACCCGAGACCCTCACTGCGATGTAGCGAGACGTAGGCGTCGCACACATGCATGAGCGATAGGACCTCGTCGGAACTGAGAACTTGATCGATGATGGTGATGGATGGCATGTCGGCCGCCGCTTTGCACAGTTCATTGAACTGTTCAGGGTGTCGATCTCCGAAAGAGGTCTTGAGCATCAGGGCGACAGGCTCATGGGCGCGAAAAGCCATCTTGAATGCCTGAATGAGCCCCAACGGATTCTTGCGTTCCATCACGCTCACCATATGAAAGGTGAACAGGAACGTGAAGCGATTTGCCTCCAGATTGAAATGCGACCGATCACGAACCTGAAACGGAGCGAGTGCGACGCCTGGAAAAAGCGTTCGCACCGGGACCGACAAGCGTTGGCGCAATCCCCGCGCGATGAACTCGGTCGCGGTCCAAACCTCGTCGACATTCCTGGCCTGGTCACACCAGGCTTCGGGGATCGAGTCGAACTCCCAATACCAGTAGGCGATGCGATACGTTCGAGGCGTGCGCTCTGCAAGATCCGCTCTCACATAGGCTTCAGCAAAAAAGGGCTCGGGCTGCGCGTGGATGATCGTGATATCGCCCGACTCAAGCCCATCGAACTGAACGTGATGAGGGTCATCCCGGGCGTCGGTCCTAATATCCCGAAGAGATGTTCGAACGCCGGCCGACGCCATGGCCCCGACCATGGCCTCCACCGACACGCGCAGTCCCGAGGGGTAGCAGAAGTGCCCGATCACCGTGACACGGCTTTCCAGCAAACGAGAGGCCAGCGCCTCCTTGTCCAAACCAGCGCACCACTCGCGCGCCGGAGGCTCCACGCGCGCACCGTCACTGGAAGCGAGCCACTCCAGCAGCGCCATTGCAGATGCTTTGTTGGACATCGCCTCAGGGTGAGCGCTCTGCCATTCGGCGCGCGCCTGGTATGCAACCAGAATCTGCGCGGCCGGCTCGGGAAGACTGGATATGGCGGACAGAGGCAGTGAGACACTGCCGTCGCCATAGGTTCTGTTGAGCCACTCCGCGAAGCGAGGCCACCCGAAAACGGTCAACGCATCGGGAAAGCGTCGTTGCCAGTCTGGTGTAAACAAGAAGGCGCGCAGCACCTCTGCCTGCGGATTTTCTTGTGCCTGCAGGAACAGCCACCAGACTTCCTCGGGCTCCAGTGCACTGGCAGGCAACCCGTGCTGCATGAACCATCGAAAGAGCGTGCGACTGCCCGACGGGAGCAGCCCATGCGGCAACGCCGCACGAACTTCACCGCTTGCCAGAAAAATCTGTCTCGCCCTCGCAGCGAAGTCATCGGAAAAAAGTGCAACAAAGTGCTCGGCGCTTTCAGGCACAAGTCCCAGGTCCCGGCGTGCTTCAGCACCAGCCAGCCATGCCGCGAAGCCTCCGCTGGTCGCGTCGGAAAATGCGTAGGGGAACCGCTCCCGCAGATCTTTGCGGCGACGGAAAGCATCAATGAGAAAACGTGCCGCAACGTACCGGTCCCGTATGGATGTCGCGTCAACCGGAGGCCACAACACCTGCTCGCGCGGCAATCCCGAGGCGTCGAATACATCCTGGATGTCGTAGACATTCAGTGCAGAACGACAGCTCGTCGCGCCGCCTTGCTGCAGCGCTTCCAATCGCTGTCGCTCTTGGTTGATTAGGTTCGCCAGTGCCTGAACTCTCTTTTCACCGGCCCTCCTTCCGCGCAAGAACTGCAGCCTCTGGCGCAGGCGCCACGGGGTCACTAGCCAAAAAACGGCTTTGAGCCCCCGGCGCGCGAGACCACGCAGCGAATCAAGGCCTTGCATCACGGAAGGCATTCATGAAAACGTAACTCATCGTGGGGCGCTTTGTTGGTGGGCGCGCAATCATGCCAAAAATCAGTCTTCCCACCACATAAAATATGAAGGTAAGCGCGGCGCGCGAGTCTTCTCGCTAGCGGAGAGCGATGGAGTCGCAAGTAGTACATGAATCAAAAAAACAGCCCCCAGTCCTTCACCTCATACGCGCAGAATTTCGAAGACGTCATGCTCTGGCGGGCGTTGAAGCATGTTCAATCCGGCGTCTACGTCGACGTCGGGGCCCAGCATCCCGTGGTGGACTCGGTCAGCAAGGCCTTCTATGAGCAAGGCTGGCGGGGTGTACATGTGGAGCCGGTTCCGCACTATGCGGAATTGCTCAGGCAGGACCGGCCTGACGAAGTCGTGCTGCAGGTCGCACTCGGGGACGAAGCAGGGATTCTCGATCTCTACGTGGTTCCGGGTACGGGCCTCAGCACCGGCGTGGAAGCCCACGCGAAGAAGCTCCAAGTGCAGCACGGGTTCACCAGCCAGACCATCCAGACTCCCATGCTGCCCATGCGCACGGCATTGGCCTCTCTCACTGGGAAGCAAGTGCATTGGCTCAAGATTGATGTGGAAGGGTTCGAGGAGAACGTGCTCCGGGGCTGGGATCATGCTGCGTTCAGACCTTGGATCATCCTCATCGAAGCGACGGTCCCCCTATCGACAGAACTCCGGTACGAAGCCTCAGACCGGATACTGACGGACGCAGGCTATCAGTTTGCCTATTTCGACGGGCTCAATCGTTTTTATGTCGCCAGGGAACATGCTGAGCTGGTTCCTGTGCTGCAAACACCTCCAAACGTCTTCGACAACGTGCAACTCAGTCGCTCGAGTGTCTGGTGTGCCGCATTGGTCGCTGAATACCGGGTCGCGCAGGAAGGCCATGCGGCACAACTCGAAGCGGCCCGGGCCGAGCTTGCTCGAGTGCAGGCGCGCGCCTCAGAGGCCGAAGCAAATTCCCTCCGATCGGCAGCGCGTGCCTCCGAAGCTCATGCCGAGGCCGCCCGGAATGAGGCCCGCGCCATTCGTGCAGAAGAGCGCGCCAGCTTCGCGGAAACCATGGCGAATCATGCAAGCGACCGCGCGACCCAGGCGGAAGCGAGGGCTCTTGCCGCTGCGAACACCTCGCTTCGCCGACTCGCGACAGCCATTGCCGAAGGCCGGCTACGCAGCGGAATCAAGCGTCGCATCAAGACCGCGGTGCGTATTGCGGCAATTGCTGCCAGACGGCATCCGTCACTGAAGCGATGCGCCATGTTCGTCTTACGTTGGACTCCTTCGCTGCGGAACCGCCTGCGAGCGATGCTGGCCCCGCCAAATTCTGCGCAGCCGACGTCCATGGCCCCCCCCCTTTCAATGTCTCCAGACACGGCGCTGATTTTTCGGCAACTTCGAATCCAGCAGCGAACACAACGATCGGAGTCCATCTGATGCGTATCGTCATAGACCTTCAAGGGGCTCAATCGACCGGCAGTCGCCATCGCGGTATCGGACGGTATTCTCTGTCGCTGGCTCAGGCAATGGCACGCCAAGCAGGTACCCATGAGCTCCTGATTGCACTGAATGGCGGCTTTCCAGAGGCTACAGAGGACATCAAGGCGGCCTTCGCAGGGCTGATGGAGCCTGCACGCATCAAAACATGGTTCCCGGCTGCACAACCAGCACCAGCTGCCAAGACCTCGGGTGACGTCATCGCCAACGAGAAGCTCTATGAAGCTTTTATTGCCAGCCTGAGGCCGGACACGGTGCACGTCTCGAGCCTCTTCGAGGGGCTGGGCGATGCATCAGTTACCAGTATTGGCCGATTCGCGAAGACCCCGGCAAGTGTCACCCTCTATGACCTCATTCCGCTGATCAACCCACACCCGTACCTCGACAACCCATCGGTACGCGAGTGGTACATGCGAAAAGTGGAGGCAATGAAGAGAGCGAGCCTTTGGCTCGCCATCTCAGAGTCTTCAAGGCAGGAAGGCATCGCGCACTTGGGCTTGGATCCCGATGCATGCGTCAATGTGTCGACAGCAGCAAGCGACCATTTCACGAAGATCGCTGTCCCGCAGGAACGCAACGAGCAACTGCGCTCGCAGTACCGCCTCTACAAGCCCTTTGTGATGTACACCGGTGGGATTGACCATCGGAAGAACATCGAAGGTCTGATCCGCGCATTCGGCATGCTACCCCCGGCAGTGCGTTCGACCCATCAACTCGCCATCGTGTGCTCCGCCCGCCAAGAGGATCGCGCAGCACTCCTTGATCTTGCTAGACGACAAGGCCTGACCGACGATGACGTTGCAGTCACGGGGTTCGTGTCTGAGAGGGACCTGGTCGATCTTTACAACCTTTGCGCGCTCTTCGTTTTTCCGTCATGGCACGAAGGGTTCGGTCTGCCCGCGCTGGAGGCGATGCTCTGTGGCGCCCCCGTGATCGGGGCCAATACGTCGAGCTTGCCGGAAGTCATCGGGTGGAGCGACGCGTTGTTTGATCCACGCGACGACGCAGCCATCGCCGCAAAGATGGCACAGGCGCTCAGCGACGCAAGTTTTCGAAATGCGCTCATCGAGCATGGGAAGCAGCAAGCCAAGAAATTCTCGTGGGACGAGTCCGCAAGGCGTGCAATCGCAGCTCTCGAAGAATTGCACGAGTCCAAGGCAGATATCGCGAGGAACGCGCACCGCTCGACCGGCAAGTCTCGTCCGCGCCTGGCTTATGTATCGCCACTACCGCCGGAACGCAGCGGCATCGCGGCCTACAGCGCCGAGCTGCTGCCTGCGCTCGCGGAGTTTTACGACATCGAGCTCATCACAGACCTCCCTGCTGTGGACAGGCGCGAGATGCCTACTGCATTTCCAGTTCGTAGCGTCGCGTCGTTTCGCGACCATGCGCCGAATTTTGATCGCGTTCTTTATCACTTCGGAAACTCGGAGTTTCACCAACACATGTTCGGGCTGCTTCAAGATATCCCGGGCGTGGTCGTGCTGCACGATTTTTACCTGAGCGGCGTTCAAGCGCACCGCGAAATTGCAGGCGGTGAGGCCTTCGCTTGGACGCGCGCGCTGTACGAATCGCACGGCTACGGCGCAGTGGCCGACCGGCAGAACGCGCGCGACCCTGGAGATGTCGTCTTCAAATACCCATGCAATTTCGATGTCCTTCGTCATGCGAACGGCGTGATTGTTCACTCCCCGTACTCGATCCAGTTGGCGAATGAATGGTTCGGAAGTCAGCTCGCCAGCAAGTGGGCGCTTATCCCGCATCTGCGGGTAGCACCTGGCTCGATTGAAATTGCAAGAGCTCGATCCCGTGCGGAACTGAGCTTGGCGCCCGAAGAGTTCCTGGTCTGCGCGTTTGGCCTCCTCGGACCAACGAAAATGAACGACCGCTTGCTCGACGCATGGAAGATGTCTTCGTTGGCGGCAGATCCCAACTGCAGGCTTGTATTTGTGGGAGAAAACAACAAGGAGCCATATGGCCAAAGGCTGGCACAGGCGATCGCCAGCGCCGCAGGGGCCAGGATCAGCATTACCGGATGGGCCGACTCTGAAACTTTTCAGCGCTATCTGAGCGCGGCCGATGCTGCGGTGCAACTGCGCACCTTGTCGCGCGGCGAAACCTCGGGCACCGTGCTAGATGCGATGAGCCGGGGAGTTCCGACTGTGGTGAATGCCAACGGGTCAATGGCATTTCTACCAAATGACGCAGTCATGATGTTGAATGACGAGTTTTCCGACGCAGCGCTTGTTGAGGCGCTGGAAAAGCTACGCCATTCACCCGGCCTTGCGAGAACGCTCGGCACGAACGCTCGGCGCCAGATCGAAACGGCCCATGCGCCGGCTTCTTGCGCGCGCGCCTATTGCGAAGCCATTGAAGTATTCGCTGTCGAAGCCGCAAATGGGCGCGCGGGCTTGATCAGGTCCATTGCCGCTGATCCCGCTCTTTCCGAAAGTAGCCTGATTGAATCAGCTCGCAGCATCGCGCGCGCTTTGCCGCTTCCCGCGCCCAAACGCCAACTCTTCATCGATGTGTCGGAGCTGGCGCAAAAGGACCGGCAAAGCGGCATTCAGCGTTTGGTGAAGTCTTTATTGCGAGCACTGTTCGAGAGTCCGCCAGAGGGATACCGCATCGAGCCGGTTTACGCCTTGAGAGGCCAGCGCGGCTACAGCTACGCTCGCAATTTCTCGCTGCGGCTCCTGGGCTGTTCGCACGAGCCCCTGCAAGATGCGCCCATCGACGCCAGAGAATGTGATGTCTTCGTCGGCCTCGACCTGCAGCCGCACATCGTCCCGGAGCAGACCAGTTTTTTCCAGGAACTGCGGCAAATCGGCGTCCAAGTGAAATTTGTGATCTACGACCTCTTGCCGATGTTGCTGGAGCACCGGTTCCTCCAAGGCGCCAAGGAGGTGCACGAACGCTGGTTGACCGCCGTCGCGCAGAGCGATGGGGTGCTTGCCATCTCGAAGGCTGTGGCTGCTGAGTTCACTGCATGGCTGTCGGCGCATTCGCCCGAACGACTCGCCGCAGGGCTCAAGGTGCGCACGTTCCGCCTCGGTGCAGACATTTCTTCTTCATCGCTCCCTACGGACATGCCTGTGACCGAGCAACCCCCGCCACTCGCCTCGATTACAACATCGTCTCCGAGCTTTCTAATGGTGGGCACGATCGAGCCTCGCAAGGGCCACGAACAAGCCCTTGGCGCCTTCGAGCAGCTTTGGCGTGAGGGACATCAAGCCAACCTCGTCATCGTCGGCAAGAAAGGGTGGATGGTCGACGCGCTCGTCACACGCCTGAGACAGCACCCCCAGCGCGATAAGCAGTTGTTTTGGCTCGAGAGCCTCAGTGACGCTCACTTGGAGCAGCTTTACAACACTTGCGACTGCCTGCTTCTTGCATCCGAGGGTGAAGGATTCGGCTTGCCTTTGATCGAAGCAGCGATGCACAAACTTCCCATCGTGGTGCGAGACTTGCCAGTCTTCAGGGAGGTCGCGGCGGATCATGCGTTCTACTTTGATGGCATGACGAGTGAGGATCTTGCTGCTGCCCTGATCCAATGGCTCGCGCTCTTCAGGCAGGATCGGCACCCGCGCTCGGAGACAATGCCGTATTTGACGTGGCAACAGAGTGCCGAAGAATTCAAGTCTGCGCTCTTGGGCAGCTAATGAAACCAACCCTATATGCGCACCGCAAGAGCGATCTGCGCCGTCCAGTCATTCAGTAGAAAGAGAATCCCGATGAAAAAACGCGCAGTTGTCACGGGCGTAACCGGCCAGGACGGAGCCTATTTGGCAGAACTATTGTTGTCCAAGGGCTATGTGGTCTACGGCACCTACCGTCGCACGAGTTCCGTCAACTTCTGGCGGCTCGAAGAGCTTGGAGTTCAGGACAATCCGGATCTGCATCTCGTTGAATACGATCTCACGGACCTGGGCAGCTCGATCACGCTGCTAAAAGATGCCAACCCGGATGAGGTCTACAACCTCGCAGCGCAGAGCTTCGTGGGGGTGAGCTTTAACCAACCAGCCGCAACCGCGCATATCACGGGTATCGGCGCACTGCATCTGCTGGAAGCCATTCGCTTGGTCAACCCCAAGATACGCTTCTACCAGGCATCGACTTCCGAAATGTTCGGGAAAGTTCAAGCTATCCCCCAGGTGGAAGAAACGCCTTTCTATCCACGCAGCCCCTACGGCGTTGCCAAGCTGTACGCACACTGGATGACGATCAACTACCGCGAGAGCTACGACATCTTCGGCTGCAGCGGCATTCTGTTCAACCACGAAAGCCCGCTGCGCGGACGAGAGTTCGTGACGCGCAAGATCACCGACAGCGTAGCGAAGATCAAGCTCGGCAAACTCGACGTGCTCGAACTGGGCAACCTCGACGCCAAGCGCGATTGGGGTTTTGCCAAGGAATACGTCGAAGGCATGTGGCGCATGCTGCAGATCGACGAACCCGACACCTACGTGCTCGCCACCAATCGCACCGAGACGGTGCGGGACTTCGTGCAGATGGCGTTCAAGGGCGCAGGTATCACGGTGGAATTCAAGGGTAGCGGGGAAGCCGAGACGGCCGTCGACGTCTCCACGGGCAAGACCGCGATGCGCATCAATCCCAAGTTCTATCGCCCGGCCGAAGTGGAACTGCTGATCGGCAACCCCGCCAAGGCGAAGGCCAAACTCGGATGGGAGCCGGCCACCACGCTCGAGCAACTCTGCCAGATGATGGTCGAGGCCGACATCCGCCGCAACACCCAGGGCTTCTCGTTTTGAGAATCCTGCTGACCGGCGCCCACGGATTCACCGGCCGCCTTTTTGCCGAACGGGCCGTTGCAGCGGGCCACACGATCTGCCCTCTGGAATCCGACCTGACGCAGAGTGACTCCGTGCTTGAGGAAGTGCTGCAGATTGCGCCCGAAGCCGTCGTGCATCTGGCTGCCATCAGCTTCGTCGGGCACGCCAACGATGCCGCCTTCTACGCGGTCAATGTCGTCGGCACCACCAACTTGTTGAATGCGCTGGTGCAGTTGCCGGCACCTCCGACCCGGGTTCTTCTGGCCAGCAGTGCCAACATCTACGGCAACACGGCGCAGTCGCCCATTCGCGAAGAGCAGTTGCCGGCACCGGTGAACCACTATGGCACGAGCAAGCTGGCCATGGAGTGCATGGCGAGGACGTATCGTGATCGCCTGAATCTGGTGATCACGCGCCCCTTCAACTACACCGGCCCGGGACAAGACGACCACTTCCTGATTCCGAAGCTGGCACTGCACTTTGCCGCACGCTCGCCGTCGATCGCCTTGGGCAATCTCGATGTGGAGCGCGAGTTCAACGACGTACAGATGGTCTGCGACGCCTACTTGCTGCTGATCGCTTACGGTGAGCCCGGGGAGGCCTACAACATCTGCTCCGGTCGCCCACATTCTCTGCGGCAGGTGGTCGAGACCCTTGCCCGGATGACTTCGCACAATCCCCGTCTCGAGGTCAATCCAGCGTTCGTCAGAGCCAACGAAGTCCACCGCCTTTGCGGCGACCCTTCCAAATTGCAAGCTTTGCTGGCCCGACACGGGGCTTCGCTGGAAGAGCCGGAACTCGAAGAAACGCTCGCGCGAATGCTTCTGGCGGCAAAGGCCAGCGCGGCAAACGCTGTCGTCAGCTGAAGACTTCGGCCCGCTCGAACCTCGATGCGGCCTGATCCTTGGCCGAGAGTTGCGGGGCGAGGCCGACGTCGGGCCACTCGATTGCCAGGTCCGGATCGTTCCAGACGATCGCACGCTCATGCGCCGGTGCGTAGTAATCCGTGGTCTTGTACAGAAACTCCGCCGTCTCGCTCAGCACCAGGAACCCGTGTGCGAACCCCTCAGGCACCCACAACTGCCTGTGGTTGTCTTCGCTGAGCTCCACACCCACCCACTTGCCGAAGGTCGGCGACGACTTGCGGATGTCCACCGCCACATCGAACACCGCGCCCCGAACCACACGCACCAGCTTTCCCTGCGGCTGCTGGATCTGGTAGTGCAACCCGCGCAGCACCCCCTTGGCCGAGCGCGAATGGTTGTCCTGGACGAACTCGACGTGCCGCCCGACGGCCTCGTCGAACGCCTTGCCGTTGAAGCTCTCGTAGAAGAAGCCGCGCGCATCGCCGAACACCTTCGGCTCGATGACCAGCACCTCCGGAATCGCGGTGGGCGTTGCTTTCACGAGCGCACCTCCTCGGCCAACAGGTGGTTCAGGTATTTGCCGTAGCCATTCTTCTGCAGCGGCGCTGCGAGTCGCGCGAGCTGCTCGCGGTCGATGAACCCGTTGCGCCAGGCGATCTCTTCGGGGCACGCGATCTTCAACCCCTGCCGATGCTCGAGCGTCGCGATGAACTGCCCCGCCTCCAGCAAGCTCTCGTGCGTGCCGGTATCGAGCCAGGCATAGCCGCGCTGCATGATCTGCACGTTGAGCTGGCCAATGTCGAGGTAGGCCTGGTTGACCGCCGTGATCTCCAGCTCGCCGCGCGCGCTCGGCTTCACGGCCTTGGCGATGTCAACCACCTGGTTGTCGTAGAAGTACAGGCCCGTCACGGCGTAGCTGCTCTTGGGCTTGGCCGGCTTCTCTTCGATGCTGCTGGCCTTGCCCTCGGCGTCGAAGGCCACCACGCCGTACCGCTCAGGATCCTGCACGTGGTAGGCGAAGACGGTCGCGCCCTTGTCCTTGGCATCGGCACCGGAGAGCAGATGCGCGAGGTCATGCCCGTAGAAGATGTTGTCGCCCAGCACCAGCGCGCTCGCCTCGTTGGCCACGAACTTCTCGCCGATGATGAACGCCTGCGCCAGACCATCGGGGCTGGGCTGCACCGCGTACTGCAGGTTCAGGCCCCATTGGCTGCCGTCGCCCAGCAACTGCTGGAAACGAGGCGTGTCCTGCGGCGTGCTGATGATGAGGATGTCGCGCATGCCGCCGAGCATCAGCGTGCTCAGCGGGTAGTAGATCATCGGCTTGTCGTACACCGGCAGCAGCTGCTTGCTCATCGCGAGCGTGGCGGGATGCAGGCGGGTGCCGGAGCCGCCGGCCAGGATGATGCCCTTGCGTTTTGTCGTCGTGGTCATTGTTGGGTCTTCTTTCCCTTTTCTTGTGTTCAGAGCGTCTCGCGCAGCATGCGTGCCACGCCGTCCTGCCATGGCGGCAGCCGCAGGCCGAAGGTCGATTGCAGCTTCGTGGTGTCGAGGCGCGAGTTGTGCGGACGCCTGGCGGGCGTGGGGAAGGCGCTCGTGGGCACGGGGTCGACCGCATCGGGCCCCGCCTTCAGCTCGACGCCGGCCGCCTTCGCTTGCTCGATGACGAAACGCGCATAGCCATGCCAGGTGGTGACGCCACCAGCCACCGCGTGATAGAGGCCCGCCTTGGCGGGGTCCTGCAAGGTCGCGCGGATCGCATGCGCGGTCAGGTCGGCCAGCAGCTCCGCGCCGGTCGGCGCGCCGAACTGGTCGTCGATGACGGTCAGCTTGTCGCGCTCCTTGGCCAGGCGCAGCATGGTCTTGGCAAAGTTGCCGCCGCGCGCCGCATACACCCAACTGGTGCGGAAGATCAGGTGCCTCGCGCAGTGTGCGGCCACCAGCTGCTCGCCTTCGAGCTTGGTGCGGCCATACACGCTCAAGGGGCCGGTCGCATCGTCTTCCTTCCAGGGCGTGCTGCCGCTGCCGTCGAAGACGTAGTCGGTCGAGTAATGCACCATCAGCGCCCCAACCTGTTGCGCCGCCTCAGCCACGACGCCCGGCGAGGTGGCGTTGAGCTTGCGCGCGAACTCGGGCTCGCTTTCGGCCTTGTCGACGGCCGTGTGCGCCGCCGCATTCACTATGACATCGGGTCGCACCTTGCGCACCGTCTCGGCGAGTTGCTCGGGCCGGCTGAAGTCGGCGTGAAGCTCGGTGCTGTCGAAGTCGAGCGCGACGAGTTCGCCCAGCGGCGCCAGGCTGCGCTGCAGCTCCCAGCCGACCTGTCCGCCCTTGCCCAGCAACAGCAGCTTCATGCAGCGTCCTTCGTGTCGTACTGCTTCTCGACCCATTCGCGGTAGGCGCCGCTTTGCACGTTGCGCACCCATTCGCCGTTGGCCAGGTACCACTCGACGGTCTTGCGGATGCCGGTGTCGAAGGTCTCGGCCGGCTTCCAGCCGAGCTCGCGCTCGAGCTTGCGCGCGTCGATGGCATAGCGCCGGTCATGGCCGGGACGGTCGGTGACGTAGCTGATCTGCTCCTTGTAGGGCTTGCCGTCCGCGCGCGGGCGCAGTTCGTCGAGCAGCGCACACACCGTGTTGACGATCTCGATGTTGGGCTTCTCGTTCCAGCCGCCTACGTTGTAGGTCTCGCCGAGTCGGCCGGCTTCGAGCACGCGGCGGATGGCGCTGCAGTGGTCTTTCACGTAGAGCCAGTCGCGTACCTGCATGCCGTCGCCATACACCGGCAGCGGCTTGCCGGCGAGTGCATTGACGATCATCAGCGGGATCAGCTTCTCGGGAAAGTGGAACGGCCCGTAGTTGTTCGAGCAGTTGGTGGTGACCACCGGCAGGCCGTAGGTATGGTGCCAGGCGCGCACAAGGTGGTCGCTCGCGGCCTTGCTGGCCGAATACGGGCTGTTGGGCTCGTACTTGTTGTCTTCGGTGAAGGCGGGATCGGTCTTCGAGAGCGAGCCATAGACCTCGTCGGTCGACACGTGCAGGAAGCGGAACGCGGCCTTCTGGTCGGCCGGCAGCGCGTTCCAATGGCCGCGCACCGACTCGAGCAGCCGGAAGGTGCCGAGCACGTTGGTCTGCACGAAGTCCTCGGGGCCGTGGATCGAGCGGTCCACATGCGATTCGGCGGCGAAGTTGACCACCGCGCGGACCTTGTGTTCGGCCAGCAGGCGATCGAGGAGCGCGCTGTCGCCGATGTCGCCCTGCACGAAGATGTGCCGGGCATCGCCCTTGAGGGAGGCGAGCGTCTCGAGGTTGCCCGCGTAGGTCAGCTTGTCGAGGTTGACGACCGGTTCATCGCTCTGCGCGAGCCAGTCGAGTACGAAATTGGCGCCGATGAAGCCGGCGCCGCCGGTTACCAGGATCATGGAGTCCCCTGCTGAAATGGAACGATCGCCACCCGGCGATTGAACAGGCGATTATCCCATCGGGCCAGGGCGATCATGCCGCCCGCATACAATCGCGCCACTGCAGGAGAGCGGACAACATGCGTTGTCCCACCGAAGGCGCAAACTCCCATAAACGCTCAGGTCGGCCGAAGAGGCCTGTACTGCACCAACTGACACGCCGTCTGGAGAGACGTCACCCCGCGTGACGCGCCGAAGGAGCAAACCCGCTGCGGGCGCAGCGGGTGAATCTCTCAGGTACCGAGGACAGGGGGAGCGGCAACTTGGACGGCGATCGTCCGGTTGCTCGCTATGCAAAGCACAGCGACCCCGCCGCCATCCAAGCGCACCTCGAAAGAAGTACCTGAAATGCGCGTGATCGTTCTTGGCGCCGGCCTGCTCGGCGTGACCTCGGCTTATTACCTTCAACAGCTCGGCCACGATGTGACCGTGATCGACCGGCAGGCCACGCCGGCCGCAGAAACCAGCTTCGCCAATGGCGGGCAGATCTCCGTCAGCCATGCCGAACCGTGGGCCAATCCGGGCGCCCCGCTCAAGGTGCTGCAGTGGCTCGGCAAGGAAGACGCACCGCTGCTGTTCCGCGTGCGCGCCGACATGCGCCAGTGGCTCTGGGGCCTGCAGTTCCTGCGCGAATGCACACCGGCGCGCACCCGGCACAACATCGAGCAGATCGTGCGGCTGGGCACCTACAGCCGCGAGGTGCTGCAGCAGCTGCGCCGCGACACCAGTCTGGCGTACGACCAGCGCACGCAAGGCATCCTGCACTTCTACACGACCCAGAAGGAGTTCGATGCCGCCCTCGCGCCGGCCAAGCAGATGCGCGCGCTGGGCTGCGAGCGGCAGGTGATCTCGGCCGACGAGGCCGTGGCCATCGAGCCCGCGCTCGCGCACATCCGGCCGAAGCTGGCCGGCGCCACCTACACCGCGGAAGACGAGTCGGGCGATGCGAACCTCTTTGCGCGCGAACTCGCCAGGCTCGCCGCAGCGGCCGGGGTGAAGTTCCTCATGAGCCACACGGTGACCGCGCTGCGCGAGGCCGGCGGCCGGCTCGACCATGTCGAGGCGACCGACCCCGAAGGCCGCTTCCAGCGCATCGGCGGCGATGCGTTCGTGCTCGCGATGGGCTCGCTGAGCCCGCTCGTCGCGGCACCGCTCGGCATCCGCCTGCCGATCTATCCGGCCAAGGGCTACTCGGTGACGCTGCCGGTCAAGGACGCCTCGAAGGCGCACCAGGTCTCGCTCACCGACGACGAATTCAAGCTCGTGTTCTCGCGCTACACCTCGCCGGGCGCCGAGGGGGGCGACCGCCTGCGCATTGCGGGCACGGCCGAACTCAACGGCTACGACCGCGACCTGAACCGCGTGCGCTGCGAGGCCATCGTGCGGCGCGTCGAAGAACTGTTCCCCGGCGCCGGCGACACCACACAAGCGCAGTTCTGGACCGGCCTGCGCCCCGCGACGCCGAGCAACGTACCGATGATCGGCAAGACGAAGCTGCCGAACCTGTACCTCAACACCGGCCACGGCACGCTGGGCTGGACGCATGCCTGCGGATCGGGCAAATCGATCGCGCGCATCGTGACCGGGCTCGCGCCCGAAGTCGATTTCGCGTTCACGGGAATGCCGCGGCCGGCGCACGGGGTCATGGCGGCGGCCGTGGGCTGAGCCAGGGCCGACCGAACACGGACTTCGGCGTTCAGTCGGCGGCCGCAAACACCGTCAGCACGCCGGTGTACCCATACAGCCGGTGCCGCGCGATCTCGCCGGCCGCGAAGAAACCGACCAGCGGCACGTCGCCGAGCGCATGCCGCACGATCTGCAGCTCGGCGCCGGGTGCGCCGAAATGCGGACCGCCGCGCCCCGAGCAGCTCACGTACACCGCGCCGGCGATGCGGCGTGCCGGATGCGGCGCGGCCTCGGCCTCCCCGGCCGCCACGGCGCGCGCGGTGGCCAGCGTCTGCTCCTCGGGCTCGAGCTCTTCGCGGATCTCGGCGCAGATGCGCATCAGGTCCGCACGCGCGGCCTGCGCGTTGCGGCGGCAGAAGCTCAGCCGCATGCCGGCTTCGGCCACGTCGGCGATCGCCACGCCGCGGCGCGTCGGATCGAGCCCGATGATGTGACGCACCAGCACGTCGGCGCCCAGGTCGCCGGTACGGCGGATGCCGTCGCTGCCCGCATCGGCCAGGCCCACCAGCGTGTTGCGCACCGCGTCGATGGCCTCCTGCGGCCGTTCGAGCGACACCTGCAGCTCCGCCAGCAGCACGTCGAGCGCCGGCTCGCCGTCGAGTTTGAGCAGCAGGTTGCCGTCGGCCTCGGTGATCACGCGCTCGCGCCCGGCCCCCGCGCGCAGCGGCTGGCAGCCCTGCGTGACGCGCGACACCAGCCGCACGCCCTCGCCGAACACCACGCCCGACATCCCGCCCGAGAACACGCCGCCCGCGGCGCCATGGCCGCGGATGTTGCCGTTGCCGCCGACCGCGAACTGCAGCGCGCCGGCCCGGCCCGACGACAGCCCGCCGAACAGGTAGCCGGTGTCGGTGCGGCCCGCCATTTCACCGATCAGTTCGGGCAAGTCGGGTGTCGCGGGGTCTGCATGCACGAGCGCGGTATGGGCCTCGAAACCGCTCATTTCCGAGCTGCCGAGCGGCGCGACGCCCGAGAACACGCGGTACTGGTCGCTCGGCAGCGCGCACAGCATGAGGCTCAGGCCGGGCTCGTCGAAGTACTCGGCGTTGTTGGCCGCCACGCCGACGCCGACCGTGCCCGACCAGTCGGTCACTTCGGGCAGCTCGGCACTCAGGTGATCGAGGATCTCCTGCGCGTCCGAGGCGTAGTGATCGGTGATGTAGAGCAGGCCGAGCGTCGGCGACGGGGCGTATTCGGGCAGCGCCATCTGCGCGCGCAGCTGCGCCAGCACGAGGCCGGCGGCCATGCGCCATTGCGGATGGGTGGCGTGGCCGGAAGGAAACAGTTTCATGGTGCGTGCCTTCCGTTCTTTTTCTCGAAGGAGAGCATGTAAGAGATCAACGCCCGCCGGTGGTTCGCTTGCGCGTGGCGGTGGGCGTCTTTTTGGGTGGGGTTTTCTTCGCAGCGGCCGTCCTGGCGGCGGGTTTCTGCGTTGTTGCGGACGGGCTGCCGCGCATGGCCTTGCCGACCGCATCGGCCATCGGTTGCGCCATGGCGGGCACCTTGAGCTGGGCCGCGTCCTGCAGCGCCGAGTTCGCGATCTGCTGGAACTGCTCGGTCAGCGAGCCCCACCACTGCATCGGATCGACCACGCCGGGCGCCGGCGCTTCATCGGCCCCCGCCGCAGGCTCTGCCGCTACCGACCGGGGCACGGCGGCAGCGGGTTCCGCGGCCGCCTGTTTCGAGAAGGCGCTCGCGATGTCCTCCATGCGCACGTTCATGCCGCGCAGAGTCGAGAGCGTCATCTTCTGCACCTCCAGCGCCTGGACCGTGGCCTTCAGCGCATGGCCGTTCTGCTCGAGCCAGTACTGCACCGTCTTGAGTTCCTGGATGCGCTTGTCGAGTTCTTCCACGCTCAGCGTGGGCGCCACCCAGCTCGCCAGGCTCGGCAGCCCGGGGGCGGCCGCCGGGTTTGCGCCGCCCCCGGCGAGGTTCTTCAGAAAGTCGAACCCGGGGACGAACTGGCTGAAATCGAAGGGCTGGCTGGCGTTGCTCATGAGGCGGTCTCCGAAGGGGTTGTCCTGTGGTGCCAGCTTACTCCAACGCACGGCCTTTTCGCCCGCGCGGACAAGCGTTGCGCACGGGTCAAAGCTCCGCGCGCACCTTGCTGAACACCTTCCAGAAGGCCGCATCCTGCGAGGTCGCGAAATTGATGCGCATCAGCGTGCTCGGGGGACGCCGCGCATGGAACAGCGAACCCGGCGCCAGCAGGTAGCCTTGGTCGAGCATGCGCTGCGTGAGCGCGTCGGTGTCGACGCCCGTGTCGACCCAGCCGAACAGCCCCGCGGGCTCCGACGCGAAGCGGCAGCCGTGCGCCATCGCAAGCTTCACCGCGCGCCCGCGTGCCCCGTCGAGACGGATGCGCACACGCTCCGAATGCCGACGCAGCTGGCCCTGGTCGATGCACCACGACAAGGCCCGCTCGAACAGCGTGGGCGTGGTCAGCGTGGCCAGCAGCTTGGTCTCGAGCAGCCGATCCTTCAGCTCGGCCGAGGCCGCGAGATAGCCGATGCGCCAGTTGGGCGCGAGGATCTTCGCGAAGCCGCTGACGTAGATGGTGCGCTGCAACCCGTCTAGCGCGCAGAGCCGCGTCGCATGCTCGGGCGCGAGGTGGCTGTAGGTGTCGTCCTCGACGATGTGGAAGTCGTGCTCGTTGGCGAGCTTCAGAATCCGGTGCGCGCTGCCCGGCGTGAGGCTGTAGCCGGTCGGGTTGTGCAGCACGCTCACGCTCACGAAGAGCTTGGGGCTGTGCAGCGCGCAGTACTGGGCCATCACCTCGAGGTCGGGCCCGTCGGCGCGGCGCGGCACCGGAAGAATGCGCATGCCCATCGCCTCGAGCCGCGCAAACTCGAGCGCCCATCCGGGCTCCTCGACCATCACCGGATCGCCCGCGCGCAGCAGAGTGCGGCTCACGATGTCGAGCGCATGCGTGGCGCCCACCGTCGTCACGATCTGGTCGGGCGCCGCGGGCACGTTGATGCCGACGAGCCGGTTCGACAGGCTGCGTCGCAGCGCGGCATCGCCCGACGGTTCGCCGTATTGCAGCGAGAGTTCCTGCAGCGCCGCGGTGTTGGTCATGCGGCGCACTGCCGTCGGCATGAAGGTCGAGGCCATCCAGTCGGGCGGAAACACGCCCATGCCGGGCTGCGGCTTGTCGCTCGGCCGGTGGAACATGCTGCGGATCAGCGAGCTCGCGTCGGCCGGCACGCGCGATCCCATCATCTGCATGACCCTCGGCGCCACGCTGGCCGAGCGGGCGTCCTGGGCGGGCCCCGCATCGCGCACATAGAAGCCGCGCTGGCGGCGCGCCTCGATCAGCCCCTGCGCCAGCAGCTGGTCGTAGGCGGCGACCACGGTGTAGGGGCTCACGCCCTGCTGGCGCGCGCATTCGCGCACCGAAGGCAGGCGCGCACCGGGCGGCAGCAGCCGTGTGCGGATGCGCTCCGCCAGCCGGTCGGCCAATTGCCCTGTCAGCGACTGGGTGGGGGTTCGTGTCAACATCTGCGCGGCGCCTGTGTCGATGGGAAGACCAATACAGTGTCAGCGCATGTGTGCATAACTGTATTGGAACTGTAATGGTCCCAAAGTTTAGAGTGTAAGAAATGAACTGGCAAGAATTCACCGCATTGCTGGTGCTGGCCACCGCGATGAGTTTTTCGCCGGGGCCCAACACCACGCTCTCCACCGCGCTCGCAGCCAACGGCGGCCTGCCGCGCGCCATGCGCTTCGTGATCGCGGTGCCGGTCGGCTGGACGCTGCTGCTGGTGCTGTCGGCAGCCGGCATCGGCGCGCTGGTGGTCGCGGTGCCGTCACTGCGGCTCGCCATCAAGGCGCTCGGCATCGGCTACCTGCTGTGGCTCGCCTACAAGCTCAGCGGCAGCGCCACCCTCGGCAAGGCCGACGGCCAGAGCCTGTCGATCGGCTTCGGCCAGGGCGTGATGCTGCAGTTCGTCAACATCAAGGCCTGGCTGCTCGCGCTCACGCTCGTGGCCGGCTGGATCGCGGGCCAGCCCGATCCGCTCGGCCGCTTCGCGATCGTGGCGCCAGTGATGGTGGTCTACGCCTTCGCCAGCAACTTCGTCTATGCGCTCGCCGGTGCGCTGCTGCGCGGCTGGCTTGCCAAGGGCCGGCGCCTGCTGTGGTTCAACCGCGCGATGGCGCTGGTGCTGGTGCTCACCGCCGGGTGGATGCTCGGCGTATGAAGCGGCCCGCCATCAAGGACGAGACGCTCGGCATGTGGCTCGGCGTGATCGGCGTGGCGCTGTTCGCGGTCACGCTGCCGATGACGCGGCTTGCCACCGGCACGCAGGAGGCGCCCCAGCTGTCGCCCTGGTTCGTCACGCTCGGGCGGGCCGCGCTCGCGGGCCTGCTCTCGACGGTGTTCCTGCTTGCCACGCGCTCGCCGCGGCCGGCGCCGCACCAGTGGAAGCCGCTCGGCATGGCCGTGCTCGGCAACGTGATCGGCTATCCGCTGCTGCTGGGCTATGCGCTGCGCGTGGTCACGGCCAGCCACGCGGCGGTGGTCACGGCGCTGCTGCCGCTCGTGACCGCGGCCGTCGCGGCCTGGGTGCTGCACCAGCGCGCACGGCTGGGCTTCTGGCTCTGCGCCATCGCTGGCAGCGTCCTGGTGGTGCTGTTCTCGCTGCTGCGTGCAGCCCAGCAGGGCCACGGCTTCGGCTTCGAATGGGCCGACCTGCTGCTGGTGGGCGCCGTCATCGCGGCATCGGTCGGCTACATCTACGGCGCCCAGGTGACGCCCTCGCTCGGCGCCGAGCGCGTGATCTGCTGGGTCTGCGTGATGGCACTGCCGGTCACGCTGCCGGCCACGCTGGTGCTGTGGCCGCAGACCCCGATCGCCGCGTCGTCCTGGGCCGGCTTCGTCTACGTCGGCGTGTTCTCGATGTGGATCGGCTTCTTCGCGTGGTACCGCGGGCTCGCGCTCGGCGGCGCGCTGCGCGTGAGCCAGACCCAGCTGCTGCAGCCCTTCCTCTCGATCCTCGCGGCCATCCCGCTCTTGGGCGAACCGCTCGACGTGGTCACCCTCGGCTTCGCCGCCGCCGTGGTCTGCACCGTCGTGCTCGGCAAGCGGCTGTCGCAGCCGCAGCCCGCCATCGCCAGCCCGGCGCGCACCGCCACACCCTGAATCCGCACCGCATACCCTCTGCCTGAAAGAAGAACCCCATGGACTGGAAACTCGCCGCCCGCGCCGCCAAGATGAACCCCTCGGTGCTGCGTGAAATCCTCAAGGTCACCGAGCGCCCCGGCATCATCAGCCTGGCCGGCGGCCTGCCTTCGCCCAAGACCTTCCCGATCCAGGCCTTTGCCGATGCCTGCGCCGAGGTGCTGCACAACGACGGCCAGGCGGCGCTGCAATATGCCGCGAGCGAAGGCTATGCGCCGCTGCGCCAGGCGGTGGCCGACATGCTGCCGTGGAACGTCGATCCCGCGCAGGTGCTCATCACCACCGGTTCGCAGCAGGGCCTCGACCTGGTGGCCAAGGCGCTCATCGACCCGGGCAGCCGCGTGCTGGTGGAAACGCCCACCTACCTCGGTGCGCTGCAGGCCTTCGGCCCGATGGAGCCGACGCCGGTGAGCGTGGCGAGCGACGACGACGGCGTAGTGGTCGACGACCTGATCGCCAAAGCGCGCCCGGGTGCCGACGATGCGGCGCGCTTCGTCTACCTGCTGCCCAACTTCCAGAACCCGACGGGTCGCACCATGACCGAGGCGCGGCGTGCGGCCGTGTCGGCCGCGGCTGCCGCGGCGGGCTTGCCGATCGTCGAAGACAACCCTTATGGCGAACTCTGGTTCGACGAGGCGCCGCCGCTGCCGCTGACCGCGCGCAATCCCGAAGGCTGCATCTACCTCGGCTCGTTCTCGAAGGTGCTCGCGCCCGGGCTGCGGCTCGGCTTTTTGGTGGCACCGAAGGCCATCTACCCGAAGCTGCTGCAGGCCAAGCAGGCGGTCGACCTGCACACGCCGATCTTCACGCAGCGCATGGTCTGCGAAGTGATGAAGGATGGTTTTCTCGATCGCCACGTGCCGACCATCCGCGCGCTCTACAAGCGCCAGCGCGATGCGATGCTGGCCGCGCTCACGCGCGAGATGGCGGGGTTGGATGTGAAGTTCAACGCCCCGCTGGGCGGCATGTTCCTCTGGGCCCGCATGCCCGAGGGCATCGACACCGTGGCGCTCCTGCCCAAGGCGGTGGAGCGCAACGTGGCCTTCGTGCCGGGCGCGCCGTTCTATGCGGGCCAGGGCGATCCGCGCACGCTGCGGCTGTCGTTCGTGACCGCGAGCGTCGAGGAGATCGACACCGCGATCGCCGCGCTCGCTGCCGTGCTGCGCGAAGAACTCGCCGCGCTCGGCACCCAACGCACGCTGGCGCCCGAACCGGTCTGAGAGCCATGCACATCGCCATCCTGACCTTCGACGGCTTCAACGAACTCGACTCGCTGATCGCGCTTGGCGTGCTCAACCGCGTGAAGCGCCCGGGCTGGCGTGTGACGCTGGCCTCCCCCTCGGCCACGGTCACCTCGATGAACGGCGTGACGCTGCACGCGACCTCGACACTCGAGGCCGCCTGCGAGGCCGAGGCGGTGCTCGTGGGCAGCGGCATCCGCACGCGCGAAATCGCCGCCGATCCCGCCATCATGGGCGTGCTGCGCCGGCTCGACACCACGCGGCAGCTGATCGGCGCGCAGTGCTCCGGCACGCTGCTGCTCGCCAAGCTGGGGCTGCTGGGCACGGTGCCTGCCTGCACCGACCTCACGACCAAGCCGTGGGTGCAGGAAGCTGGCGTCGAGGTGCTCAACCAGCCTTTCTTTGCGAGCGGCAACGTGGCAACCGCGGGCGGATGCCTGTCGGCGCCCTACCTCGCGGCCTGGCTCATCGCGCGCAGCGAAGGCGTCGAGGCGGCAAGAAGCGCGTTGCACTATGTCGCGCCGGTGGGCGAGAAGGACGACTACGTGGCGCAGGCCATGCGCAACATCGCGCCGTACCTGCCGCAGGCTGCGACAACCGCAGCCGCAGCGGCCTGAGAGACGCATTGCTGCAGGTCACGCCATGATCAGCCTCGCCACGCTCGCGCTCTTCCTCCTGGCCGTGCTCGCGCTGTTCCTGTCGCCCGGGCCGAACATGGCCTTCGTGCTCTCGCACGCCGTGGCGCACGGGCCGCGCGGCGGATTTGCGGCGGCGCTCGGCATTTCGTCGGCCGACCTGGTGCACACGCTCTTTGCCGCCACCGGCGTCACCGCGCTGGTGGCGGCATGGCCGCCTTCGTTCGACCTGCTGCGCTATGCGGGTGTGCTGTACCTGTTGTGGCTGGCGCTGCAGTCGCTGCGCAGCAGCAGCAACAACGACCGCGGATTGCCCGCCGGCACGCGCGTGCGGACCTCCGCCTTCGCACGCATCGTGCGCATGGCCTTTTTCAACAACCTGGTCAATCCGAAGGCGCTGCTGTTCTTCATGGTGTTCCTGCCGCAGTTCGTCGACCCGGCGCGCGGCAGCGTGTCCTTGCAACTGGTGCAGCTCGGCGTCATGCTCTCGGCTGCCGCGCTCGCATTCAACACGCTGCTCGGCGCATGCAGCGGGCAGGTTGGCCGATGGCTGCAGCGCCGTCCGGGGGCTGAAAAATTCCAGCGCGTCCTGCTTGCGCTCGTGATGGTCGGCCTGGCCATTCGCCTGCTGCTGCTCGAGCGTCCTTCCATGCCCTCCTCCCTGTCCGCCACACCTGTCCAAGGAAGCTGAACACCATGCTCAATATCTGGGGCCGCATCAGTTCGATCAACGTGCGCAAAGTCGTCTGGTGCGCACAGGAGCTCGGGCTCGACTTCCAGCGCACCGAGGCCGGTGGCCTGTCCGGCGTGGTGCAGACGCCCGAATACCTCGCGATCAATCCCAATGCCACGGTGCCCACCATCGACGACGGCGAGGGCGCGGAGCGCGTGACGCTCTGGGAATCGAACGTCATCGTGCGCTATCTCTGCGCCAAGCACTCGCACGGCACGCTCTACCCCAGCGAACTGCCGGCGCGCTTCGACGCCGAACGCTGGATGGACTGGCAGCAGACCATGCTCAACCGCGCGAGCCGCGATGCCTTCGTGCAATGGGTGCGTACGCCGCCGGCAGAGCGCGACCCGGCGCTGATCGCGGCCTCGGTGTACGCGAGCGAGGCGCTGTTCGCGCGGCTCGACGCGCACCTGGCGCGCCAGCCCTACATGACGGGCGAGCGCTTCACCATGGCCGACATCCCGATCGGCTGCGAGGCCCACCGCTGGTTCGGCCTGCCGCCGCTCGACTACCAGCGGCCGGCCTGGCCGAACCTCGAACGCTGGTACGGCGAATTGCTCTCCCGGCCAGGCGCGCGCGGCGTGCTCGACCTGGGCCTCGAATGACATGCCCCCTTCGGATCCGACGATGAAATCCCGCCCCTTCAAGCAAGTCGACGTCTTCACGGCAAAGCCCTTGCGCGGCAACCCCCTTGCGGTGGTGCTCGACGGCAGCGGCCTGGACGACGCCGCGATGCAGCGCTTCGCGCAGTGGACGAACCTGTCCGAAACCACCTTCCTGCTGCCGCCCACCGAGCCCACGGCCGACTACCGCGTGCGCATCTTCACGCCCGGCGGCGAGCTGCCGTTCGCGGGCCATCCCACCATCGGCAGTTGCCACGCCTGGCTGCAGGCCGGTGGCAAGCCGCGCGCGGCGGGGCGCATCGTGCAGCAATGCGCGGTGGGCCTGGTGCCGCTGCGCCACGAGGGCGAGCGCCTGGCCTTCGCGGCGCCGCCGCTTGCGCGCAGCGCGCCGAGCCCGAGCCTTCTGGCCAAGGTGGCGGGGGCGCTCGGCCTGAAGGCACAGCAGATCGTGGCGGCCCAGGTGCTCGACAACGGGCCGGTCTGGTTCGGCCTGCTGCTCAACGACGCCGACACCGTGCTCGGCCTCGCGCCCGACCACCGCCTGCTCAAGGAGCTGGGCGTGAAGGTCGGCGTGGCGGGCGTGCCTGCCGGGCAAGAGGAGGCCATGCTGATCGGCCGCTCCAACCGCGAGGCACGTGCCTTCGGCGGCCGGCGCGATGCGGGGCAACCGGCGCGGGCCGATGCGGACGACGGCGCGAAGATCGATCTCGAGGTGCGCGCCTTCGCCGCGCCCCTCGGCGTGGAAGAAGACCCGGTGACCGGCAGCCTCAACGCGGGCCTGGCCGAATGGCTGATCGCCGACGGCCTCATGCCCGCGCGCTACCTCGCCGCGCAGGGGCAGTGCCTGGGCCGTGCGGGCCGGGTGCACATCGAGCGCGACGCCGACGGCACGGTGTGGGTCGGCGGCGACGCCGTGACCTGCATCGACGGGCAGGTCACGCTCTAGGCGCTATCTCCATCATGCAAGCCCGCCTCGACCATCTCGTGATCGCCGCCGCCTCGCTGGCCGAGGGCGTGGCCTGGTGCGAAGCGACGCTCGGCGTCACGCCCGGGCCGGGCGGTTCGCACCCGCTCATGGGCACGCACAACCGGCTGCTGAACATCGCGAGCGACGCTTTCCCGCGGGCCTACCTCGAGATCATCGCCATCGAGCCCGACAAGAAGCCCTCGCGGCGCGGCACGCGGCGCTGGTTCGACCTCGACGATCCGGTGCTGCAGGCCGCGCTGGTGCAGCACGGGCCGCGGCTCGTGCACTTCGTCGCGAGCGTGCCCGACGCACGCCTCGCCTTGCAGGCGCTGGCCCACAACGAGCGCCTGCCGATCGATCGCGGCCCGCTGCTCGCGGCCTCGCGCGACACGCCCGCTGGGCGGCTCGAATGGCAGATCACCGTGCGCGACGACGGCCAGCGGCTCTTCTATGGCGCGCTGCCCACGCTGATCGAGTGGGGGTCGGTTCACCCCACCGACGCGATGCCCGCTTCAGGCCTGGCGATGCGCTCGCTCGCGGCCACGCATCCGCGCGCGGCCGATCTTGCCGCGGCGCTCGCGGCCATCGGCATGCAAGGGTTCGCCGTGCAGCCCGGCGCGCCCGACCTGGTGGCCGTGCTCGACACCCCGCGTGGCGCAGTCACGCTTCGATCGGAAGGAACCTGAGATGCTGACCCTGACCGAAATCGCCTGGTTCGCGCTGGCCTCGACGGTGCTGGCGCTCACGCCCGGGCCGAACATGATCTATTGCGTGTCGCGCACGCTGGTGCAGGGCCGCCGTGCGGGGCTGATCTCGCTCGGCGGCGTGCTGCTGGCGTTCCTCGCGCACCTGTTCGCGGCCGCGCTCGGCCTCACCGCGCTGCTGCTCGCCGTGCCGCTCGCGTTCGACGCGATCCGGCTCGCGGGCGCGGCCTACCTGCTGTGGCTCGCGTGGCAGGCCGTCCGGCCCGGCGGCCATGCGCCTTTCGCGGCGCGCGCGCTGCCGGCCGATTCGCCGGGCAAGCTGTTCCGCATGGGTTTTCTCACCAACCTGCTGAACCCGAAGGTGGCGATGTTCTACCTCTCGTTCTTTCCGCAGTTCCTCCATCCCGAGCGCGGCTCGGTGCTGCTGCAGAGCCTGCAGCTCGGCGCGGCGCAAATCGCGAGCAGCGCGGCGGTCAACACGCTCATGATCCTCGGCGCCGCGGGCATCACGGCCGTGCTGTCGCAAAGCGCGGGCTGGCTGCGAGCGCAGCGCTACATCATGGGCAGCGTGCTGGCGGCCATGGCCGTGCGCGTGGCGCTGACCGAACGCAAGTAGCCGAAAAGAAAGAAAGACGGTCCGCACGATGAGGTTCACCCGCGAAGAGATCGAGGCCGCGCTCGGCACCGTGCGCACCGCCATGCCACCCACGCCGCAGTACGCCTGGCCGCTGCTCGCCGAGCGCCTCGGCTGCACCGTCTGGGCCAAGCACGAGAACCACACGCCGGCCGGCGCCTTCAAGATCCGCGGCGGCCTCACCTACTTCGAGACCCTCGCGCGCGAGCAGCCCGACGTGCGCCATGCGATCAGCGCCACGCGCGGCAACCACGGCCAGTCGGTCGGCTTCGCCGCGCGGCGCCATGGCATCGCCGCCACCATCGTGGTGCCGCACGGCAACTCGCGCGAGAAGAACGCCGCCATGCGCGCGCTCGGCGTGCAGCTGGTCGAGCACGGCGACGACTTCCAGGCCGCGGCCGAACACGCGGCCCTGCTCGCCGAGCGCGACCGCCTGCACCGCGTGCCCTCGTTCCACCGCGAGCTGGTGCGCGGCGTCGCGACCGCGTACGTCGAATTCTTCAGCGCGCTGGCCGATGCGCCGCCCGACGTGCTGTTCGTGCCCATCGGCCTCGGCTCGGGCTTTGCGGGGGCGGCGGCGGCGCGGGCCCACTGCGGCGTGCCGACCAAGCTCATCGGCGTGGTGTCCGCGCATGCCACGGCCTACCGCGACTCGTTCCGCGCGGGCCGGCCGCTCGAGTCGCCGGTGACGACGCGGCTGGCCGACGGCATGGCCTGCCGCACGCCCGTGCCCGAGTCCGTCGACGTGATCCTGCGCGAAGCCGACGACGTGATCACCGTGAGCGACGATGAAGTCGCCGCGGCGATGCGCATCCTCTTCAGCGACACGCACAACGTGGCCGAAGGCGCGGGGGCCGCGGCGCTCGCGGGCGCACTGCAGCAGCAAGAACGCTGGCGCGGCAAAAGGGTGGGGATCTGCCTGACCGGCGGCAATGTCGACTCGGACATGTTCGCCGAGGTGCTGCAGGCGCGCTAAGGCAGCGGCCCCGTGTTCGCGGTGTCCAGCGGCAGCCGCGACACCTCCGCGAGCAGCAAGGCCAACTGCTGCGCGGCCGCTTCGACCACCTGCTGCCCCTTGGCCGCCGTGGCCGCGGCGGCATTGCCCGCCGCGCCCTCGGCGTTGTAGTCTTCCATCGCCCAACCGAGCTTGGCGCTCTTGCCGTTGCCCAGGATCGCGTAGCCCGCGGCGCGCTCGGCCGATGTGGAGCCGAAGTCCTTCGCCTCTTGCATGCGCACCGACTGCGGCGCGAGCGCCAGCATCATCGAGGTTTCGATCTCACCGGCATGCACGCCGAAGCGATGCTCCGCGGCACTGAACTGCGCGCCCGCATCGCCGAGCGGCAGGTTGAACCAGCTCACGCTGTAGACGATGAGGCCATGCGCAGCGCGCAGCTCGCGTGCCACCATGTCCATCGCGCCGACGTGGCCGCCGTGCGCGTTGAACAGCACCAGCTTCTTCACGCCGGCGCGCGCCACGCCGGCGCCGATTTCGTTCCACACCCGGATCAGCGTTTCGGCCGAGAGCGTGAGCGTGCCCGCGAAGCGGGCGTGCTCGGGGCTCAGGCCGACCTGCTGCGTCGGCAGGAACAGCACCGGCAGCGCCGGCGCCAGCAGCGGCAGCGCCGCGGCCACGATGCCGTCGGCCAGCACGGTGTCCACGCCCAGCGGCAGGTGGGGGCCGTGCTGCTCGGTCGCGCCGAGCGGCAGCACGGCGACCGTGGACGCCGCATCGAGCGCCGCGAAGTCGCGCGTGGTGAGCTGGGCCCAGAAGCGGGGCAGGGAAACGGTGGAAGCGTTCATGCCGCGATCTTAGGCCGGGCCGGTGCCGAGCCGCGGGCCTGCAGGAATCTCGCGGTGGTGATTCAATCGCCCGGCATTCCTCGCAATTCTCAAGGACCGACGCCATGGATCTCCAGCTACAGGACCAGCACGTTCTCATCACCGGCGGCAGCAAGGGCATCGGCCTGGCCTGCGCGCTGGGCTTCCTGCGCGAGGGGGCGCGCGTGAGCCTGGTGTCGCGCGACCCGCAGAATCTCGAACAGGGCCGCAGGACGCTGGGCGACGGCTTCGCGCAGGCCGAGGGCCGCATCTCGGTGCATGCGGCCGACCTCAAGGACCCGCAAGGCGCCATGGCCGCGCTCGACGCCGCCGAGCAGGCCTTCGGTCCGGTCGACGTGCTCGTCAACTCGGCCGGCGCCGCGCGCCGCACGCCACCCGACGAGCTCGACGCCGACGCGTGGCATGCCGCGATGGACGCCAAGTACTTCACTTACATCCACATGATCGACCCGGTCGTGAAGCGCATGGGCCGGCGTGGCCGCGGCGCGATCGTCAACGTGATCGGCCAGGGCGGCAAGGTCGCGAGCCCGGTGCACATGGCCGGCGGCGCGGCGAACGCGGCGCTGATGCTCGTGAGCGCCGGCATGGCCGCGGCCTATGCGGCCAAGGGCGTGCGCGTGAACGCGGTGAACCCCGGCCTGACGCTGACCGAGCGCCTGCAGGAAGGCATGAAGGCCGACGCCAGGCTGCAGGGCATCGACAGTGACGAAGCGCTGCAGCGCGCCACCGGCCGGCTGCCGCTCGGCCGCATCGCGACGCCCGAGGAGATCGCCAACGCGGTGGTCTTTCTCGCTTCGCCGAAGGCGAGCTACATCACGGGCGCGATCCTCGCGATGGACGGGGCCGTCACGCCGATGATCTGACGGGCGGCAGCGCCTCGAACTTCAGCGCGAGAAAGTCGACCAGCGCCCGCACGCGCGCCGGCACGAAGCGCCCGCTCGGCAGCAGCGCATGCAGCGGATAGGGCTCGGTGCCCCAGTCGGGCAGCAGGTGCACCAGCCGGCCGCTTGCGATGTCGTCGCGCACGTCGAGCGCCGACTTCAGCGTGACGCCGCGCCCCGCCACGGCCCATTCGCGCGCGAGCGAGGCATCGTCGGCGCTGCGGTCGCCCTTCACGCGCACCTCGGTCCACTGCCCGTTCTGCACGAAGCGCCAGATCCGATGGCGGCGCCCGCCGCGGTCGAAGGTCAAGCAGTTGTGGTGCACCAGGTCGTGCGGCGTCGCCGGCGCGCCATGGCGCCGAAGGTAGTCGGGCGAAGCGGTCAGCAGCGGGCTGGTCTGGGCAAAGGGCCGCGCCACCAGCCGCGAATCGGCCAGCGTGCCGTAGCGCAGCGCCACGTCGACCTCGTCGCGCATCACGTCGAGCAGCCGGTCGCCGACCGACAGCGAGAGCTGCAGCCCCGGGTGCAGCGCAAGGAATTCGTCGAACCAGGCCAGCAGCGTGCTGCGCGTGAGGTCGGACGGCGCGGCCACGCGCAAAGTGCCGACCAGCTCGCCGCGGTCGGCCGTGACCAGCGACTCGCCCTCGTCGAGCAGCTCGAAGGCGCGCACCGCATAGTCGAGCAGCGTCTGGCCCTGCGGCGTGAGCCGCATGGCGCGTGTCGAGCGCTCGAACAGGCGCGCGCCGAGCTGCGTCTCGAGCCGCTTGAGCGTGGCGCTGGCCGCCGCGGGCGTCATGCCGAGCGCATGGGCGGCGGCGGTGAGCGTGCCGCCGCGCGCGGTCTGCACAAGCACCTGCAAGTCCGACAGATTTTCAATCTTCATTTGAAAGTGTTGGTAGTTCCACCCTGCTTATCAAAGCAGGATTGCGATCCTACAGTCGAGGCATCGTTTGTTCACGCACAAAAAAGGTCCTCCCATGAAAGCCATCGGCTACCACCAACCCCTTCCCATCGACCATCCCGACGCCCTGCAGGACATCGAACTGCCCGCACCCGTGCCCGGCCCGCGCGACCTGCTGGTGCGCGTGGCGGCGGTGTCGGTCAACCCCGTTGACACCAAGGTCCGCAAGAACAGCGCGCCGGAGGCAGGCCAGGCCAAAGTGCTCGGCTGGGACGCCGCCGGCACCGTCGAGGCCGTCGGCGCGCAGGTGAAGAACTTCCAGCCCGGCGACCGCGTGTATTACGCGGGCTCGATCGTGCGGCCCGGCGCCAATTCGGAGCTGCACACGGTGGACGAACGCATCGTCGCCCTCGCGCCGAAGAGCCTCGACGACGCCCAGGCCGCCGCGTTGCCGCTGACCACCATCACCGCCTACGAACTGCTGTTCGACCGCCTGCGCGTGCCCAGGGGCGGCGGTGCCGGCCAGACGCTGCTGGTCACGGGCGGCGCCGGCGGCGTGGGGTCGATCCTGATCCAGCTGGCGCGCCAGCTGACGCAGCTGCGCGTGGTCGCCACCGCCTCGCGCACCGAGACCCGCGCCTGGTGCCTGGCGCTCGGCGCCCATGCCGTCATCGACCATTCGAAGCCGCTCGCCGCGGAGCTGCAGGCCGCGGGCATCGGCCAGGTCGACATGGTCGCGAGCCTGACCCAGACCGAGCAGCACTACGCGCAGATCATCGAAAGCCTCAAGCCCCAGGGCCAGCTCGCGGTGATCGACGACATGAAGCTGCTCGACGCGATGCCGCTCAAGACCAAGTCGATCTCGCTGCACTGGGAAATGATGTTCGCGCGCTCGCGCTTCGAGACGCCCGACATGGCCGCGCAAGGCGCACTGCTGGCCGAGGTGGCCGCGCTGGTCGACGCGGGCCGCATCCGCACCACGGCGAATGCGAGCTTCGGCACCATCAACGCCGCGAACCTTCAACGCGCGCATGCGCTGATCGAAAGCGGCAAGGCGCAGGGCAAGGTGGTGCTGGCCGGGTTCTGATCTGCGCACAATCGGCCGCATGGCCGAGCTCACCCGACCCCCCATCATCGAATTCGACACCGAGCGGCTGCGGCTGCGCCAATGGCGGGAGAGCGACCTCGCACCGTTCGCCGCCATGGCGGCCGATCCGCAGGTGATGGCCTTCCTGTTGCCGCTGCCCACGCGCGCCGACAGCGATGCGATGGCTGCTCGCATCGCGGCACGCATCGCCGAGCAGGGCTGGGGCTTCTGGGCGGTCGAACAAAAAGCCACGGGCGAATTCATCGGCTTCACCGGCCTCAACCGACCGCTGGCGACGCTGCCCTTCTCGCCCTGCGTCGAGATCGGCTGGCGGCTCGCGCGCCATGCCTGGGGCCAGGGCTTCGCGACCGAAGCCGCGCGCGGCGCACTGCAGGTGGGCTTCGATCGCCTGGGCTTCGACGAGATCATCGCGTTCACGGCCGCCGGCAATGTCCGCTCGGCCGCGGTGATGGAGCGCATCGGCATGCACGAGGACCGGGTCGGCGCCTTCGACCACCCCGGCGTGCCCGAAGGCCATGCGCAGCGCCGCCACCGGCTCTACCGCATCGCGCGTGTCGCGCGCATCGCCTCAGATTGAATGCAGCAGCAGCGCGGCGCCCGAGACGATCGCGAACACCTGCACGAAGATCCGCAGCAGGCGGCCATTGATCCGCCGGTGCACCATGCGGCTGAGCACCGCGCCGACGACGAGTGCGGGCAACAGCAGCGCCGCCGCCTCGAGCTGCGCACCGTCGATGCGGTCCATCGCCATCAGCGTGGCCAGCGACACCAGTTCGCCGACCAGGAAGCACAGCGCGATGGTCGATCGCATCGTGGGCGGCGGCTGGTGCTGGTAGACCAGCGCCAGTGGCGGGCCGCCGATGCCGGTCGCGGTCTCGGTCACGCCGGTGATGAGGCCCGCTGACACGAAAGCGGTGCGGCCCGGCGAGAAGGCCGGCATCATCAAGGTGACCAGTGCCGCCGCGATGGTCGAGATGCCGACGAAGAGCGACAGGTGCGTCGCGCTCAGCGCCGCCAGCACCCAGAGCCCGCCGGCCGTGCCGACCACGCGCCCGCCGCTGATCCAGCCCGCGCCGATGCGGTCGACGGCGCCGCGCTCGCGCCACAGCACGTAGAGGTTGAGCGGCAGCATCAGCACCAGCACGCACACGGGCAGCAGGTCGGGCCGCACGATGCCGATCACCGGCGCGGCGATCAACGCAAAGCCCACGCCGGTCGCGCCCTGCACGAAGGCGGCGAACAGCACGGCAAGCGAAACGAGGACGAGATGCTGCGTGCTCACTGTGGATTCCGTCCCATGCCGGCAGCCGCCGCCAGGCGCCGGTGCTCGGCCGCCGGCGGATGCAGGCGCACGATGGGCGCGCGGTCCATGGCCGCATGGGCCACGCGCGCCAGCTCCCGCTGCAGCGCGCGCGCGTCCCAGTCGGGCGGCCAGCCTTGCCACAGGCGCAGGCGCCCGTCGACGAACACGGCCGTGATCTGGTCGCGGTTGCCCAGGCGCACGAGGTCCCAGGTCAGGTCGACGGAGGTGCACATCTCGGGCGTGTCGACATCGATGACCAGGAAATCGGCCGCCTTGCCGACGGCGATCTCGCCGGTCAGGTGGCCCAGGCCGACTGCGCGCGCGCCTTCGTGCGTCGCATGGTCGAACCAGGTCCAGCCACCGCCGCTCGACGCATCGCCGATCGCCATGCCGAACGCCAGCTTCTGCGCCGCCTCGGCCGCGTCCATCAGCCGGAAGGCGTCGCTGCGCGTGGCATCGGTGCCCAGCCCGAAGCGGATGCCCAGGGCGGCCATCAGGTTGGCCGGTGCCACGGCGTTGCCCTTCCACTGGCTCGCGACCGGGTTGTAGCTCACGGCGGTGTCGGTGTCGCGCAGCAGCATGAGCTCGGCGGGCGTGACCAGCGTGCCGTGCGCGATGAGCACCTGCGGCCCGAGCGCGCCCAACTGCGCCAGCAGTTCGAGGGGGCGCCGGCCGCGCTGCACCACCGAGCGCTCGACCGAGGCGAGGTGTTCGTTCACGTGGGTCTGGAACACGGTGCTGGCTTCGGCGCACAGGGCCGACACCGCCACCAGCATCTCGTCGGAGGCGGCCTCGGGCACCGAGATCGCGAGCGAGGGATGCACCAGCGGCGCATCGGACCAGCGCTGCAGGAACTGCGCGGCCTGCGCGCGGATCGCCTGCCGGTCGGCCGCGCTGCTGTCGTTGCCGCCGTCGTTGCAGATCAGGCCCAGCACGCAGCGCAGCCCGGCCTCCTGCACGGCAGTGGCCACGGCGCCGATGTCGCCCGGCGCGCGCGTGCCCGCATCGCACACGGTGGTGAAGCCGCCGCGCAGCGACTCGAGCGCCGCGAGCTTGGACGCCATGTAGACGAACTCGTCGTCCAGGCTGGCCTCGAGCGGCACCCACACGCGCCGGAAGATCTCGGACGGCTCGCCATAGGCCAGCGACTTGCCGAAGGACTGCGTGAGGTGGTGGTGCGCGTCGATCATGCCGGGCATCAGCAGCTTGCCGGGCAGGTGCAGCGGCGTGAGCTGTGGATGGCGCGCGATGAGCGCGTCGGCGAGGCCGACATCGCGAAAGCGGCCGCCTTCGATGCGCACGGCATGGCCGGTCGTCGGGCCCTCGCGCAGCATCAGGTGGTCGGGAACGAGCAGCAGCTCGTCGGCCGCGAAGAGCGCGGCGTCGAGTTCAGGAGACATGGTGGGGAAGAGGCAGTAACGGAAAAATTAAAAGGCCCGATGCCAGGGCACCCGTGGAACCGGCTCTGCCGGGCCGCCGGGTGCGCCCCTTGAGGGGGAGTCGAGCGACACGAAGTGCGCGAGGGACGGGGTGGGTTCATCTCAGCGCGGCGCGGGCGCTTCCGCGGGGCTTTCGACGCCGTCGGCATGCACGCGGTTGAACACCATGTTGAGCACCACTGCCGTCAGCGAGCCCATCGCCAGGCCATTGCCGAGCACCAGCTGCAGCGTGTCGGGAAAGCGGCTGTACAGGCCCGGCACCAGGATCGGCAGCAGCCCCATGGTCAGCGCGCCGGCCAGCACGAACATGTTGCCGCGCTCGTGCAAGTCGACCTTGCGCAGCATGTCGATGCCCATGGTGCCGATGATCGCGAACACCACCATCGCGGTGCCGCCCACCACGGCCGATGGAATGGCGGCGGCCAGCCGGCCGAGCGGCGCCGACAGCGCGATGAGGATCAGGATCACGCCCGCAGCCGCCGTCACGTAGCGCGAACGCACGTTGGTGGCGCGCACGATGCCGATGTTCTCGCCGCTGGTGATGATCATCGAGGTGCCGAAGAACCCGCCCGCGAGCGACACCACGGCATCGCCGCGGATGGTGCGCGGCACCACGTCGCGCGGGTCGATCTTGCGGCCCACCACGTCGGCCACCGCCACCGTCTGCCCGGTGGCCTCGACCATCGAGATGATGCTGAAGATCAGGAGCGGCACGGCCGCCACGATGTCGAAGCGCGGCATGCCGAACGGCAGCAGGGTCGGCGCGCTCCAGAGGGGCCCCGTCGCCACGCTGCTGGCATCCATCAGCCCGAAGGCGGCCGCCAGCAGCGTGCCTGCCAAGAGCCCGAGCAGCACCGCGAGCTGGCCGAGCGTGCCCTTGAACACCCGTGCGAACAGCACCGTGAAGCCGATGGTCGCGAGCGCCAGGCCGATGTTCACCGGATCAGCGAAGGTGGCCGAGCCCGCCTTGCCCGCGATGATGCCGCCGTAGACCTTCACGAGGTTGATCGACACCAGCAGCAGCAAGGTGCCGATCACGATCTTCGGAAAGTAGCGCAGGCAGCGCGCGAACACCGGCAGCACCAGAAAGTAGAACAGCGCCGTGAGGATCACCGCGCCCGAGGCGGTCTGCAGGTCGCGCTGCTGGGCGATGGTCACGAACATCACGATCGGTGCACCGCCGGGCACCATCACGAAGGGCAGCCGGGCGCCGAACTTCCACGGCCCGAACGACTGCAGCAGCGTGCCGATGCCGCACAGCAGGAAGGTGGCGCTGATCAGGTTCACCGTCAGCGCCGCGTCGAGGCCGAGCGCCTTGGCCACCAGGAACACCGAGGTGATCGGCACGGCCGCCATCACCAGCACGTGCTGCAGGCCGAACAGCAGCAATTGGGACAACGGCAACATCGCATCCACAGGGGCTGGGGTGGCAGGGACCATGGCGGCCGGAGCGGCCGCGGGCGCGGCGGGAAGCACAGCAGAGGCATCGGGAACACGGGACATGACGGAATCCTTGAACCTGGACCGCGCCCAAATCGATTTGGGTGCACTGGCAAAAAAAGCCGCCGAAGCGGGTGAAGTACATTCCGGTGGCAACGCGCCCCAAAACGATTTGGGAATTGAATCACCGCTTTTTGAAAAGGTCAACGGGATGAATACCCATCCATCGCCGCGCGCCAACATCAAGGACGTGGCGCGCGAAGCGGGCGTGTCGCCGACGACCGTTTCGCATGCGCTCAACGCGCGGGGCCAGGTCGACGCGGAAACGCGGGCGCGCGTCGAGCAGGCGGCGCTGAAGCTCGGTTACCGGCCCAACCGCAATGCGCAGCGGCTGCGCACCGGCGAGGCGCACATGATCGTGCTGCTGTCGTCGATGCCGTTCGCGGTGGCGGGGGGGCCGTCGCGGCTCGGCTTTTTGATGGAGGTGGCGGCCGTCGCGGCGGCCGAGGCGCTCGACCGCCGGCTGGCGCTGGTGCTGGCGCCGCCGATGGAGAAAGGGCGCGTGCCGATGGAGCTGCTCGATGTGGATGGCGCACTGGTCATCGAGCCCTCGGCGGGCGACCCGAACCTGGCTTACCTGCAGCGGCGTGGCCTGCCGGTGGTGGCCATCGGCAAGCCGGCCGCCGGCGATGCCGAGGACGACAGCGCGCCGGCATTGCCGCCCTACGTCGACATCCATTCGGGCCGCACCACGGCGCTGCTGCTCGACCACCTGCACGCGCAGGGCGCACGCAAGGTCGCGATGATCCTGGGTTCGGCGCAGCGCAACTCGTACCTCGAGGGCCGCGCGGCGTACCTGGCGTTCGCCGCCGCGCAGGGGCAGGTGCCGCTGCTGTCGCTGGTCGACGAGGCCGAAGGCGAGAACGGCGGCCGCGAGGCCGCGCTGGCGCTGCTCGCGGCCGATCCCGACATCGATGCCTTCTGCGTGCCGGTGGACGCCTTCGCCACGGGCACGGTCGAGGCGGTATTGGCGTCCGGCCGGCGCATTCCCGACGACGTGATGGTCGCCACGCGCTACGACGGCCTGCGCGCGCGCACCTGCGTGCCGCCGCTCACGGCCGTGGACCTGCACCTGGACCAGGTGGCGCAGCAGGCCATTGCGCTGCTGTTCGACCACCTGCGCGGCGACACCGGCCAGCGCCGCGTCGACGGGCCCGAGGCGCAGCTGGTGCCGCGCCTGTCTTCCGCGCGCCGCCAGCCCTAGTTGGCGGGCGACACGCGCCAGACCGCGTTGCCCACGTCGTCGGCCACCAGCAGCGCGCCGCCCTTGTCGAGCGCCACGCCCACCGGCCGGCCCTGCGCCTTCTCGTCGGCCGACAGAAAGCCCGTGAGCACGTCGACCGGCGGCCCGCTCGGCTTGCCGTCGGCGAACGGCACGAACACCACCTTGTAGCCCGACTTCGGCTTGCGGTTCCAGGAGCCGTGCTCGCCGATGAAGGCGCCGCTCGCGAACGCGGGCGGCATGCCGCGCGCGTCGGAGAACACCAGCCCGAGCGGGGCCACGTGCGAACCGAGCGCATAGTCGGGCGCGATGGCCTTGGCGACCATCTCGGGGTTCGGCGGCTCGACGCGCGCATCCACGGTGTTGCCGAAGTAGCTCCACGGCCAGCCGTAGAAGGCGCCCTCCTTCACCGAGGTCAGGTAGTCGGGCACGAGGTCGCTGCCGATCTCGTCGCGCTCGTTGACCACGGTCCAGAGCGCCTTCGTCGAAGGCTCCCACGCCAGCCCGTTGGGGTTGCGCAGGCCGGTCGCGAAGAGCCGCTTCTCGCCCGTCTTCGCATCGACCTCCCAGATCGCCGCGCGGCCCTCTTCGGCGTCCAGCCCGTTCTCGCCGATGTTGCTGTTCGAGCCGACCGTGACGTAGAGCTTGGTGCCCTCGGCGTTGGCGATCACGTTCTTGGTCCAGTGGTGGTTGATGCCCGCGGGCAGCGGCGTCACCTCGGTGGGCGTGCCGCCGGCGGCGGTCTGGCCCTCGGTGTAGGGCACCTTCACGAGCGCGTCGGCATTGGCGATGAAGAGTTCACTGCCCACCAGCGCCATGCCGAAGGGCGACTTGAGGTTCGACAAGAACACCTGCCGCACCTCGGCCGCGCCGTCGCCGTCGGCATCGCGCAGCAGCGTGATGCGGTTCGGGCTCGGCACGTTGGCGCCCGCGCGGCCCATGACCTTTCCCATCACCCACTTGCGGATTTTGTCCATCGGGCCCCCGGCATCGCTGCCTTCGGGCTTGGGCGGCTTGTTGCTCTCGGCCACCAGTACGTCGCCGTTGGGCAGCGTGTAGACCCAGCGCGGATGCTCGAGCCCGCGCGCGAACGCGGCGACACGCAGGCCGGCGGCGGGCTTGGGGGCGGCGGTGTCGGTCCAGCCGATCGCCTCGGCCACGTTGACGGTGGGAATCAGCGTCTTGTTGGGCTCCGCCAGCTTCGGCTGCGCGCCGACGGTGGCTTCGGGCGGCAGCTTGGCGGCCTCGCCGCAGCCGGCCAGTGCCAGCACCGCGGCCAGCGAAGCCACGCAGGCGGGGGCGAGGGCGATGTTCTTCGGTAGCTTTTTCGTCATGCGCATACGCGATCCTCGGTTGTCTCGGCACCATGGCCGCATGCCGCCCGATCATGCGGACGACTTCGCCGCCGGCTGTCGGCCGTGGGCGCTTTCTGGCGTGGGCGCACCCCATGCGCGCATCGCCGCTACCATCGGCCGCATGACCGACGACCTGTTCCGAGCCGACGCCTACCTGCGCGCCTGCGACGCCCGCATCCTGCGCATCGACGAGGCCGGCATCGTGCTCGACCGCACCGTGTTCTACCCCCTGGGCGGCGGGCAGGCTGGCGACGCCGGCGTGCTGGTGCTGGCCGACGGCCGCGAACTCGCGATCGCCGACACCCGCAAGGGCAAGGACGCGGAGGGCCAGCCCACGCGCGAGATCGTCCACGTGCCCGCGCCGGAACAGGCCGGCCTGCTGGCCGCGCTGAAGCCCGGCGACACGGTGACCGCCCGCCTCGACTGGGCGCGCCGCCACCGGCTGATGCGCTTCCACACAGCGAGCCACTTGCTCTGCCACCTCGTGCCGGTGCCGGTGAACGGCTGCTCGATCACGCCCGACTACGCGCGCATCGACTTCCACATGACCGACCCGCTCGACAAGGAAGCGCTGACCGCCGGCCTCGCACGGCTCGTGGCCGCGGCGCATCCGCTCGCCGTGGGGGCCATCACCGACGCCGAACTCGACGCCAACCCGGCGCTGGTCAAGAGCATGAGCGTGCAGCCGCCGCGCGGTACCGGCACGGTGCGCACCATCCGCATCGGCGGAGAGGCCGAGGCGCAGATCGATTTCCAGCCTTGCGGCGGCACGCACGTGGCAAACACCGCCGAGATCGGCGCGGTGGTGGTGACCAAGATCGAGAAGAAGAGCGCCAACAGCCGCCGCGTGGTGCTGGGCTGGGCCGCATGACGCTGAAACCGCCACCCGGCGCCGGTCTCCGGAACTTCGCACCCCCGGCCCGCTCCGACTGACGGCATGATCCTTCCCCGTTTCTTCCGTTCCGCTGCATTCCTGATCGCGGCAGCCGCAGCCTGGCTGCCGGCCGCGGCGCAGCTGGCATCCAACCCCGGCCCCGTCGTCACCACCCCGCACGTGCGTGCCGAACTGGTCGCGCATGCGCCCGACGGCGTGTCGCCCGGCGCGCCGGTCTGGATCGGGCTGCAGATCACGCACCAGCCCGAGTGGCACACCTACTGGAAGAACGCCGGCGATTCGGGCCTGCCCACCGAACTGAACTGGACCTTGCCAGCCGGCGTCTCGGCCGGTGACATCGCCTGGCCGGTGCCGCGCAAGATCCCGATCGGCACGCTGGCCAACTACGGCTACGAAGGCACGGTGTTGCTGCCGGTGCCGCTCGAGGTGGCAAGCACCTTCCAGCCGCCGCTGGCCTTCGGCAGCCAGGCGCAGGCCATGGACATCCGGCTCAAGGCCAGCTGGCTGGTCTGCCGCAAGGAGTGCATTCCCGAGGAAGGCGAGTTCAGCCTGGCGCTGCCGCTGCGCGGCTCGACCGCGCTGAACAAGCCCGCGTTCGATGCCGCCCGCGCCGCCGAGCCGCGGCCTCTGGCCCAACAGGGTGCCGTCGAGGTCCGCGGCAACACCCTGCAAGTGCGCCTCGAAGGCCTGCCCGCCGCGGTGCGGGGCAAGACGCTGGCGTTCTTTCCCGAGACGCCCGAACTGATCCACACCGCCGCGGTCGAGGGCAAGGACTGGACCCAGCGCTGGCAGGACGACGGCAGCTGGACCGCGACCGTGCCGCTCGCCGAGCAGCGCAGCGCCAGCCCCTCGACGCTGCCGCTGGTGGTGGCGCTCGCCGAGTCCGACCGCACGGCGGGCCAGCCCGTCGCCTGGCGCACCGAGGCCCCCGTCAGCGGCAGTTGGCCTGCGGCGGTCGCGCCGCGCGCCGAGGTTTCGCCGGCGCTTCAGGCCGCGCTCGCCGCCAACGCGGCCGACGCGGCATCCCGCAGCAGTACGGTCGCGGCACCGACCGGCCCGGCGCCGCAGCCCGCCGCCACGTTCGCGGTCGCGCTGCTCGGCGCGCTGCTCGGCGGCCTGCTGCTGAACCTCATGCCCTGCGTGTTCCCGATCCTGGCCATCAAGGTGCTGGGCTTCACGCGGCAGGCCGGCAACCGCAGCGCGCACCGCACCGCGGGCCTGGCCTACACCGCGGGCGTGATGCTCTCGTTCCTGGCGCTCGGCGGAGCGATGCTGGCGCTGCGCGCCGCGGGCGCCCAGCTCGGCTGGGGCTTCCAGCTGCAGTCGCCGGCCGTGGTGGCGGCGCTGGCCGCGCTGTTCACGCTGCTCGGGCTCAACCTCGCGGGCGTGTTCGAGTTCGGCCATGTCGCGCCGTCGTCGCTGTGCACGGCCCAGGCCAGGCACCCGGTCATGAACGACTTTCTCTCGGGCGTGCTGGCCGTGGTGATCGCCTCGCCGTGCACCGCGCCCTTCATGGGCGCCTCGCTCGGCTTCGCGATCGGCCTGCCGGCGGCGCAGGCGCTGCTGCTGTTCGCGGTGCTGGGCCTGGGGCTCGCGCTGCCGTACCTGGTGGCGGGTTTCGTGCCGGCCGTGGCGCGCCTGCTGCCGGCGCCCGGCCCCTGGATGGACACGCTGCGCCGGCTGCTCGCGTTTCCGATGTTCGCGACCGTGGCCTGGCTGGTCTGGGTGCTGGGGCAGCAAAGCGGCATCGACGGCGCCGGCACGCTGCTCGCGCTGCTGGTGTGCCTGGCAGCAGTCGTCTGGGCGCTCACGCTGCGCGGCCGCACTCGGATGGTGATCGCCACGGTGCTCGTCGCCTTGACGGCCGCACTCGCCGCGGCGATCGGACCCAACGTGCTGCAGACGGTGGAGCCCGCGAAGCAGTTGGCGTCGGCCGGCGAGGGCCAGCGCTGGCAGCCGTGGTCGGCCGATCGCGTGGCGGCGCTCAACGGGGCGGGCCAGCCGGTGTTCATCGACTTCACTGCCGCATGGTGCGTGACCTGCCAGTACAACAAGAAGACCACGCTCGCAGATACCGAGGTGCTGGCCGACTTCGACCGCCGCAACGTGGCGATGCTGCGCGCCGACTGGACGCGCCGCGACCCCGCCATCACGGCCGCGCTGACCGCGCTCGGGCGCAGCGGCGTGCCGCTCTACGTGTTGCAGGCGCCGGGCCGGCCGCCGGTCATCCTGACCGAGATCCTCGGCAAGGACGAGGTGCGCGCCGCACTCGCCGCACTTTGATGACCCGGTGCATGATGAAACGCCCCCACGCTCCCCCGCTTCGCGCGGTCCGCTGCCCCCCGAGGGGGCGCGTCAGTGCCTTCGGGCGGCCGGGCGCCACTGACATGGGTTGTCACATGCACATGAGCAAAGCGCTCTAAGCTGTCGCCGTCGTTTCGTTTTTTCATATGGAGTTCAAGCTGGCCATGTCCCCTTCGCCATCGTCCGACTCTCGCTCCCTGCGCGCCGCGCGCCAGGCCCGTGCCGCATTGAGCCGCGCTTCGCGGCGCGCCGTCGTGGCCGCCGCGGTTGCGCTGGGCGCCACCTTCCTGATGGGCAACCACGCCTTCGCCGCGCCCGCCGTGGGACAGCAGGCGCCCGACTTCGTCGCCGTCGACACCGCGGGCAACAAGCACAAGCTGTCGGATTTCGCGGGCAAGTTCGTGGTGCTCGAGTGGACCAATCCGGGCTGCCCCTTCGTGCGCAAGCACTACGGCGGCGGCAACATGCCCGCCACCCAGAAGGCGGCGACCGACAAGGGCGTGGTCTGGCTGGCCGTGAATTCCACCGAACGCGCCGCCAGCGACTATTTGCAGCCCGCGGCGCTCGACGCCTGGATGAAGTCGCAGAAGGCAGCGCCGACCGCGGTGCTGATGGACGAGGACGGGGTGATCGGCCAGGCCTACGGCGCGCGCACGACGCCGCACATCTTCATCATCGATCCGAAGGGCATGCTGGTGTATGCGGGCGGCATCGACAGCATCGCGTCGGCACGGCCCGACGACATCAAGACCGCCACGAACTATGTGAACCAGGCGCTCGGCGAGGTCTTCGGCGGCAAGCCGATCTCCATGGCCTCGACGCGGCCCTACGGCTGCTCGGTCAAGTACAAGACCTGATCCGCCCCGGGCGGGCCGGGCCTGCCGCCCCTGCGACAATCGGGGCATGCCTTTCGCCCCATTGCAAAACGATACTTTCCTGCGAGCCTGCTGGCGCCAGGCCACCGACCACACGCCCATCTGGCTCATGCGCCAGGCCGGGCGCTATCTGCCCGAATACGTCGCCACCCGCGCGAAGGCCGGCAGCTTCATGGGGCTGGCGACCAACGTCGACTACGCCACCGAGGTCACGCTGCAGCCGCTCGCGCGCTATCCGCTCGACGCCGCCATCCTTTTTTCGGACATCCTCACCGTGCCCGACGCGATGGGCCTCGGCCTGTCGTTCGAGGCGGGCGAAGGCCCGCGCTTCGCGCGCCCCGTGCGCGACGAAGCCGCCGTGGCGGCGCTCGAGGTGCCCGACCTGCAGAAGCTGCGCTACGTGTTCGATGCCGTGGCCTCGATCCGCAAGGCGCTCGACGGCCGCGTGCCGCTGATCGGCTTCTCGGGCAGCCCCTGGACGCTCGCCTGCTACATGGTCGAGGGCGCGGGCTCGAGCGACTACCGGCTCGTGAAGAGCATGCTCTACGGGCGGCCCGACCTGATGCACCGCGTGCTCGCGGTCAACGCCGACGCCGTGGCCGCCTACCTCAATGCCCAGATCGACGCCGGCGCCCAGGCCGTGATGGTCTTCGACAGCTGGGGCGGCGTGCTCGCCGACGGCGCGTTCCAGGAGTTCAGCCTGGCCTACACCGCGCGCGTGCTCGCCGGGCTGAAGCGCAACGGCGCCGACGGCCAGCCCGTCCCGCGCATCGTCTTCACCAAGGGCGGCGGGCTCTGGCTCGACGCCATGCGCGCGCTCGACTGCGAAGTGCTCGGCGTCGACTGGACCGTCAACCTCTCGGCCGCGCGCCGGCAGGTCGGCGAGGACAACGACGGCAAGGCCAAGGCCCTGCAGGGCAACATCGACCCCAACGTGCTCTTCGCGCCGCCCGCCCAGATCGAGGCCGAGGTGGCCAAGGTGCTGCAGGCCTTCGGCCAACCGCACGCCGACCGCCGGCAGCCGGGCCCGACGCACATCTTCAACCTGGGCCACGGCATCAGCCAGTTCACGCCGCCCGAGCATGTGTCCGCGCTGGTGCAGGCGGTCCACAGCCAGTCGCGCGCCCTGCGCAAGTAACAATCCCGGAACCACGCGCTCCCAGGCGATGCCGAGGGGCCGCGCGGGACCGCCCGAAAAGCCTGCCCGACGCGGTTTGTCAAGCAAAAAAAGCGGTCGGCGGACCTGACTTATGCACAAAACGCGTGTTGCACTGCGCAAGATTTTTTGGGCCGGCTTCTACTTTGCCTCCAGCGGATAGTGCCTCTAAGTGGTTGATTCATATAGGTTTCGAGTTTTGCTTTTTTTACGGGCATTCCAGCCGGAGCCTTGATCTGCAAGGCTCGGCGACGTGTTGAGCCCGGTTGTCAACAAAGTTATCCACAGAAACTCTGGATGACTGCCAAAGCACTGAAAAATCAATCACTTAAGCAGCATTGCTCCAAGTAGCCTTAACAAACTTACGCAGAGAGAACGGCCTATCTCCAACGCCAGCCCACCCCCGGAGCGGGATTCGACGATGACGACGGCCACGGCGGACGGGCCGCTGCAGTGGCAGGTCGGCGTCGCAGTGCAGACGCCGGCGCACAGCGCGCTCGGCGATGTGCTGAGCTACGCCAGCGCCGCGCCGCTCGTGCCCGGCACGCTGGTCCGGGTGCCGCTCGGCCGGCGCGAAGTGCTCGGCGTGGTCTGGGAGGCGGCCGCCGCGCGCGACGGCGACAGCGGCATGGCGCTCAAGCCCGTCGGCGCCGCGCTCGACGGGCTGGCGCCGCTCGGCGATGCCTGGCGCGACCTGGTCGGCTTCGCGGCGCGCTACTACCAGCGCTCGATCGGCGAAATCGCACTGGCGGCGCTGCCGCCGCAGTTGCGCGACCTGAGCACCACGCAGCTGGCCCGCCGGCTCAAGCGCCGGAGCGCGGCCGGCCCGGTGGCCAGCACGGCCGAATCCGCCCACCCGGTCGCGCTGAGCGCCGAGCAGGCGGCGGCGCTGGCCCGCCTCGCGGAAGGCAGCGGCACCTTCCTGCTGGTCGGCAGCACCGGCAGCGGCAAGACCGAGGTCTACCTGCGCTGCGTGGCCGACCTGCTGGCGGCCGACCCCGCCGCGCAGGCGCTCGTGATGGTGCCCGAGATCAACCTCACGCCTCAGCTCGAGGCCCGCTTCAAGGCCCGCTTCGGCGACGAGGCCGTGGTGTCGATGCACAGCGGCATGACGCATCCGCAGCGGCTCGCGAGCTGGCTCGCGGCGCACGGCGGGGCCGCGCGCATCGTGCTCGGGACGCGCATGGCGGTGTTCGCGTCGATGCCCGGCCTGAAGCTCATCGTCGTCGACGAGGAGCACGACCCGAGCTACAAGCAGCAGGAAGGCGCGCGCTACTCGGCGCGCGACCTCGCCGTATGGCGCGGGCAGCGAGAGGGCGCGAAGGTGATCCTCGGCTCGGCCACGCCCTCGCTCGAAAGCTGGCACCAGAGCCGGCCCGCCGCGGCCGACGACCCGGGCGGGCGCTATGTGCGGCTGGCGATGCCGTCGCGCATCGGCACCGGCGAGCTACCCGCGGTGCGGCTGGTCGACATGAACCTGCAGCCGCCGAAGACCGTGCTCTCGGCCGCGCTGCTCGACGCCATCGGCCAGCGCATTGCGCGCGGCGAGCAGAGCATGGTGTTCCTCAACCGGCGCGGCTATGCGCCGGTGCTGGCCTGCGCCGACTGCGGCTGGAAGAGCGAATGCCCGCACTGCAGCGCCTACCGCGTGTTCCACAAGATCGACCGCACGCTGCGCTGCCACCACTGCGGCTTCACCGAACGCGTGCCGCACGCCTGCCCGTCCTGCGGAAATCCCGACATCGCGCCGGTCGGACGCGGCACCGAGCGGCTCGAGGAGCACCTGGCCGAACTGTTCGCCGCGGTGCGGCGGCCCGACGGCAGCCCTGTCCGCATCGCGCGCATCGACGCCGACAGCACGCGCAAGCAGGGCGCGCTCGAATCGCAGCTCGCGGCCGTGCATGCGGGCGAGGTCGACGTGCTGGTCGGCACGCAGATGATCGCCAAGGGGCACGACTTCCGGCGCATCACGCTGGTGGCGGCCGTGAACCCCGATGGCGCGCTGTTCTCGAGCGACTTCCGCGCGCCCGAGCGGCTGTTCAGCCTGCTGATGCAGTCGGGGGGACGCGCCGGCCGCGACGCCGCCTACCTTGCAGCGCAGGGCAGCACGGCCGAGATGTGGATCCAGACGCACCATGCGCAGCATCCGCTTTTTGCCGCGCTGCGCCGGCACGACTACGCGGCCTTCGCGGCGCAGCAGCTCGAGGAGCGCGCCGCCGCCGCCATGCCGCCGTTCGCCTTCCAGGCGCTGCTGCGCGCCGACGCGCGCACGCAGGAAGCCGCGCAGGCCTTCCTGAATGCCGCAAACGAAGCCGCCGAGGCGCTAGAGGGCGCCGATCGCGTGGTGCGCTACCCCGCAGTGCCGCTCGCGATACAGCGCGTCGCCAATGTGGAAAGGGCGCAGATGCTGATCGAGAGCCCGTCACGCGCCGCGCTGCAGCGCCTGCTCGCGCAATGGCAGCCGTTGCTGCATGCGCTCAGACGCACGCCGCAGGGCAAGGGCGTGATCCGCTGGCTGGTGGACGTCGATCCGCACAGCATCTGAGCGTCCGCTAGTGCTTTCCCATGTCGACGTAGCGCAGTTCGCCGCCGCCGCGGCGCCGAACGATGCTGCCCGGCCAGGCGAACACCACCAGGCTCAAAGCGCCCAGCGCCAGCGCGGTGCCGGCGCCGAGCACCCCGGCATGCCACGCCCATCCGGCAGCGCCGGCCCAGGCCAGCCAAAGCAGGATTCGAACAAGTACGGCCATGTTGCTACCCATTCATCCATTGATTCGCCACCACTCTATCAGCACATTAGCAAACTCAAGTATTCATCCGAAGTGGTAACAACAGCCCGGCCGAATGGCCGACGCGGCGGCGCGGGGCGGCTCAGCGCAGCAGGCTCACCGCGAGCGGAAAGCTGAAGAAGGTGGCGACCGTCGTCCAGAGAATGATCCGCGCGATGCGGCCGTTGTCGGCGCCGAAGCGCTCGGCCAGCATCGACACGTTGCTCGCGCTCGGCAGCGCCGCCACGAGCACGATCACCATCAGCGCCGGCTGCGAGAGCGGCAACCCGAGCGCGACGGCGCCCTGCGCGACCAGCCAGACCAGCACTGGGTGCACGATCAGCTTGACCAGCACCACCGGCGCCACATCGGCCAGCGGCGCCTCGGCCCGCGGCGCGGACCGCGTGCCCATGGCCGCCGCCACGGCCGCGCTCGCGCCATGCTCGCGCGCCAGCAGCGCCGAGCGCGCCAGCACCGCGCCGATGGTGAAGAGCGCCACCGGCGACGCCGCATCCGCCGGCATGGCCACGGTGCGGTCGACCGGCCCCGGCAGGCGCCACTCCGCGGCCGACAGCAGCACGCCGAGCAGGATCGACCATGGCATCGGATTGACCAGCACCCCGCGCAGCGCCTGCCGCGCCGCCGGCCGGGGCCCGTGGTGCCCGGCACCGGCGCCGTCCAGGCGCGAGAGCGCGATGCACAGCGACGAGGTCACGACCAGGTCGAAGGCGATGGTGATGATCATCGGGCCCGCGGCCTGGGCGCCGAGCAGCGCCACCAGCAGTGGCACGCCCATGAAGCCGGTGTTGGGAAAGGCCGCGACCAGCGCGCCGAAGGAGGCGTCGTTCCAGCCGATGCGGGTGTTGCGCGTGAAGAGCACCACGCCGGCCACCACCGCCAGCGCGCTCACGCCCCAGACCAGTGCCACACTGCCGTCGAGCAATTGCCCGATCGGCGTGTCCGCGCCGAAGCGCAGCAGCATGCACGGCAGTGCGAAATACAGCACGAAGGTGTTGAGGCCTGGAATCGCGTCGAGCGGCAGGATTCTTGCTCGGGCAGCGCCATAGCCTGCCGCGATCAGGGCGAAGAAAGGAAAGGTAACGAGAAAGATCTGCAGCACGGAGGCGATTGTCGCCGCGTCCCGCATGGTGAACTCCGGACGCTGTGGCGGATGGCGCCGGCCCGTATCATTGCCCGCTTTCGCGCCGCCATTCCCGTTGCGGCCTTTCGTCGGTTCCCACGCTCCATGTCCTCCGGTCTCAACCTCGCCCAACAAGAAGCTGTCAACTACATGCACGGCCCCTGCCTCGTGCTGGCGGGGGCGGGCTCGGGCAAGACGCGCGTGATCACGCACAAGATCGGGCGGCTGATCCAGGCCGGGCTCGAACCCAAGCGCATCGCGGCGATCACCTTCACGAACAAGGCTGCGAGCGAAATGCGCGAGCGCGCCAAGGAGCTGATCGGGCGCGACGCGCGGAAGGTGGTGATCTGCACCTTCCACGCGCTCGGCGTGCGCATGATGCGCGAAGACGGCGCCGTGCTCGGGCTGAAGCCGGCGTTCAGCATCCTCGACAGCGACGACGTGACGAAGATCCTCAAGGATGCGGGCGGCACCACCGATGCGGCCACCGCACGCATCTGGCAATGGACCATCAGCAAGTGGAAGAACATGGGCCTGACCGCGGCCCAGGCCGAGGCCGCCGCGGCCGACGACAACGAGCGCATCACCGCGCGCATCATGGGGCGCTACGAAGAGCGGCTCACGGCCTACCAGAGCGTCGACTTCGACGACCTGATCGGCATGCCGCTCAAGCTCCTGCGCGACTTCGATGAAGTGCGCGCCAAGTGGCAGGCCGCGCTGGGCCACGTCCTGGTGGACGAATACCAGGACACCAACGCCACGCAGTACGAAGTGCTCAAGGCGCTGGCCGGCGAGCGCGGCCGCTTCACCGCGGTGGGCGACGACGACCAGTCGATCTACGGCTGGCGCGGTGCCACGCTCGACAACCTGCGCCGGCTGCCGGTCGACTACCCGACGCTCAAGGTCATCAAGCTCGAACAGAACTACCGCTCGACCAGCGCGATCCTGCGCGCGGCCAACAACGTGATCGGCCCGAACCCGAAGCTGTTCCCGAAGACGCTGTTCTCCGAGCTCGGCGAAGGCGAGCCGGTGCGCATCGTCGATGCCGACTCCGAGGCGCACGAGGCCGAGCGCGCGGTGGCACGCATCGTGAGCCTGCGCGCGGGTGATGCGACCACGCAGGGCAAGCAGTACAAGGAGTTCCGCGACTTCGCGATCCTCTACCGCGCCAACCACCAGGCGCGCGTGCTCGAACAGGCGCTGCGCCGCGCGCAGATCCCCTACAAGGTCTCGGGCGGCCAGAGCTTCTTCGACCGCGCCGAGATCAAGGACCTCTGCGGCTGGTTCCGCCTCTGGGTCAACAACGACGACGACCCGGCGTTCCTGCGCGCCATCACCACGCCCAAGCGCGGCATCGGCCACACCACGATCGCGAGCCTGGGCACATTCGCGAGCCAGTACAAGCTGAGCCTGTTCGCGGCGCTGTTCAGCCCGTCGCTGCCGAGCGTGGTGCCCAAGCGCGCGCTCGATGGCCTGCACGAGTTCGGCCGCTACATCAACGACCTCGAATACCGCGCGCGCCGCACCATGGGCGCCGAGGACTCGCGCACCTTCATGCTCGAGTGGCTCAAGGAGATCGGCTACGAGCAGCACCTCTACGACGGCGAAGACAGCGAGCAGGCCGCGGCCGCGCGCTGGACCAACGTGATGGAGTTCGTCGACTGGATGTCGCTGCGTGCGGGCGGCACGATCGACGACACCTCGGGCGCCGACAGCAACATCGAGACCGAGCGCAAGAGCCTGCTCGAGGTGGCGCAGACCATCTCGCTGCTGTCGACCATCAGCGAGCGCGAGCAGGACCAGAACGTGGTCACGCTCTCGACGCTGCACGCCTCCAAGGGCCTCGAATGGCCGCACGTGATGCTGATCGGCGTGACCGAGGGGCTGCTGCCGTTCAAGCTCGAGGACGACAACGGCCGCCAGCTGAAGGTCAGCGACGAGACACTGCAGCGGCTGCAGGAAGAGCGCCGCCTCATGTACGTGGGCATCACGCGCGCGCAGCACAGCCTGGCGGTAAGCTGGACCAAGAAGCGCAAGCAAGGCCGCGAGATGGTGCCCTGCGTGCCGAGCCGCTTCATCGCCGAGATGGGCCTGGACAAGGCCACCACGCGCGAGGACCCGCGCGAGAAGCTCAAGGCACTGCGCGCCGAGTTCGCGCGCAAGGCCCAGGACAGCGCAGCGGCCGCCGCGGCCGCTGCCGCCGCGCCATGAAGCCGCAGCGGATGCTTGCGCTGTTGGCCGCGGCCGCACTCGCAGCGGGCTGCGCCGCGCCAGGAGCGCCGCCCGGCTGCCCCGCGACCGCGCGCGAACTGCCGGTCGACGCCCTCTACGGCGATTGGCAGGCCCGCTTCGACGGCCAGGCCGGCACGGCCTCGGTGCGGCTCGACCGCCATCCCGAATACGCCGGCGTGCGCGGCACCGTCACGCGCGCCGACGCCTCGGTGGCCCAGCTCGCGGGCGACGTCGACGACGAAGGCACGCTCGCGATCGACGAATCGCGCGACGGCCGCCGCATCACGGGCGTCTGGTCGGGCACGCTCCGGCCAGCCTCGTGCGGCCGCGAGTTCACCGGCACATGGCGCAACGCCGACGACGACAGCACCCATCCCTTCACGCTCACCAAGACGGAACGGACCGCAGAGAAAAAATGAAACCCCTCCCCCATCGCCACCGCCCCCCCTTCACCGCCGGCCTGCTGCTGGTGCCCGGCCTCTTCGCGGCAACGCTTGCCGGCGCGCAGGCCGTCGACAAGCCGGCGAGCCCGCTCGCCGATGCGCAGCTGACCTGGCAGCAGTGCACCGCGCTCGGCACCAACAACGAGGCGCGCCTGGCCTGCTTCGACCGCTGGGCGCAGCAGCAGACGCTGCCGGCGGTGTCGGTGCCGGTGGCACCGCCGGTGCTGGCCAGCACCCAGCCGGGAACCCCGGTGGATGCCTCGATGCCGGCGACGCGCGTGGTCTCGGTCGCCACCAGCGAGGGCTGCCGCGACCGCCAGTACTCGATCCTGTCGCGCTTCTGGGAGCTCGAGACCGGCAGCGATTGCGGCACCTTCGTGTTCCGCGGCTACCGCCCGCTCAACGTGTCCGCCTCGGCCGCCACCAGCAAGCCCGACGTGCCCACCTCGCCGTCCGAAGGCCACACCGGCACGCCCGTGGCCTACCAGGCCCACGAGATGCGCATCGGCCTGTCGGTGCGCACCAAGCTCGCGCAGGGCCTGCTCACGCAGAACGACCCGGCCCGGAAGGACTCGCTGTGGTTCGCCTACTCGCAGCAGTCGACCTGGCAGCTCTTCAACGGCGAGCTCTCGCGCCCGTTCCGCACCACCGACCACGAACCCGAGCTGATGTACGTGTACCCGCTCGACTTCGCCTTGCCCGGCGGCTGGCGCTGGCGCTATGCGGGCGTGGGCCTGGTGCACCAGTCGAACGGCCAGAGCCTGCCGCTGTCGCGCAGCTGGAACCGCGTCTACCTGATGGGCGGCGCCGAGCTCGGCGACCGCTTCAACATCACGGGACGCATCTGGCAGCGTCTCTCCGAGGGTGCCGAGAAGGACGACAACCCCGACATCTCGAGCTACATCGGCCGCGCCGAGGTCACGGGCCGCTGGAACCTCGACCGCGACAACACGCTCGGCATCACCGTGCGCCACAACCTGCGCGACAGCGGCCGCGGCTCGGTGCGGCTCGAATGGCTCAAGGCCATCGGCGACCCGACCAAGAGCAACCTGCGCTTCCACACGCAGCTGTTCCACGGCTACGGCGATACGCTGGTGGACTACAACCGCCGGCGCACCGTGCTGAGCATCGGCCTGAGCCTGGTGGATTTCTAATCGCTTGCACACAGACGAAGGAGCAGATCATGAGTGATGGCGAACTTGCTGCCGTGGACGCCAGGCAGCGCGAGATCATCGCGGCGCTGAACGTGGTGCCGGTGTTCGATGCCGCGGCCGAAGTCGAGCGGCGCGTGACGTTTCTGGCCGACTACCTGCGCGGCACGGGCCTGAAGGCGCTGGTGCTCGGCATCAGCGGCGGCGTCGATTCGCTGGTCGCGGGCTGCCTCGCACAGCGCACGGTCGAGCGCCTGCGCGCCGAGGGCCATGCGGCCACGTTCATCGCGATGCGCCTGCCCTACGGCGTGCAGAAGGACGAAGCCGAGGCGCAGCGCTCGCTCGCGGTGATCGCGCCCGACCGCACGCTCACGGTCGACATCCGGCCCGCGGCCGACGCCATGCTCGCGGCGGTGAAGGCCGGCGAGCTCGGGTTCCGCGACCCCGGGCACGAGGACTTCGTGCTCGGCAACATCAAGGCGCGCCAGCGCATGATCGCGCAGTTCGCGGTGGCCGGCGCGCACGACGGCATCGTCGTCGGCACCGACCACGCGGCCGAGGCGCTGATGGGCTTCTTCACCAAGTTCGGCGACGGCGCGGCCGACGTGACGCCGCTCAGCGGGCTCAACAAGCGCCGCGTGCGCGCGCTCGCGCAGCAGCTCGGTGCGCCGCAGGAACTGGTCTTCAAGGTGCCCACGGCCGACCTGGAATCGCTGGTGCCGCAGAAGCCCGACGAAGACGCTTTCGGCGTCAGCTACGAGCAGATCGACGATTTCCTCGAAGGCAAGCCCGTGGCGGCCGCGGCGCGCGACATCATCCTGGCCACGCACCGCAAGAGCGCACACAAGCGCGCACTGCCGGTCGAGCCGCCGCACGCGGGCTGAGCCCGGCTACCCGCCCGCGCCGCCTGCCTTGGGCGCCAGCAGGCGCTCGAGCAGCGCCGAAAGCCGGTCGACGTCGACCGGCTTCGTCATGTGGGCCTTGAAGCCCACCTCGAGGCTGGTGTCGCGGTCGCTCGCCTGCCCATAGCCGGTGATCGCGATCAGCGCCGGCGGATTGACCAGCTCGGCGCGCAGCCGCCGCGCCACTTCGTGGCCGCTCAGATCGGGCAGGCCGATGTCCAGCAGCACCACGTCGGGGTCCTGCGCCTTCACCGCTTCGATGGCGCTGAGCCCATCGTGCGCGATGCTCGACCGGTAGCCCAGTGCCTCCAGCAGCAGCGCCATGGTCTCCGCGGCGTCCTTGTTGTCGTCCACCACCAGCACCCGCTGCTCGCCCACGGGCCGCGGCTCGGATTCGAGCGTGGTCGCCGGAGCGGGCGTGGCGGGGAACTGCACCACGAACTCGCTGCCCTCGCCGGCCCGGCCGGTGCTGAACGCGCTGACGCGCCCGCCGTGCAGCGTGACCAGCTGCTGCACCAGGCTGAGCCCCAGGCCCAGACCGCCCTGCGACCGGGCCACGTCCTGCTCGCCCTGCACGAACAGGTCGAAGATGCGCTGCAGGTCCTTGGGCTGGATGCCCGGGCCGTCGTCGCGCACGCTGATGTCGGCATCGCTCCCGGCCTGGGTCAGCGACACATGGATGTTGCCGCCGCTCTGGGTGAACTTGGCCGCGTTGTGGATCAGGTTGCTCACGATCTGGATGACGCGCGCGCTGTCGCCGGCGATCCACGGGTCGGCCTCGCCGCGGGGGAAATGCAGGGTCTGCGACTTGCTCGTGATCAGTGGCCGCACCGCCTCGATGGCCTGCGCGACAGCGTCGCGCAGCCGGAGCGGCTTGCTCTCGAGATGGACCTTTCCGCTGGTGATGCGCCCCACGTCGAGCAGGTCGTCGACGAGGCGGGTCATCTGGCGCAGCTGCCGCCCGATGATGTCGCGGGTGTGGAGCACCACGGCCGATTCGGTCTTCTCACGCTTGAGCAGTTCGAGCGCGTTCGAGATCGGCGCGAGCGGGTTGCGCAGTTCGTGCCCGAGCATCGCGAGAAAGTTCGTGACGCGCCGCCCTTCATCCTCGAGCGCGGTCACGCGGCGCCGCTCGGTCAGGTCGCGCGTGACCTTGGCGAAGCCGCGATGCCGGCCGCTCGCGTCGTGCAGCGCGGTGATCACCACGCTGGCCCAGAAGCGGCTGCCGTCCTTGCGCACGCGCCAGCCCTCGTCCTCGAAGCGGCCGTCGCGCAGCGCATTTCGCAATTCGAGTTCAGGCCAGCCGGTGGCAGCGACTTCGGGCGGATAGAACTTGGAGAAATGCTGACCGATGATCTCCGCGGCCTCGTAGCCCTTGTTCTTCTGCGCGCCGAGGTTCCAGCTCACGACGTGGCCGCCCGGGTCGAGCATGAAGATCGCATAGTCCTTCACGCCCTCCACCAGCAGCCGAAAGCGCTCCTCGCTCAGCCGCAGCATCTCGTCCTGCCGGCGGCGCTCGCTCAGGTCGCGGCAGATCAACGAGAAGCCGCGCACCTCGCCGTTGCTGCCGTTCATGCGCGTGATGACGACGCTGGCCCAGAAGCGCGTGCCGTCCTTGCGCAGGCGCCAGCCTTCCTGCTCGACGCGGCCGGCCTCGCGCGCGGTCTCGAGTTCTTGCTCGGGCAGATTCTGGTCGAGCATCTCGCTCGGGTAGATGAGCGAGAAATGGCGTCCGAGCACCTCGGTCGCCTCGTAGCCGTTAAGCAGGCGGGCGCCGTCGTTCCAGCTGATGACGATGCCGCCGGGGTCCAGCACGGCGATGGCATAGTCGACGACCGTATCGACCATCAGCCGGAAGTCGGCGTCGGTCAGAGTGCGTTGGCTCAAGGGGGCACTCCCGCCGCCGAAATCCGTCATTGCGCTTTCTCCTCCAGGGTCCGTGCGTCGGGGCGACAGGCATCCTGCTCGCCATCGTGCAACGGTGGCGTCAATTTAGGCAGGCACCGATGCTTTCGGCGTAGGACAAGGCGCAAATCGCTCTCCACGCGCTTCATGCGCCCGTCGACTCCTGGCGCGGCCACCGTGGGGTGCCGTCGGGCGAAGGCGACCGGGGCGCGGCCAGCATGAAGCGGTTGCGCCCTTCTTTCTTGGCCACATACAGCGCCGTGTCGGCGCGCGCCAGCAGCGAGACGAAGTCTTCCTCGGGCTCCGACACCGCGATGCCGATGCTGGTCGTGACCTGCAGGCTTCGGCTCGGCAGCTCGAACGCCGGCCGCATCGCCGCCAGCACCTTGCCCGCCACGAGTGGCCCGTCGGCCGGATCGGACACCGCCTCGAGCAGAATCACGAACTCGTCGCCCGCATAGCGCGCCGCCATGTCGGTCTCGCGCACGCTCTGGCGCAGTCGCCGGCCGAACTCCTTCAGCACCGCGTCGCCGGCTGCATGGCCCAGCGAATCGTTGATGGTCTTGAAGTAGTCGACGTCGAGGAACAGCAGGCAGACCGGCAGCCCCGAGCGCCGCGAGCGCGCAATGGCATCGCGCAGGTGCTCCTCGAACGAGCGGCGGTTCGGCAGCGCCGTGAGCGCATCCTCGCGCGCCAGTGCGTCGAGCTGCATCTGCTGGCGCTTGAGTTCGGTCACGTCGTTGGCCAGGATGTACAGGCCGACCACCGCGCCTTCGGCGTCCATGTGCGGCAGGTAGGTGGTCTGCAGGATGCGCTCGCCGATCAGCAGGCTGGCGGGCTGCTCGAAGCTCACCACCTCGCCCGCAAAGGCGCGCACGAGGAACGGCTTGCGCTGCAGGTACTGCGCCTCGCCGAGCGCATCGCGCAAGGGGCGGCCCACCTGCGCGTCGGGCTCCACGCCGAGCCAGGTCCGGTACCTGCCGTTGCAGAACACCACGCGCTCGTCGCGGTCGACTTCGGTCAGCAGCGCCGGAACGCCGTCGGTGAGGCCGCGCAGGCGCCGCTCGCTTTCGGCGCTGCGCATCTCGGCCAGCTTGCGTTGCGTGACGTCGAAGGTCATCACGTAGTAGCCGGCGAGTTCGCCGCCGTCGCGCAGGTCGGGCACCAGGTGGCATTCGAAGAAGCCCTCCCTGCCACGCCGCTCGTAGGTGCCCTCGGTGCGCGACGGGGTGCCCTGGAGCACTTTCGCGATCTGCGGCTCGAGCTGGCGGTAGACCGCGTCGGGCAGCGCATCGCGCATCGTCATGCGGCCGATGTCGGCGTGCGTGCGGCCGCGCATCGCGAGCCCGGCCGCATTGGCGAACAGGCAGCGGTCATCGCGGTCGAAGTAGGCCACCACCGCCGGCAGGTGGTCGGTCACGTCGCGCAGGAAGCGCTCGCTCTCGGCCAGCTTCTGCTGCGAGGCCTGGCGCTCCTGCATCAGCAGGTCGAAGGTGCGCGACAGGTCGCCGACCTCGTCCTTCGGCGGCGCGTCCTTCATCGGCGCGTAGTCGTCGGCGGTGCGCGAGACCTGCATGTGCTGGCGCAGCCGCGCGAGAGGCGCAAGCTGCGCGCGCGAGGCGGCGAACGCGAAACCGCCGGCCAGCAGCGTCAGCAGGAAGGTGCCGAGCCAGGCGAAGCGCTCGACCTGCGCAATGCGAGAGAACGCCTCCTCGCGCGGATACATCGCGCCGAGCACCCAGTCGGTCTCGCGGATGCGCTTGAAGGCATAGAGCCCGGGTGTACCGCCGCGGTCGGGCGCCTCGAAGGTGCCCTCGAAGCCCGCGAGCGCGCGCCCGAGCGCCTCGCTGTCGGCGCCGCCGTCCACCGCATGCTGCAGGAGCCGGGACTCGTCGGGGTCGTCGATGACGATGCCGTCGAGACTCGTGATGAACATGTAGCCGCTGCCGCCGAAGCGCACGTTCGCGAGCTCGCCGAGGAAGTTCGTCGCGCTGAGGTTGACGAAGGCCGAGATGACGAAGGCCACCTCCCCCGCCGCGTCGAGCACGGGCTCGGTCATCGCGATCTGCGGCAGGCCGTTGATGCGGTTGCGAAAGGGCTTCGAGATCACGCCGGCCTTGCCCGCCACGGTGCGCTCGAAGTACTCGCGGTCGGCCACGTTGGCCTTGCCGATCTGGTGCGCGCCGTTGAAGTTGGCCACGATCTCCCCCGCGCGGTCGGCGATCGCGATGTTGTCGAAGGTCTCCTTCAGCGCCCTGTGCTGCACGAGGAGATCCTGCAGCCCTGCGGCGCCCTGGAGGCGGTGGGTCTCGATGCTGTCGCCGAAGGTCTTCAGCAGAGTGCGCCGGGCGCGGAACTTCTGGTCCACTGCATCGGCGATCTGCGAGATGCGCTCGAACTCCTCGTCGACGATGGCAGCCTGCATGCTGCGCTTGACCAGGTACAGCGCCGCCGCGGTGACCCCCACCGCCGTGAGGAAGACGAACGCCGCCACGCCCGCCGACATGCGCGCGCGCAGGCTGAGCCGGGGCAGGTGGAAGCGGCGGGCGGGCATGGTCGGGGCTTCGATGTGCTGGGGCGGCGGCCTTCAGCCCGCCATCTCGACGTCAAGCAGCGCTTCGAACTGCGCGAGCGGCACCGGCCTGCTGAACAGGTAGCCCTGGCACAACATCTCGACATGCGCAGCCTGAAGGAACGCGAACTGCGCCTCGGTCTCGACGCCTTCCGCGACGATCTCGAGGTCGAGGTTGCGCGCCATGCCGATGATGGCCTGGATGATCATCTGCACCTTCGGGTCGACGCCGACCTTCTGCACGAAGAACTTGTCGATCTTGATCTGGTTGAGCGGCAGCTGCGTCATGTACGAGAGCGACGAATAGCCGGTGCCGAAGTCGTCCATCGAGAAGCGCACGCCCAGCGCCGCGAGCGCCTGCATCTTCTCGATGGTGTCGGCCACCTTCTCCTGCAGCAGGGTCTCGGTGAGCTCGAGCTCCAGCCGCGTCGGGTCGGCGCCGGTGCGGTGCAGCACGTCGCGCACGCGGTCGACGAAATCGTCGGTGCGGAACTGGCGCGCGCTCACGTTCACCGCGAGCCGCAGGTGGCTGCGCTTGGGGTCGTGGCGCCAGCACTCGAGCTGCCTGCAGGCGGTCTCGAGCACCCACATGCCGATCGGCACGATGAGGCCGGTCTCCTCCGCGAGTTCGATGAACCCGCCGGGCTGCACCAGGCCGCGTGCCGGATGCTCCCAGCGAATCAGCACCTCGGCGCCCACGATGCGGCCGTCGGCCGCGACCTGGCTCTGGTAGTGCAGCACGAACTGCTCGCCCTGGATGGCCGCATGCAGCTCGCTCTCGAGCGTCGCGCGCGCGGTGATCGCCGTCTGCATCGCCGTCTCGAAGAAGCGCAGCGCATTGCCGCCCGCGGACTTGGCGTAGTACATCGCGATGTCGGCCTGCTTGAGCAGGTCTTCGAGCGACTGGTTCGCGCCGCTGAAGACCACGGCGCCGATGCTGCAGGTGCTGTGGTACTGGTGGTCGTCGAGCTGGAACATGCGGTTGATGCTCGCGAGCACGGCCTCGCCGACCGCATTGGCCTGCATGGCCGCCACGGCGCCATCGTCGCTCAGGTTCTCGAGCAGCACCACGAACTCGTCGCCGCCGAGCCGCGCGACCGTGCCGCCTTCGCTCAGGCAGTCCTGCAGCCGCACGGCCACCTGCTTGAGCAGCGCATCGCCGGTGGCGTGGCCGAGCGCATCGTTGAGCGTCTTGAAGTCGTCCAGGTCAAGGAACAGCAGCGCACCATGGCGCGACCGCCGGACGTTCGCGTCGACCGTGGACTGCAGCCTGTGCAGCAGCAGCCGGCGGTTCGGCAGGCCGGTAAGAATGTCGTAGAAGGCCAGGTGCTCGATCTCGCGTGCGGCCAGCTTGGCCTCGGTGATGTCGCGCAGGATGACGATGAATCGCGCGGCGGCGCCCTCGCCGATCAGCTTGCGCGAGACCGAAATCTCGAACCAGGTGGTGCCGCGTGCCGCGCGGTTCTCGAACTGCCGCCCCGACGAGAAGCCGGTTTCGAAGGCATCGCGCAGCGCCACCATCACCTCGGCGGCGGCATTCTTCGGCAGCAGGTCCGACATCAGCTTGCCCACCGGCTCGCGCACCTTGATCGACGGCTTGGGGCGGCGCGGCGAATGGAAGCGGTAGCAGCGGCCGTCGATGCCGGCTTCGAGCAGCACGTCGGGCAGCGCGTCGAGCGTGGCCTGCAGCTGTGCCTTGCCCTCGAGGATGTCGGCGACGTGGCGCTTCTTCTCGGTGACGTCGCGGTAGACGCACACCATACCGCCGTCAGGCGTGGGGCTCTTCACCTCGAGGATCACCTGGCCGTTGAGCATCGTGAGCTCCTGGTCGTTCTGCGCGAGCAGGTGACGGGCGTTCTCCTCGTCGATGCGTTCGAACGGCACGAGCGGCGCGAGCTGGGGCTCGGCCCACGGGAAGTAGTCGACGAAGCGGCGGTTCCAGGTGACGACGCGGTCCTGCGGGTCGAGCAGCACGAAGCCGTCGACCATCGATTCGAGCGCCTGGTCGAGCGTTGCCTTCGAGCGCACCAGCTCCGTGCGGGCGCGCCACTGGCGCCGCAGCTGCGTCATGGCGAAATAGCCGATGCCGAGGATCAGCAGCGCAAAGGCCAGCGCTGCGCTCATGATCACGTTGCGCTCCCGGCGCCAGCCCTCGAGCGCCGCGTCGAGCGGAATGCTCGCGACGATCACCAGGTTCCGGTAGAGCCCGGGACGCGCCGCCACGATGGCCGGCTTGCCGCCGAGCCGCGACGTCATGCGCCGGGGGTGCCCGTCGCTCGCCTGCTCGGTGAGGATCGGCATCAGTGTCCGGCCGGCCAGGTCGTCGCGCGGCGGAATGCTGGCGAGCAGCCGGCCGCCCTCGCGCTCCAGCGTGACCTCGAGCCCCCGGATGCTGGCGCCCTGCGCAAGCACGGTGGTGAGCATGGAGACCTGCACCTCGGCCACCGCGACCAGCCTGCTGCCGTCGTCCAGGCGAAGCACGCGCGCAAAGAACAGCACCTGCTGCGAGGTCGTCGGGCTCACCGTGGGCGTGCTGATGGCGAGCATCGAGCCGGGCCGGTCTAGGATCTCCTTCAGAAAGCGCTCCGGCAGATGCACGGTCAACCCCGCGCCCCGGCGGTCGGACGAACCCACCACCGAGCCCTCCGGCGTCAGAAAAGCGACGTACCGCACCAGCAGGCTCTGGCGCACCACGTTCTCGATCAGCTGCGCAGTTTCCGGCTGGGCGATGTCGCGCGCCACGGTGGCCTCGTTCGACTTGCGCAGGAACTGCCCGAATCCCGCGAGCAGCACGTCCACCCCGAGCAGCCCGCGATTGAGCGCCGCTTCCGAGGCGTTGATGAACTGCACCGCATGCGCCTCGGCCTCGCCGATCGCCCTTTCGCGCAGCTGCCAGGTCATGAAGCCCGCCACCGCTACGACGGCCATGAGGAACAGCCCCGCCACGCCGACGACGAAACTGGTGATGCGGCTGGGCAGCGGCTTGTTCACTGGCCGACTGGCGCCTTGATGCCGACCAGGGGGCCGATGGTCTGCTGCCAGACCTCGACGCAGGTCCCGCCACAGCGCTGCAGCCATTTCGGCAGCACGGTGCCGGCAAAGATCTCGCGCCGACGCTTGTCGTCCTCGGCCGACGGGCGGGCCTCGACCATCGCCCCCTTGCTGCCCGAGGTGCAGGCGTCCGCGCCCGTGTTGCAGGCGATGCCGTGGCCGGTGTCGCGCTCCGACTCGCGCCAGACTTCCGCCTCGAGCTTCGGCAGTTCTCGCCGCAGCAGCGCCTGCAGCTCGGGCGGCAGCGTGCTCCATGCGTCGGCGTTGGCGCCGAACACCGCGATGCCCCAGCTGAGGGGCATGGTGTAGAGCGACTGGGTCACCTTGTGCAGCCCCAGCGCATTGCCTGACATCGCGCCCGTGATGGCGCACTGGGTGTTCTCCGACTGGATGTTGGCGATGACCTCGGTGAATTCGGTGAACACCGGCACCGCACCGAGCGCGCGGACGAAGTCGGCCTGGGTGTTGCCCGAGACGCGCACGCGCCGTCCCGCCAGGTCGGACAGCTGCTTCACGGGCTGCCTGCAGAAGATCACCTGGGCCGGATAGGCGTACACGGCCAGCAACTCGACGCCGTGCCGTTCGCGCAGCGTGCGTTCGAGGTACGGCCGGAAAGCAGCGACGACCCGGCGCAGCGTGCCCATGTCGGGATTCAGGCCCGCGATGTCGGGTGCCCCCAGCTCGGGGTACTCGTTGCTGACCTGACTCAGCAGCGCGGTGCCGAACGGGATCACACCGATCCGGATGAGATTGAGCATCTCCTGCCCCGGGACGCCGGCCTGGTTGAACGCAACGATGGACGCGTCGTATTTGCCGTTGCTCAGCCGCCGCAGATCCTCGTTCCAGAAGCGCGCCTCGTGGCGCGTGTACTGGTTCAGGCCGCCCAAGCCGCCGACGATGCGCAGCCGCACAGGGGCGGACGCGGATGCCGGCACAGGCGCGGGCGCAGACGGCTGCGCCCCGCTGCTCGTCGCCGCGATAGCCAGAAAGAGAGCGGCAACATGCACCCCGAGGGTATGCCGCCAGGCCAGAGGTGCTGCGCCGGACTTCATCGCCCGGATCATGATGCCGAAAAGTGCTTCAAGTCACAATTTTTTTACAGAATCACCGATTTTCCGCCAGCGGCGGTCGACACGCACAAATGCATGTTGCGTCCAGGGCACGGGCCTACCATCGACAGGCCTGAATTTCCGTTGCGCACCGCCCCCCTTCCGATCCCCCGCACGCACGCACGCCGATGTCCGCGCCCGACCTTTCTTCCCGCCAGCTGCGCGCCTTCATGGCGCTGGCCGACCAGCGCAACTTCACGCGCGCGGCGCAGACCTGCCACCTGTCGCAGCCTGCGTTCAGCGCCCTGATCCGCACGCTCGAGCAAACCCTGGGCGCGCGCCTGTTCGACCGCGACACCCGCAGCGTGCAGCTCACGCCCGAGGGCCGCCTGTTCGAGCCCTCGGCGCGCCGGCTGCTCGACGACATGCAGGACGCGATCGGCGACCTGGCCGACCATGCCGAGCGGCGCAAGGGCCGCGTGAGCATCGCGGCCCTGCCCTCGCTCGCGGCGGGCTGGCTGCCGGCCGTGCTGTCGGAGTTCATGCAGGCCTGGCCGGGCATCACGGTCGAGCTGCACGATGCGCTGTCGGACGCCTGCATCGCCCAATTGCGCAACCACCAGGCCGACTTCGCGCTCGCCGCCACCGGTGCCGGCGCGGCCGCGGCGAGCGACCTGCGCGGGCGCAAGCTCTGCGACGACCGCTTCCACCTGGTGTGCCGCAAGGACCATCCGCTCGCCACGGTGTCGCGGCTCACCGCCAGGCAGCTGGCGCCGTGGCCCTTCATCCAGATGGCACGCAACAGCAGCGTGCGCCAGTCGCTCGATGCCGCGCTGCATCCGCTCAGGCTCAACGCGGTGTTCGAGGTCGAGCACCTGGCCACCGTCATGGGCCTGGTGGAGGCCGGCATCGGCATCAGCGTGGTGCCTGCGCTCACGCTGTTCCACTTCCGGCGCGACACGCTCGTGACCCGGCCGCTGCCGCTGCCCGGCCTGACGCGAACCATCTACCTCGTGCAGCGCCGCGAAGGCAGCCTGTCGGTGGCGGCGCAGACGCTGCACGACCTGATCCTCGCGCGCATGTCCAGCCTCGGCTGAGGCGCGGCCAAAAAAGAAACGGCCCCGAGGGGCCGTTTTCTTTGGCGCGCAGCCAGCAGCGGCTGCGTTCGTGCCAATTACTTCTTGGCCTTCTTGGCGGGCGCGGCAGCCTTCTTGGCCGGTGCGACAGCCTTCTTGGCCGGTGCGGCCTTCTTGGCGACGGGCTTGGCCGCAGCCTTCTCGGCCTTGCGCTTCGCAGCCTTCGGGTCGATCGCGGCCTTGAAGGCAGCGCCCGGCACGAACTTCGGCACCTTTTGCGCGGCGATCTTGATCTTGGCGCCGGCTTGCGGGTTGAAGCCGGTGCGTGCGGCACGGGCCACTTGCTTGAAGGTGCCGAAGCCGATGAGCTGCACGGGGTCGCCCTTCTTCACGGCGGCGATGATGGAACCGGTGACGGTCTCCAGGATGCGGGCGGCTTCTGCCTTGCTGACGTTGTGGGCGGTGGCGATCTTTTCGACCAGTTCGATACGGTTCACTTGAAATTTCCTTTGGTTTGTTCTCGTCATGTTGCCAATGACGGCGCAGCGCTGGACACGGCTGCAAGCGGCGCGGAGTGTAGCGCACGCGCGCTGCGGACCTCGCGCGGAGGCCCTTCGGGCGCTTGACATTCACACCATGTCAAGGTGGAGACTGGCGTTCTTCCGCAGCAGGAGCACTCGAATGAACGGTACGCACCACCACGATCACCACGATCATCGCCACCACGGCCCGCAAGCACACCGCGAAGCGCCGGCCGAGGCCGCGGCCGAGGGGACGGTCTACACCTGCCCCATGCACCCCGAGGTCCGCCAGGATCACCCGGGCAACTGCCCAAAGTGCGGCATGACGCTCGAACCCGAGATGCCGAGCCTGGACGAGGACGGCGACGGCAAGGGCGACCCGGAACTGCGCGACTTCCAGCGCCGCTTCTTCTGGACGCTGCCGCTCACGGTCGCGGTGGCGGTGCTCGCGATGGCCGGGCACCGCCTGCAGTGGTTCGACATGGCCACGCAGAGCTGGATCGAGCTGGTGCTCTCGGTGCCGATCGTGCTGTGGGCGGGTTGGCCCTTCTTCGTGCGGGCCGCGCAGTCGGTGGCGCACCGCAGCCCCAACATGTGGACGCTCATCGGCCTGGGTACCGCTGCGGCCTTCGCCTACAGCGTGGTGGCCACGATGGCGCCGCAGGTGTTTCCCGCGTCGTTCATGTCGATGGGCCGTGTGGCGGTGTACTTCGAGGCAGCGGCGGTGATCGTCTCGCTCACGCTGCTGGGCCAGATCCTCGAACTCAAGGCGCGCTCGCAGACCTCGGCCGCAATCAAGTCGCTGCTCGGGCTCGCACCCCGCACGGCGCGGCGCATCGGTGCCGACGGCACCGAGGAAGACATCCCGATCGCGCATGTGCATGTCGGCGACCGCCTGCGCGTTCGCCCCGGCGAGAAGGTGCCGGTGGACGGCGTGGTGGTCGAGGGCGAGAGCGCGGTCGACGAATCGATGCTGACCGGCGAACCGCTGCCGGTAGGCAAGCGCGCCGGCGACAAGCTCATCGGCGCCACGCTCAACACCCACGGCGCGCTCGTGATGCAGACGGAAAAGGTCGGCTCGCAGACGGTGCTCGCGGGCATCGTGCAGATGGTGGCGCAGGCCCAGCGCTCGCGCGCGCCAATGCAGCGCATGGCCGACCACGTGGCGGGCTGGTTCGTGATGGCCGTGATCGGCATCGCGGTGGCGACCTTCTTCGCCTGGGGCTTCCTCGGGCCGGCGCCGAGCTGGACCCACGGGCTCATCAATGCGGTGTCGGTGCTCATCATCGCCTGCCCCTGCGCGCTCGGCCTGGCCACGCCGATGTCGATCATGGTGGCCACGGGCAAGGCGGCCACCCGTGGCGTGCTGTTCCGCGACGCGGCCGCGATCGAGAACTTCCGCCGGGTCGATGTGCTCATCGTCGACAAGACCGGCACGCTAACCGAAGGCCGGCCGCGCTTCGAACGCACGGCGGCGGCTGCCGGCTTCGGCGACGACGAGGTGCTGCACCTCGCGGCCAGCCTCGACCAGGGCAGCGAGCATCCGCTTGCGCATGCCATCGTGGCGGCGGCGCGCGAGCGCGGCCTGCGGCTCACCGCGCCCGACGGCTTCGATTCCGAAAGCGGCATCGGCGTGAGCGGCAGCGTCGAGGGCCGCCGGCTCGCGCTCGGCAACACGGCGCTGATGGACCGGCTCGGGGTGGCGGTCGATGCGCTCGAGCCGCAGGCCGAAACGCTGCGCCGCGAAGGCGCGAGCGTGATGTTCCTCGCGGTCGACGATCGCCTCGCCGGCCTGCTCGCGGTGTCCGACCCGGTCAAGGCCACCACCGCGGAGGCGCTCGCGGCGCTGCAGGCCTCGGGCCTGCGCGTGATCATGGCGACGGGCGACGGGCTCACCACGGCGCGCGCGGTGGCGTCGAAGCTGGGCATCGGCGAGGTGCACGGCGAAGTCAAGCCGGCCGACAAGCTGGCGCTGGTCGAGCGGCTGCAGCGCGAGGGACGCATCGTCGCGATGGCGGGCGACGGCATCAACGATGCGCCCGCGCTCGCCCGGGCCGACGTCGGCGTGGCCATGGGCACCGGCACCGACGTGGCGATGAACAGCGCCCAGGTCACGCTGGTCAAGGGCGACCTGCGCGGCATCGCCGAGGCGCGCAGCATCTCGGAGCAGACCATCGCCAACATGAAGCAGAACCTCGGCTTCGCGTTCCTCTACAACGCGCTCGGCATTCCGCTGGCCGCGGGCGTGCTGTTTCCGTTCACGGGCTGGCTTCTGTCACCGATGGTGGCGGCGCTTGCGATGAGCCTGAGTTCGGCCTCGGTGATCGCGAACGCGCTGCGCCTGCGCGGTGCGAGGCGTCCAGGGTGACCGCGCACGCAGCCGTCGAACCCGGCCTACAGACAGGGGGCGCCGTTCGGTGCATGTTGACGCCATGACACAGCCCATCGAACTCATCGTCGAGGAGCCGGCTGTCGGCTCCTATGTCTGGCGCCTGCTCGAAACGGATGCAAACGGAGGCAACCCCCGGGTGCTCCGCGACGCCTTCGATCCCGCGGACACCTACGAAGCCGCGCTCGCCGCGGGACAGCGCGCACTGCAGAGCGAGATCCGTCGCCGCACCGCGCCAGCGCACTCCGGCTAGGCGGCTACGCCGTCAACCCGACGGCGCGCATCACCCAGCGAAAGGCCAGCGCGACGAGCGCGAGGCTGCCCACGCTCGCGAGCCAGATCGCGAACAGCCAACCGAAGCGGCGCAGCCAGCGGCGCTCAGTGGTAGCCATCGCCGTGGCGCACCTTGCCGCGGAACACCCAATAGCTCCACGCGGTGTACATCAGGATCACGGGAATGATCAGCAAGGCGCCGACCAATGCGAAGCCCAGGCTCTGCGGTGGGCCCGCGGCCTGCCAGATGCTGATGTCGGGCGGGATCACGTTGGGCCACAGGCTGATGCCGAGCCCGGTGTAGCCGAGGAACAGCAGCGCCAGCGTGAGCACGAACGGCGCCGCATGACCTTCGCCGCGCAGCGTGCGCAGCAACTGCCATGTGACGAGCGCCACCAGCGTCGGCACCGGCGCGAACCACAGCAGGTTCGGAAAGCTGAACCAGCGCGCCGCGATCGCCTCGTGCGCGAGCGGGGTCCAGATGCTGATCGCGACGATCACGGCCAGCATGAGCCAGGCCAGCGGCCGCGCGAGCGTGCGCATGCGCGTCTGCAGCCGGCCCTCGGTCTTCATCACGAGCCAGGTCGCGCCGAGCAGCGCATAGGCCGCCACCAGCGCGGCGCCGGTGAAGAACGAGAACGGCGAGACCCAATCGAACGGACCGCCCGCATAGTTGCCGTCGACCACCGGCAGCCCGTCGAGAAAGGCGCCGAGCGTCACGCCCTGGAAGAAGGCCGCGGTGACCGAGCCGCCGATGAAGGCATGGTCCCACCAGCGCCGCCGCCCGGGGCGCGCCTTGAAGCGGAACTCGAAGGCCACGCCGCGGAACACCAGCCCGACGAGCATCAGGATCAGCGGCAGGTAGAAGGCGCTGAGGATCACCGCGTACGCGAGCGGAAAGGCCGCCAGCAGCCCCGCGCCGCCGAGCACGAGCCAGGTCTCGTTGCCGTCCCAGACCGGCGCCACGGTGTTCATCAGAACGTCGCGGTCTTCCTTGGCGGGCAGGAACGGAAAGAGGATGCCGATGCCGAGGTCGAAGCCGTCCATCACGACGTACATCATGATGCCGAACAGGATGATGACGGCCCAGATGAGGGGGAGATCAATGCCCATGGCGGCCGTCCTCGGTGGTGTGCGCCGCGCTGGCGGCGGCGTGGTCTTCTTCCTCGGCTGCGGCCGACAGCGGTCGCGCGGGGGTGCGCGGTGCGCCCGGTCCGCCGCGCGGCGGTCGCTCGGCCTCGTCGCCGGCGGGGCCCTTGGCGATCAGCCGCAGGCCGTAGGCCGTGCCCGCGCCGAACACCACGAAGTACACCACCACGAACAGCAGCAGCGTGAAGCCGACCTGCGCCGTCGAATGCTGCGGCGACACCGCATCGGCCGTGCGCATGAGGCCGTAGACGATCCAGGGCTGACGCCCGATCTCGGTCGTGTACCAGCCCGCGAGGATCGCCACCAGCCCGGCCGGCGACAGCGCGAGCGCGAAGCGAAGGAAGCCCCGCTTTGCATAGACGCGCGCGCCGCGCCGCAGCCAGAGGCCCCAGAACGCCAGCGCGATCATCAGCACGCCCAGGCCGACCATGACGCGGAAGGTCCAGAACACGATGGTGGAATTGGGCCGGTCCTCGGGCGCGAAGTCTTTCAGCGCGGGAATCTGCCCGTCCCAGCTGTGCGCGAGCAGCAGGCTGCCCGCGCGCGGTATCTCGATCGCGTAGCGCGTGGTCTCGGCCGCCATGTCGGGCCAGCCGAAGAGGATCAGCGGCACGCCCTCGCCTTCGGGCGTGCGCTCCCAATGCCCCTCGATGGCGGCCAGCTTGGCGGGCTGGTACTCGAGCGTGTTGAGCCCATGCTGGTCGCCGATGACCGCCTGCAGTGGCGCCGCGGCGAGCAGCATCCACAGCGCCATCGACAGCATGGTGCGCACGCGCGTGTTGTCGTTGCCGCGCAGCAGGTGCCAGGCCGCGGCGCCCGCCACCATGAGCGCGGTCGCGATGTACGAGGCGACCACCGTGTGCGCGAGCCGGTACGGGAACGAGGGATTGAAGATCACCATGAACCAGTCGACCGGCACCACGCGCCCGTCGATGATCTCGTGGCCCTGGGGCGTGTGCATCCAGCTGTTGGAGGCCAGGATCCAGGTCGCGGAGACCAGCGTGCCGACCGCCACCGCGAGCGTGGAGACGAAGTGCAGCGCCGGCCCCACGCGCTCGCGCCCGAACAGCATCACGCCGAGGAAGCCCGCTTCGAGGAAGAAGGCCGTGAGCACCTCGTAGGCGAGCAGCGGCCCGGTGACGCCGCCTGCAAAGCGCGAGAAGTTGCTCCAGTTGGTGCCGAACTGGTAGGCCATCACCAGCCCCGACACCACGCCCATGCCGAAGGCCACGGCGAAGACCTTGATCCAGAACTGGTAGAGGTCGATGTAGACCTCGCGCTTGGTGCGCAGCCACAACGCCTCGAGCACCGCCAGGTAGCTGGCCAGCCCGATGGTGAGCGCCGGAAAGATGATGTGGAACGAGATCGTGAAACCGAACTGGATCCGCGCGAGCAGGAGGGCATCCATGCAGCTGTACCTTTCCGTGAACCCCGACGGCCGCCACGACAACAACATCGCACGCGGCCGCGCAGGGCGCGGGTTCACCGGAAGGCGGCGTAGGCGAAGGTCGCGTCCGCTCCGGCTCCGGATGGACGCGATTCTTCGCCCCCTGCGCGGATCGCGCAAGGGACAAATCGACTCACTCCATGACGGGCGCGTGCAGTTTCAAGGCCCGGTCCAGGCGCGCCGCGCGCAGGCCGCGGGAGCGCATGAGGTACCACGCCGCCGGCACCACGAGCATGCTCAGCAGCGGCGCGGTGACCATGCCGCCCACCATCGGCGCCGCGATGCGCGTCATCACCTCGGAGCCGGTGCCACTGCCCCAGAGGATCGGCAGCAGCCCCGCCATCAGCACCGCAACCGTCATCGCCTTGGGCCGTACGCGCTGCACGGCGCCCTCGCGGATCGCCTCGAGCAGCGTGTCGCGGTTCATCGGTTCGCCGGCCTCGAGGCGCCGCGCGAGCGCGTTCTGCAGGTAGACCAGCATCACCACGCCGAACTCGGCCGCCACGCCCGCGAGCGCGATGAAGCCCACCGCCGTGGCCACCGAGACCGCGTGGCCCATGGCCCACACCAGCCAGAAGCCGCCGACCAGCGAGAACGGCACCGCCGCCATCACGAGCGCGGCATCGCCGAACGAGCGGAACAGCAGATAGAGCAGCACGAAGATCACCGCGAGCGTCAGGGGAACGACGAGCTGGAGCCGCTCGGTCGCGCGCTCGAGGTACTCGAACTGGCCCGACCACGACACCGAATAGCCCGCGGGCAATTGGACCGCCTTGTCGACCGCGGCCTGCATCGCGCCGACGACGGAGCGCAGGTCGCGGCCGCGCACGTCCACGTACACCCAGCCCGAGAGCCGCGCGTTCTCGCTGCGCAGCATCGGCGGGCCCTGGGTGACCTCGATCTTCGCGACGTCGCCGAGCAGCAGCTGCGCGCCGCGCGGCGTCACGAAGGGCAGGTCGCGCAGGCGCTCGAGCGAATCGCGGAATTCGCGCGGGTAGCGCACGTTGATCGGATAGCGCTCGCGCCCCTGCACGACCTCGCCGACGTTGTCGCCGCCGACCGCGGTGGCGACCACGGCCTGCACGTCGGCCACCGAGAGCCCGTGGCGCGCGGCCGCGAGCCGGTCGACCTCGACGTCGATGTAGCGCCCGCCGATGAGCCGCTCGGCCAGCGCCGACGACACGCCGGGCACGTCTTTCACCGCGGCCTCGATCTGCGTGGCGATCGCGTCGATGGTGGCCAGGTCGGTGCCCGCCACCTTGATGCCGACGGGACTCTTGATGCCGGTGGCCAGCATGTCGATGCGGTTGCGGATCGGCGGCACCCAGACGTTGGTGAGCCCCGGCACCTTCACCGCACGGTCGAGCTCTTCCACCAGCCGCTCGGGCGTCATGCCTGCGCGCCATTCCGAGCGCGGCTTGAAGCGGATCGTGGTCTCGAACATCTCGAGCGGCGCCGGGTCGGTGGCGGTGTCGGCGCGGCCGGCCTTGCCGAACACGCGCTCGACCTCGGGCACGGTCTTGATGAGCCGGTCGGTCTGCTGCAGCAGCGTGGCCGCCTTCGAGACCGACAGCCCCGGCAGCGCCGACGGCATGTAGAGCAGGTCGCCCTCATCGAGCGGCGGCATGAACTCGCCGCCGAGCCGCGACAGCGGCACCGCCGTCGAGGCCAGCAGCAGCGCAGCCATCACGAGCGTGCCCTTGGGAAAGCGCAGCACGAGTTCGAGCACGGGCCGGTAGGCGGCCATGAGCACACGGTTCACCGGGTTCGAGGCCTCGTGCGGAATGCGACCGCGCACAAGGTAGCCCATGAGCACCGGGATCAGCGTGACCGACAGGCCCGCGGCCGCCGCCATGGCGTAGGTCTTGGTGAAGGCCAGCGGCGAGAACAGCCGCCCCTCCTGCGCTTCGAGCGAGAACACCGGCACGAACGACAGCGTGATCACCAGCAGCGAGAAGAACAGCGCCGGCCCCACCTCGACCGAAGAATCCGCCACGAGCCGCCAACGCTCGGCCGCGTCGGGCACGCGCCCCTCGGCGGCCTCGAAGGCCTCGATGTGCTTGTGCAGGTTCTCGACCATCACGATCGCGCCGTCGACCATGGCGCCGATCGCGATCGCGATGCCGCCGAGCGACATGATGTTGGCATTGACGCCCTGCCAGTGCATGACGATGGCCGCGGCCAGCACGCCGATCGGCAGCGCCACCACCGCCACCAGCGCCGAACGCAGGTGGAACAGGAACACCGCGCAGACCAGCGCGACGACGATGAACTCTTCGACCAGCTTGCCGCGCAGGTTGTCGACGGCACGGTCGATCAGGAGCGAGCGGTCGTAGGTGGTGACGATCTCCACGCCGGGCGGCAGGCCCGGCTTGAGCGCTTCGAGCCGCGCCTTCACGGCCTCGATGGTCGAGCGCGCGTTCTTGCCCGAGCGCATGATCACCACGCCGCCTGCGACTTCGCCCTCGCCGTCGAGCTCGGCGATGCCGCGGCGCATCTCGGGGCCGACCTGCACGCTCGCCACGTCGCGCAGCAGCACCGGCGTGCTGCCGGCCAGTGCGATCGGGATGGTGCGGAAGTCGTCGAGCGAGCGCAGGTAGCCGCGCGAACGCACCATGTACTCGGCCTCGGCCGCCTCCACCACCGAGCCGCCCGCGGCCTGGTTGGCCTTCTGCAGCGCCTCGACCACGGTCTGCTGCGCGATGCCGAACGCGCGCATGCGGTCGGGGTCGAGCACCACCTGGTACTGGCGCACCATGCCGCCGATGCTCGCGACCTCGGCCACGTCGGGCACCGTCTTGAGCTCGAAGCGCAGGAACCAGTCGTTGAGCGCACGCAGCTGGCCGATGTCGCGCGTGCCGCTGCGGTCGACCAGCGCGTACTCGTAGATCCAGCCCACGCCCGTGGCGTCGGGGCCGAGCGCCGCGTTCGCGCCCGCGGGCAGCCGGCTCTGCACCTGGTTCAAATATTCCACCACGCGCGAGCGCGCCCAATAGGGATCGGTGTCGTCGTCGAACAGCACGTAGACGAAGGAGTCTCCGAAGAACGAATAGCCGCGCACCGTCTTGGCGCCGGGCACGCTGAGCATGGTGGTGGTCAGCGGATAGGTGACGAGGTCTTCGACCACCTGCGGTGCCTTGCCGGGGTACGGCGTGCGGATGATCACCTGCGTGTCCGACAGGTCGGGCAGCGCGTCGAGCGGCGTGTGCACCACCGACCACCAGCCGGCCGCGACGAGGAAGGCGGTGGCGATCAGCACCAGGAAGCGGTTGCCGACCGACCAGCGGATCAGGGCCGCGATCATCGCTTCTCTCCCTCGGGCGGCGAAGCGGCGGGCGCCGCCATGTTGCCAAGCACCGAACGCAGCCGCGCCTCGGAGTCGATCAGGAACTGGCCGCTGGCCACCGCCTGGTCGCCCTCGGCCAGGCCCGACAGCACCTCGGTGTCATCGCCCGCCTCCATGCCCAGCGTCACCTCGCGCGGCGCGAAGGCGCCGCTCGCATTGCGCACGATCACGACCGCGCGCCGCCCGGTGCGGATCACCGCTTCGGTCGGCACCACGAGCCGGCTGACGGACGGCCCCGACAGCGCAAGCCGCAGCAGCATGCCGGGCACCAGGCGCCCGCTGGTGTTGGCGACCTCGAAGCGCGCTTTCAGGGTGCGCGAGGCCGGCTGGATCTCGGGCAGGATCTCGTCGAGCGTGCCCTCGAAAGACTGCGATGCGTCGGCCTGCAGCGTGGCGGTGGCCTTCTGGCCACGCGCGAGGCGCACCGCCTGCGCTTCGGGAATCTCGGCCACCGCCCACACCTTGCCGAGGCCGGCAATGCGGAACAGCGTCATGCCGGGCGTGACCGCGGCACCTTCACGCACGCCGAGCTCGGCCACCACACCGTCGACCGGCGCGGCGATCACGTAGCGCGCCTGCGCGGTGCCGGCCTTCTCGCTCTGCCGGACCAGGTCGGCCGGGATCGACAGGGCCTGCAGGCGCTCGCGGGCCGCCGCGACCAACTCGGCCGGTGCACCCGCGCGACGCAGCGCGAGCCACTCGTTCTGCGGCGCGAGCCAGTCGGGCGCGAACACCGTCGCGAGCGCCTGGCCCTTTCGCACGCGCTCCATCGGCGCGCGCACCGAAAGCCGCTCGACATAGCCGGCCACCCGGGTCTGCACCGCGGCGACAAGGCGCTCGTCGAACTGCACCGTGCCCACGGCATCGAAGGTCGACGCCTGCTTGACGCGCCGCACCTCGGCCACCCGGATGCCGAGGTTCTGCTGCACGGCGGCGCTGATCTTCACGCCGCCCTCCGCGTCGCCGTTGTCGGCATACATGGGCACCAGCTGCATGTCCATGAACGGCGACGGGCCGGGCTTGTCGAAGCGCGGGCCGGGCACCATCGGGTCGTGCCAATAGAGCACCTTGCGTTCGTCCGGCATGGCAGCGGCTTCGGGCGCTGCGGCAGCGGCCATCGGCGCCTCCGCGGGCGGGGCGGTGCGGCGGCCCAGGTAGAAGGCGCCGCCCGATGCCAGCAGCAGCACGCCGACGAGCGACAGGCCCACGACGCGGTTGCGCTTGCCGTTGGGTTGGTTCTGGTTGTCTTGGGTGTTCATTGCGCCTCCTCGGCATCGATCGGCCAGAAGGCCAGTTGGACCTGGGTTCTCGCGAGTTCGCGCTCGAGCGCAAGCAGCCGGCGCCCGGCCTCGACCTCGGCATGGCGCGCCTCGAACAGCGCCGCGAGGCTGCCCTGGGCGCCCCCGTAGGCCGCGGTGGCCGCGGCGATGCGCTGCTGCGCCGGAGCCAGCGCGGCCGTGCGGTAACGCGCGATGCGCTGCCGCAGGCGCTCGGCATCGGCCTGCAGCGTGCGGTATTCGGTACGCGCCGCGCGCACCGCTTCGGCCAGTTCGGCCTCGGCCTTGCCAGCCAGTGCCAGCTTGGCCGCGGTGTCGCGGTCCTGGCGCTCGGCGGGCGCGAGGCGCAGCGGAATGTTCACGCCCACCGACACCATGTCGGCGCGTCCGGAACGCTGGCCGTAGGCGAGTTCCCAGGTCCAGTTGGGTGCGCGCTCCGAAGCGGTGGCCGCCGCCTTGCGCGCGGCCACCTCGGCCTCGCGCCGCATCGCGGCCACGGCCGGGTGCCGCGCCACATAGGCCTCTTCGGCGAGGGTCGGCAGGACGCCCGGCGCCGCCAGCGCATCGGGCGGCACGCCGGTCCAGCGCTGCAGCGCGATGCGCGCGGCGTCCTGCCGCTGCCGGACTTCGGCCACGCCGTCTTCCGCCCCGCCGCTCGCCACCGCGAGCGCCAGCACCTCCTGGCTGCTTGCCGCGGCCGAGGCGAGGCGCGCGCGCGAGGCCTCGACGGCTTCATGGGCGTGGTGCTGGGCCAGCATCGCGAGCTTCAGCGTCTCGCCGGCATAGAAGGCATCGACATACGCGAGCGCGGTCTGCAGCCGGGTAGCGGCGGCGGCCGCCCGCAACTGCACCCGTTCGCGCCCGACCGAGGCATCGGCGGCAGCCTGCCGCGCGGCGCGCTTGTCGGCGGACACCCACTCCTGGCGGATGCCGATGCGCTTCATCGTCATCGGCTCGCGCGCCGTGTGGAAACGGCTGTCGCCCTCGGTGGGCAGGTTCTGCAGCGACAGGCTCAGCGTGGGATCGGGCAATTGGGCCGCGGCATGCGCGGACTCGGTGGCGCTCTGAAGGCCGGCCTCGGCGGCGCGGGCGGTTTCGGAGCGCCGGCTCGCGAGCTGCAGCGCAGCCTCGAGCGACAAGGGTGCGGCCGGCGCAATGCCCGGCAGCAGCGCCACGGCCAGGACGGCCGCGCGCGAAAGAGAAAAGGACATGAAAACTCCGTGGACGAACGAGGCATTCGCCGGCGCGCGAACATGCCGCGCCGGCAACGGTCAGTCGACGGAGGTGTCAGACCCGCAGTCTGCGGGTCGCGAGAAAGACGGGGTCGGGCGGTGGATGTTGCGCCTCGGGCCGCGCCTGTGCCGGCAGCGCATCGCCTTCGGCGGCCAGCACGAGCGGCAGCGCCAGCACCTGCACGATGGCCGGCAGCGACGGCGTGGCGACCTTCACCGGTTCGAAGGACAGCGACATGTCGGCGTCGTACTGGTGGCACAGCACCGGCTGCGCCGTGTCGGTGCCCTGGCAGGGTTCGCCCGAGGCCATCGCCAGTTCCATCGCTGCCGCAGCCTCGGCCTCGGTCGGACAGGCATAGCCCGCCAGCGCCAGCTGTGCGAACAGCAGCGAGAACACCATGAGGAGCATGGTGGCCTGGCGATGGAGGAAGGAGCGGCGTGCGCGCATGGGAGGCCGAAGTGTAACCAAAAAGTGTCTGTTTGAAGCAGCAACGGAAGCCCCCCGCGTTGCCGGGCCCACCGCGCGTGCGATGCTTCCGGTTCCGGGATTTTTTCTTCCCGGCCTGCCAGCCCTCAGCCCTTCCGGACCGATCTTGGAGCAGCCACTCGACACCCTTCTGCTGGCCGCGCTGGCGGCGGCACCGCGCAGGTTCCGCCTGCCGCCGCTGCCGGCCAATGCCGAAGCCGCCGAGGCGGCCGGCCCCGCAACGGCGTTGGCCTTTGCGATCGCGGCCGTGCGCACCGCGAGCGAAAGCCAGCTGCCCTCGCCCGCGCAGGCCGAGGCGCTCTTCACACGCGCGCTGGCCCGCCTCATCGAAGAGGCGCTTGCGCCCGACCGCGGCGACCCGGCATTCAAGGCAGCGGTGTTGCAGGCGCAGGACCGCGACGTGCGCGACCATGTGCGGCTGTCAGGGCAGCGCGCGGCCGACCTGCGCACGGTGCGCAGCGCCGTGGATGCCGTGGCCCATCCCGGCAAGCTGCAGCGCATGCCGGCCGGTGCCTCGCGCGACGCGCTGGCGCAGCTGCATGCCCTGGCCGGTGCCGGCGACTGGGCGCAGCTCGCGCAGGCGATGGCGGCCCTGCCCGCGCCCGATGAGCTCCGGGCAGCGAACGCCGCGCTGCAGCGACTGGTGCGCGGCGACGAACTGCTGCGCGTCGACGCCGTGCAGCGCTACCGTGCGCTGTGCGAGCGGCGCGGCCCGCTGGCCGGCAGCGATGCGGCCGCGGCCCAGGGCCGCGCCTCGGCGCGCGAAGGCGAGATGGCCGAGCATGCCGGCGTGCAGGCGCTGCGCGGCATCGCCGACCTGATGAACCAACGCGTTGCAGCCGGCGACAGCGGCAGCTTCCGCGTGGTCCGCAGCCTGCGCACGCCGGGCGGCTTTCCGGGCGCAGCGAGCAAGGCCAAGGAAGAATGGGACGCCGCGATCGTGCGCAGCGCCGATGCGCAGCAGGGCGCCGCGGAGCTCGTGCTGCTGGCCGAGATCAAGGCCTCGCCCGCGGCCGTCAGCGCCGACCTGCCGCGCCTCTTGCGCGGACTGCAGCGGCTCGCGCAGGCGGATCCTGGCACGGCCTATGCCTTCGCGTCGGACGATGGCGCCACGCACATCGTCGGCGCCTCGCTGCGCCGTCTCCGTCCGCACGGCCATGCGCTGCCGCCGCACGTGATCTATTGCTGCCCCGCGCAGGCCGAGCCGCAGCCGCAGGCCCTGCTGAGCGCGGCAAGCAAGGCCGTGCTGCTGGGCGAGCCCGCGAGCCTCGCGTTTGCGCAGCGCATCGGGCGCGGCGAACCGGCGCCGCCGCACACATCGCTCGCACCGGTATGGAAGGCATTGGCCACCACGCCGCGGCTGCGCGCCACGCTGCACCAGTACGAGACCGCACGGCTGGCCCGCGAGTCGATGCTGCATCCCGACGACCTGCTGGACGCCGCGGCCGAGGTCTTGCAGGCCGGTTAGCGCACCGGTGCCGTTGCGCGCGGCGCCGGGGCCTGCGGCTTGAAGGCCTCGCTCCACACGCGCTCGAACGCGGCGCAGAACGCCGCCTGCACCACCGACATCGGCCGGTAGCGGTTGCGGATGATGCGCACCTCGAGCTTTTCGCTGCTCTTGAACGGGCGCACCGCCAGCCCGCTGAACGACTGGCCCGCCACCGCGGTGCGGTCGACCACGGCGATGCCCGCACCGGCCTGGGCGAACCAGCAGGCCGTGGTGGCGGAGCGCACCTCGATGTCGAGCCGCAGCTGCGGCGCGGACTTGCCGTAGGCCCGGTGCAGGCTCTGACCATAGGGCGTGCCGGCCGGCGAGGTGATCACGCGATGGCCGCGCAGGTCGGCCGGCGTGATCACCGCCTTGGCGGCAAGCGGATGGTCGTCGCGCATCGCACAGGCCAGGCCGCATTGATAGCTCTTGACCGTCACCAGGTTGGGATGCGCATTGGGCAGCAGCCCGATCGCCAGGTCGGCCGAATGCTCGAGCAGCGCATCGACCATGATCGGCGAGACCAGCACCTCGATGCGGCTCCGGAGCCGCGGAAAGCGCTCGTACAGCAGCGCGACCGCGCGCGGCGCGAGCCACGACGCGAGACTGGCCGACACCGCGAGGCGCAGCGTTCCCGTCTCGGGTTCGGCCAGCGCGCGCGACACGTCGCGCACGCGCTCCACGCCGCGCCAGAGGCTTTCGATCTCCTGGTAGAGCTGCTGCGCCTCGGGCGTGGGCACGAGCCGGCCCTTGACGCGCTCGAACAGCGTGAGCCCCACTTGCCGCGCCGCATGCGCGAGCAGCTTGCTCACCGCGGGCTGCGACACATGCAGCAGCTCGGCCGCGCCGTTGACGCTGCCCGTCAGCATCACGGCGCGAAAGACTTCCATGTGGCGCAGGTTCATTGCAAAGGCTCGTTGAAGGACATAACCGAAGGTTAAGGCCTGGACACGTCTTTTCATTTGTGGCGCGGGAAACGCGGCAGAACAATGGTCTCGCTCGAAGAACAAGCCGGAGACAAGACGAATGGACAGGACGATGCCCCCCCGCCACGGCGCGACGCGGCGCAGCCTGCTGCAGGCCGCAGCGATGCTCGCGCTCGCACCCACGCTGCACGCACAGCAGCAACAGCAACAACCAACCCAGGGATTTCCGAGCAAACCGGTGCGCATCTACCTGCCGCAGCCACCCGGCGGCGCGGCCGACCGGCTGGCGCGCCTGTTCGCCGAGAAGCTCGAGGCGCGCTGGAAGCAGTCGGTGCTGGTCGAGAACAAGCCCGGCGGCGGCGTGGTGATCGGCACCCAGGCGACCGTGCGCGCCGCACCCGACGGCCACACGCTGGGCCTGCTCGGCAGTTCGCTCAGCATCAATGCGGTGCAGCGCAAGGACCTGCCCTACGACAGCGTGCGCGACCTGCAGCCGATTGCGCGCGTGGGCTACTACACCGTGGCGCTCGTCGCCGCGGCGGACTTTCCGGCCAGCAACATCCGCGAGCTGATCGCGCTCGCGAAGAAGTCACCTGCGGATGGCATTTCCTTCGGCTCGAACGGCATCGGCACCTCGGCGCAGCTCGCGGGAGAAATGCTCAACCACATGGCCGGCATCCAGCTGCAGCACGTGCCCTACAACGGCGCGGCCAAGATGTACACCGAGATCATCGGCAAACAGATTCCGATGGGCTTCTCGGTCGCGAGTTCGGCCGACATCTTCATCAAGGCCGGCCAGCTCAAGGTGCTTGGCGTGACCAGCGCCAAGCGCAGCCCGCTCTTCCCCGATTGGCCGACCATCGCCGAGACGCTGCCGGGCTACGAGGCGGTCAACTGGGCCGGCTTCGTCGCGCCGGCCGGCGTGCCGCGCGCCATCGCCGAGCGGCTCGCCAGCGATATCGGCGCGGTGCTCGCGATGCCCGACATCGCAAAGGCGCTCGCCGAAATGGGCATCGACGTCGCGCCCCAGGGACCCGACGCGTTCAAGGCCTTCATCCAGGACGAGATCCGGCGCTTTGCCGCGATCACCAAGCCGCTCGGCGCGCCGGTCAACTGATTTCCTTCCATCCTTCCTCCTTTTTTTCCATGAACGACAGCAAGACCCATTCCTTTGCCCGCCGCATCCCGGTCGATGACGCCGAGTACGACCTCGTGGTGGCGGGCGGCGGCCCCGCGGGCACCGCAGCCGCCGTGTGCGGCGCGCGGCTCGGCCTGCGCACGCTGCTGGTCGAAGCGACCGGCTGCCTGGGCGGCATGGGCACCTCGGGGTTGGTGGCGTCGTTCGGGCCGGTGGCGGACGGCGAGCGCATGCTGGTCGGCGGCTTCATGAAAGAACTGCTCGAGACCATGTGGACGCAGAAGGCCTTCGGCCCGCACGTGGTGCCGGAGTTCCTGAATGCGCAGCTCAACCGCTGGGTGCCTTTCAAGCCCGAGCACCTCAAGCGCATCCTCGACGACTTCGCGCTGCAGGCCGGCGTGGAACTGCGCTTCTTCACGCGCGTGGTCGAGGCCGAGATGCAGGCGAGTGATGGCGACAGCAGGCGCATCGAAGGCGTGGTGCTCAGCAACGTCGAAGGGCTGCGCTACGTGAAGGCCAAGGCCTTCGTCGATGCCACCGGCGATGCCGCACTCGCCGCGCTTGCGGGTGTCGAATGCAAGGTGGTGCTGCGCGACACCGACTCGGTCGCGCCGAGCACGCTGTGCTCGCTGATCGGCGGCATGCACTGGGACGACCCGGCCTACGGCACCGACTGGCGCGGCATCGACGCGGTGAAGAACCGCACCAAGAGCGAGTTGCTGCCGCAGGCCATCGACGACGGCCAGTTCACCCAGGAAGACCGCTTCATGCCCGGCATGAACAAGATCGGCGAGCGCACCGCCACGCTCAACGCCGGCCATGTCTTCAACCTCAATCCGCTGTCGAACCGCAGCCTGTCGGACGGCATGGTGTTCGGCCGCAAGCTGGCGGTGGAGTACCTCGACTTCTATCGCAAGTACGTGCCGGGCTGCGCCGACATCGAGCTGTTGACCACCGCGCCCGTGATGGGCGTGCGCGACTCGCGCCGCATCGTCGGGGAGTTCGAGCTCGGCATCGAAGACTTTCGCAACCGCCGCCAGTTCGCCGACCAGATCGCCGTGTACAACCGCCCGACCGACGTGCATCCGACCGACACCTCGAAGGCCGAGTACGAGCGCTTCATGAAGGACTTTCACGGCAAGGACAATCTCGGCCTCGGCGGCTGCGTCGGCATTCCGTACAGCATCCTCGTGCCGCGCGGCTCGGAGAACCTCTGGGTCGCGGGGCGCTGCCATTCGAGCGACACCAAGGTGCACGGCTCGATCCGCGCCCAGTCGGCCGCCTACATGATGGGCCAGGCGGTGGGCACCGCCGCGGCACAGGCGATCGCGACCGGGCAGCCGGCCTGCGACCTCGACACGCGGGTGCTGGTGGAGACGCTGCGTGGGGCGGGAGCGTATCTGCCGCAGGCGGCGCTGTCGGCGAGCATGACGCGGGCGTAGCGCGGGGCCGACGAAGCACCACAAACTGAAAAGCCCCTGATTCCGTTAAGAATCAAGGGCTTAGAAGAGTGGTGGCCTGGGGCGGAATCGAACCACCGACACGCGGATTTTCAATCCGCTGCTCTACCAACTGAGCTACCGGGCCTTGGTGTGCAGCCCTAAATTATACAGCGCTTCTGCGGCCTCTTGAAAGATCGACCCCAAGTTGTTTGAGCTTGCGGTACAGATGGGTGCGCTCGAGGCCGGTCTTCTCGGCGACGCGGGTCATGGAGCCGTTCTCCATCGCGAGATGGAACTCGAAGTAGGCCTTCTCGAAGCCGTCGCGCGCGTCGCGCAGCGGGCGGTCGAGGTCGAAGCTCTGGGTCGACTGCGGTCCGGCGTCGGGCACGGGAACCGATGCGAGCGAGGCCATCAGCAGGCTGTCGCCGGTGGTGGTGATCGCGACCGGCTGGCTGGTGCCGCTGGCGGGCGGTACGATGCCGGCGGCCACGCGCCGGGCGTTCTCGCGCGCGAGGCCCTGCTCCACGTTCTTGAGCAGCTTCTGCATGGTGATCGGCTTTTCGAGGAACGCGAAGGCGCCGATACGCGTGGCGTCGACCGCCGTGTCGATGGTGGCGTGGCCGCTCATCATGATGACGGGCATGGTCAGCAGGCCGGCGGCCGACCATTCCTTGAGCAGCGTCACGCCATCGGTGTCGGGCATCCAGATGTCGAGCAGCACCAGGTCGGGCCGGGCGCGCTGGCGCGCTGCGCGCGCTTCGGAGGCGTTTTCCGCCAACTCCACGTTGTGGCCCTCGTCATTGAGAATTTCGAAGAGCAGGTCTCTGATGCCCAGCTCGTCGTCGACCACGAGAATGTTTGCCATGAGTGCTGCTTGTTGTCTGCGCCGGTATCTGCAAGGTGTGTCGGTACGCCCGTCGATCGGTTCATCGTCCACCGCCTGCGCGCGGCGGCGTTCGCGGGCGCTCAGGTGGCGGAAGAATTCGGATCTTCGGTGTGAGCGACCGCTGTTTGCGAGCCGCTTGCCATTGCGAATGATAGCGAGACTTGGGCCCCCGCTACAGCCCCATCGACAATGCGGTTGGAAAGCTCGATGCGCGCGCCGTGCTCGTCGGCGATCTTCTTGACGACGGCGAGGCCAAGACCTGTACCTTTAGTTTTCGTCGTGACGTAAGGCTCGAAGGCGCGCTTGAGGATGTGCTCGGCAAAACCGGGGCCGCTGTCCTGCACGGTGAGGCGCACGCGCTGGCCCGAATCGCCGACGCGGGTGCGGATGACGACCTCGCCGGCGCGGCCGGCGGTGCTGGCGGCGGACTCGGCGGCGTCCTGCGCGTTCTGCAGCAGGTTGTGGATGACTTGGCGGATCTGCTGTGCGTCGCCGCGAACGGGCGGGCAGCGCTCGTCGAGCTCGGAATGCAGCGCGACCGAGGCGTTCTCGGCGTGGTAGAGCTGGAGCACGTCGACGAGCAGCGCGTTGAGGTCGACCGGCTTGAGGTCGGCCGCCGGCAGACGCGCGTAATCGCGGAACTCGTTGACGAGCCGCTTCATGGCGTCGACCTGGTCGACGATGGTCTTGACCGACTTGACGAGCACGGCCTGCTCGGGCGGCGCGACCTTGCCCGAAAGCTTCATCTCGAGCCGCTCGGCCGAGAGCTGGATCGGGGTGAGGGGGTTCTTGATCTCGTGGGCCAGGCGACGCGCGACCTCGCCCCAGGCCTGGGCGCGCTGGGCCGAGACGATCTCGGAGATGTCGTCGAACACGAGCAGCCGCGCAGCGCCCGGCAGCTCGGCGCCGCGCGCGACGATGTTGATCGCGCTGTCCTGGTGCGGCGGCAGGTCGTTGCCGGAGGCATGCAGCTCGAACGCATGCTGCCAGTGGTCGAGGCCGTGCTGCAGGCGCTCGACCTGGAACTCGTCGAACTGCTGCTGCACGCTCTGGCCGAATTCGGCGAGGCCCGGCACGCCGGCGAGCGGCATGCCTTCATAGGCAGCCAGCGGCGCCCGCAGCACGCGCGTGGCGCCGGGATTGGTCGACAGGATGGTGCCGCTGGCGTCGAGCACGATGACGCCCGAAGTGAGGTTGTCGAGGATGGTCTGCAGGTTGGCGCGTGCGGCGTCGAGCTGGCCCATGGTCTTCTCGACGGCGCCGCGCGCGTCGGACAGCTGCTGGGTCATGACGGCGAACGAGCGCGTGAGGCCGCCGAGCTCGTCCTTGCCCTGCAGCACGGCGGTGGGGCGCAAGTCGCCGGCGGCCACCTGCCGCACGCCGTCGGCCAGCACGAGCAGCGGCCGCGCGAGCTGGTTGCCGAACAGCACCGCGAGCAGCACGGCGCCGAACACCGCCAGAAAGAGGCTCAGCGTGAGGGTGCCGATGTACATCCGACGCAGGCCCTCGCGCGCAAGCGCACGCTCCTGGTATTCGCGGTTGGCCTCCTGCACGGCGAGCGCATTGGCGACCACCGCGGGCGGCAGCGGCTGCGTGACCTGCAGGAAGCGCGGCGCGGTGTCGAAGTCGAAGCCGGGGCGCTGCACCATCGCAAGCACGCGCACGCTGGCCGGCGGCAGGCTGGCGCCGGGTGCGGCGGTTTCGTCGAGCCCTTCGATGCGCGCGACGACACGGTCGGCGCGCACCTGCCGCAGTTGCTGAATGGTCGGCCGCTCAGGGCTGAGCTGGAAGCGCGAGGTACCGGCGCTGGCCACCAGCTGGCCTGTCTGCGTCCAGAGCGCGACGTCGCTGGCCTGGAGCTGGTTGCGGATGCGCTCGAGCGCGAGGCCGGCGCTGGCGTCGGGCACCTCCACCAGCTGGGCGCTCGCCACGCGGGTCTTGGCGGCGAGGTCGTCCGAGAGCGAATCGAGCGTGGCGCGCCCGAGGTTGAGGCCGGCATCGAGCGCGCCTTCGACCTTGACGTCGAACCAGCTCTCGATCGAACGCGCGACGAACTGGTAGGACACCACGTAGACCAGTGCGCCCGGCACCACGCCCACGAGCGCGAAGATGGCCGCGAGCTTGATGAGCAGCCGACTGCCGAACTTGCCCTGCTGCAGCCGCCGCAGCAGGCGGAACGCGACCCAGCCGATCACGAGCACCAGCAGCACCGCGACGACGACGTTGATGCCGAACAGCCGCACGTAGTAGCGCTCGTAGAGCGCACGGTTGTTGGTGGCCTGCGCGAGCAGGAACATCAGCACGAGCCCGATGGCGGTGACGAGCGCGGCACCGACGCTGACGGCCCAGCGCAGGGCGCGGGAGCGGCGCGCGGCGGGCGTGTCCGCTGCGGCGCTGCGCGGCTTGCCGATGCTCACCGCTGCTTCTCCACCGGCAGCCGGGCGCTGCGCTCGGCCACGATGTTCCAGTCGGCCTGGCCGACCACGCCAATCTGGAACGGACGCGGCAGCTGCGAGGTGTCGAGCCGGAAACGGAACATGACCTGGTGCGCCGCCTCATCGCCGATGTCGGCGACATCGCCGAGCCGCAGGCGGCCGACGCGCTTGACGGCCTCCATGGCGTCGGCGAGGCTGTCGAAGTTCTGGTTCAGCGAGACGCCGAAGCCCGCGGTGCCGTTGATCGGCACAGGCGACACATTGAGCCGCCAGCGGCGCGTGAGCGGCTGGTATGCGAGCCGCATGTGGCGCGTGACCTGGGCGACCTTGCGGTCGGTCCAGTACCAGCGCTCCTGGACGACCTCGGCCTCGGCGAGGAAGTAGATCGCGATGCCCTTGTCGAGCACCTCCTCGACCAGCGCGGGCAGCTCGAACTGCACCGCGGCGGTCAGGTAGACGCCGTCGTCGGCCTGTTCGAGGCGCATCTGCGTGACGGTCGGGGCGGCGCGAACCTGCGCGGCCGCGTCGAGCGGCAACCAGCCCGGCAGCGCCAGCAGCGCCCAGGCCAGGAACAGCGCGGCCAGGGGCGCCAGTGCACGCCGCCGGCCGCGGACTTCAGCGCGGGCGTTGTTTTTCAAGCAGGGCGTAGAAGAAGCCGTCGTGGTCACCTGAGGGATTGTCCGGGACGGCGCGGGCAATCGCCCCGCTTTGGGGGAGCAAATGGCCGGGCGAACCCGCCAATCGGGCGTTGGTGTTGTGCGCAAGGAACGCATCGATTTGTTGCGAACCCTCTTCCCTGAACACCGAACAGGTGCAATAGAGCAGCCGGCCGCCGGGCCGGACGAGGGGCCAGAGCGCGGCAAGCAAGGCAGCCTGCTGCGCAGCGAGCTGCGCGGTGTCGCTCTCGCGGCGCAGCCAGCGCACGTCGGGATGGCGCCGCACGATGCCCGAGGCGGTGCAGGGGGCGTCGAGCAGGATCGCATCGAAGGGCGTGCCGTCCCACCAGGCGGCGGGGCGCGAGGCGTCGGCCACGACGACGTTGGCGCAGAGGCCGAGCCGGCCGAGGGTGTCGTCGATGCGGCGCGCGCGCGCCGCGTCGACCTCGAGCGCGGTGACCTCGACGGCCACGGGGCCGGCCAGCTCGAGCAGGTGCGCGGTCTTGCCGCCGGGGGCGGCGCAGGCGTCGAGCACGCGCAGCGGTGCGGCAGCACTGGAAGCACCGGCCGGGGGCAGCATGCCTTCGAGCAGCAGCGGCGCGGCGAGCTGCGCGGCCGCGTCCTGCACCGAGCATTCGCCAGCAGCAAAGCCCGGCAGCTGGTGCACGGGCCGCGCGCGCGCGAGCTGCAGGCCGGCGGCGCCCACCGGCACGGCCGACAGGCCGACCGCCTCCAGGGCCAGCTGGTACGCGGCCACGCTGGTCTTCAGCAGGTTGACGCGCAAGGTCATCGGCGGCTGCGCGTTGTCGGCCGCGAGCACGCGCTGCCACTCGCGCGGATGGTCGCGCTTGAGACGCTCGATCCACCAGCGCGGATGGTTCCACTGCGCCACGGGCTCATGGTCGGTGGCGGTGACGAGCTCGTCGCGCTCGCGCAGAAAACGCCGCAGGCAGGCATTGATGAAGCTCGCCTGTGCGCGCGTGGCAGGGTTGCGCTTGGCGGCCTCAACGGCCTGGTCGACCAGGGTGAAGGGTTCGTAGGGCGAATGCTGCGCATCCCAGGCCAGCGCCAGCGCGGTGCACAACAGCGCGTCGGGCAACGGCGGCGGTGTGCGCTTGGCCAGATGGCGGCGCAGCGCCTCGGCGCGGCCGAGCCAGCGCAGCACCTGGAAGCCGAGCGCCTGCACGCCCGGGCGCAGGGCCGGCTCGACGGACTCGAACGCGACGGTGCCCGAGCTGCCGGCGCGGATCGACGCGAGCGCGGCTGCGGTCAATTGCAGCTGGCGCCACAGCGGGGGCTGCTGCCCCGGCGGGACCGCATCGGCTGAAAGGTCGGAAGGTAGGTCTGCCAAGTTGGAGCGATCGTAACGGGCGGGCGCACGGCGCTGAAAGCGCTGCGCCCCGCGAATCAATAGAAGAAGGAAAGGATACGGAGTTCCACGCGGTGCGGGCGGCTGCGACCTCAGAGCAGCGGCGCGGCCGGACGCAGCCGCACCATCCAGGCCACGAGCACGGCCGGGAACTGCATGATCGCGGCGTTGTACTGCGCCACCGCCAGGTTGAACTGGCCGCGCGCAATCTCGGCCGCGGCCGACGGCTCGGGCCAGGCCATCGGCTCCGCGGCGGTGACGGAAACCGCGGCCGCGCCGTCCTGCAACAGCGGCACGGGCCGCGAGAGCGTGCCGTCGGCATCGAAGACGGTCACCGCGTCCGGATACTGACGCTGCCAGGCGCCGATCAGCACCTGCAGCGCAGTGCCGAGCGCCGCCATGCCGCCGGGATCGAGCGGCCGCACGCGGGTCGCGCCGAGCAAGGTCGCGAGCTGGGTGGTGGCGGCCTGCAGCGGCGCCACGGCGGCTGAAAAGGCCGGCGGCGCGGAAGAAGAAGGAGAAGACGAAGAAGAGCCCGACGAAGCGCCCGGGTGCGCGCTCTCGTGCGCGCCTTCGGTGATGCGGGCCTGGACGAAGTCGAGCTGCCGGCGCAGCGCCGCATCGAGCGTGGCATAGGCCTGCAGCACGGCCGAGCGCTGGCGCACGAGCCGGTTGTAGGCACCCACGAACCAGAACAGCAGCACAGCGAGCACGACCCAGGCAGCGAATGAATCGGGCAGGAGGCTCATCGACAACGACGCTTCACGACAGCAACAGCAACAACAAGCAAGGTGCTCAACAAATGAAAACGCCCCCCGGCCGGATCGGTCGGGGGGCGTCGGATACCGGTCATGCCGGCGATGCTAACCCGTTATTCGGACGCGGCGCCTTCGCTGGCGTCGGCCGTGGTGGACTCATCGCTCGTCGAACCCGCCAGCTCGGCGGCCTCGGACTCGGCGATGGCGCGGCGCTCGGCGTCATCCATCGCGTCCTTGGCCCGGCGTGCCTGGTGGTAGGCCATGCCGGTGCCTGCGGGAATCAGGCGGCCGACGATGACGTTTTCCTTCAGGCCGCGCAGTTCGTCGCGCTTGCCCATGATCGCGGCCTCGGTCAGCACGCGCGTCGTTTCCTGGAACGACGCAGCCGAGATGAACGAGTCGGTCGAGAGCGACGCCTTCGTGATACCGAGCAGCAGGTTCGTGAACGTCGCGGGGATCTTGCCTTCGGCGCGCAGGGCGTCGTTGGTGTTGAGCATTTCGCTGCGTTCGACCTGTTCGCCGGAGATGTAGCTGGTCTCGCCGATGTTGTCGACCACGACGCGGCGCAGCATCTGGCGAACGATCACCTCGATGTGCTTGTCGTTGATCTTCACACCCTGCAAGCGGTACACATCCTGCACTTCGTCCACGATGTAGCGCGCGAGCTCTTCCGAACCCAAGAGGCGCAGGATGTCCTGCGGGTCCGCCGGACCGTCCACCACGCTCTCGCCCTTGTTCACCACCTGGCCTTCGTGCACCAGGATGTTCTTTTCCTTCGGCACGAGCTCTTCGTAGACGCCGCCTTCGGGGTCGGTGATCTGCAGGCGAATCTTGCCCTTGGTTTCCTTGCCGAACGACACGGTACCGGTCATCTCGGCCAGCATGCCCTTGTCCTTCGGCGAACGGGCTTCGAACAGCTCGGCAACGCGCGGCAGACCGCCGGTGATGTCGCGCGTCTTCTGGCCTTCGACCGGAATACGCGCCAGCACTTCGCCGGGGCCCACGTCCTGGCCGTCGCGGATCTGCACCAGCGAGCCGATCGGGAAGCCGATCGTCACCGAGTGGTCGGTGCCCGGAATCTTCACTTCGGCGCCGGAGGCGTCGATGAGCTTCACCTGCGGGCGCACGACCTTGGCAGCGCCGCGGCGCTTCGGGTCGATCACGACCAGGGTCGACAGACCGGTCACTTCGTCCACCTGCTTGGCGACCGTGAGGCCTTCCTCGACGTTCTCGAACTGCGTCTTGCCGGCGAACTCGGTGATGATCGGGCGCGTCAGCGGATCCCAGTTGGCGAGCACGTGGCCGGCCTTGATCTGCTGGTCGGCCTTGACGGCCAGGGTCGCGCCGTACGGCACCTTGTGGCGCTCGCGCTCGCGGCCGTGTTCGTCATGGATGACGATCTCGCCCGAACGTGCAATCACCACCAGTTCGTTCTTGCTGTTGGTCACGTAGCGCATCGTGGCGTTGAAGCCGATCACGCCGTTGGACTTGGCTTCGACGCTCGAGGCCACCGCCGCACGCGATGCCGCGCCACCGATGTGGAACGTACGCATCGTCAGCTGCGTGCCCGGTTCGCCGATCGACTGCGCCGCGATCACACCGACGGCTTCGCCGATGTTGATCAGGCCGCCGCGGCCCAGGTCCCGGCCGTAGCAGGTCGCGCAGATGCCGAAGCGGGTTTCGCAGGTCAGCGCGGTACGGACCTTGACTTCGTCGACGCCCTCGGCCTCCAGGACCTCGATGTTGTCTTCGTCGAACATCTCGCCGGCCTTCAGCAGCACCGAACGGTTTTCCGGATGCAGCACATCGTCCGCAGCCGAGCGGCCCAGGATTCGGTCGCGCAGCGACTCGATCACTTCACCGCCTTCGACGATGGCGCGCATCAGGTAGCCGCCGTGCGTGCCGCAGTCCTGCTCGGTGACCACCAGGTCTTGCGTCACGTCGACCAGGCGACGCGTCAGGTAGCCCGAGTTCGCGGTCTTCAGTGCCGTGTCGGCCAGGCCCTTCCGGGCGCCGTGGGTGGAGATGAAGTACTCCAGCACGTTCAGGCCTTCGCGGAAGTTCGCGGTGATGGGCGTCTCGATGATCGAACCGTCGGGCTTGGCCATCAGGCCCCGCATGCCGGCCACCTGGCGGATCTGCGCAGCGGAACCGCGAGCGCCCGAGTCGGCCATCATGTAGATGGAGTTGAAGGACTCCTGCTCGACTTCCTTGCCGTGGCGGTCGATGACCTTCTCTTTCGAGAGCTTGGCCATCATCACCTTCGACACTTCGTCGCCGGCCTTGCCCCAGATGTCCACCACCTTGTTGTAGCGCTCGCCGGAGGTCACCAGGCCCGAGACGTACTGCTGCTCGATCTCCTTCACTTCCTTGGCGGAGCGCTCGATGATGCCGTGCTTCTCGGCAGGCACGAGCATGTCGTCGATGGCGATCGAGATGCCGGCCTTGGTCGCCAGGCGGAAGCCGTTCTGCAGCAGCTTGTCTGCGAACACCACGGTTTCCTTCAGGCCACACTTGCGGAACGAGATGTTGATGAGCTTGGAGATTTCCTTCTTCTTCAACGCCTTGTTGATGTTCGAGAACGGCAGCCCCTTGGGCAGGATCTCGGACAGCAGCGCACGGCCCACCGTGGTGTCCACGAGCGAGGTCGACGGCGTGAATTCGCCGGTTTCCTTGTTCTTGGTGTACTCGGTGATGCGCACAGCGACCTTGGCGGTCAGCTCGACCTCGTTGGCGTCGAGTGCGCGCTGAACTTCACCGATGTCGGAGAAGATCAGGCCCTCGCCCTTGCCGTTGATGCGGTCGCGGGTCGTGTAGTAGAGGCCCAGCACCACGTCCTGCGAAGGCACGATCGAGGGCTCGCCCGAGGCCGGGAACAGCACGTTGTTGGAGGCCAGCATCAGCGTGCGGGCTTCCATCTGCGCTTCCACCGACAGCGGCACGTGAACGGCCATCTGGTCGCCGTCGAAGTCGGCGTTGAACGCCGCGCAAACCAGCGGGTGCAGCTGGATCGCCTTGCCTTCGATCAGGATCGGCTCGAAGGCCTGGATGCCCAGGCGGTGCAGCGTCGGAGCACGGTTCAGCATGACCGGGTGCTCCTTGATGACCTCTTCCAGGATGTCCCAGACCACCGGCGTGCCGGATTCGACTTCCTTCTTCGCCGCCTTGATGGTGGTGGCGATACCCATGGCTTCGAGGCGCGAGAAGATGAAGGGTTTGAACAGCTCGAGCGCCATCAGCTTGGGCAGGCCGCACTGGTGCAGCTTGAGCGTCGGGCCCACCACGATGACCGAACGGCCCGAGTAGTCGACGCGCTTGCCCAGCAGATTCTGGCGGAAGCGGCCGCTCTTGCCCTTGATCATGTCGGCCAGCGACTTGAGCGCGCGCTTGTTGGCGCCCGTCATGGCCTTGCCACGGCGGCCGTTGTCGAGCAGCGAGTCGACTGCTTCCTGCAGCATCCGCTTTTCGTTGCGCGCGATGATTTCCGGAGCCTTGAGCTCCAGCAGGCGGCGCAGACGCGAGTTGCGGTTGATGACGCGGCGGTACAGGTCGTTCAGGTCGGAGGTCGCGAAGCGGCCGCCGTCCAGCGGCACCAGCGGACGCAGGTCCGGTGGCAGCACGGGCAGCACTTCGAGCACCATCCAGTTGGGCTTGATGCCCGACTTGCGGAAGGCCTCGAGCACCTTCAGGCGCTTGGAGTTCTTCTTGACCTTGACTTCGGAGCCGGTCAGGTCGCCGCGCAGCTTCTCGATCTCGCTGTCGAGCTCGATGCCCTCCAGCAGGTCCTTGATGCCTTCGGCGCCCATTTTGGCGATGAACTCGTCACCGTATTCCTTGCGCTTCGCATCGAAGTCGTCCTCGGACATGATGCTGAACTTCTTCAGCGGGGTCATGCCGGGGTCGGTCACCACGTAGGCTTCGAAGTACAGCACGCGTTCGATGTCGCGCAGCGTCATGTCGAGCACGAGGCCCAGGCGCGACGGCAGCGACTTCAGGAACCAGATGTGCGCGCAGGGCGCGGCCAGGTCGATGTGGCCCATGCGCTCGCGGCGCACCTTGGTCTGCGTGACTTCGACGCCGCACTTCTCGCAGATCACGCCGCGGTGCTTCAGGCGCTTGTACTTGCCGCACAGGCACTCGTAGTCCTTGATGGGGCCGAAGATCTTGGCGCAGAAGAGGCCGTCGCGCTCGGGCTTGAACGTGCGGTAGTTGATCGTCTCGGGCTTCTTCACCTCGCCGAAAGACCACGAACGGATCTTCTCGGGCGAAGCCATGCCGATCTTGATGGCATCGAAATGCTCATCGGGTGTGAACTGCTTGAACAGGTCGAGTAGCGATTTCATGTGACTCTTTCCTCTTCTGATTACGAACGCTCGAGCTCGATGTCGAGGCCCAGCGAACGGATTTCCTTGACCAGCACATTGAACGACTCCGGCATGCCGGCTTCGATGGTGTGCTCGCCCTTGACGATGCTTTCGTACACCTTGGTACGGCCTTGCACGTCGTCGGACTTCACGGTCAGCATTTCCTGCAGCACGTAAGCGGCGCCGTAGGCTTCGAGCGCCCACACTTCCATCTCACCGAAGCGCTGGCCGCCGAACTGCGCCTTGCCGCCGAGCGGCTGCTGCGTGACGAGCGAGTACGGACCGGTCGAGCGCGCGTGCATCTTGTCGTCCACCAGGTGATGCAGCTTCAGGAAGTGCATGTAGCCGATGGTGACGGGACGCTCGAACTGGTCGCCGGAGCGGCCGTCGAACAGGTAGGCCTGCGTGCGCGTGTCGGTCAGGCCCTTGAGCTTGGCGATATCGTCCGGGTAGGCGAGCTTCAGCATGCCGCGGATTTCCTCTTCCGAGGCACCGTCGAACACCGGCGTCGCGAAGGTCGCGCCGGTCTGCAGATTGGCCGCCATCTCCAGCACGTCGCCGTCGCTCAGCTGGCTGAGGTCTTCCTTGCGGCCCGAGCCGTTGTAGAGCTGCTCCATGAACTTGCGCAGCTCGGCCACCTTGGCCTCCTGCTGCAGCATGTCGCCGATGCGCTGGCCGATGCCCTTGCCGGCCCAGCCCAGGTGCACTTCGAGCACCTGGCCCACGTTCATCCGCGAAGGCACGCCCAGCGGATTCAGGCAGATGTCGCACGGCGTGCCGTCGGCCATGTGGGGCATGTCCTCGACCGGAACGATCTTGGAGACAACACCCTTGTTGCCGTGGCGGCCGGCCATCTTGTCGCCGGGCTGCAGGCGGCGCTTGACGGCCAGGTAGACCTTGACCATCTTGAGCACGCCCGCGGGCAGCTCGTCGCCCTGCGTGAGCTTCTTGCGCTTTTCCTCGAAGGCGAGGTCGAAGCTATGGCGCGTCTGCTCGAGCGAGTTCTTGATCGACTCGAGCTGCGACGCCACTTCGTCGTCCGCCGGGCGGATGTCGAACCAGTGGAACTTCTCGACCGACGACAGGTAAGCCTTGTCGAGCTTGGTGCCCTTGGCCAGCTTGTTCGGGCCGCCGTTGGCGACCTTGCCCGTCAGCAGCTTCTCGATACGATCGAACGCGTCGGCTTCGACGATGCGAAGCTGATCGTTCAGGTCGAGGCGGAAGCGCTTGAGTTCGTCGTCGATGATCTGCTGGGCGCGCTTGTCGCGCGTGATGCCTTCGCGGGTGAACACCTGCACGTCGATCACGGTGCCTTGCGAGCCCTGGTCCACACGCAGCGAGGTGTCCTTCACATCGGAAGCCTTCTCGCCGAAGATGGCGCGAAGCAGCTTCTCTTCAGGCGTCAGCGTGGTCTCGCCCTTCGGCGTGACCTTGCCCACGAGCGTGTCGCCCGGTTGCACTTCGGCGCCGACATAGATGATGCCGGACTCGTCGAGGCGGTTGAGCTGCTGCTCGGCCAGGTTCGGGATGTCGCGCGTGATTTCCTCGGCACCGAGCTTGGTGTCGCGCGCCATCACCACCAGTTCCTCGATGTGGATCGAGGTGTAGCGGTCTTCAGCCACGACGCGTTCCGAGATCAGGATCGAGTCTTCGAAGTTGTAGCCGTTCCAGGGCATGAACGCGATCAGCATGTTCTGACCGAGGGCCAGTTCGCCGAGGTCGGTCGATGCGCCGTCGGCGATCACGTCGCCCTTGGCGATCTTGTCGCCGCGCTTGACGATCGGACGCTGGTGGATGTTGGTGTTCTGGTTCGAACGCTGATACTTGATCAGGTTGTAGATGTCCACACCGACTTCACCGGCAGCCGCTTCGGCGTCGTTCACGCGCACCACGACACGGGTCGCATCGACGTAGTCGACGATACCGCCACGGGTTGCCGTGACCACGGTGCCCGAGTCGACCGCGGAGACGCGTTCGATACCGGTACCGACCATCGGCTTTTCGGGGCGCAGCACGGGCACGGCCTGGCGCTGCATGTTGGCGCCCATCAGCGCGCGGTTCGCATCGTCGTGCTCGAGGAACGGCACCAGCGATGCGGCCACCGACACGATCTGCGCGGGCGACACATCCATGTACTGGACGCGCTCTGCACCGACCAGGATCGATTCGCCGGCTTCACGCGCCGACACGAGGTCACCGGTCAGCTTGCCGTCCTTGTCCAGGGCCGCATTGGCCTGGGCAATCACGTACTTGCCTTCCTCGATGGCCGACAGGTAGTCGATCTCGTTGGTGACCTTGCTGTCGGCCACGCGGCGGTACGGCGTCTCGATGAAGCCGTATTCGTTCAGGCGGGCGTACAGGGCCAGCGAGTTGATCAGGCCGATGTTCGGGCCTTCGGGCGTTTCGATCGGGCACACGCGGCCGTAGTGGGTGACGTGCACGTCGCGCACTTCGAAGCCGGCACGCTCGCGCGTCAGACCGCCCGGGCCAAGGGCCGACACGCGGCGCTTGTGGGTGATTTCGGACAGCGGATTCGTCTGGTCCATGAACTGCGACAGCTGCGAGGCGCCGAAGAATTCCTTCAGCGCGGCCGAGATCGGCTTGCTGTTGATCAGATCGTGCGGCATGAGCGGCTCTTGCTCGGCCTGGCCCAGACGTTCCTTGACGGCCTTCTCGATACGCGCGAGGCCGGTGCGGTACTGGTTCTCGGCCAGTTCGCCGACGCAGCGCACGCGGCGGTTGCCGAGGTGGTCGATGTCGTCCACTTCGCCGTTGCCGTTGCGCAGGTCGACGAGGATCTTGACCACGGCCAGGATGTCCTCGTTGGTCAGCACCATCGGGCCGGTCGATTCGTCGCGGCCGACCTTGGCGTTGAACTTCATGCGGCCCACGCGCGACAGGTCGTACGTGTCCGGGTTGTAGAACAGGCGCTGGAACAGGGCCTGCACCGCGTCTTCCGTCGGCGGCTCGCCGGGGCGCATCATGCGGTAGATGGCCACGCGCGCGGCGAATTCGTCGACCGTCTCGTCGATGCGCAGGGTCTGCGAGATGTACGCGCCCTGGTCGAGTTCGTTGGTATAGATCACCTGGATGTCCTGCACGCCGGCCGTGCGCAGCTTCTTCAGCAGCGCTTCGGTCAGTTCGTCGTTGGCCTTGGACAGGATCTCGCCGGAATCGGCGTCGACGATGTTGCGTGCGATCACGCGGCCGATCAGGAAGTCTTCAGGCACGCTGATGTGCGTGGTTTCCGACTGCTCGAGTTCACGCGTGTGGCGCGCGGTGACGCGCTTGTCCTTGGCGACCACGACCTTGCCCGACTTGTCGGTGATGTCGAAGCGCGCGACTTCGCCGCGCAGGCGCTCGGGAACGAATTCCATCTGCGCGCCGCTGTCCATCAGGCGGAAGTTGTCGTTCACGAAGAAGTTCGCGAGGATCGATTCCGGGTTCAGGCCGATGGCCTTCAGCAGGATCGTCACCGGCATCTTGCGGCGGCGGTCGACGCGGAAGTACAGCATGTCCTTCGGGTCGAATTCGAAGTCGAGCCACGAGCCGCGGTAGGGAATCACGCGAGCCGAGAACAGCAGCTTGCCCGAGCTGTGCGTCTTGCCCTTGTCGTGTTCGAAGAACACGCCGGGCGAACGGTGCAGCTGCGAGACGATCACGCGCTCGGTGCCGTTGATGATGAACGAACCCTTGTCGGTCATGAGCGGCACTTCGCCCATGTAGACCTCTTGTTCCTTCACTTCCTTGACCACCTTCGACTGCGAAGTCGACGACTCGCGGTCATAGATGATCAGCTGAACCTTGGCGCGCACGGCCGAGGCGAAGGTCAGGCCGCGGGTCTGGCACTCGCGCACGTCGAAGGCGGGTTTCGCGAGGTTGTACTCGAGGAACTTCATCTCGACAAAACCATTGTGCGAGACGATCGGGAACGCGGCGTCGAACGCGGCCTGCAAGCCTTCGACGGTGCGTTGTTTGGGGGCGATGCCGGCTTGCAGGAACGCGGTGTACGCGTCTTTCTGCATCTGCAGCAGGTAGGGGATTTCGACGACGCTATCGCGGTTACCGAAACTTTTTCGGATGCGCTTGCGTTCGGTGTAACTGTACGCGGACGATTGGGCCATGAGAGCTCCGGAGCTTGAGATCTTCAGCGACTTGTCAGCGGTGCCGAGGCACCACTGCTTGGCGGCTGGCCACTACCAGCCGTTGGCGGACGGCGATGCGTTGCACATCGCCCGAACCAAGGGGTCTTCTGCAGTCGGGGTCAGAAAACACTCAAAAATCGCCTTGAGGGGCGGTTTTTGAGTGCGCTCTGAAAGCGGCAAAGGCTGGAGGGCCTTTCCAGGCGCCTCCAGCCCTCTAGGGGGACTGAATTACTTCAGTTCCACCTTGGCGCCGGCTTCTTCCAGCTTCTTCTTGGCAGCTTCGGCGTCAGCCTTCGACAGGCTTTCCTTGACAGCCTTGGGAGCGGCTTCCACCAGATCCTTGGCTTCCTTGAGGCCCAGGCCGGTGATTTCGCGCACGGCCTTGATGACCGACACCTTGTTCGCGCCGACTTCGGCGAGCACAACGTTGAATTCGGTCTGCTCTTCGGCGGCAGCAGCGGCAGCACCGCCACCCGCAGCGGCCGGAGCGGCCATTGCAGCGGCGCTCACGCCGAACTTCTCTTCGATGGCTTTCACCAGGTCGTTGAGTTCCAGGACCGTCATGCTGTCGAGCGCGGTCAGAAATGCGTCTTTATCGAATGCCATTTTTGTTTCCTAACAATTGGGTTGAATTTTTCAAACGCAAGGCTTACGCCGCTTGCGCTTCTGCCGGTGCATCGGCAACGGGTGCAGCTTCGCCACCACCACGCTTCTCGGCCAGTGCCGCGAGCACGCGGGCGGTCCGGGAAATCGGGGATTGCATCAAGCCCAGCAATTGCGCCAGCAGCACTTCCTTGGAAGGGATGTTGGCCAGTTGCTTCACGCCGTCGACGTCCAGGGCCTTGCCGCCGAATGCGCCACCGCGAATCACCAACTTGTCGTTGGTCTTCGCGAAATCGGCCACCACCTTGGCGGCGGCCACTGCGTCTTCGGAAAAGCCATAGATCAGCGGGCCGGTCATCTGGTCGCCGATGACTTCGAATGCGCTACCAGCGACAGCACGGCGTGCCAGCGTGTTCTTCAACACGCTGAGGGTCACACCCTTGCTGCGAGCTTCGCTGCGCAGTTTGGTCATATCGGCCACCGTGATGCCACGGTATTCCGCCATCACGAGCGTTTGAGCTTTAGCGGCGAGGCTGGTCACGTCACTGACGACCGCTTCTTTCTCACTGCGATTCAGACTCAAGGTCTACTCCTTTTAATGCGACCTTCGGCCGGGGCCTCGGATCGCGCTACATGCAGCGACCAACTGTTTCGGAACAAATCCTTGCAGCGGGATCGCCATCTGCGCTGGCCGCCGGACAAAAGGTCCGGCCATTAAGTGCAGGCACCCTGCACGCCAGCGGTCTTGGATGGCCCACGGCAACCGAAGCCGCCGCGACCCACCACATTCGCCCCGCCCCTCGCCGTCAGGCCAGGGGCGGAGCCAATCTCATCAGCTCGCCGAGATGGTCTGCGTGTCCACGCGGACACCCAGGCCCATGGTCGACGACACAGCCACCTTGCGCAGGTACACGCCCTTGCTGGTCGCGGGCTTGGCCTTGACCAGCGCGTCGATCAGCGCTGCAAGGTTGCCTTGCAGCTTGTCGTTGTCGAACGAGCGGCGGCCGATCGTGCCGTGCACGATACCGGCCTTGTCGACGCGGAACTGGACCTGGCCGGCCTTGGCGTTCTTCACGGCCGTGGCGACGTCCGGGGTCACGGTGCCGACCTTCGGGTTGGGCATCAGGCCGCGCGGGCCGAGGATCTGGCCGAGCGTACCGACCACGCGCATCGCGTCAGGCGCGGCGATCACGACGTCGAAAGGCATGTCGCCCGCCTTGACCATCGCAGCCAGGTCGTCCATGCCGACGATGTCGGCGCCGGCGGCCTTGGCTTCATCGGCCTTGGCGCCCTGGGCGAACACGGCCACGCGCTTGGTCTTGCCGGTGCCGTTGGGCAGCACGACGGCGCCACGCACGACCTGGTCCGACTTCTTCGCGTCGATGCCGAGCTGCACGGCCACATCGATCGATTCGTCGAACTTGGCGGTGGCGGCTTCCTTGACGAGGATGATCGCGTCACCGAACGGGTACAGCTTGGTGCTGTCGACCTTGCCTTCGAGCGACTTCTGCTTCTTGGTGTTCTTGGCCATTACACGCCCTCCACATTCACGCCCATCGAGCGGGCCGTACCGGCGATGGTGCGAACTGCTGCGTCCATGTCGGCCGCGGTCAGGTCTTTCATCTTGGTCGTTGCGATTTCTTCGAGCTGCGCGCGCGTGATCTTGCCGACCTTGTCGGTGTGCGGACGTGCCGAGCCCTTGTCGAGCTTGATCGCCTTCTTGATCAGGACGCCGGCCGGCGGCGACTTGATGATGAAGGTGAAGCTCTTGTCGGCGAAGGCGGTGATGACCACCGGCAGCGCCAGACCCGGCTCGTAGCTCTGGGTCTGCGCGTTGAACGCCTTGCAGAACTCCATGATGTTCAGACCACGCTGGCCCAGTGCGGGACCGATCGGTGGTGACGGGTTGGCCTTACCAGCTGGCACTTGCAGCTTGATGAAGCCGACGATTTTTTTCGCCATGCTTTGCTCCTTGCGGGTGATATCGCCTCGGCATCGGCCGCGGCTCCCCGGGGTTGAACGACTCTTCTGTCAAGGCCGCGCGCCGAGTCGGACAAGCGCGCAGCCGGAAAACGGTTCTGGCCCGCAGGCCAGCAGGGACTCAGGTCTTTTCGACCTGGCTGAATTCGAGCTCCACGGGCGTCGCACGGCCGAAGATCATGACCGACACGCTGACCTTGCTCTTCTCGTAGTTGACGTCTTCGACGGTGCCGTTGAAGTCGGTGAACGGGCCTTCCTTGACGCGCACGAACTCACCCACGGTGAACTCGACCTTGTGGCGCGGCTTCTCGGTGCCCTGCTGCATCTGGCTAACGATGTCCTCGACCTCTTTCTGCGAGATCGGGGCCGGGCGGTTCTTGGCGCCACCGACAAAACCCGTCACCTTGTTGGTGTGCTTCACCAGGTGCCAACTCTCGTCGTCCATGATCATCTCGACCAGCACATAGCCCGGGAAGAAGCGGCGCTCGGTAGTGCGCTTCTGGCCGTTCTTGATCTCGACCACTTCTTCGGTCGGAACCAGGATGCGGCCGAACTTGTCCTGCATGCCGGCGCGGTTGATGCGCTCGGTGATGTTGCGCTCGACGGCCTTTTCCATGCCCGAATAGGCATGCACCACGTACCAACGCAGGTCGGGGTTGGCGGCGGGAGGCAGCAACGAGGCAGGCGCCTCTTCGGCGCCGCCCGGCGTGGTTTCTTCAACTGCGTCGTCTGTCATTTATTTTCTCCAGCCCAGAATGAGGTCGAAAAACACCCATTCGAGCGTCTTGTCGGTGAGCCAGAGGAAGACGGACATGACCGCCACGAAGGCGAACACATAGGCCGTCATCTGTATCGCTTCCTTGCGGGTCGGCCAGACGACCTTCTTGACTTCGCGCCAGGAGTCGCGGCCAAAAGCCCACAGCTGGCGCCCATTCTCCGAACTGCCGAAGGCGCCCACAGCGGCGGCCAGACCGAGCAGCAGCGCGCCCCATTGCACCAGCGAGCCGTGGCGCGCAAGCAGGTAGAACGCAACGATGGCGCCCACTGCCAGCAGCACTGCCGCAGCCAGCTTGGCCTTGTCGGCGCCCGTGCTCACGGTTTCGATTTGAGAAGTGGCCATGTTCGGCTGGTTTCCTGTGGCCCTGCGGCCTTCAATTCAATGCGCCTCTTGAGACGCCGAAGCCCATCGGGTCACGATGGGCTTTTTCGAGCTTCCCACCGGTGTGCGGCAGGCTCTGCGGGATGCCACCTAGGTGGCAGGGGCAGTAGGAATCGAACCTACAACCTTCGGTTTTGGAGACCGACGCTCTGCCAATTGAGCTATACCCCTCCGGAACTCTTTGTGCCCGGCTTAGATGTCGAGGATCTTTGCCACGACGCCCGAACCCACGGTGCGGCCGCCTTCACGGATGGCGAAGCGCAGGCCTTCTTCCATCGCAATCGGGTTGATCAGCTTCACGGTGATGCTGACGTTGTCGCCAGGCATGACCATTTCCTTGTCCGTGGGCAGCTCGATGGCGCCGGTCACGTCCGTCGTGCGGAAGTAGAACTGCGGACGGTAGTTGTTGAAGAACGGCGTGTGACGGCCGCCCTCGTCCTTCGACAGCACATACACCTCGGCGGTGAAGTGCACGTGCGGCTTGATCGAGCCGGGCTTGCACAGCACCTGGCCGCGCTCGACTTCTTCGCGCTTCGTGCCGCGCAGCAGCACGCCCACGTTGTCGCCGGCCTGGCCCTGGTCGAGCAGCTTGCGGAACATTTCCACGCCGGTGCAGGTGGTCTTGACGGTCGGACGGATGCCGACGATCTCGATTTCCTCGCCGACCTTGATCACGCCGCGCTCGACAGCGCCGGTCACGACCGTGCCGCGGCCCGAGATCGAGAACACGTCTTCGACGGGCATCAGGAAGGTACCGTCCACAGCGCGCTCGGGCGTCGGGATGTAGTTGTCCAGCGCTTCGGCCAGCTTCATGATGGCGCCCTCGCCCAGTTCGCCCTTGTCGCCTTCGAGGGCGAGCTTGGCCGAGCCATGGATGATCGGGGTGTCGTCGCCAGGGAACTCGTACTTGTCGAGGAGTTCGCGCACTTCCATTTCGACCAGCTCGAGCAGTTCCTTGTCGTCGACCATGTCGCACTTGTTCAGGAACACGATGATGTAGCCCACACCCACCTGGCGCGCCAGCAGGAT
>NZ_JBDGIV010000010.1:0-176925 GCF_057657255.1 Variovorax sp. Soil_C_19 | reverse complement strand
GCCGAGGAGCGCAGGTGGAGGCGGGATCAGGGCCGCAGCTGTTTGAGCGAAGCGAGTTCTGCGGACCCCCGCCGGAGACGAGCACCGCAGGTTGCCCGCAGCGAAGCGGAGGGACACAGACAGCAGGGTCGCCTTTTCTTTGCTTACTTTCTTTTGGCGAAGCAAAAGAAAGTAAGTCGCCCGCCGGGGCGAAACCCGGCCCTGGAACCCAAACAAACCAAAGCCCCATGCTGACCCCAGGCTCGTCATACCCCCTGGGCGCAACCCCCACGCCACACGGCGTGAACTTCGCCCTCGTCGCCCCGAACGCCGAGGCCGTCGACCTCTGCCTCTTCGACAGCACCGGCCAGCACGAACAGCAGCGCCTGAGATTGCCCGCCTTCACCGACGGCGTCTGGCACGGTCAGCTCCCCAGCGCGCGCCCTGGGCTGGTCTATGGTTACCGGGTGCACGGCCCCTGGATTCCGCATGAAGGCCATCGCTTCAATCCCGCGAAGTTGCTGCTCGACCCCTACGCCCGCGAGATCGTCGGCCGCTACGACGGCAGCGACGTCTTCCTCGGACACGACCCCGCCAACCCGCTGCGGCGCGACACGCGCGACAACGCCGCCGTCGCGCTCAAGGCCCGCGTCGCCGCGCCGGATCTTGCGTTGCCCTCGCTCGGCCATGCCCGCATTGCGCCCGGCGACCGGGTGCTCTGCGAAATTCACGTGCGCGGCCAGACGCGGCTGCACCCGGCCGTTCCCGAACCATTGCGCGGCACCTACGCCGGCCTCGCCGAACCCGCGGTGCTCGACCACCTGCAGCGCCTCGGCGTCACCACGCTGAGCCTGATGCCGGTGCAGCACCGTGCCGACGAAGAGCGCCTTCTCAAGATGGGGCTCAGCAACTACTGGGGCTACAACACCATCGGATGGTTCGCGCCCGAGGCGCGCTACTGGAGCGGCAGCGCCGGCAGCACACCCGCAAGGGAATTCCGCGCGCTCGCCGATGCCGTGCATGCGCGCGGCATGGAGCTCGTGATCGACGTGGTCTACAACCACAGCGCCGAGACCGACGAGTTCGGTCCCACGCTGTCGCTGCGCGGCATCGACAACGCGCTGTACTACCACCTGCTTGCCGACGACCACGCGCGCTATGCCAACTGGACCGGCTGCGGCAACTGCGTGAAGCTCGCAGAGCCGCGCGTGCTGCAGCTCGTGATGGACAGCCTGCGCCACTGGGCCTGCACGCTCGGTGTCGACGGCTTCCGCTTCGATCTTGCGCCGGCGCTCGGGCGCGGAGCCGACGGCGAGTTCGACCCCCGTGCACCCTTCCTTGCCGCCATCGCGCAGGACCCGGTGCTTTCGCGCACGCTGCTGATCGCCGAACCCTGGGACATCGGGCCGGGCGGCTACCGGCTCGGCGAGTTCCCGCCGGGCTGGCTCGAATGGAACGACCGCTACCGCGACACGCAGCGCGGCTTCTGGCTGCGGCAGGGCCGCGACGGCGCCACGGGGCTCGGCGATTTCGCGCACCGGCTCACCGCGTCGAGCGCAGAGTTCGCGCACGACGGGCGCGCGCCCTCGGCAAGCGTCAACTTCATCACCGCGCACGACGGCTTCACGCTGCGTGACCTGGTGAGCTACGACGAGCGACACAACCTCGCGAACGGCGAGGGCAACCGAGACGGCCATGCGCACAACCTCAGCAACAACTGCGGCGTCGAGGGACCGAGCGACGACCCTGCCGTGGAGGCCGAGCGCGGCCGCTTGCAGCGCGCGTTGCTCGCGACGCTGCTGCTGTCGCAGGGCACGCCGATGCTGCTGGCCGGTGACGAACTCGGCCACAGCCAGCAAGGCAACAACAACGCCTACTGCCAGGACAACGAAACCACCTGGCTGCGATGGGACGACACGGCGCGGTTGAGCACTTTCGTGGCAAGGGTTGCGGCCCTGCGGCGCGAAGCGTCCGTGCTGCGTCACGCCAGCTGGTGGCCGGCCCAGGCGCCGCCCGGCGCGCCCGCGATCCGCTGGCTGCGGCCCGACGGTGAGCCCATGGCAGAGGCCGATTGGCGCGCCGGCACGGCGCTTGCAATCCTGTTCGAGGCGCCCACGGCGTCGGAGGCCGGCTGGCTCGTGCTCGTCAACGTGGGGGCGCAGGCCACATCGTTCGTGCTGCCGCCGGGCAACTGGCACCTGCGTCTCGCGACCGATGCGCCCGACGGCATCGGCGCCGCGACCGGCATCGGGTCCGGCATGGTGGAAGTGCCCCGCGGCAGCCTGTGGGTTGCGGCAACGCATGCGGCGGCAGCGCAGCACGGTGCTAGGCTGGATGCCGGCGACGGCGACAAAGCCAAACAGCATCCGATGAACCCAGACGAACAGACGCACGGAGACCCGACATGAACAACTACAACAACAGCAGCAGCAACGCTTCGCAGGCGGCACCGCTCCAGGCCCACCAGCTGGTTCGCCGCACCATCGCGCTGGTACTGGCCGGCGGCCGGGGCTCGCGCCTCAAGCAGCTGACCGACCGCCGCGCGAAGCCGGCGGTGTACTTCGGCGGCAAGTTCCGCATCATCGATTTCGCGCTGTCGAACTGCCTCAACTCGGGCATCCGGCGCATGGCGGTGGTCACGCAGTACAAGTCGCACTCGCTGATGCGCCACCTGCAGCGCGGCTGGAGCTTCCTGCGCGCCGAGCTCAACGAGATGGTCGACGTGCTGCCCGCGCAGCAGCGCACCGGCGACGAGCACTGGTACCGCGGCACCGCCGACGCGGTGTTCCAGAACCTCGACATCCTTCAGACCCGCTCGACCAAGCACGACTACGTGGTGGTGCTGGCTGGCGACCACATCTACAAGATGGACTACTCGATCATGGTCAAGGACCATGCCGAGCACGGCCTGGGCTGCACGGTCGGCTGCATCGAGGTGCCGCGCATGGAGGCCACGGCGTTCGGCGTGATGGCCGTCGACGGCGAGCGCCGGATCACGGACTTTCTCGAAAAGCCGGCCGACCCGCCCGCGATGCCGGGCCATCCCGATACGGCGCTCGCCAGCATGGGCATCTACGTGTTCGACTCCGCCTACCTCTACCAGCTGCTCGAGGAGGACGCCGCCAATCCCGATTCGAGCCACGACTTCGGCAAGGACATCATCCCGCGCGCCGTGGCCGAGGGCCGCGCGGTGGCGCACCCTTTCGGGATGTCGTGCGTCACGCGGGCCTCGCGCGGACCCGACGCCAAGGCCTACTGGCGCGACGTGGGCACGATCGATGCATTCTGGGCTGCCAACCTCGACCTGGCCTCGATCACACCCGAACTCGACATCTATGACACGGACTGGCCCATCTGGACCTACCAGCGGCAACTGCCGCCGGCCAAGTTCGTGCTCGACCGCGACGGCCACCACGGCATGACGGTCAACACCATCGTCTCGGGCGGCTGCATCGTCTCGGGCTCCAAGGTCAGCAGCTCGGTGCTGTTCTCGGGCGTGCGCATCCATTCGTTCTGCGAGATCCACGAGGCGGTGCTGCTGCCCGACGTGGAGGTGGGCCGCGGCTGCCGGCTCACGCGCGTGGTGATCGACCGCGGTTGCGTCGTTCCCGACGACATGGTGATCGGCGAGGACGCCGCAGCCGACGCCGCGCGCTTCGAGCGCACCGAGGCCGGCGTGGTGCTGGTCACGCGCGAGATGCTCCAGCGCCTTGCGACTTCTGCCGCCTGAACATCCGCCGAATGCGCATTCTCCAGGTCACCGCCGAGTTCTATCCCCTGCTCAAGACCGGTGGCCTCGCCGACGTGGCGGGCGCGCTGCCGGTCGCGCTGAGGGCCGCGGCACAGGACGCGCGCGTGCTGCTGCCGGGCTTTCCGGCGATCCGCGCCGGCGTGCGCGGCCTCGCGCCCGTGGCCGAATTCGCGGCGCCCTGGGGCGAGCGCTGCATGCTGCTCGCCGGCGAGATCGCCGCAGCCGATGCGGGGGCGTCGATCCCGGCCTACGTGGTCGATGCGCCCGCGCTGTACGACCGGCCCGGCAATCCCTACGAAGACCCGTCGCGCCGGCCCTATGCCGACAACCACCGGCGCTTTGCGCTGCTGGGCTGGGCGGCGGCCCGGCTCGCGCACGGTCTCGATGCTGCATGGCGGCCCGAAGTGGTGCATGCGCACGACTGGCACGCCGGCCTGGCGCCCGCGTACATGGCCTTTGCGCGCGGTGACGGCGGGCCGCGCGTGGGCAGCGTGTTCACGGTGCACAACCTCGCCTACCAGGGGCTCTTTCCGGCCGTGGATTTCGGCGAGCTCGGCCTGCCCGCGGCCGCCTTCCATTTCGACGGGCTCGAATACCACGGCCAGCTCTCGTTCATGAAGGGCGGGCTTCATTTCGCCGACCGCCTCACGACCGTGAGCCCCACCTATGCGCGCGAGATCCAGACGCCCGAACAGGGCTGCGGCCTCGACGGCCTGCTGCGCCGGCGCAGCAACGTGCTCGACGGCATCCTCAATGCAGTCGACGAGAAGGTCTGGAATCCCGCGCACGATGCCGCGCTGGTGCAGGGTTTCCACACGCCCGAAGGCCGGCACATGGCCGGCAAGGCGCGCTGCAAGGCGGTGCTGCAGCATCAGTTGGGGCTCGCGCAGCGCAGCGATGCGCCGCTCTTCATCCTGGTGAGCCGGCTCACAGAGCAGAAGGGCCTGCACCTCGTGCTCGAGGGCCTCGACGCGCTCTTGGCCGAGGGCGGCCAGCTCGCGCTGCTCGGCAGCGGCGAGGCCTGGCTCGAAGAGGCTTTCCGCGCACGCGCGGCGGCGGCCCCGCAGGCCGTGAGTGTCACGATCGGCTACGACGAGACGCTCGCGCACCAGCTCTTCGGCGCCGGCGACGTGACGTTGGTGCCCTCGCTCTACGAGCCCTGCGGCCTGACCCAGATGTACGGCCTGCGCTACGGCAGCCTGCCGCTGGTGCACCGCGTCGGCGGCCTGGCCGATACGGTCGTCGATTGCACGCTCGAGGACCTGGCCAGCGGCGACGCCACGGGCTTCGTTTTCGAGCGCTTCGAGGCGGGCGACTACCATCGTGCGCTTCGCCGCGCGTTCGCCCTCTACCGGCGCGCACCCGACTGGCGGCGCGTGCGCGGCAATGCGATGCGCAGGCCCGCCGACTGGGCCGCCGCGGCGGCCCGCTACATCGACGTCTACCAGAAGGCAATGGAATAGCGCTCCAACCACATGCCTCGACTCAGGGAGAACAACACGAAACCACGGACACCCAAGACGCCCATGACGATCAAAGACTTCGCCTACGACCATCCCGACCGCGACGTTGCCGCGTTCAAACGTGCGCTCGCGAACAAGCTGATCTATGCCGTCGGCAAGGACCCCGTCGCGGCGAGCCAGGACGACTGGCTGCACGCCACCGCACTCGCCGTGCGCGACCAGCTGGTCGAACGCTGGATGGCCACCACGCGCGCGAACTACGCGCAGGACCTCAAACGCGTGTACTACCTCTCGATGGAGTTCCTCATCGGGCGGACCTTCACCAACGCACTGCTGGCGGTCGACCTGCACGACACGGTGCGCGATGCACTGGCCGACTTCGGCGTCGACATGGCGCAGCTCGCCGAGCGCGAGCCAGACGCGGCCCTCGGCAACGGCGGCCTGGGCCGGCTCGCGGCCTGCTTCCTCGATTCGATGGCGACCCTCGGCGTGCCCGGCATGGGCTACGGCATCCGCTACGAATACGGCATGTTCCGCCAGCGCATCGTCGACGGCAAGCAGGTCGAGACGCCCGACTACTGGCTCACGCGCGGCAACCCCTGGGAGTTCCAGCGGCCCGAGGTGAACTACCGCGTGCGCTTCGGTGGCCATGTGCAGAAGCGCGACGGTGCCGGCGGTGCCGAATGGGTCGACACCCACGACGTGCTCGCGGTCGCCTACGACACCATCATTCCGGGCTACGGCACGCAGGCGACCAACACGCTGCGCCTGTGGTCGGCGCGCGCCACCGAGGAGATCGACCTTTCGGCCTTCAACCGCGGCAACTACATGCAAGCGGTCGAGAGCAAGAACCATTCCGAGAACGTGTCGCGCGTTCTGTACCCCGATGACTCCACGCCCTCGGGCCGCGAGCTTCGGCTGCACCAGGAGTACTTCTTCTGCAGCGCGAGCGTGCAAGACCTGCTGCGGCGCTACCTGCGCACCCACGACAACTTCGACGCGCTTGGTGAAAAGGTCAGCATCCACCTCAACGACACGCACCCGGTGCTCGCGGTGCCCGAGCTCATGCGGCTGCTGCTCGACGAGCACGGCCTGTCGTGGGACGAGGCCTGGACCCAGACCCAGAAGGTCTTCAGCTACACCAACCACACGCTGATGCACGAGGCGCTCGAGACCTGGCCGGTCGAGATGCTCGGGCGCATCCTGCCGCGCCACCTGCAGATCATCTACGACATGAACGCGCGGTTCCTCGCCACGGTGACGCAGAAGGCCGGCGATGACGTCGAGCTGCTGCGCCGGCTCTCGCTCGTCGACGAGACCGGCGAGCGCCGCGTGCGCATGGCCTACGTGGCGGTGCTCGCGAGCCATTCGATCAACGGCGTCTCGGGGCTGCACTCCGAGCTGATGAAGCAGTCGATCTTCGCGGACTTCGCGCGGATCTTTCCCGAGCGCTTCAACAACAAGACCAACGGCGTCACGCCGCGGCGCTGGCTCGCGCAGGCCAATCCGCCGCTCGCGAGCCTGCTCGACCAGCGCCTGGGCAAGGGCTGGCGGCGCGACCTGTCGCAGCTCGAGGCGCTCCGGCCGATGGCCACGCAACCCGCGTTCGCACGCGCGTTCCGGCACGCCAAGCGCGAGAACAAGCTGCGCCTGGCCAACTGGGTCGAGCAGAACATGGGCATCGTGCTCGACACCGATGCGATGTTCGACGTGCAGGTCAAGCGCATCCACGAGTACAAGCGGCAACTGCTCAACGTGCTGCACGTGATCACGCGCTACCACCGCATCCTCGATGCGCACGAGGCCGGCCGCCCGCTCGACATCGTGCCGCGCGTGGTGGTGTTCGCCGGCAAGGCGGCCTCGGCCTACCAGGTGGCCAAGCTCGTGATCCGGCTGATCAACGACGTGGCGCACACGGTCAACAACGATGCGCGCGTCGGCAAGCTGCTGAAGGTGGTGTTCCTGCCCAACTACAGCGTGAGCCTGGCCGAGATCATCATGCCCGCGGCCGACCTGTCGGAGCAGATCTCGACCGCCGGCACCGAGGCCTCGGGCACCGGCAACATGAAGTTCGCGCTCAACGGCGCGCTCACCATCGGCACGCTCGACGGCGCCAACGTGGAGATGCGCGACAACGTGGGTGCGGAGAACATCTTCATCTTCGGCAACACCACGCCCGAAGTGGCCGACATCCGCGCGCACGGCTACCAGCCGCGCGAGATCTACGAGAACGACCCCGAGCTCCTGCGCGTGCTCGATGCGATCCGCGACGGCGCGTTCTCCCCCGGCGAGCCCTCGCGCTACCAGGGCATCTACGACGCGCTGGTGAATTGGGGCGACCACTACCTGCTGCTGGCCGACTATGCGAGCTACGTCGCCAAGCAGGCCGAGGTCGACGCGCTCTACCTCGACGCCGAGGCCTGGACGCGCATGACGATCCTCAACGTCGCGGGCATGGGCGCGTTCTCGTCGGACCGCACGATCGCGCAGTACGCGCACGAGATCTGGCGGACGAAGCCAGTGGTGCTCGACTGAGTGGTGCCGCGGGCGGGGTCAGCGCGGCTGCGCGGCCGCGTCGGCCTCGGTCACGAAGCCGATGCGGCTCAGGCCCGCCTTGTTGGCGATGCCCATCAGCGCTACCACCCGGCCGTAGGGCACGGTCTGGTCGGCGCGCAGCTGGACCTCGGTGTCCTTGCTGTCGGCCGCGGCCTGCTGCAGCCGCTCGGCCAGTTGTTCGTCGGTGACCGGCCGGTCGTTGAAGAAGACCTTGCCCGCGGCATCGACCGAGACGCCGACGAACTTCGGCGTGTCGTTCGGCTGGCCGGCATCGGTCTGCGGCAGGTCGAGCTTGATCGAGCTCGCCATCAGCGGCGCGGTGATGATGAAGATCACCAGCAGCACCAGCATCACGTCGACCAGCGGCGTCACGTTGATGTCGGACAGCGGGCGCTGCCCGCCGGCGCCCGTGGCACGCCCGCCGCCGGCGGCGCTGCTGCCGAGCGAAGTGCGACCGAAGGCCATGCTGCGAACGCTCCTAGACCGGCATCGGCCGGGCGGGCGGCGGCGCGGCGGATGCCGGCGGGCTGCCGAAGCTGCCGAGCAGGTCGTGCGCGAAGCCCTCGAGCTCGGCTTCGATGCGGCCGATGACGCGGCCGAACACGTTGTAGGCCAGCACGGCCGGTATCGCCACCGCGAGGCCGAAGGCCGTCATGACCAGCGCCTCACCGACCGGTCCGGCCACCTTGTCGATGGTGAAGCCGCCCGCCTGGCCCGCGATGCCCGAGAGCGCGCCGTAGATGCCCCAGACCGTGCCGAGCAGGCCGACGAACGGCGCCGTGGCGCCGACGGTGGCGAGCAGGATCTGGCCCGACTGCAGGCGCCGGAGCGCGCCGTGTAGCGCGCCGCGCAAAGCGCGCGTGAGCCGCTGGTTGCGGTCGCCCACGGTCGCGCCGAGCGTGCCGCCGGCCGCATCGGCCGCCATGGTGCGCAAGGCCTCGACGGCCGGCCCCACGAGCGCGGCACGATCGAAGGCGCGCAGCTTCTGCTCGGCGTCCGCCAGCGTGGTGGACTGCCAGAAGGCCGCGATGCCGCGCAACACGTCGCGCGTGCCACCGCGCAGCAGCCAGGCCTTCCAGAGGATCACCACCCAGCTCGCGATCGACATCGCGAGCAGCAGCGCCGCCACCGAGCGGCTGACGCCGTCACCCTGGGTCAGCAGCTCGAGGACGCTCATCGGGCCTTTTTATTGGTTTTTTTCAGCGAAGCCCGAGCACGTCGAACATGTCGAACAGCCCCGCCTTCTGCCCCGCGAGGAAGCGCACCGCGCGCAGCGCACCCTGCGCATAGGTCGAACGGCTCGCCGACTTGTGGGTGATCTCGATGCGCTCGCCGGTGCCCGCGAAGAGCACCGTGTGGTCGCCCACGATGTCGCCGCCGCGGATGGCCGAGAAGCCGATCGTCGACGGGTCGCGCTCGCCCGTGATGCCTTCGCGGGCATAGACGGCGCATTCCTTCAGGTCGCGGCCGAGCGCGTCGGCGATGACCTCGCCCATCTTGAGCGCGGTGCCCGACGGCGCATCGACCTTGTGGCGGTGGTGGGCCTCGATGATCTCGATGTCGTAGCCGGTCGCGAGCGCCTTGGCCGCCATCTCGAGCAGCTTGAACGTGACGTTGACGCCCACGCTCATGTTGGGGGCCAGCATGATCGCGACGTCCTTCGCGATCTCGGCGATCTCGGCCTTCTGCGCGTCGCTGAAGCCGGTGGTGCCGATCACGGCCTGCACGCCCAGCTCGCGGCAGATCTCGAGGTGCGCGAGCGTGCCTTCGGGACGCGTGAAGTCGATCAGCACCTGCGCATCCTGCAGGCCGGTGCGCAGGTCGGACACGATGGGCACGCCGCTCGTGAAGCCGAGGAAGGCCGCCGCATCGGCGCCGATCGCCTCGCTGCCGGCCATGTCGAGCGCGCCGGCCAGCCGGCAGTCGTGCGCCTCGCGCACGGCTTCGACGAGCATGCGGCCCATGCGGCCCGAGGCGCCGGCGATCGCGACGCGGCGCAGGGCCGGGGAAGAGGAGGTGGAAATGGATTCAGTCACGCGGATTCAGCCTTTTGAACTTGGCATGGGAACGGCAGGCCCGCCCGGAAGGTGTGAGGGAAACCGTCGCGGGCGCCTGTCGCGCAGCAGCAGCTTCCGTCGCACCTTCTTTGTCAGCGCGACGCTTCGAGCGGAGGATAGGCGGCGGGCAGCGGCGGCAGGTTCGCGGCCGCGGCGCCGGCATCGGCCTTTTTCTCGTCGGGCTTCGGCGCGAATTTCTTCAGTTCTTCTTCCGTGGCCTCGAGCTGCGGAACCTTGCTGCTCTTCTTGCGCGTGTCGAGCGTGGCGACGAATTCTTCCTCGCTGGGCATCGGATCGCCCTCGAAGCGGTCGAGCACCTCGCCGTTGAAGAACACGGTCAGCCGGCGTTCCTGCGGATCGACGCCCTGGCGGCGGATCGTGAAGACGTAGTCCCAGCGGTTGGTGTGGAAGACGTCCGTCAGCAGCGGCGTGCCGAGGATTTCACGCACCTGCTGGCGCGACATGCCGGGCTTGAGGGCCTCGACTTGCTGCTTCGAAACGAAATTGCCCTGGACCACCTCGACCTTGTAGGGCGTGATGGATGCGAGCGCACCCCGCGTGCGCTCGCTGAAGCCGCTGCAGGCGCTGAGGCTGAACGTCGCTGCGACGGCCGCGGCCAGCAGCCAGAAACGGCGTGGAAGGATGGCAGGCATGGGAGAGAAAAGAGGGGTAGCGATATGATCGGCCATTGTAGCGGCAGCCCCCTCGGGGCCGTCCCGCCGCCCAGGCGCAGGAATCCATCATGGCCAACATCGACGAACTCAAGAATACCGGCCTCAAGGCCACACTGCCGCGACTGAAGATCCTCGAGATCTTCCAGACCGGGAGCCAGCGCCACATGACGGCCGAAGACGTGTTTCGGGTGCTCCTGAACGAGCACTCCGACATCGGCCTGGCCACCGTCTACCGCGTGCTGACGCAGTTCGAGCAGGCCGGCATCCTCGAGCGCAGCCACTTCGAAAGCGGCAAGGCCGTGTACGAGCTCAACGAGGGCACGCACCACGACCACCTGATCTGCACCTCCTGCGGCAAGGTCGAGGAGTTCTACGACGCCGAGATCGAGCGCCGCCAGCAGATGATCTCCAAGGACAAGGGCTGGATCCTGCAGGACCACGCCATGTCGCTCTACGGCCTGTGCGCAGATTGCGCCAGTAGAAGGTAAAGCCCCCCCGACGCGGTCTCTTCCGCGAAGCAGCTCAGTCCTGGCCGGCTTCCATGGCCTTGTGGTGGCGGGCGACGAAATCGGCGTACGTGTCGATGCCGCGCAGCTGCAGGATCGAATTGCGTACCGCGGCCTCCACCAGCACCGCGATGTTGCGCCCGGCCACCACCTGGATGATGACCTTGCGCACCGGAATGCCGAGCACGTCCTGCGTGAGCGGGGCCGAGGGCATGCGTTCGTAGTCGCGCTCGAAGCTGTCGCGCCGTACCAGGTGCACGATGAGCTTGAGCCGCATCTTCCGCCGCACCGCGGTCTCGCCGAAGATCGCGCGGATGTCGAGCAGGCCGATGCCGCGCACCTCGAGCAGGTTCTGCAGCAGGTCGGGGCAGCGCCCCTCGATGGTGTTCTGGTTGATGCGGTAGAGGTCGACGGCGTCGTCGGCCACGAGGCCGTTGCCGCGCGAGATCAGTTCGAGCCCGAGTTCGCTTTTGCCGAGCCCCGATTCGCCGGTGATCATGACGCCCATGCCGAGAATGTCCATGAACACCCCGTGCATCGAGGTGCGTTCGGCGAAGTGCTTCGACAGGTAGGCGCGCAGCAGGTCGATCACGAAGGCCGAGGACTCGCGCGTGGCGAACAGCGGCAGCTGTGCGCGCTCGCAGATCGACAGCAGCTCGTCGGGCGCGGCCTGGCCGTCGGCCAGCACCAGCATCGGCGGCTCCAGCGTGACGATGCGGGCGATGCGCCGGGCGCAGTCTTCCTGGCTGCCGCGCGTGAGATAGGCGACCTCGCGCGCACCGAGGATCTGCACGCGGTAGGGATGGATGTAGTTGAGGTAGCCGACCAGGTCTGCCGCCGACTGGGCGCGGCTGATGACGTCGGGGTCGAACTGGCGCTCCGAGGCGCCGAGGCCGGCGAGCCATTCCCAGCGGAGCGAGCCGCGGAACTCCTCGAACATGGCGTCGGCGCTGATGACGGTGGGCTTCATGCGTTCAGGGCAAGGCGCTCATCGGCGCTGCGGTGGGGGGCCGGCCAGAATACCAAGGAACCGACCGGGCGGGCCGGCGCGGCTCACGCGACTTGCGTCGACTGCCAGCTGGCAATGAGCCCGTGCAGCTCGGCTGCGTCGGTGCTCGACTTGATCCGCTCGCGCAGCGACGCGTCGCTGAGCAGTTCGGCAATCTCGGAGAGGATCTCGAGGTGCTTCTGGGTCGCGGCCTCGGGCACCAGCAGGAAGATCAGCAGCCCGACGGGTTGCTCGTCGGGTGCGTCGAAACCGATCGGATTCGCCAGCTGGAACACCGCGGCCATGGGCGCCTTGAGGCCCTTGATGCGCCCGTGCGGGATCGCGACGCCATGCCCCAGGCCCGTGGAACCGAGGCGTTCACGCGCGAAGAGGCTGTCGGTGATGAGCGCGCGGCCCAGGCCATGAAGGCCCTCGAACAGCAAGCCGGCTTCCTCGAAAGCACGTTTCTTGCTGGTGGCGTCGACGCTCACGAGCACTTGAGCGGGCGGCAGGATGGACGCGAGTCGGTTCATAGTGGGAGCGGGGGCGATTATGCACCCGCTCGGTGAAAACCCCCAGTCCCCCTGGTTACTTTCTTCCTACAAATCGTCGAAAGTGGGCGCGGATTGTGTAAAGAATCCCTTCAAGCCGACAGCAAAAAGCCGCCCGGAGGCGGCTCGGCGACACGGGCCGCGGGCCCGTTTGCGCAGGACTACATCAGGCGCTTGGGCGCAGCGTGATGGTGGTCCTGCAACCGGTCCTTGTGGCGCACGACCTGGCGGTCGAGCTTGTCGACCAGATCATCGACGGCCGCATAGAGATCAGCATGGCTCGACTCCGCGAACATGTCACTGCCCTTGACGTGAATGTTGCACTCCGCCCGTTGGCGGCGTTCCTTTTCCTTCTGCTTTTCCACCGTGAGGATCACCTTCACGTCGACCACCTGGTCGAAGTGCCGCGTGATCCGGTCCAGCTTGCTGGTGACGTAGGTGCGCAAGGCAGGCGTGACGTCGAGGTGATGACCGCTGATCGTCAAATTCATGAAAGACCTCCTGAGAATTGACGGTTGGGAAAATGGCCACGCTGCGGAATGAAGCGTGACCGACGGAAATGAGTTAGGTGCGGGAGTCGGGAAAGAGAAGAAGGTCGATTCACTATGCCGAAGCTGTCACACCATTGCAATAGCAGAGTTGCCCGGGTGGCGGTCTGGCGCCGGCCGTGGCCCAATCCGCTATGGATCGGATAGCTGCCAAGCCTGCCGCCCCAACGCCGCGGCGATCGGCAGGTCACGTGTTTCAAGCTGTGAGAGGGTGCTCAGTGACCCCTGCGCACGAAGGGCCAAAAGCGCGCCAGCCCCGCGACGCTCACTGCCAGGCGGCCCGCATGCGGTTGCGCAGATCGATCACGGCCGCGGGCGGGGGCACAGCGGGCGGGCGCACCGGCGGCGGGGGCCAGGTCTGCTGCTCGAAGCCTTCGAGATCGCGGTCGGAGATGAAGCGCGTTCGGTTGGCGTAGAGATGCCGATCGCCGCGCACGGCCTGCTGCGTGACGTAGAAGCGCTGCGGCACCAGCAGGTGCAGGTGGTCGCGGGCCCGGGTCATGGCCACGTAGAGCAGCCGCCGTTCCTCTTCGAGTTCGTGCGCGCCCTGCGCCACATCGGCAGGCAGGCAGCCGTCGACGACGTTGAGCACATGCACCGAGTTCCATTCCTGCCCCTTGGCCGAATGGATGGTCGACAGGATCAGGTAGTCCTCGTCGAGCAGGGGCGGACCGGGCCGGTCGCTCGTGGCCTCGGGCGGATCGAGCGTGAGCTCGGTCAGGAAGCGTTCGCGCGAGCCGTAACCCGACGCCAGCCGCGCCAGCTGCTCGATGTCGGCGCGCCGCACGCCGGACGGGTCGTCATAGAGCCGCTCGAGATGCGGCAGGTACCAGCGCGCCGCCAGGTCCACGTCGGCAGGCCAGGACAGCGACGGATCGCGCAGGGCCGCGTAAGCCTCGGCGAACACGGCCCATTCGGCGCGCGCGGCGGCCGGCGGCACGAAGCCGCGCACCACCGCCGCCGGATCGGCCGCGCCCTCCATCGCGTCGAGCAGCCGGGCGCCCGTGGCGGGCCCGATGCCCGGGATAAGCTGCGTGACGCGAAAGCCCGCCATGCGCCCGCGCGGGTTCTCGGCGAAGCGCAGCACCGCGAGCAGGTCTTTCACATGGCCGGCCTCGAGGAACTTGAGGCCGCCGTACTTCACGAACGGAATGTTGCGGCGCGCAAGCTCGAGTTCGAGTGCCGCGCTGTGCGTGGAGGTGCGAAACAGCACCGCCTGCGACTTGAGCGCGAGCCCGCCCTCGCGGTGTTCGAGCACCTTGTCGGCCACCCACACCGCCTGCTGCGCCTCGTCGGGCACGAGCACCAGCTGCGGCCGCCCGGCCGAGGGCTTGTCGGTCCAGAGCGTCTTGGCATGCCGCTCGGCGGCCTGCGCGATGACGCGGTTCGACACGTCGAGGATCGGCTGCGTCGAGCGGTAGTTGCGCTCCAGCGTGACCACGCGCGCGGCCTGCGAGAACTGCGACGGGAAGTCGAGGATGTTGCGCACCGTGGCGCCGCGGAACGAGTAGATCGACTGCGCATCGTCGCCCACCACGGTCACGCCGCGCCCGTCGGGCTTGAGCGCCTGCAGGATCGAGGCCTGCAGCAAGTTGGTGTCCTGGTACTCGTCGACCAGCACATGGTCGAAGCGTGCGCCGATCAGCACTGCGAGCGAGGGCTCGGCCACCATCTCGGCCCAGTAGAGCAGCAGGTCGTCGTAGTCGAGCACGTTCTGCTGCTGCTTGGCCTCGACGTAGGCACCGAACAGGCGCTTGAGCTCTGCCTCCCACTCGGCGCACCAGGGAAAGGCCTCGGCCAGCACGCGCTCGATCGGCGCACGCGTGTTGACGCAGCGCGAGTAGATCGACAGGCAGGTGCCCTTGCGCGGAAATCGGTTGGCGGTGGACGACAGGCCGAGCGCGTGGCGCACCAGGCCCATGAGGTCCTCGGCATCGCCGCGGTCGTGGATCGTGAAATGGTCGTCCAGGCCGACGTGGGCCGCATATTCGCGCAGCAGCCGCGCGCCGATGCCGTGGAAGGTGCCGGCCCAGGGCAGCGCGGGTGGCTTTTCGGAACGCAGGCCGAGCACGCGCGCCAGCACCTGCCCGGCGCGCCGTTCCATTTCCTGCGCCGCACGGCGCGAGAAGGTCAGCAGCAGCAGGCGCTGCGGATCGACCCCATCGGCGATCAACCGCGCCACCCGGTGCGCGAGCGTGCTGGTCTTGCCGGACCCGGCGCCGGCGATCACCAGCAGCGGCCGGTCGTCGCGCCCCGCGACGGCGCCGACGCCGTGCTCCACCGCGGCGCGCTGCGCGTCGTTGAGGGCCGACAGCGCGGCAGCGAGGCGCTCGGCCTGGGTGGCGGCGGTGGCGGGGAGGACGGGAGGCGCAGTGGTCTGCATGGGTGCAACTCTACTGTATGTCCATCCAGATCGCCCGCGTCGTGACACAGGGCCGATGACATAATCGCGGCCTTGCTGCCACCCGAGACCGCACCATGGAAACCGCTCCGTCTCTGCAGCTTTCAACTCCCACCTGCTGACGCCTTCTGCGAAGCGCCGGCGCGGGGCCGGGATTTGAAAGCGCCCCTTCCCTGCCCCTCCGCCACAGCCATTTCAAGGGAGTGAGCCCATGCTCAATATCTTCACGCTCGCCAACGGCCGCCTTGTCCAGGAAGAGATCGAGGCCCTCGAGGAGCTGTCCAAGTTCCAGCCCATCTGGGTCGACCTCGAGTCGCCCACGCTCGAGGAAAAGCGCTGGATCAAGCAGTACTACGGCCTCTCGATTCCCGAAGACGCGATGGACGAGGACATCGAGGAGTCCGCGCGCTTCTACGAGGAAGACAACGGCGAGCTGCACATCCGCTCCGACTTCCTGATCGACGACGACGAGGATCCGCGCTCGGTGCGCGTGGCCTTCATCCTGAACCAGCACAACACCGAACTCCGCAGCTGCGGCGTGCTGTTCTCGATCCACGACGAGGACGTGCCGGTGTTCCGCCTGCTGCGCATGCGCGCGCGCCGGGCGCCGGGCCTGATCGAGGACGCGAAGGAAGTACTGCTCAAGCTCTTCGACGCCGACGCCGAATACTCGGCCGACACGCTCGAGAACATCTACGACGAGCTCGAGATCGCGGGCAAGAAGGTGCTCGAAGGCAACGTCAGCGACGAGCTGGCCGGCGAGGTGCTCGGCGCCATCGCGCGCCAGGAAGACCTGAACGGCCGCATCCGCCGCAACGTGATGGACACGCGCCGCGCAGTGAGCTTTTTGATGCGCAGCCGCATGCTCAACGCCGAGCAGTTCGAGGAAGCGCGGCAGATCATGCGGGACATCGAATCGCTCGACAACCACACGGCCTTCCTGTTCGACAAGATCAACTTCCTGATGGATGCGACCGTCGGTTTCATCAACATCAACCAGAACAAGACCATCAAGATCTTCTCGGTCGCGAGCGTCGCATTGCTGCCGCCGACGCTGATCGCGAGCATCTACGGCATGAACTTCAAGTTCATGCCCGAGCTCGACTGGGCGATCGGCTACCCGTATGCGCTCGCGCTGATGGCCGCGAGCGCGCTGGGGCCGATGTGGTACTTCCGCCACCGCGGCTGGCTCAAGTAGGGCCTGCTAACCCTGGGCAAGGGGTCGCGCTGCGAGCCAGCCGCTGACGAGCGCGAGGCTGTAGCGGCTCGCCACCTCGGCGACGAAGCGCGCGAAGTCGCCATGCGCCGCGTCGTCGGCGCGGTCGGATATGGTGCGCACCGCTGCGAAGGGCACGCCGTGGTCGTGGCACGCCTGGGCCATCGCTGCGCCCTCCATCTCCACCGCCAGCGCCTCAGGCAGGTCGCGGCGCAAGGCGGCGCTCTCGGCGCTGGTCGACACGAAGCGGTCGCCGCTCACGACCAGGCCGCGGTGCAGTTTCGGCGCACGCAGGCCGAAGGCATCGACCGCATGCCGCCCCAGCAGCGCCACGGGGTCGCGCAGCATGCCCTCGGCCGCCGCGGCAATGCCGTCGCTGATCGACGCATCCGCGGCGAAGCGCGACAGCCCCATGAGCGGCACTTCGTACTTCGGGAAGATCGGCGAGGCATCGAGGTCGTGCTGCAGCAGTTGCGTGGCGACGACCACGTCGCCCACCGCCACGCCCGGTGCCAGCCCGCCCGCCACGCCCGTGAACACGATCGCGCGCACGCCGAAGCGCTCGATCAGCACCGTCGCGGTGATCGCCGCGGCCACCTTGCCGATGCGCGACAGCACCGCGACGACCGGTTGGCCGTGCAGATGGCCGAGCCAGAAATCGCGCCCGGCCGCGCGCACGCGCTGTTCATCGGGCATCTGCGCGAGCAGCGCGCCGAGCTCCTCGTGCATGGCCGCGACGATGGCGACGGGGCCGCTCATCGGTCGGCGGCTACTTTTTCGCGTCGCGCAGCTCGCGGCGCAGGATCTTGCCGACGGGCGTCTTCGGCAGGTCGGTGCGGAACTCGATCACCCGCGGCTGCTTGTAGCCCGTGAGGTTGGCGCGGCAGTAATCGCGCACCTGCGCCTCGGTCAGCGACGGGTCCTTCTTGACGATCACGAGCTTCACGGCCTCGCCGGTCTTCTCGTCGGCCACGCCCACGGCCGCGCACTCGAGCACACCGGGTATCTGCGCCACCACGTCTTCGACCTCGTTCGGATAGACGTTGAAGCCCGAGACCAGGATCATGTCCTTCTTGCGGTCGACCACCTTGAAATAGCCGCGCTCGTCGACCATGCCGATGTCGCCGCTCTTGAAGTAGCCGTCGGCCGTCATGACCTTGGCCGTCTCGTCGGGACGCTGCCAATAGCCCGCCATCACCTGCGGGCCCTTGATGGCGATCTCGCCGGGCTGGCCCGGCGGTACTTCGCGGCCCTCGTCGTCGAGCAGCTTGAGCCAGGTGGCCGGCAGCGGCAGGCCGATGGTGCCGGTGAAGGCCTTGCTGTCGGTCGGGTTGCAGGTGGCCGAGGGCGAGGTCTCGGACAGGCCGTAGCCCTCGCAGATCGGACAGCCGGTCTTCTCGAGCCACAGCTTCGCGACCGCGGCCTGCACCGCCATGCCGCCGCCCACCGACACCTTGAGGTTCTTCCAGTTGACGGTGTTGAAGTCGGGGTGGTTCGCGAGCCCGTTGAACAGCGTGTTGACGGCCGGAAAGCTGTGGACCGTGTGCTTCGAGAGTTCTTTGAGCACGCCCGCGAGGTCACGCGGATTCGGGATCAGGATCAGCTTGCCGCCCGTGCGCATGCTCAGCATCATGCCCACGGTGAACGCGAAGATGTGATACAGCGGCAACGCGCAAACGCCCGTGGGCTGCTCGCCCGCCGGCACCTGCGCCATCACGGGCTCGTTCCAGGCTTCGGACTGCAGCACGTTGGCGATCACGTTGCGGTGCAGCAGCACGGCCCCCTTCGAGACGCCCGTGGTGCCGCCGGTGTACTGCAGCACGGCCACGTCGTCGGGCCCGATGGCGGGCACCTGCAGCGTGCGGCTCGCGCCCTGGTCGAGCGCGTCGTTGAAGCGCACCGCGCCGGGCAGGCTGAAGTGCGGCACGAGCTTCTTCACGTTGCGCACGACGTAGTTGACGATCGCGCCCTTCAGGAAGCCGAGCCGGTCGCCCATGGCGGCCAGCACGATGTGCCGGACCGGCGTGGCCGCGATGCACTGCTGCAGCGTGGTGCCGAAGTTCTCCATGATGACGATGGCTTTCGAGCCCGAATCCTTGAGCTGGTGCTCAAGCTCACGCGGCGTGTAGAGCGGATTCACGTTCACCAGGATCAGGCCCGCGCGCAGGATGGCCGCCACGGCCACCGGGTACTGCGGGCAATTGGGCATCATCACGGCCACGCGGTCGCCCTTGGCGAGCCCCAGGCCCTGCAGGTAGGCCGCGAAGGCCTTGCTGAGCTTGTCGGTTTCGCCGAAGCTGACGTCCTTGCCCATGAAGCTGTAGGCCGTGCGGTCGGCGTACTTGGTGAAGCTCTCTTCCATGAGCGCCACCAGCGACGGGTACTGCGAAGCATCGATATCGGCAGGCACGCCTTGCGGGTAGCTGCTGAGCCAGGGACGGTCGGACATGGACTTGTCTCCTCCAAATCGGGTTATCTGAGATGGCAACGAAAAGCGGCGCACTGGAGTGCGCCGCAAAGATCTTGCGCGGATGGGCCTATTCGATGGCCTTGCCCATATCTTCCACTACTTTCTTCGCGTCCCCAAAGACCATCATGGTCTTGTCCATGTAGAAGAGCTCGTTGTCCAGGCCCGCATAACCTGCCGCCATCGAGCGCTTGTTCACGATCACGGTCTTGGCCTTGTAGGCCTCGAGGATCGGCATGCCATAGATCGGGCTGCCCTTGGTGTGGGCGGCCGGGTTCACCACGTCGTTGGCGCCGAGGATGATCGCGACGTCGGCCTGGCCGAACTCGCCGTTGATGTCTTCCATCTCGAACACCTGGTCGTAGGGCACCTCGGCCTCGGCCAGCAGCACGTTCATGTGGCCCGGCATGCGACCCGCGACCGGGTGGATCGCGTACTTCACGGTGATGCCCTTTTCGGTGAGCTTGGCCGCGAGTTCCTTCACCGCGTGCTGCGCGCGTGCCACCGCCAGGCCGTAGCCCGGCACGATCACGACCGTCTCGGCATTGCCGAGCACGAAGGCCGCGTCGTCGGCGCTGCCGGTCTTCACGGGGCGCTGTTCCTTTGCGCCGCCCGTGGCGGCTGCGGCATCGCCGCCGAAGCCACCGAGGATGACGTTGAAGAACGAGCGGTTCATGGCCTTGCACATGATGTAGCTCAGGATCGCGCCCGAGGAGCCCACCAGCGAGCCGGCCACGATCAGCATCGCGTTGTTCAGGCTGAAGCCGATGCCCGCCGCCGCCCAGCCCGAATAGCTGTTCAGCATCGACACCACCACCGGCATGTCGGCGCCGCCGATCGGGATGATGATCAGCACGCCCAGCACGAAGGCCAGTGCCAACATCGCGAAGAATGCGGGCCAGTTCTCGGTGAACATGAACACCAGGCCCAGGGCCACCGTCGCGAGCCCCAGCACGAGGTTCAGCATGTGCTGGCCCGCGAACTGCACCGGGGCGCCCTGGAACAGGCGGAACTTGTACTTGCCCGAGAGCTTGCCGAAGGCGATGACCGAGCCGCTGAAGGTGATCGCGCCGATCGCCGCGCCGAGGAACAACTCGAGCCGGTTGCCCGCGGGGATCGGGTCGCCGCGCAGCGTGATGCCGAAGGCGTACGGCTCGGCCACGGCCGCAACCGCGATGAACACCGCGGCCAGGCCGATCATGCTGTGCATGAAGGCGACCAGTTCGGGCATCTTGGTCATCTCGACCTTGTTGGCCATGAAGGTGCCGAGTGCGCCGCCGATGACCAGCGCGACCAGCACGTAGCCCAGCCCGCCGAGGTTGCCCGCCGAGAGCTTGTAGATCAGCGCACCGGTGGTCAGCATGGCGATGGCCATGCCGGTCATGCCGAAGACGTTGCCGCGGATCGAGGTGGTGGGATGCGACAGGCCCTTCAAGGCCTGGATGAAGCAGACGCTGGCAACGAGGTACAGCAGCGTGACGAGGTTCATGCTCATTGGGCGGCTCCCGACTCGGCCTTGGGCGCCGCGGGCGCGACCTTCTTTTCCTTCTTCTTGAACATCTCGAGCATGCGCCGCGTGACCAGGAAGCCACCGAACACGTTCACTGCCGCGAGCGCCACCGCCAGCACGCCCATGGTCTTGCCGAGCGGGGTTTCGGTCAGCGCGGCCGCGAGCATGGCGCCCACGATCACGATCGCCGAGATGGCGTTGGTCACCGCCATGAGCGGCGTGTGCAGCGCGGGCGTGACGGTCCAGACCACGTGGTAGCCCACGTAGATGGCCAGCACGAAGATGATCAGGTTGATGACGGTATGGGAAACGATGTCCATGGGCTTCTCCTGGGCCGGCGTTGTTGTTTACTTCTTCGTGACCTGGCCGTCGTGCGCGACGCGGCAGGCAGCGACGATGTCGTCCTCGAGGTCGATCTTGAGCGCGCCCTCCTTGGTGACGATCAGCTTCAGGAAATCGAGCACGTTGCGCGCGTAGAGCGCCGAGGCATCCGCCGCCACCAGCGCCGGGAGATTCGTCTCGCCCACGATCGTGACGCCGTGCTTGACCACCGTGCGGTCGGCTTCCGAGAGCGGACAGTTGCCGCCCACGCCGTCGGCGCCCTTGCCGGCGGCGATGTCGACGATGACCGAGCCGGGCTTCATCGACTTCACCATCTCTTCGGTAATGAGCGTCGGTGCCGCGCGACCGGGGATGAGCGCCGTGCTGACGACCACGTCGGCCAGCGCCACGCGCTTGGCGACCTCGGCCTGCTGGCGCGCGAGCCAGCTCGGCGGCATGGGCCGCGCGTAGCCGCCCACGCCTTCGGCCGCGTCCTTTTCTTCCTGCGTCTCGTAGGGCACGTCGATGAACTTGCCGCCGAGCGACTCGATCTGCTCCTTGACGCTCGGACGCACGTCGGAGGCCTCGATCACGGCGCCGAGGCGCTTGGCCGTCGCGATCGCCTGCAAGCCCGCGACGCCGACCCCCAGAATGACGACGCGCGCCGCCTTCACGGTGCCCGCGGCGGTCATCAGCATCGGGAAGAAGCGCTGGTACTTGTCGGCCGCGATCATCACGGCCTTGTAGCCCGCGATGTTGGCCTGCGAGCTCAGCACGTCCATGCTCTGCGCACGCGTGGTGCGCGGCGCGGCCTCGAGCGCGAAGGCCGTGAGGCCGGTGGCCGCCAGGCGCTGCAGGCCGGCCGCGTCGAACGGGTTGAGCATGCCGATCACGACCGTGCCCGGCTTCATGAGCGCGGCTTCGTCGTCGCCGGGCGAACGCACCTTGAGCACCATCTCGGCGCCGAACGCAGCGGCGCGGTCGACGATCTCGGCGCCGGCGGCCTGGTAGGCCGCATCGGTGACGCTGGCCGCCACCCCGGCCCCTGACTGCACCCGCAGGGCATGCCCCGCAGCGACTAGTTTCTTCACCGTCTCGGGCGTGACGGCCACGCGGGTTTCGCCGGCCGTCGTTTCGGCTGGCACGCCTATCAGCATAGAGATCTCCTCAGGGCAGGGGGCAATACGGAACGCGGGCTGAGCTTACAGCAAGATTACACCGATCACTGTCGCTTAAATCTGCCGTCTGTTCCCGCGTTGATGACCGCAGTCATTGCGTTTGCAGCTACATAAATGCTAGCGACTTGATGCGCGCGACGACCGCCGAGGTGCCGCCCAGGCCTGCGCTGCCATCAGCCCCGGGGGCGCGAGTTGAACTGCGCATTTGTTTGCAGTGATATGCAAAAACTCTGTTACCGAGGCCGAAATTCCCGAAATTGCGAATTAGTTGCGGGCCGCATTTACCCCTCCAGATGCAGATAGATACACTCCGCGCTGAAAAGCCCGTAGAGGCAGGATTGCACTAGAAAAGGGGACGGAATGCGCATCGCAGTACTTGACCAAGAGTCCGATCAGCGCCAGCTGATCAACGAGGCTATTGGCGGCCTCGGGCACGAATGCCACAGCTACAGCGAAGGCGGGCAGTTGCTGCAGATCCTTCGGCGACAGACCTTCGATCTCATCATCCTCGAGCGGTGTCTGCCCGATATCTGCGGACTCGAAGTCGTCCGGATCGCGCGCACCGAACTCAAGAGCCGCGTCCCGGTCCTCGTCGTGACCAGCCGCTGCGGCGAGGCCGATGTGGTCGAAGGCCTCAATGCAGGCGCCGACGATGTCATGGCCAAGCCGGTGCGCGCGCACGAGCTCGAGGCGCGGGTCACGGCCCTGCTGCGCCGCTCCTATCCGGCGCAGCACGAGCCCGAGCTCGTGTTCGGCCCCTACCATTTCTACCCGCCCTCGCGCACCCTCAAGGTCAGGGGCCAGCCAGTGGCACTCAAGAACCGCGAATACGAACTCGCGCTGTTCCTGTTCCAGAACCTCGGGCGATTGCTGTCGCGCGAATACCTGCACGAAGCGGTCTGGGGCGTCGGCGTGGAGGCGCTCTCCCGGTCGCTCGACACCCATGTCTCGCGCCTTCGGACCAAGCTCGGCCTGCGCCCGTCGAGCGGATTCCTGCTGCTGGCCATCTACGGCCTGGGCTACCGGCTCGAGATGGTCGACGCCAAGTCGCTGCCCGGCAGCTTCGCGCGCTGAGCGCGCCACGTCCGGCCTGCAGCCGGCATCTCCGCCGCGAATGGGTTCCAATCGGTTTCGGCCACGGGGGCCACCAAGGAACGGAGCCGAAATGACATCGCGCTGGAAACCCAACGTCACCGTCGCGGCGGTGATCGAACAAGACGGCCGCTTCCTGCTGGTCGAGGAACACACCGCCGACGGGCTGCGGCTCAACACGCCGGCCGGACACCTCGACCCCGGCGAATCGCCAGCCGAGGGCTGCGCGCGCGAGGCGCTCGAGGAAACCGCCCACGCCTTCGAACCGACCGCGCTGATCGGCATCTACATGGCCCGTTCGCGCCGTGCCGGCGACGAAGAAGACGACGAAAACCCCGTGGACGTGACCTACATGCGCTTTGCCTTCACCGGCAACCTGGGCCCGCGCGAAGCGGGCCACGAGCTCGACACCGGCATCGTGCGCACCCTCTGGATGAGTGCCGACGAGATCCGCGCCAGCGTGGCGCGCCACCGCAGTCCGCTGCTGCTGCAATGCGTCGAGGACTACCTGGCCGGCCGGCGCTTTCCGCTCGACCTGGTGCACGTCGACCCGTCGGTGCGCTGAGGGACCCGGCGCCCGCGCGTCAGACGATCACGCCGCCGCCCAGGCAGCGCTCGCCGTCATAGAGCACCGCCGACTGACCCGGCGTGACGGCCCACTGCGGCGCGTCGAAGCGCAGCATGAAGCCCGCCGCAGCCTCGCCACCCTGGGGCGCCGCATCCATTTCGCATCCCGCGTCCGCCTGTCGATAGCGTGCCTTCGAACCGTAGCGGCCCGGCGCGGGCGGCTCGCCCGCGGTCCAGCTGACGTCGCCCGCCACGAGCGACGACGACAGCAGCCAGGGATGGTCGTGGCCCTGCACCACCCAGAGCGTGTTCTTCTCGACGTCCTTGCGCGCCACGAACCACGGCGAGTGATCGCCCGCACCGCGCTGTGCGCCCTTCTCCTTGACGCCGCCGATGCCCAGCCCCTGCCGCTGGCCCAGCGTGTAGAAGCTCAGGCCCTGGTGCTCGCCGAGCTTGCGGCCGCGGTCGTCCTTGATCGGGCCCGGTTCTTTCGAGATGTAGCGGTTGAGGAATTCGCGGAACGGCCGCTCGCCGATGAAGCAGATGCCGGTCGAATCCTTCTTCTTCGCATTGGGCAGGCCGATCTCCTCGGCGATGCGGCGCACCTCGGTCTTGTGCAGTTCGCCGACCGGGAACAGCGTCTTCGACAACTGCGCCTGGTTCAGGCGATGCAGGAAGTAGCTCTGGTCCTTGGCGGGGTCGAGTCCCTTCCGCAGTTCGTGGCGTCCCGAAGCCGCATCGAAGCGCACGCGCGCATAGTGGCCGGTGGCGATCTTCTCGGCGCCCAGGCGCATCGCATGGTCGAGGAAGGCCTTGAACTTGATCTCGGCGTTGCACAGCACATCGGGGTTCGGCGTGCGGCCCGCCTTGTATTCGCGCAGGAACTCGGCAAACACCCGGTCCTTGTAGTCGGCCGCGAAGTTGACGTGCTCGATCTCGATGCCCAGCACGTCGGCCACGCTCGCGGCGTCGACGAAGTCGATGTTCGACGAGCAGTACTCGCTGTCGTCGTCGTCTTCCCAGTTCTTCATGAAGATGCCGACCACCTCGTGCCCCTGCTGCTTGAGCAGGTGCGCCGTGACGGCGGAGTCGACCCCGCCGCTGAGTCCCACCACGATGCGTTGCTTTGCTGCTGCCATAAGCGCGCCATTGTCCCAGCCCTGCGCCAGGGCCGGCGGCGTGGGGGAAATCAGCCTTGCGCGCGCAGGTCGGCCAGCAGCTCGTAGGAGCGCAGCCGCGCCGCATGGTCGAAGACCTGCGAGGTGATCATCAGCTCGTCGGCCCCCGTGCGCTCGATGAAGGCGCGCACGCCCTCGCGCACCGTGGCGGGCGATCCGACGGCCGAACACGACAGCACCGAGTCGAGCAGCGCGTTCTCGGCCGGGCCCACCTTCTGGCGGTAGGCTTCCACCGGGGGCGGCAGGCGCCCGGGGCGGCCGCTGCGCAGATTCACGAAGGCCTGCTGCCACGAGGAGGCGCGGAATTCGGCTTCGGCATCGGTGTCGGCCACGAACACGTTGAAGCCCAGCATCACGTACGGCTTCTGCAGCTGTGCCGATGGCTTGAAGGTCTCGCGGTAGATCTGGATCGCCTGCATGAGCTGCTGCGGCGCGAAGTGCGACGCGAAGGCGTAGGGCAGGCCCAGGTGCGCGGCGAGCTGCGCGCCGAAGGTGCTCGAGCCGAGGATCCACACCGGCACCTCGAGCCCCGCGCCCGGCACGGCGCGCACGGGCTGCTGCGGATTCTTCGACATGAAGTCCATCAGCTCGACCACGTCCTGCGGGAACTGGTCGGCGTCGGATTCGAGGTTGCGCCGCAGCGCGCGCGCGGTGCGCTGGTCGGAGCCCGGCGCACGGCCCAGGCCGAGATCGACGCGGCCCGGGTACAGCGACTCCAGCGTGCCGAACTGCTCGGCGATCACCAGCGGCGAATGGTTCGGCAGCATCACGCCACCGGCGCCGATGCGGATGGTCGAGGTGCCCGCGCCGATGTACGACAGCAGCACCGCCGTGGCCGCGCTGGCGATGCCGGGCATGCCATGGTGCTCTGCGAGCCAGTAGCGCGCGTAGCCGAGCGCTTCGCCATGCCGCGCGAGCGAGAGCGAGTTGCGGAACGACTGCGCGGCGTCGCTGCCTTCGGTGATGGGCGAGAGGTCGAGGATCGAGAACGGGATCATGCGCCCGATGATCGCGCGAACGCGCGACCCTTGCTGGCGCAGGCCATTGCCGCTGCGCCCGCAAGGGCCACGCTCAGGCCCGCGGGCTGCGCTTGCGCCACTGGCCGAGGTCGGCTTCGATGCGCTCGCTGACGTTGCCGCTCCAGCGCGCCTCGAAGCCCGCCGACTGCAGCAGCTCGACGATGCGCCGGCCAACCGCCACGGTGTTCGCCTCGCGCTGCTCGAGCTCGGGGATCATGCCGCCGCTGAACGCCAGGTGGAGCCTTCCTGTGCGTACCGCCGTATCGAGGTCCTGCGCGTGATAGAAGCAGCACCCGCGGATGCCGGAGTCCATGCGCCCCGCCGCGCGCCACTGCTCGCGCACGTCGTCGTGGCCGTCGGACAGCGTGTTGCCCGCGCGGTGCAGCGCGATGATCTTCTCGGCGCGCAGCTGCGCGAACACGGCCTCGAGCCGGTCGTGCTCGGTCTGGGCGGGCCAGCCGGCCTCTGCAGCGTGCTTCTCGGCGCAGGCGCGCGCGGCCTCGGCCTTGATCCAGGCGCGGTCCTCGACCGTGAGCTCGTCGGGATCGAGGTACTCGTCGGTGACCATCCACTCGACGTCGGCATCGGGATGAAAGCCGCACCACACCAGGTCGTGGATGCGCGCGCGTGTGTCTTCGGGGTCGAGAGTGAGTGCCATGCGTGTCGGAGCGCCACCGGTGCGGCGACGGATCATGCTTTCTTTCTTTTTTCGCAGCGGAAGCAGTCCGGCATTCTCGCGTGAGCCGGGCACCACGGCCTATAAGGCGAAAGCATGCTTTGCGCGATACCCAGCGGCGCACAGGCATGAAAAAGCCGGCCCCGCTTACGCAAGGGCCGGCTTTCGGGGGCGGGCAGCAGGTGCCCGGGCCTGCCGTGGATTACAGCGGCAGCGCGTCGCCGTGAGCGGCAGCGCGGGCTGCGGCACGGACCGTGGCGCGGTCGACGGTGCTGGCGACGAGCGGTGCCACGCCGGACGAAGCGCCTTCGGCATACGGGTCGGCGCTGCGTGCGGCGGCCACGGCTTCGGCGCGGACTGCGTCGACGCTGGCGGTCGAGACGAAGGCGCGGGCCGGGCCGGACTGGGCACCGGTGGCGTACGGGTCGGCGCTGTGCGCAGCGGCCACGGCTTCGCTGGCGACTTCGGCGCGGCTGACGCCCGAGGTCAGGGGGTGCACGCCTTCATAGGTTTCGGCGTGGGCGGAACCGGCAACGGCCATGAGGGCAACGGCAACGGCGGAGAGGATCTTGGAGGCGGTCATTTTGATTTCCTTCAGTTCAGTTCAGTTTTCGTCTGGATGATTCGAACCGGTCTTGGGTAGGTCACCGCCCCTTGCCGGGGCAGGCACCTCGCTCGGGGGCCTTGTTCACCCAGGTCAGCGGGTGGCTGGCCTGTGAGATGAATTGTGCGCCGATCCCTAGGTAAAAACCCTCATCAGAAGGAACCACGGCGTTCACGGAATCGAAACAATCACAGCAAAAGGAAGGGGCGATGCGGTCCAGCTTAGAGTCTGGCCATGTCATCGGCTTCCTTATCGACTTCCGCGGCCTGGGGTGCGCCCGACCAGATCTTCGACCGCCTGGAGGGTCTCTGGACGCTGGGCCGCACCATCGTGGGCCAGGCCACGATGCAGGGACAGGCCGACTTCAGGCGCGATGCCACCGGCCGGTTGGCCTACCGTGAGGCCGGGCGGGTGCGGTTGCTCGCCACCGGGCAAGCCTTCGAAGGCCACCGCGACTACCTGTTCGAGCGCAGCCCCGACGGCTTTTCGGTGTTCTTCGCCGAGACGCCGCCTCGGCTCTTCCACCGCATCGCGCTCGCGCCCGATGGCGACGCGCTCGCCGGATCGGCCGGGCACCTTTGCGTGGCCGACCAGTACGACAGCCGCTACCGCTTTCGCGCCGACGGCACCTTCGAGGTCGAGCACACCGTGGCCGGCCCGCGCAAGGACTATCTCTCGCGCACCGTCTTCACGCGCGTCGGATAACCGCGAATACAACCCAGTGCACCCGTGGATCGGGCTCCGCCCGTCCACCGGGTGCGCCCCCCAGTGGGCGGAGGCGCCGCAGGCGCTTCGGGGGGCGTCTCAGTCCTTGTCGAGCCGCCAGTGCGGCAGGCCGCGCAACACGGTCTGCACGAGCAACGCGCAGAGGCCGCACTTGATCAGGTCGCCGGGAACGAAGACCAGCACCGCAAGCGCCGCCTGCGACAGTGACATATGGGCCACGAGCGAGAGCCCCGCGATGCCGAAGGCATAGACCACGAGGATGCCGCCGACGAAGGCCGACAGGAAGGCCGCGGCCAGCAGCCCCTTGCCGGTCGCGCCGGCCATGCGGCGCATCAACAGCCCGCAGGCGAAGGCGCCGAACATCCAGCCGAACAGAAAGCCCGAAGCCGGCGCCACGAACACGGCGAGGCCGCCGCGGCCGCCCGGCAGGAGCGGCAGGCCGAGCGCCACCGCGAGCAGGAACAGCGCCATGGCCAGGAAGCCGCGCCGCGGCCCGAGCAGGCAGCCGGCGAGCATGACGCCGAGCGACTGCAGCGTGATCGGCACCCCGAACGGCAGGTCGACCTTCGGGATCAGGCCGAACACCGCCATCAGTGCCGCGAACAGCGCGATGTACGACAGGGAACGGGACGAGTGGGCGGAACCGGAAGAGGTCATGGCAAGGCGGTGTGGATTGGATGGATGGAGAAAGCGACGGTGCCTCGCGCGGCCGGTCAGCGGCCCATGCGGGCCGCGAGGGCATCGGCCACGCGCTCGGCGGTCTGCAGCGTGCGGATCGTCAGCGGTGCCAGCAGCCGCAGCCCGCCGCCCTGCCCGCTGCGGGCGCGGTGGGCATCGTCGAGGCGCTGCCACTGCACGTAGAAATTCTCGGCGAAGCGCAGCATCAAACCGATGCCGAGCGCGATCCGCTCGGTCGGCACGCCGAAGCGCTGCAGGGGCTGCATCAGCGTTTCGAGCAGCGCCAGCAGGTCCTCGAAGCGCGTGGTCAGCGTCAGCATCAGCGCGAGCACCGCGGCGCTCGCGAGCCGCAGCGCGCTCGCGACGCCGAGCGGCAGCGAGCCCAGGAACGCATGGAACGCGACGATCAGGGCACCCGCCACCGCAATGCCGCCGAGCATGCGCACGCGGCGCCAGGCGACCTGCCCGAGCGATGCAAAAAGCAGCAGCACCACGGCGCATGCCGCGGCCAGGAAAAGCGGACTGTCGACCAGCACCAGCAAGGTGCCGCAGGCCGACAGCGCCGCGAGCTTGCACCAGGCGGGCAGCGCGTGCATCCAGGTGGCGTGCGACGAGTAGAGGCTACGCATCGGCGGCCCCCGCCTGCTGCGCCTGCGCGCGCCGGCGCACGTCCTCGGCATAAGCCGCGCAGATCTCCCGGCCCGGGCCGTCGCCGCGCACCCGGCCACCGTCGAGCCACAGCACGCGCTCGAAGCCATGCACATGCGCGAGCAGGTGCGTGGAAAGGATCACCTGCTGGTCGGTGGCCGCCAATTGCGCCGCGAGCCGCGCCTGGCTCGGCAGGTCGAGGCTTGCGAATGGCTCGTCGAGCAGCAGCGTGGCGGGCCGGCCGATCTGCAGCGCGAGCAGGCAGACCTGCTGGCGCTGGCCCTGGCTCAGTTCGCCGACGGCGCGCCCGGCCCAGGCCGCGAGGCCGTGCTGCGCGAGGAAGTCGTGCGCCAGGCGGCGCGCCGCCTGGCGCGATTCGCCGCGCGCGCTCAGGCTGAACGCGAGCTCCTCGGCAACGGTCGGGAAGATGATCTGGTCGTCGGGGTTCTGGAACATCAGCCCGACGTGCTGCGGCAGTTGCCGGCGCTCGGCGCGCGTGTCGCAGCCATGCACCACGACCCGCCCCTGCTGCGGCGCATCGAGCCCCGCGAGCAGGCGGAACAGGCTGCTCTTGCCGGCGCCGTTGTCGCCGACGAGGCCGATGCGCGCTTCGTCGAGGCGAAGCGTCAGGCCGTCGAAGACGCGTTGGTCGCCGCGGACCAGCGTGACCGCCTCGAGGCGGATGCTGCGCGGTGCGGCAGAAGAGGGAGCGGTGGGTGTCGGCAGCGGCAAAGGGTCGTCAATGTACCCGAACGCGCTGCAGCGGCAGCCACAGCGTGAAGACGGTGCCCTGCGGCCCCGATTGCCACGAGACGCTGCCGCCGACCGCCAGCGCGCGGCGCATCTGGTTGTGCATGCCGCGCCCGCCGCTGCCGCTCAGCGCCTTCTCGACATCGAAGCCTTGCCCGTTGTCCTCGACCGTCACGCGCACGCCCGAGGCCTCCGGCGTGGTCGAAAGCCGGACCTCGGTCGCGCGGGTGTGGCGCAGGATATTGCCGATGCCCTCCTGCACGATGCGCAGGATGTGCAGCGCGCTCGACGGATCGAGCCAGTCGAGCGGCGGCAACTCCTGCACGTTCCACTGCAGCGCCACGCCCGAGCTCTCGAGGCGCGGCGCGAGCCGGTAGCGCAAGGTGGCGAGCAGCAGCAACAGGTCGTCCTCGAGCGGCTCCATCGAGTCGATGGTCAGCTTCAGGTCCTCGAGGCAGCTCTTCAGGAGCTCGGACACCTGCTCTTCCTTCATGCCGCCGCCCTCCACCGAGCGGATCGCGCTGATCAGCGAGGAGCCGAGGCCGTCGTGCATGTCCTGCATCAGGCGCCGGCGCTCGGTGCCGATCGTCTGCAGCCGCTCGACCTCGCGCAGCCGCTCGTGGCTCGCATCGAGCTCGGCCTCGCGGACCTGCAGGCGCTCGGCCAGGCCGGCGTTGACGCGTTCCACCTCGCCGATGGCATTGACGTAGCGGCGGTACATGAGCACGCCGAAGACGCTGAAGGTCACAGCGTTTGTGTAGGCCCCCATGTACCAGCCCTCGGGGCTCGAGAAGTTGTTCTGCAGCAGCCAGTCGGACGCGCCCAGCAGCACGCACAGGGCGATGCCGACGGCCACCAGTCGCCCCTCGTTGGAGCGGCGCCATGCGCTGATGCCGCCCACGAGCGCTACCGCGGCGCCCATCGCGCCGCCGGCGAAATAGATCAACGGCGTGACCTGCGGCGGATGCCGCAGGACCGCAAGCGCCGGGAGGGTCAGCACGCCGACCAGCACGGTGAGCACCACCACGGCGGCCGTCAGCCAGCGCAATCGCCGCCCATGCAGCTGGCGCAGCGCGAAGTGCACCACCGCCACGAGCCAGAACAGCGAGTTGACCGTGAGCCAGGCAAACCAGTCGTTGGCGATCGGAACCGCCACGTAGAAGTGCAGCCCACGCAGGAAGGAGGTGATCGCGAGGTTGAAGAACAGCAGGTAGATGGTTTCGCGGCGGCGCCGCAGCCACACGAACAGCGCGAACATGCCCATGGCCAGGAAGGCCGCGTTGAGCATGGCCGGCAAATCCTGCTGCAGCCACTGCCGCCTCTCGTAGCGGTCGCTCAGCGCTTCCTCGGGCCCGGCCCACAGCGACGAGACCGCCACCTGGGTGTTGCGCGTGTGCTCGAGTCGCAACAGGATCTCGCCGAGCGGTGCCTCGCCGGGCATGCGCTCGATCACGACCCAGAGCGGCGTGCGGGTGCTGTTCCAGAGCGGACCGTCCTCCTGCGCGCGATGGACCAGCTGCCCGTTGGCGTAGACCGCCACGGTGCCGTCGGTCTTGATGCGCCGCGCGAACAGCGCGATCGCCCCCGCGCCCGCGGGCAGGTCGGGCGCGGCGATGCGCAGCCACGAAATGCGGGTTGCACCGGGCAACGATCTGTCGCTCGCTTGGCGGACCAGCGCGATCGGCGGCGCGAACGGCAGTTCGGCCGGCTGCCACGCGCCGGGCAGCGTGCGGCTATCGACGGTGCGCGGCGGCTCGCTGAAGCCGTCGGCCTCGGCCAGCAGCCACTCGGCCTGCGTGAGGCGTGGGGCTGCGGATTCGCGCGCGAAAGGCTGCACTGCAAAGTACGCGATCATGGCGACGAGCAGCGCCAGCGAAACGACGAGCACCAGGAGGGTCCATAACCGTGCAGCGCGATGTCGCGCGAGACTGCCGAACAGGCCGCCGTGGCGCCGTGGCGCCCGGCGGTCGGTCATCGAGGCGCCCCCGCGCCCGCATGCCCGTCAGGCACGACACTGCGCCGGATGAGTGGGCCAATGGTCAGACCCTGCACAAGGATCGAGAACACCACCACGCAGTAGGTCAGGGCCACGATCGTGTCGCGCGCAGGGCCCGCTGGCAGCGACAGGGCGAGCGCCACCGAGATGCCGCCGCGCAGGCCACCCCAGGTCAGCACTTGCGCAGAGCCGGCGGGGAGCCGGAAGAAGCCGCGCAGCATGCTCACCGGGACACCCACGGTGAGCGCCCGCGCGGCCAGCGTGACCGCGATGGCCACGGCGCCGCCCAGCAGAAGCTGCCCCGTGAAAGCGATCAGCAGCACCTCCATGCCGATCAGCACGAAGAGCACCGCGTTGAGTATCTCGTCGAGCAGTTCCCAGAACATGTCGATGTAGCGGCGCGTGGTGCTCGACATCGCGATAGCGCGCCCGCGGTTGCCGATGATCAGCCCCGTGACCACCATGGCCAGCGGTCCCGAGATGTGCAGGTGGGTCGCGAGCGCATAACCGCCGAGCACCGCCGCCAGCGTGAGCAGCACCTCGACCTGGTACTGGTCCACGCTCTTGAGCAGCCGGTAGGTCGCATAGCCGAGCACCAGGCCGAAGGCAATGCCCCCGCCCGCTTCGCGCAGCAGCAGCTCGAACGCGACGCCGGGCGTCGGCGAACTTCCGCTGGTGACCATGCCCAGGATCAACGCGAAGATCACGACGCCGATGCCGTCGTTGAACAGCGATTCGCCGGCCACCACGAGTTCGAGATTCTTCGGTGCGCCGGCCGACTTCAGGATGCCCATCACCGCGATCGGATCCGTCGGAGAGATCAGGGCACCGAACAGCAGGCAATACAGCAGCGGCAGTTCCACGCCCACCCAGGGAAGCACCATGGCCATCGCAAAGCCCACGACCAGGGTCGAGGCGAGCGTCCCCCCGAGCGCCAGCGCGCCGACCTGCCACCGGTAGCTCCGCAGGGCGCTGAGGTCCACATGCAGCGCACCCGCGAACAACAACAGCGACAGCATCCCCTGCATCAGCACTTCCGAGAAATCGATCGAGCGCAGGAAGGATTCCTCGTACTGCCGCAGGCCATGGTCCAGCCCCAGCCTGTCCAGCAGCACGATCCCGAGCGACAGCACCAGCGCGATCACCATCACGCCGATGGTGGTCGGCAGCCGGATGAACCGGTGGTTCAGGTACGCAAAGAGGGCAGTGGCGACCAGGCAGGTCGCGGCGATGTCGAGCATGGACGGCGCTTTCCTCGCGGCAAAGACCGCATTGTCGCCAGAGCCTGGCGCGGGTCCAAGCGCCGGAAAACGAGTCCGAATGAAAAAAGGCCAGCCCTCGAAAGAGCCGGCCCTTGCCTGCGAAACCGAGCGGTCGACTTCAGAACGGAATGTCGTCGTCCATGTCGTCGAAGCCCGACGACGACTTGGCCGGCGCCTGGCGTGGCGCGGGTGCCGGCGCGCGGGGTGCCGCAGCGGGCGCGCGCGGCGCGTAGCCACCGCCGCCACTGCCGCCACTGCCGCCTTGCGAATAGCCGCCACCGCCCTGCTGCGAATAGCCGCCGTCGTCGTCGCCGCCGCCCGACGCAGGGCCGCCCTGGCCCTGGCGGCTGCCGAGCATCTGCATCTGGTCGGCGCGGATCTCGGTGGTGTATTTCTCGATGCCGTCCTTGTCGGTCCACTTGCGCGTGCGCAGGCTGCCTTCGACGTAGACCTGCGAGCCCTTGCGCAGGTACTGGCCGGCGATTTCGGCCAGGCGGCCGTTGAAGACGATGCGGTGCCATTCGGTGGCTTCGCGCATCTCGCCGCTCTGCTTGTCTTTCCAGCGATCGGTGGTCGCCACGGTGACGTTCGCGACCTGGTCGCCGCTCGGGAAGGTACGCATTTCGGGATCGCGACCCAGATTGCCGACGACGATGACTTTGTTGACCGATGCCATATGCACTGCCCCTGATGAGTAGATGAAGGAGAAGGAAAAAAAGAACCCTGGATTGTGCCCGATGCCCGCTCCGGGCGAAGCCCCCCGCTCGACGCGATGCCAGAATGCATTCGCATGAATCGCGAACCGGACTTCCTCGAGCATCTGCGCGCCGAACTGTCGAGCGGGCGGGTCTGGCTGGACCGGGCCATCGTGCTGGGCTACGCCATCGCGGCGGGGCTGTTCGTGGTGGGCTTCACGATCGCGAGCGACTGGATCTTCGAGCGCTTCCACCATGTCTACAGCGAATGGCCGTGGGCCGTGCTGCTGACGACACCGCTGATCACCGTCGCCATCGTGTGGTGCACGCTGCGCTTCTTCCCCGGCGCAGGCGGCTCGGGCATTCCACAGATCAAGGCGGCGCTGCATCCGGCACTGCCCGAAGAACGACGCTTCCTCTTCGCGTCGCTGCGGCTCACGGTCGCCAAGATCGGCCTCGGCGCGGCGGGTTTTGCCGCCGGCCTGTCGATCGGGCGCGAAGGACCGTCAGTACAGGTGGCGGCCGGGGTGATGCAGCATGCGCGGCGCTGGCTCTCGCCCGGCACCACCATCGACAGCCGCGCGCTGCTCGTGGCGGGCGGTGCCGCGGGCATCGCCGCCGCCTTCAACGCGCCGCTCGCGGGCGTGGTGTTCGCGATCGAAGAACTGTCGGGGCGCCTCGAGGCGCGCTCCAGCGGCCTGATCATCACCGCCATCGTGTTGGCGGGCCTGGTGGCGGTGTCGGTCTTCGGCAACGTCAGCTACTTCGGCGTGATCCATGTTCCGCGGCTCGGCTGGGACGCGCTCGGCCCGGGCCTGGTGGTCGCACTGCTGAGCGGCGTGGCGGGCGGACTGTTCGCGCGGCTCCTGATCGCCTCGCTCACCGGCAGCGCCGGGCGCATCCAGCAATGGCGCGCGCGCCATCCGCTGCGCTTCGCGGCCGCGGCCGGCTTCGCGATCGCCGTCATCGGCCTGGCCACGGGCGGCGTGACCTTCGGCGCCGGCTCCGAGTCGGTCAAGCAGATGCTGCAGGGGCATAACGAGCTCACGCCGCTCTACACGGCGCTCAAATTCATCGCCACATGGCTCACCGCCTGGTGCGGGGTGCCGGGCGGCATCTTCGCGCCGTCGCTGTCGATCGGCGCGGGCATCGGCGACGCGGTGGCCGCCTTCGCGAGCAGCGACCTGGGGCCCGCGCTCATCGCGATGGGCATGGCCGCCTTCCTGGCGGCCGTCACCCAGGCGCCGCTCACGTCCTTCATCATCGTGATGGAGATGGTCAGCGGCCATGCGATGGTGCTGAGCCTCATGGCCGCCGCGATGCTCGCGAGCCTGGTCTCGCGCATGATCAGCCGACCGCTCTACGACACGCTGGCCGAGCACATGGTCGGGCGCGCCATCGGCAGCACCGAACCGGTGCATCCGGCGCCGGAAGCCCCCGCGCCGGAGCCGCCGCAACCCGGCCGCTCGCCATGAAATCGACGGCGGTCTATCATGTCCGGTTGCCCTCGGACGATCGCCCCCTTGAACCAAAGAGCCACTGACACAGAAGAAGCAGAGCGCGACGCCTACCTCGGCGCGGTGCTCGCGCAGCAGCGCATCAGCATCCGCGGTGCGCGCACCCACAACCTGAAGAACGTCGACCTCGACATTCCGCGCAACAAGCTGGTGGTGATCACCGGCCTGTCGGGCTCGGGCAAGTCGAGCCTGGCCTTCGACACGCTCTATGCCGAAGGGCAGCGGCGCTACGTCGAGAGCCTGTCGGCCTATGCGCGGCAGTTCCTGCAGCTCATGGACAAGCCCGACGTCGACGTGATCGAGGGCCTGTCGCCCGCGATCAGCATCGAGCAGAAGGCCACGAGCCACAACCCGCGCTCGACCGTGGGCACGGTGACCGAGATCCACGATTACCTGCGGCTGCTGTACGCACGCGCCGGCACGCCCTTCTGCCCCGAGCACCAGCTGGCGCTGCAGGCGCAGACGGTGTCGCAGATGGTCGACGCCACGCTGGCGATCCCGAACGAGCCCCGTTTGATGATTCTGGCGCCCGTGGCGCGCGAGAAGAAAGGCGAGTTCCTCGAGCTCTTCGCCGAGATGCAGGCCGCCGGCTACGTGCGCTTTCGCGTCGACGGGCAGACCTACGAATACAACGACTTGCCCAAGCTCAAGAAGACCGAGAAGCACGACATCGACGTCGTCATCGACCGGCTGCGCGCGCGCCCCGACATGCAGCAGCGCCTGGCCGAGAGCTTCGAGGCCGCGCTGCGCCTGGCCGAGGGCCGCGCCATCGCGCTCGAGCTCGGCGCCGAGGGCACGCCCGACCGCGAGCATCTGTACAACGCCAAGTTCGCGTGCCCGATCTGCCACTACTCGCTGTCGGAGCTCGAGCCGCGCCTCTTCTCCTTCAACTCGCCAGTGGGCGCCTGCCCGAGCTGCGACGGCCTCGGCCACCGCGAAGTGTTCGACCCGGTGCGCGTGGTGGCCTTCCCGTCGCTCTCGCTCGCGAGCGGCGCGATCAAGGGCTGGGACCGCCGCAACGGCTACTACTTCAGCATGATCGAGAGCGTCGCGAAGCACTACAGGTTCGACGCCGACGCGCCCTGGGAATCGCTGCCCGCATCGGTGCAGCAGGTGCTGCTCTACGGCTCGGGCAGCGAGGAGATCAAGTTCAACTACACGATGGAGTCGGGCAACTTCGCGGGCAAGAAGCTCACGAAGAAGCACCCTTTCGAAGGGATCATCCCGAACATGACGCGGCGCTACCGCGAGACCGATTCGGCCATGGTGCGCGAAGACCTGGCGCGCTTCCGCAACCTGCAGCCCTGCCCGGATTGCGGCGGCTCGCGCCTGCGCCCCGAGGCGCGCAACGTGTTCCTGGTCGACGAGGCGAGCCGTCCCGCCGACGGCGGTGATCCGCCGCGCATGGCGATCTTCGAACTGAGCCACCTCACGCTGCGCGAAAGCCATGCCTGGTTCCAGGGCCTGAAACTGCGCGGCGCCAAGGCCGAGATCGCCGACAAGGTGGTGCGCGAGATCGGCCTGCGCCTCAAGTTCCTCAACGACGTGGGCCTCAACTACCTGAGCCTCGACCGCAGCGCCGAGACCCTCTCGGGCGGCGAGGCGCAGCGCATCCGGCTGGCGTCGCAGATCGGCTCGGGCCTCACGGGCGTGATGTACGTGCTCGACGAGCCCAGCATCGGCCTGCACCAGCGCGACAACGACCGCCTGATCGGCACGCTCAAGCATCTGCGCGACATCGGCAACAGCGTGATCGTGGTCGAGCACGACGAGGACATGATCCAGGCCGCCGACCACGTGATCGACATGGGCCCGGGCGCCGGCGTGCACGGCGGGCGCGTGATGGCGCAGGGCACCTGCGCCGAGGTGGCGGCCAATCCGGGCTCGCTCACCGGCCAGTACCTCTCGGGCACTAAGAAGATCGAGGTGCCCAAGCACCGCACCGCCTGGCTGCCGGTGGTGAAGCAGCCCGCCTTCAACGAAGGCAAGAAGGCCTCGCGCTTCCCGCCGAGCCCGGCGGCCGAGCGCCGCGCGGCACGCGAGGCCGCGCACCTCGCCACGCAGAGCGTGCTGCAGGAGATCCGCGTGGTCGGTGCCACCGGCAACAACCTGCGCAACGTGAGCGTCGCCTTCCCGGTCGGCCTGCTGACCTGCGTGACCGGCGTCTCGGGCTCGGGCAAGTCCACGCTCGTGAACGACACGCTCTATGCCGCCGTGGCGCGCACGCTCTACCGCGCGCACGAGGAGCCCGCGCCGCACGAGGCGGTCGAGGGCATCGAGTACTTCGACAAGGTCATCAACGTCGACCAGTCGCCCATCGGCCGCACGCCGCGCAGCAACCCGGCCACCTACACGGGCCTGTTCACGCCGATCCGCGAACTGATGGCCGAGACCAACACCGCGCGAGAACGCGGCTACGGCCCGGGCCGCTTCAGCTTCAACGTGGCGGGCGGGCGCTGCGAGGCCTGCCAGGGCGACGGCGTGGTCAAGGTCGAGATGCACTTCCTGCCCGACGTGTACGTGCCGTGCGAGGTGTGCCACGGCCAGCGCTACAACCGCGAGACGCTCGAAGTCCAGTACAAGGGCAGGAACATCGCGCAGATCCTCGAGATGACGGTCGAGACAGCGCACGAGTTCCTGAAGGCCGTGCCGACCATCGAGCGCAAGCTGCGCACGCTGCTCGACGTGGGCCTTTCCTATATCAAGCTCGGCCAGTCGGCCACCACGCTGTCGGGCGGCGAGGCGCAGCGCGTGAAGCTCGCACTCGAGCTCAGCAAGCGCGACACCGGCCGCACGCTCTACATCCTCGACGAGCCGACCACCGGGCTGCACTTCGCCGACATCGAGCTGCTGCTCAAGGTGCTGCACCAGCTGCGCGACGCGGGCAACACCATCGTCGTGATCGAGCACAACCTCGACGTGATCAAGACCGCCGACTGGCTCATCGACATGGGCCCCGAAGGCGGCGCGGGCGGCGGCCTGGTGGTGGGCGAAGGCACGCCGGAAGACATCGCGACGAACGCGGCGAGCCACACGGGGCGATACTTGAAGCGGCTGTTGTAGCCGCGGGCGCTGCACGATTGCGCGCACCGCGCCACAATCGCGCCCCATGCCCTCCTTCACCCCGCGCCAGTTCGCCCTGCTCGTCCTCCTGACCCTGGCATGGGGCCTCAACTGGCCGGTGATGAAGCTCGGCGTGGCCGACCATCCGCCGCTGGCTTTTCGCGCCATCTCGATCTGGCTCGGCCTGCCGGTGCTGGCCTTGGCGCTGGTGTGGATGAAGGTGCCGTTCCGCGTGCCGCGCAGCGCCTGGCCCGAACTGCTGTGGCTGGCCGCGACCAACATGTTCGTCTGGCATGCCTGCATCATCCTGGCCGTGAAGGCGCTGTCGGGCGGGCGCGCGGCGATCCTGGGCTACACGATGCCGGTGTTCTCGGCGGTGATCGGTGCGTTGCTGTTCTCGGCGGTGCTCACGCGGCGCACGTGGGTCGGCGTGGGCGCCTGCGCAATCGGCGTGGGCCTCTTGCTCTGGCACGAACTCACCGGTCTGGCGGGCCGGCCCGGCTACGTGGCGCTGGCGCTCGTGGCGGCCGCCACCTGGGCGCTCGGCACCCAGCTGCTGCGCCACACGCGCATCGGCCTGCCCACGCTCACGCTGTCGTTCTGGATGACGGCACTTACCGCCGTGGTGATGACGGTGCTATCGCTGCTGTTCGAGCAAGAGCCGCTGCGCTGGCCGAGCGCGGTGGCCTGGGGCGCGATCGGCTACAACGCGGTGCTGATCTTCGGCTTCGCGCATGCCGCATGGTTCTACCTCGCGCGCGGCCTGCCGCCCGTGGCCTCGACGCTGAGCGTGATGTTGATTCCGGTGCTCGGCGTCTTCAGCGGCGCGCTGTGGCTCGGCGAGTTCGTGCACTGGCAGGACGGCGTGGCCGTGGCGCTGATGATGGTGGCGATCGCGTCGGTGCTTTGGCCGGCGCGCGCTGCGAAGGCCTGAGCGTCCGGCGCGATCAAGCCAGCGCTTCGTCCGCCGCCTGACGGCCGCGATAGTGCCCCGGCGCCTGGCCGGTCCACTTGCGGAAGGCCTTGCGGAAGTTGGACGCCTCCGAGAACCCCACGCGCTGCCCCACCTCCTCGACCGACAGCGTGGTCTGGGTCAGGAACTCGATGGCGAGGGAGGCGCGCACCTCGTCGACGATGTCGTGGTAGCGCCGGCCCAGCTCCGTGAGGCGGCGCTGCAGTGTGCGTGGCGAGAGCCCCAGCCGCACGGCCATCTCGTCGAGCCCCGGAAAGTCGCCGCAGCTGTTGAAGCAGGCGGTGCGGATGCTGCGTTCCAGGTCCGATTCCTCGGGCAGGCTGCGTGACAGGCGCTCGCACATCTGCACGCAAAGCTCGGCCGTGATCGGGTTCGCGTTGGGACACGCCGCGCCGAGCACCGCAGCATCGAAATGCCACTCCATCGTGCCGGCGCCGAAGCGCACCGGGCAACCGAACAGCCGCTCGTACGCCTGCGCATGCGCCGGGCGCGCATACGGCAGCATCAGCAGGCGCGAGGGCAGCGGCGCCTCCAGCACGCAGGTGCATAGCTTGTGCACCGACGCGAACCAGTACTCGGTGACCATCGGCAGCAGCTCGCCCAGGTCGACCACGTCGTGCCCCTCGAAGATGGCGGTATCGCCCTCGACGCGGAAGCGCTTCTCGAGCACCGGGCCGGCCAGCTTGATGTGGCTCACGCCCAGCGCCACCGCGGCGCCGAAGGTGGGGCTGCTGGCCAGCGCATAGCCGTAGATGCCGAAGTCGCTGAGCCGCTGGCGGGCGCCGGCGCGCAGACCGAGGTCGGGCACCTGCGAGAGGCGACGCGCGTTGCGGAAGATCGTGATCTTCTGTGCCTGTGACATCAGCGCCAGCGGGTCGACGAGCTGCCGTGCGGTGAGCCCCGTGCCCTGCAGCAATGCCTCGGGCGCCACGCCATGGCCACCCATCTCGGCCACCAGCGCGCCCAGGCCCAGCATGCTGTGCGCCGCGGCCTGCCAGTCGTGGCCATGGCCATGGCCGTGGGCAGATTCGGAAGCCGTCAGGTCCATCGGGTTTTCACTAGTTTTGGCGGTGTTGGCGCATTTTCACCTGCCGTTGGCGCACATCAACCTCGTGAAAGCACGAGGCCCACGCGCACACTGCGCCACCATGAACGACCGCTCCCTCCCCACGCAGTCCACTGCCGAAGCCGCCTCCCGCCTGCATGCCCTGTTCGCGGCCCAGAGCGCGGCCTGTGCGCTCGCGCCCTACCCCGGCGCGAGCGAACGCCAGGCCGGCCTGCGGCGCCTGAGGCGGCAGCTGCACCGCTACCAGGACCTGCTGGCCGAGGCGATGAGCAGCGACTTCGGCTTCCGCTCGCCGGCCGAATCGAAGATGCTCGACGTGCTCGGCGCGACGCTCGAGATCAACCATTCGCTGTCGCACCTGGCGCGCTGGATGCGGCCGCGCCGGCGCCGGCCCGAGCTGCTCTTCCTGAGCAACAGCCTGAAGGTCACCTACCAGCCCAAGGGCGTGGTCGGCGTGATCGTGCCGTGGAATTTTCCGGTGTACCTGGCGCTCGGCCCGCTGGCCGCGGCGCTGGCGGCGGGCAACCGCGTGATGATCAAGATGCCCGAGGTCACGCCGGCCACCAATGCGGTGCTGCGCCGCATGCTGGGCGAAGCCTTTTCCGAGGACGAGGTGGCGCTGGTGGGCGAAGAGCTGGAAGACCCCAACGCCTTCACTGCGCTGCCGTTCAACCACATCGTCTTCACCGGCTCGCCGGCGGTGGGCCGCATCGTGATGCGCACCGCGGCCGACAACCTGACGCCGGTGACGCTGGAACTCGGCGGCAAGTCGCCGGCGCTGGTGGCGCGCGGTTTTCCGCTGGCCGAGGCGGCGCGCCGCGTGGCGCACGGCAAGAGCACCAATGCCGGCCAGATCTGCGTCGCGCCCGACTACGCGCTGGTGCCGCGCGAGGGCGTGGGCGAATTCGTCGCGCAGGTGAAGGCCAGCTTCACCGCGATGTTCGGCGCCAGCCTCGCGGGCTCGCACGACTACACCGCGATCGTCAACGACCGCCAGGCCGCGCGCCTCGAGGCACTGCTCGACGACGCACGCGCCAAGGGCGCCCACGTCGAGGTCTGCGCCCTGCCCGGCGCCGGCCGCCAGATGCCGCTGCACATCGTCACCAACCTCGCGCCCGGCATGCGCCTGATGCAGGAGGAGATCTTCGGGCCCATCCTGCCGGTGCTGCCGTACGACGAACTCGACGACGCCGTGGCGCACATCAACGCCGGCCCGCGTCCGCTCGCGCTGTATTGCTTCAGCCACGACGCGGCCGAGCGCGAGCGCGTGCTGCAGCGCACGCACTCGGGCGGCGTCACGCTCAACGACTGGGGCTGGCACACCATCAACCACGACGCGCCGTTCGGCGGCATCGGCAACTCGGGCATGGGCACCTACCACGGCGAAGAGGGCTTTCGCGAGCTCTCGCATGCCAAGACCGTGTTCAAGCGGCACCGCTTCTATCCGATCGCCCTGTTCTATCCGCCCTACGGCAACTGGGTCCAGCGCCTGGCGCTGAAGTACTTCCTGGGCCAGGCCGATCCCGCGCTGACATCCGTTGCGCCAACACCACCACAACAACAAGCGGCCAAGCCGCTGAAGGAGACCGCACCATGAGCCATCCCGAGGAAGCGTTCGACTACGTCGTGGTCGGCGCCGGCTCCGCCGGCTGCGTGCTCGCCGCGCGCCTGAGTGCGCACCCCGGCATCAGCGTCTGCTTGCTGGAGGCCGGCGGCCCGGATCGCAGCGTGCTGATCCACGCGCCGGTGGGCGTGGTGGCGATGATGCCCACCAAGATCAACAACTGGGGCTTCGAGACGGTGCCGCAGGCCGGCCTCAACGGCCGCCGCGGCTACCAGCCGCGCGGCAAGACGCTGGGCGGATCGAGTTCGATCAACGCGATGCTGTACGTGCGCGGCAACGCCTGGGACTACGACCACTGGGCCTCGCTGGGCAACCCCGGGTGGTCGTACGACGAAGTGTTGCCGTACTTCAGGCGCTCGGAGCACAACGAGACCTTCGGCAGCGACGCGCGTCACCACGGCACCGGCGGTCCGCTCAACGTGGGCTATGCGCAGCACGTGAGCCCGCTCAACCAATGCTTCCTCGATGCCGCGGCCACGCAAGGCATCGCGCACACGCCCGACTACAACGGCGCGCGGCAGGAAGGCGCCTTCATCTACCAGGTGACGCAGAAGAACGGCGAGCGCTGCAGCGCGGCCAAGGGCTTTCTCACGCCGCACCTGTCGCGCCCCAATCTCGACGTGCGCACCCGCGCAGTGTCGGCGCGCATCCTCATGGAGGATGGACACGCCGCCGGCGTGGCCTACCACCAGGGCGGCGAACTGAAGCAGGTGCGCGCCCGACGCGAGGTGATCGTGTGCTCGGGCGCCTTCGGTTCGCCGCAGCTGCTGATGCTGTCGGGCATCGGGCCGGGCGAGCATCTCCGGCAGATGGGCATTCCGGTGCTGCAGGACCTGCCCGGCGTGGGCCAGAACCTGCAGGACCACATCGACTACGTGCAGAGCTGGCGCGTGGCCAGCCACACTGCGAGCTTCGGCGTCTCGGCACGCGGCGGCGCCAGCTTCGCCTCGGCCATCCTCGAGTGGAAGAGGAAACGCACCGGCATGGTCACCAGTCCTTTCGCGGGCGCGGGCGCGTTCATCTGCTCGAGCCCCGACGTGAAGGTGCCCGACCTGCAACTGGTGTTCGTGATCGCCATCGTCGACGACCACGCGCGCAAACTGCACCTGGGCCACGGCATCTCGTGCCACGTGGACGTACTGCGCCCGCACAGCCGCGGCGAGGTTCGCCTGCGCAGCACCGATCCGCGCGACGCGCCGCACATCGACCCACGTTTCCTCAGCGACGAGCGCGACCTCGAGCTGCTCGTCAGGGGCGCGCAGATCCAGCAGCGCATCATCGAGTCGCGTCCGTTCGACGGCGTGCGCGGCAAGCAGCTCTATCCGACCCGCGCCGACGATCCGGCGGGCCTGGCGCGCGACATCCGCCAGCGCGCCGACACGCAATACCACCCGGTGGGCACCTGCCGCATGGGCAACGACGGCATGGCTGTGGTCGATGCCCGGCTGCGCGTGCACGGCGTGCGGGGCCTGCGCGTGGTCGATGCCTCGGTGATGCCGACCGTGATCGGCGGCAACACCAATGCACCGACCCTCATGACCGGCGAGAAGGCGGCCGACATGATCCTGGAGGATGCGCGCACGGCCGACAGCGCCATGCCAGCCTCCCAGCCCACGGCCACGTCCGTGCCGATGCACGCACTCGCCTGACCTGTCGCACGCACCACGACTCTTTTCCGTTCCGATCACAGAGACACCATGTCCATCAAGCCCATCGCCTTCGCCGCAGCCCTGTGCGCCGCACTGTCCGCGCAAGCGCACGATCCCAAGCCGGCCACCGCCACCACCGCCCAAGCCAACCGGCAGTTCGGTGCGGCGCTGTCCCTCGCCGACCCGCAGGACTTCGAGGACGCCGCGCGCGGCCTCGTCGCGCGCCTGCCCGACACGCTCGTCAAGGACGCCCAAGGCAACACCGTCTGGGACGGCAACCAGTTCGGCTTCATCCAGGGCGAAGCGCCGGCCTCGGTCAACCCGAGCCTGTGGCGCCAGGAGAAGCTCAACAACGAGGCGGGCCTGTTCAAGGTCACCGAGGGCATCTGGCAGGTCCGCGGCTACGACCTCGCCAACATGACGCTGGTCGCCGGCAAGACGGGCTGGATCGTCATCGACCCGCTGCTCACGGCCGAGATGGCCAAGGCGACGCTTGCGTTCGCGATGGAGAAGCTCGGCAAGCGGCCGGTGGTGGCCGTCATCTACACCCACAGCCACGTCGACCACTTCGGCGGCGTGCGCGGCGTGGTCGACGAGGCCGACGTGAAGGCGGGCAAGGTGCCGGTCATCGCGCCCGAGGGCTTCATGGACCATGCGGTGGCCGAGAACGTGCTGGCCGGCAATGCGATGTCGCGGCGCGCGCACTACCAGTTCGGCACACCGCTGCCCTTCGGCGAGCGCGGCGGCGTCGGCAGCGGTCTCGGCAAGGGGCTGAGCATCGGCAGCATGGGCCTGATCGCGCCCACCGACTACGTCAAGAAGACCGGCGAGGAACGCGTGGTCGACGGGCAGCGCATCGTGTTCCTGATGGCCAACGGCTCGGAGGCGCCATCCGAGTTCGCCTTCTACTTCCCCGAGCTGAAAGCACTGTGCCTGTCGGAGGTGGTGACCGCCAACATGCACAACATCTACACGGTGCGCGGCGCCAAGGCGCGCGACGCGCTCGGCTGGAGCAAGTACATCAACGAGATGATCGACTTCGCACCGGAAGCGGCGGTCGCGTTCCGCAGCCACCACTGGCCCGTGTGGGGCCCGGAGCGCATCCGCAAGCACCTGGCGAACCAGCGCGACATCTACCGCTACATGCACGACGCCGCGCTGAACCTGGCGAACAAGGGCGCCAAGATGAACGACCTGGGCAACGTGGGCTACATCCCGCAGGGGCTGCGCAACGACTTCTCCACGCGCGGCTACTACGGCACGCTGAGCCACAACCTGCGCGGCGTCTACAACTACTATCTCGGCTACTACGACAGCAACCCCGCCACGCTCGACCCGCTGCCGCCGGCCGAGAACGCGAAGCGCTACGTCGCGGCCATCGGTGGCGCCGAGGCCGTGATGGCCAAGGCCCGCAGCGCGTATGACGCAGGCGACTACCGCTGGGCCGCCGAGCTCAACAACAACGCCGTGATGGCCGAGCCCGGCAACGAGAAGGCGCGCCTTCTGCAGGCCGACATCCTCGAGCAGCTCGGCTACCAGGCCGAGTCGGGCGTGTGGCGCAACGCCTACCTCGTGGGCGCGCAGGAGCTGCGCAACGGCATCCGCAAGATCCGCCTGTCGAGCCAGGGGCCCGACATGGTGCGCGGCATGACGCCCGAGCTGATCTTCGACTTCCTCGCGGTGCGGTTGAACCACCGCAAGGTCGACGGACTGAACTTCGGCGTGCAGGTGAACTTCACCGACAGCCAGGAGACCTATGCGCTCGAGCTGTCGAACGCCGTGCTCAACAACACCAAGGGCCGCAAGCTCGCGGCGCCGCAAGCCACGCTGTCGCTCACGCAGCCGGCCTTCTTCAAGATGCTGCTGGCCAAGGTGCCCCTGCCCAAGCTGGTCGAAAGCGGCGAGGCGCGGCTCGAAGGCGATCCAAAGGCGCTCGGTGCAATCTTCACGAACCTCGAGGAGTTCGATCCGCTGTTCGGTATCGTCACGCCCTGAAGACAGAAAACAATCCGAAGGAGACATCCCATGCAACAACGCCCCTGGCTCGCGACCTACCGAGAGTTCGGCATCCCGGCCGAGATCGCTCCCGAGACCCACGCCAGCGTCACCGCGATGATGGAGTCGGCCATGACCCGCCACGCCGCGCGGCCGGCGTTCCGCTCGCTGGGCCAGACGCTCACCTACGGCGAACTCGACCGGCTGTCGCGCAACTTCGCGGCCTGGCTGCAGGCGCAGGGCGTGAAGCCAGGCGACCGCGTGGCGGTGATGACGCCCAACATCCTGGCCTTTCCGGTGATGCTGATCGGCATCCTGCGCGCGGGCGCAGTGCAGGTGAACGTCAATCCGCTCTACACGCCGCGCGAACTCGCGCACCAGCTCGCCGATGCCGATGCGCAGACGCTCGTCATCTTCAATGGCGCCACGCCCACATTCGCCGAGGTCGCGAGCGCCACGCCGGTGCGCCGCGTGGTCACCGCGGGCCTGGGCCTTGCCGCCGACAGCCCGCTGCCGAGCCCGCCGGTCGATGCGCGCCTGACCGATGCAGCGAGCCTCGCCGAAGTGCTCGCCGCTGGCGAGACGCTGCCGTTCACGCCCGTGAAGGCCGCGTCCGACGACCTGATCTTTCTGCAGTACACGGGCGGCACCACCGGCGTGTCGAAGGGGGCGGCGCTCTCGCACGGCAACCTGCTCGCCAACTGCGCGCAGTTCGCGCTCTTCATGCCGGCCGCGCGCGCCGAAGGCGAAGAGGTTGTCGTCACGGCGATCCCGCTCTATCACATCTTCGCGCTGATGGTGAACTTCATCAGCTACTTCAGCATCGGTGCCGAGAACTGGCTGGTGGCCAATCCGCGCGACATGGACGGCTTCGTCGCCACGCTGCGCGCTGCGCGGCCCACGGTGATCACCGGAGTCAATACGCTCTACGCCGGGCTGACGCTTCATCCGCAACTGCCCGAGGTCGACTGGTCGCGCCTGAAGCTCGCGGCCGGCGGCGGCGCGGCCATCGTGCCCACCGTGTCGGCGCGCTGGCAGGCGATCACGGGGCAGTTCATCCGCGAGGGCTACGGGCTGTCGGAGACCTCGCCGATCGTCACGTTCAACCCGGCCGCGGTGAACGAGTTCACGGCCACCACCGGCCTGCCACTGCCCTCGACCGACGTCAAATTGCTCGACGACGCGAGCCGCGAGGTGGCCGGGGGCGAGGCCGGCGAGGTCTGCGTCAAGGGCCCGCAGGTGATGCGCGGCTACTGGGAGAAGCCCGAGGCGAACGCCGAGGCCTTCACCGCCGACGGCTACTTCCGCACCGGCGACGTGGGCGTGTTCGACGCGCGTGGTTTCCTCAAGATCGTGGACCGCAAGAAGGACATGATCCTGGTCTCGGGCTTCAACGTGTACCCCAACGAGATCGAGGCCGTGGCCAGCGCCTGCCCGGGCGTGGCGGAATGCGCCTGTGTCGGCGTGCCCGACGAAAAGATGGGCGAGACGGTCAAGCTCTTCGTGGTGCGCACGCCGGGCGCCAGCGTGACCGAGGACGAGGTGGTCGCCTTCTGCCGCACGCAGCTCACCGGCTACAAGCTGCCGCGCCAGGTGCAGATCGTGGAGGCACTGCCCAAGTCGACGGTCGGCAAGATCCTGCGGCGCGAACTGCGCGGCAGCTGACCGCGCCGGTCAGCCGGTTTTCTTCATGCGAGGCATGACCTCGCAGGTCATCGATTCGGTGCGCCGATTGCGCGACAGTCGGTCCATCGATCAACCACCCAGGAGAAAACACCATGACCACCGGCTTCAACATCCTCCCGCTCGCCGTCGCGCTGCTGATCGGCATTGCCGCGCTCGGCTCATGCATCGGCATTGCCCTCGTCGGCCAGAAGTTTCTCGAAGGCACGGCGCGCCAGCCCGAGATGGTCGACCTGATGCAGACCAAGTTCTTCCTCGTTGCAGGCGTGACCGACGGCGCCTTCATCATTGCGACCGGCATCGGCCTGTGGTTCGCGACCGCCAGCCCCTTCGGCTGAGCCGGGCGTGGCGGCGCCCCGATCGGGCTCAGACCGAGCGCGTGATGCCGCCGTCGACGCGCAGGTTCTGCCCCGTGATGTAGCCCGCGCCCTCGGAGGCGAGAAAGCCGATGGTCGCGGCGATCTCTTCGCTGCGGCCGTAGCGCCCCATCGGGATGCGCGCACGGAACGCCTCCTTCTCGGGCAGGCTGTCGATGAAGCCCGGCAGGACGTTGTTCATGCGCACGTTGTGCTGCGCGTACTGGTCGGCGAAGAGCTTGGTGAAGGCCGCGAGCCCGGCGCGGAACACACCGGAGGTCGGGAACACCGGATCGGGCTCGAAGGCCGCGAAGGTCGAGATGTTGATGATCGCGCCGCCGCCCTGGCGCACCATGTGCGGCGCCACGAGCCGGCTCGGGCGCACCGCGCCCAGCAGGTACACGTCCATGCCGCGGTGCCAGTCCTCGTCGCTGATGTCGAGGATCGCGGCGCGCGGGCCGTGGCCTGCGCTGTTGACCAGCACGTCGATGCGGCCCCATTCGGCCACAACGCGGTCGACGAGCTTTGTCAGGTCGTCGTTCGACTGGTTGGAACCGGTCACGCCGATGCCGCCGAGCTCGGTGGCAAGTGCCTCGCCCTTGCCCGAAGACGACAGGATGGCAACGCGGAAACCGTCCGCTGCGAGCTTGCGCGCCGCGGCGGCGCCCATGCCGCTGCCGCCGGCCGTGACGATGGCGACCTTCTGCTGTGGCTGTTCGGATTTCATAGGGGTGTCCTTCTCGGGGGGATGGCCGGTGTCGGGCTTCAGCGCCGCACGCGCACCATGCCTTCCTGGACGGCCGAAGCCACCAGCCGGCCATCGCGCGTGTAGAGCGTGCCGCGGCACAGGCCGCGCGCGCCGCCCGCGCTCGGCGAGTCGATCACGTACAGCAGCCAGTCGTCCATGCGGAAATCGCGGTGGAACCACATCGCGTGGTCGAGGCTCGCGGGGCGCACCTTGCCGCTCATGAAGCTCAGCCCGTGCGGCAGCATCGCGGCGCGCAGCAGGCCATGGTCGGACGCATAGGCCAGCAGCGCACGGTGCACCGTCGGATCGTCGGGCAGCGGCGCGATGGCGCGCATCCAGATTGCGCTCTGCGCGGCGACCGGGCGCCGCTGCGGCGTGATCAGGTCTTCGGGGTCGACGCGCCGGTACTCGATGCCGTGCGGCTGCGTGCCCTTGTCGCGCCAGCGCTCGGGCAGGCGGTCGCCGAGCGCGATGCGCAGGTCGAGTTCGCTGACGAGCCCCTCGGGGCCTGGGAAAGACGGCATCTCGAACTGATGCTCGACGCCCTCGTCCACGGTCTGGAACGAGGCCGACATCTCGAAGATGATGCGCTCCTGCTGGCGCGCCACCACATGCCGCGTGGTGAAGCTGCGGCCATCGCGGACGCGGTCGACGCTGTACTCGATCGGCGCGTGCTCGCCCGGCAGCAGGAAATACGCATGCATCGAATGCACCGGCCGGTCGGCCGCCACCGTGAGGCTCGCGGCCATGAGCGACTGCCCGAGCACCTGGCCGCCGAAGACGGCCGGCGTGCCGAGGTCTTCGCTCTGCGCAAGAAAGCGGTCGTCGCCGAGCGGCGCGAGCTGCATGAGCGCGACGAGTTCGTCGATGAGGCGGGCGGCGGTTGCGGTATCGGTCGTCATGGGCGTGCAGGGAACATGGGAGCCGCTGACGATAGCAAACATGCGGCGGGCGGGGTGTCGCGCGTGAACGCGACAGCGCCCACCATCGGCTTCATCAGCGGTCCAGGTCGGCGCCGTCCGCCACGAGCTTCTGCTGCAGCGCCGGCACGTCGACCGCGGCGAACCGCCCGCCGCCGAGCGACGCCGCGGCCGTGCCCGCAGCCTGGCCCATGACGAAGCAGCCGCCGCTTGCGCGCGCGGCCGACTGGCCCTCGTGCGTCATCGCGGCGCAGCGGCCGGCGACGAGCAGGTTGTCGACGGTGCGCGGCACCAGCATGCGCCACGGCAGCTGGTTGTAGGTGCGGTTTTCGTCGCGCGGGAAGGCCCATTCGATACGGCCATCGGCATGCATCTCCATCGGCCAGGCGTTGATGCCGATGCTGTCGTCGAAGCGCGCCGACGACAGGATGTCCTCGCCCGTGAGCGCATAGAGGCCGTCGATGCGGCGGGTCTCGCGGATGCCCACCTGCGGCGCGATCTCGACGATGGCCGATTGCGCGAAGCCCGGCACCTCGGCCTTCATGAAGCGGAAGTACTCGGCGATCTGGCGCCGGCCTTCGAGCTCGCCCTCGGTGAGCTCGCGTGCGTCCACGCCGTTCATCGCGCGGCCCGCGGCATTGCGGATCTGCGTGACGTTGGCACGCCATTCGCGCGGATCGATGTTGGGCCGCAGGATCGCGCCTTCGCGCGGAAAGCGGTAGGCGCCGGGCTTTTGCTGCTGCACGCGCGCCATCAGGTCGTTGATGGCCTTGAACTCGCCCACGGCCTCGAGCGCCGGCTTCGCATCGACCTGGCCGACGCGGAACATGGTGGTCGGGAACAGCCCGCTGCCATGGCCGTCGCCGACCTCGAACGGCACGCCCGCGAAGGCCGCGACGTCGGCGTCGCCGCTCGCATCGACAAAAGCATTGGCGCGGATCGCTTGCCGGCCCGACTTGGTCTCGACCACCAGCGCCGCGATGCGGTCGCCGTCGCGGACCACCGCCGCGGCCCAGGCATGGAACAGCAGGTTCACGCCGGCATCGAGCAGCAGCTGGTCGGCGGCGATCTTATAGGCCGAGGTGTCGTAGGAGCGCACGCGGATGCGGCCCTGCATGCCGTCCTGCGGCTTGTTGAGGCCGCCGAGTGCGTCGATGCGCGCCAGCAGTTCGTCGGCGACGCCGCGCACCAGCAGCGTCATCTCGCCATCGCGCTTGCCGTACAGTCCCGCAAAGTTGGTCACGCCACCCGCGGTGCCCATGCCGCCGAGGAAGCCGTAGCGCTCCACCAGCAGCGTGTTCGCGCCGTGGCGCGCCGCGCTGACGGCGGCGGCAATGCCGGCGGGGCCGCCGCCGACCACCACCACGTCGTATTCCCCGAACACCGGCAGCGCGCGCGCCGGCTCGTTCACGGTCATGGTCGAAGTGCTCATTGCAGCTTGATGCCGCGCGTGGAGATGATCCTGGTCATGATCGCGGCCTCTTCCTTCACGCGCAGGCGCATGCCGTCGGGCGAAGTGCCCACGGCCTGCCAGCCCTGCTCGAAGAGCCTGCGGCGCACGTCGGGGTCCTTCATGACGACGGCGAGTTCGCGGCTGATGCGCGACTGCGCCGCCTGCGAAAGATTGGCCGGGCCGAGCAGGGCCACCCACACTTCGAGATTGAAGTCCTTCACGCCGGCATCGGCCAGCGGTGCGAGCTCGGGCACCAGCGCGCTGCGTCCGCCCGTGAGGCCGATGGCCTTGAGCTTGCCGGCGCGAACCTGCGGCATGGCCACGCCCGGGGGAATCAGGCCCATCTGGACCTGGCCGCCGAGCATTGCGGTGACGACCTGCGGGTTGCCCTGGTAAGGGACGTGCTCGGGGTTGAAGCCCGCGACGCGGCTCTTGAGCAGTTCCATGCCGAGGTGCCCGACCGAGCCCACGCCCACCGAGCCGTAGTTCCACTTGTCGCCGCCCTTGCGCGCCGCGTCGAAGAAGGCCGTGCCCGAAGGCAGGTCGTTCGGCGCCACCAGCACCAGCGGCGCGGTCGCGATCAGCGAAAGGTAGGTGAAGTCCTTGACGGGGTCGTAGGGCAGCTTCGGGTAGAGCATCTTCGACGAGGTGAGATTGCCGTTGATGACGATGCCGATCGTGTGGTCGTCGCTGGCCTTGGCCACCTGGTCGGCCGAGATGTTGCCCGAGGCGCCGGGCTTGTTGTCGACCACCACTGGCTGGCCGAGCGCCTTGGAGAGCGGCTCGGCGATGGTGCGTGCGGCGATGTCGGGCGTGGAGCCGCCCGGGAAGCCCACGAGCAGGCGGATGGGACGGGTCGGCCAGGCGGCGTCTTGGGCACTGGCAGCGAGGGGCAGCGCCGCGGCGGCGGCCAAGCCGCAGGCGATCAGGAGGGCTCTCTTGGTGGCTTGCATGGTGAAGGTCGAAGTGTGAAAAAACGTAATGATGACAGCCGAACGTGTTCGTTCTACGAACAGCTGCGGCTATTCGAGGCTGATGTTGCCGCGGCGCACCAGATCGCCATAGATCTTCGACTTGGCCTCGGCGTTGCGCTGGATCTCTTCGGGCGACCAGGCCAGCGGCTCGAAAGCGAAGGTGTCGAAGCGCGCGCGAATCTCGGGATCGGCGATGACCTTGGCGACGTCGGCGTTGATTTTCGCCTTCACTGCCGCGGGCACGCCCTTGGGCGCGAGCAGCGAGACGAAGGAGTTCACCTCCAGCGACGCCGGGCCACCCGCTTCGGCCATGGTCGGCACGTCGGGCAGCTGCGGAATGCGCTTTGGCGCCGCCACCGCGATGTAGCGCAGCTTGCCGGCCTTGTAGATGCCCTGGCTCGACGGAATGCTCGCGAAGGCCCATGGCACGTCGCCGGTGCCCACGTTCGAATAGAGCTGCGAGACCTCGCGGTACGGTGCATGGCGCATGCGGATGCCCGTGAGCGCCTCGAGCTGCTGCGCGCCGAGATGGCCGGGGCTGCCGACGCCCCACGAGCCGTAGACGATGGCCTCGGGCTCGGCCTTGGCCGAGGCGATCAGGTCGCCCATGGTCTTCCATTTCGAGTCGGTGCCCACGGCCACGAAGAACGGCGTGCGGAACAGCGAGGCCACCGGATCGAAATGCTGCAGCGTGACGAAGTTGCGCGACTTGTACAGGTGCGGCAGCGCGGCGACGTGCTCGCTGTCGAGCTGCAGCAGCGTGTAGCCGTCGGGCGCGGCGCGCCGTGCCTGGTCGATGGCGATGAAGCCGCCGCCGCCGGGCTTGTTGTCGACCACCACGCGCTGGTTCCACAGCCGCGAGAGCTTGTCGGACACGAGCCGCAGCACCGCGTCGGGGCCGCTGCCGGCGGCGAACGGCGTGACCAGCGTCACCGGCTTGCGCGGGAAGTCGGCCTCGGCCTGCGCCAGGGCGGCGGTGGCGGCGCCGAGGCCGAGCACGGTGGCCAGCAATGTGCGCGAAAAGTTGTTCATGGTGTCTTGTCTCCTGGGCCTTGGGCCTCGAATGGTGTTGTCAGTGCGACGACGCCGCGGCAGCCGCATCGTCGAGGCAGCGCTCCGGCCGCCAGGCATAGAGCCACTCGACCGCATCGTAGAAGCGTTCGGGCGTGCGGCCGGCCCAGAGGCTGTTGCGCACCAGCCGCTCCACGCCCTTGGCATGGTAGAGCCGGCCCATCTCGCGCACCGACAGCACCACGCGCGCGGTGCGCGCGGTGCGCGCCGATTCGTAGAGCCTGAAGGCGGCGGGCATGTCGAAGCCGCAGGCCTTCACGGCCTCGCCGAGCGTCACCGCATCTTCGAGCGCCATGCAGGCGCCCTGTGCGAGGTACTGCATCATCGGATGCGCGGCGTCGCCGAGCAGCGTGGCGGGGCCGTCGCTCCAGCGCTCGACCGGATCCCGGTCGGCCGTGCTCCAGCGGCGCCACGAGGTCGGCCGGTCGAGCAGTTGGCGCGGGCGCGCATGCACGCCCTCGAAGTACGAGAGCACCTCGTCCTTGCTGCCGTCGGTCACGCCCCACTCCTCCTGCTCGCGGCTGTGGAAGGTGACGACCAGGTTGTACTGCTCGCCATGGCGCAGCGGGTAATGCACCAGGTGGCAGTTGGGCCCGGCCCAGACCACGGGCGCGTTCCAGCGCAGGTCGGCCGGCATGTCGGCCACCGGCACCACGGCGCGGTAAACCACATGGCCCGACACCCGCGGCGCATCGCCCACGATCTGCGCGCGCACCACCGACTTGACGCCGTCGCAGCCGACGATCGCGTCGGCCTGGAAGCGCCGGCCGTCGCGCGTGACCGCGGTCACGCCGCGCGCGCCGCTGTCGATGGCTTCGACCTGCGCCGAGGTGTGGAAGCGGATCAGCGGATGGCGTTTCACCGCCTCGTGGATCGCGCCGTGCAGGTCGGCCCGGTGGCTCACCGCGTACGGATTGCCGAAGCGCGCGCGGAACCCCTCGCCCACCGGCACCGAGGCGACTTCGCTGCAGTCGACGGCGTCCATCATCACCAGCCGGTCGGTGAACACCGAGTCGCGCCGCACCGCCTCGCCCACGCCGAGTGCGTCGAGCGCCGCAAACGCATTCGGGCCGAGCTGCAGGCCGGCGCCGATCTCGCCGATGGTGGCGCTCTGCTCGAGCAGGTCGATCGACACGCCGAGCCGCGCGAGCGCCAGCGCCGCGGCCATGCCGCCGATGCCGCCGCCAACCAGCAGCACGGTGGGAGGGTTCTTCTGCGAGCGGGTCATGGCCGGTCAGTCGATGCGCACGGTGAGCGAGGGCAGGCGGTCGATGCCGACCTTGATCGTCTGCCCGGGCTTCACCGCACCCACGCCTTCGGGCGTGCCTGTGAAGATCAGGTCGCCGGGCTGCAGGGTGAAGAGCGTCGACAGATTGGCGATCACTTCGTTCACCGACCAGATCAGGTGCGTGATGTCGCTCTTCTGGCGCACCTCGCCGTCGACCTCCAGCACGATGGCGCCATCGTTGATCTCGCCCACGTCGGCCAGCGTGCGCAGCGGCGCGATGGGTGCCGAGAAGTCGAAGGCCTTGCCGATCTCCCACGGGCGGCCCTGTTCGCGCATCTTCATCTGCAAGTCGCGGCGCGTCATGTCGAGGCCCACCGCATAGCCGTGGATGTGGCTCGCGGCCTGCTCGACCGGAATGTCGCGGCCGCCCTTGCCGATGGCGACGACGAGCTCGGCCTCATAGTGGTAGTTGCTCGTGAGCGGCGGATAGGGAATGGCGCCCGTCTGGCCTTCGGCCACCGGCACCACCGAGGCGTCGTCATTGGGCTTGCAGAAGAAGAACGGCGGCTCCCGGTCGGGGTCGAAGCCCATCTCGCGCGCGTGCGCCGCGTAGTTGCGGCCCACGCAGTAGACGCGGCGCACAGGAAACTGCTGGTCGCTGCCCACGATGGGCAGGCCGACGATCGAAGGGGGCGTGAAGACGAAGGACATGGGGAACTCCTGCCGCTCGGGGCGGCACACGGTCGAACAAGAAAATAACGGAAGCGGTCGCCGCGCTTCAGGCGTCGTCGAGGAAGGCTTCGCGCAGCACGCCCATGGCCTGCTGCACCGGACGGTCCGAGAAGCTGAACAGCACCACGTCTTCGCCCGGCGCCAGCAGGCGCAGCGGCGCCCACGAGGGCACGACGAAGGTGTCGCGCGGCGCGAAGTCGAAGCGCTGGCCCGCGATCTCGGCCGTGCCGCGGCCCTCGACCACGCTGTAGACGGTGCCGTCGGTCGTGCGATGCGATCGGCCCGCAAAGCCCTTGGGCAGCAGCTGCAGCTGGGTGCCGATGGTCGGCATCGGCGCGCCGCCGGTCAGCGGGTTGATGTAGCGCAGCTTGTGGCCGAGCCAGGCGTCGGGCGCTTCCTGCTTCTGCAGCAGGGCCAGCGCCTCGCGGCTGCGGGCGTAGGGATAGTTGAAGATCGGCGAGGTCGGCGACACATGGTCGTGGCGCACCGGCACCATGTTGTGGCCGAAGCGCGCGAGGCTGTTGCCCTCGGGGCGTGCCACATGCTGCACCTTGGCATCGTCGTTCTCGGCGAAGCCGGCATCGAAGAAGCGCAGCATCGGGATGTCGAGGCCGTCGAGCCAGACCACCGGCTCCACCGTGCCGCCGATGCCCTCGTTGCCATGGTCGTGCCAGGCCCACGACGGCGTGATGATGAAGTCGCCCGGGAACATGGTGGTGCGCTCGCCGCCCACGGTGGTGTAGGCGCCCTTGCCGTCGACGATGAAGCGCAGCGCCGACTGCACATGGCGGTGCGACGGCGCGACCTCGCCCGGCATGATGAGCTGCAGGCCGGCGTAGATCGACTGCGTGATCGACGAGTTGCCGGGCAGCGCGGGGTTCTCGAGCACGAGCACGCGGCGCACGGCCTCCTCGGCGGTGATGAGCTCGGCCGACGCCATCAGCAGCGGCCGGATCTCCTCGTAGCGCCAGAGCGCGGGCACGCACGGCGTAGCGGGCTCGCGTGGCACCAGCGCATGCAGCGACTCCCACAGCGGCGTGAGGTTCAGTGGGCGAATGCGCTCGTAGTAGGCACGGCGCTCGGCCGCATTGGCGGGAGCCGGGGCGGCCGGCTTGCTGGCAGTGGGGTTCATTCGTGGTCTCCGGCGGCGTGTGGCCGTGGCTCCTGGGCAAGCGGCGATCTTGCGCCGGCACTACTATTGGCGCAACAGGTCTCGGGCGATAGGCCCGATCGCATTTTTCGATAATGGTGGCTTCACACGACGCACAGGAGTGGCGACATGGCCCAGCTCGATCTCGAATGGCTGCTGGTGTTCGACGAGGTCTACAAGACGGCCAACGTGTCGAGCGCCGCCGAGCGGCTCGGCCTTTCGCAGTCGGCCGCAAGCACCGCGCTGGCGCGGCTGCGCACGCATTTCGGCGACCGGTTGTTCGTGCGCACCTCGCGCGGCATGGAGCCCACGCCCTATGCGCGGCAGATCCAGCCGCTGGTGCTCGACATCCTCGACCGGCTGAACCGCGCCAAGGGCGGGCGCGCCAGCTTCGATCCGGCCACCGCGCAGCGCAGCTTCCGCATCTGCATGACCGACATCAGCGAGGTGGTGCTGCTGCCGGGCCTGCTCGACCACCTGCGGCTGGCCGCGCCCGGGGTGCGCATCGAGACCGAGATCATCTCGACCGAGAGCGCGCGCCGGCTCGAGGACGGCGCGGTCGACCTGGCGGTGGGCTTCATGCCGCAGCTCGACGCGGGCTTCTACCAGCAGACGCTCTTCATGCAGAGCTTCGTCTGCCTCGCGGCGCGCAACCATCCGCGCATCGACGCGCGCCTCACGCAGAAGCGCTTCGAGACCGAGGCGCACGCGGTGGTGGCCTCGTCGGGCACCGGCCATGCCATCGTCGACAAGACCATCGCGCGGCTCGGCCTGCGGCGCCACGTGGTGGTCAGCCTGTCGAGCTTCCTGAGCGTGGCGCGCATCGTGGCACACACCGAGTTGATCGTGATCGTGCCGGCGATCCTCGGCAAGGTGCTCGTCACGCAGGAGCCGGTCAAGTTGCTGGAGCCGCCGTTCGAACTGCCGGCCTACGCGGTCAAGCAGCACTGGCACGAGCGCTTCCATGCCGATGCCGGCAATGCCTGGCTGCGGCGCACGCTGGCCGAGCTGTTCGGCCGCGGCTGAACGCGCCTGCCGGGCCGACCGGCGGTGCATTCCGGCGGCGGGCGCCTCGCATAATTGCGCTCCCCAGATTTAACAGTTGCAAAGGCGGCGCATGTCTTCCATCACCCTCCGGTTCCTGGCCGAGCCCAGCACCGTGAACTTCGGCGGCAAGGTCCATGGCGGCACCGTCATGAAGTGGATCGACGAGGCGGGCTACGCCTGCGCCACCAGCTGGGCCAAGCGCTATTGCGTGACGGCGTTCATCGGCAGCATCCGCTTTCACCATCCGATCATGATCGGCGACCTGGTGGAGGTCGAAGCGCGGCTGGCCTATACCGGCAAGACCAGCATGAACATCTCGGTCGAGGTGCGCAGCGGCGACATGAAGGGCGGCTCGATGGACAAGACCACCGAATGCCTGATCGTCTTCGTCTCGGTCGATTCGCATGGCCGTCCGCTGCCGGTGCAGCCCTACATCCCGCAGACGCCGGGCGAGATGGCGCTGGCCGAGCGCGCGAAAACCCATCTCGAAGCGAGCCGCGCCGCTGGAGGATAGGTGCGCGGCTCTAAAGGTGGAGGCGGCTTGCGGCTAGAGTGGCCCGACCCTTTGCTTTCACAGGAACACGCCATGGCGACCCAGGACGACGACGAACAAGGCGGCAAGAACGCCGACCGCATCAAGGATTCCGCGCAGCAGATCTGGCTCGCAGGGCTCGGCGCCTTCGCCAAGATGCAGCAGGAAGGCAGCAAGGCCTTCGAGGCGCTGGTGAAGGACGGCACCGGCATGCAGAAGAAGACGCAGCAGGCCGCCGAGGAAACGCTTGCGCAGGCCCAGGCACGCATGTCGGGCTTTGCCAACGAGTTCGGCACGAAGGCAGCGGGCCAGTGGGGCAAGCTCGAGAACATCTTCGAAGAGCGCGTGGGACGCGCCCTCGAAAAGATCGGCTATCCCACGCCGGCCGAGCACGCCGCACTGCAGGCGCGCGTGACAGCGCTCGAGGCCGAACTGCAGCGCGCCGGCAAGGCCGCCGCACCGGCGCGCGGGGCGAGCCGCAAGACGGCGGGCCGCAGCGCAGCCCCGGCGGCCACGGCCGCCAAGAAGACCGTGCGGCGCGGCACCGGCAAGGCCGCGTAGGCGACCGTCTTCTTCTTTTTGCGGCGGTGCACAAAATGCGCGCTGCCGCAAAACATGGCCCTGCCGGTTCATGCTGCAGCGCACATGCGCTAGAGTGTTCCCAAGAGACAAACCTGGGGACCGACATGGCCAAGAAGGCGCCACGCCGAACCGCGCAACGCATCCTCGAAGCCGCACTCGCGCTTTTCAACAGATTCGGCGAGCCGAACGTCTCCACCACGCTCGTGGCGGGCGAACTGAACATCAGCCCGGGCAATCTCTACTACCACTACCCCGCCAAGGAAGAGCTGATCAACCGGCTCTACGAAGGCTATGAAGCCGAGCTCAACGAGCTGCTGCACGCGAGCGAAGGCGTGCACGACGTGGAGGACGCCTGGTTCTTCATGCACAGCCTGTTCGAGCTGATCTGGCGCTACCGCTTCCTCTACCGCGACCTCAACGACCTGCTGAGCAAGAACCGGCATCTCGAGACGCAGTTCCAGCTCGTGCTCAAGAACAAGGCGCGCGCGATCCGCACGCTGGTCGAGGGGCTCGGACGGTCCGGCCACCTCGACATCGATGCCGACGAGATCGACACGCTGGCGCAGAGCATGGTCGTGGTGCTGACCTACTGGCTCAGCTACGAATACGTGCGCAATCCGCGCGAGGCGCTCGAACCGAGCCATGCGCAGGGTGCGCTGATGCGCGGCGCTCAGCACACGCTGCACCTGCTCGCGCCCTACCTCGGACGCGAACAGCGGCGGCATTTGCTGACACTGAGCCACGCCTACGGCGGCGAAGATCACGACGAGAACGCCGCCGCCGCGCGGCCCTCGGCAGCCTCCTCCCGCGTGGCTGCCTAGCGCAAGTGAAAGCCATGCCCGACTTCAAGCCGCTCTCGCTGATGTCCGCCGCTCCGGTTGCTGCTGCGGCGGCGGAACCCTGGACGCCGCTGCCCTACCCCGACGTGCCGCGCTACGACGCCCACAGCCTGCTCGACCACTGGCACCGGCTGCATGCCGGCCATGCGCTACCGCCGCCCGCCGCGGGCGACCCGCTGGCCGAGGGCTGGGCGCTGTACCACAGCGGCCAGTTCGAGCTGGCTGCCGCGCTCGGCCTCGCGCACGGCGCCGACGGGCTGCTGCTCGCCAACCAGGCCACGGCCGTCTACGCCAACTACCTGGAGCCGCGCGAATCGGTGCGGCTCGCGATGTTCCGCCATGTGATCGAGCGCGCGAGCGCGCAGGCCGAGGCCGAACCCGACAACTGCCATGCGCTCTACTGGCAGTCGTATGCGCTGGGCCGCTACAGCCAGGGCATCAGCGTGGCGCGCGCGCTGGCGCAGGGGCTCGGCAGCAAGCTCAAGCATGCGCTCGAGCGCGTGATCGAACTGCAGCCCGCCCATGCCGACGCGCATGTGGCGCTCGCCGCCTTCCATGCCGAGGTGATCGACAAGGTCGGTGCGCTGGTGGGCCGCATGACCTACGGCGTGCGTGCCGAGACCGCGGTCGAGCTGTTCGAGCGCGGTCTCCAGCTGAACCCGCATTCTCCGGGCGCGCTCATGGAATACGGCCGCGCGCTGCTCATGCTGCACGGCGACGGCCGCATGGGCGAGGCCACGCGGCTGTACGAGAAGGCCGCGGCATTGACGCCGGCCGATGCCAAGGAACGCCTCGACGTGGAGCTGGCCCGCGCCGGGCTGTCCGAGTGAACCACGGCGCGGTACCAAGGCGTACCGCGCCGTAAGATGCGCCATCCGACCCAACTTCTTCAGATTGACCGCCAATGTCCGACGACCTCAACGCCCGATTCGAAGCCGCCCAGGCCAATTCCAAGCTCCTGGCCGAGCGCCCCGACAACCCGACGCTGCTCAAGATCTACGGCCTGTTCAAGCAGGCGACCGAAGGCGACAACACCGCCAAGAAGCCCAGCTTCAGCGACATCGTCGCGCGCGCCAAGTGGGACGCCTGGACCGCCAACAAGGGCACCGGCAGCGACGAGTCCAAGCAGAAGTACATCGACCTGATCGAGTCGCTGCGGGGCTGAGGCCCGCCTTCAGCCGACGATGCCGCGCGCATGCAGCGCGGCGATCTGCTCGGCGCTGAGCCCGATCTCCTTCAGCACCGCGTCGGTATCGGCACCGAGCGCCGGTGCGTTGCGCCGGTGGCTGGCCGGCGTGAGCGACAGCTTGGGCACGAAGCCGGGCACCGCGAGCGCGCTGCCGTCGGGCATGCGCACCTGCTGCAGCATGCCGCGCGCCGCATAGTGCGGATCGGCCGCAATGTCGGCGATGGTGTAGATGCGCCCGGCCGGCACCTGCGCCGCCTCGAGCGCGGCGAGCACCTCGTCCACCGTTCGCGCGGCGGCCCAGTCGCCGATCGCGGCATCGAGCATCTCGACCTGCGCGACCCGGCCCGCGTTGCTCGCCAGGGCCGGATCGGCCGCCAGGTCGGGCCGGCCGATGCAGGCCATGAGGCGGCGGAAGATGCTGTCGCCGTTGCCCGCCACGATGGCGTAGCCGCCGTCGCCGCAGCGGTAGGCATTCGTCGGCGCAATGCCCGGCAGCGCGCTGCCGGCCGCCTCGCGCACCGCCCCGAAGGCGCTGTACTCGGGCAGCAGGCTTTCCATGCAGTTGAAGACGGCTTCGTAGAGCGCCACGTCGACCACCTGGCCGCGGCCTTTCGGATGCGCGGCACTCACGGTGGCATGGCGGTGCTGCAGCGCCATCAGCACGCCGATGACGCCGTGCAGCGACGCCAGGGTGTCGCCGATCGACACGCCCACGCGCACCGGCACGCGGCCCGGCTCGCCCGTGAGGTGGCGCAGCCCGCCCATGGCCTCGGCCACCACGCCGAAGCCGGGCCTGTCGCGGTAGGGGCCGGTCTGGCCGTAGCCGCTGATGCGCAGCATCACGAGCGCGGGGTTGGCGCCCAGCAGCGCGTCGGGGCCGAGCCCCCAGCCTTCCATTGCGCCGGGCCGGAAGTTCTCGACCAGCACATCGGCCTCGGCCGCGAGCTGCCGCACGATCGCCTGGGCCTCGGGCTGACGCAGGTCGAGCGCGAGCGAACGCTTGTTGCGCGACTGCACCTGCCACCAGACCGAGGTGCCGTCCTTCAGCAGCCGCCAGGTGCGCAGCGGGTCGCCCGCGCCGGGAGGCTCGATCTTGATCACGTCGGCGCCGAAGTCGGCCAGCGTGCGCGCCGCGAACGGCCCGGCGATCAACTGGCCGAGCTCGACGACCTTGAGGCCGGCCAGCGGACCCGCAGGGGAAGAAGAGGAATCGGGATGGGTCATGGCACGAGAGTGTGCCCGGCCCGTTCAGGCAAAGTGCGTGGCGCCGGGGCTGCCCAGCAGCGCGTCGAGCTTGCCCGCGATCTTCTGCTCGATCTGCTGGCTGAAGCTGCTGAACAGGAAGCCCAGCGTGGCCTCCAGCCGCAGGCTGTCGGCCGTGACCTCGACCTTGCCGTCGATGCCGGCGCGGCTGAACGCCGCGACGTCGCAGGTCTCGCCCTCGGTGTAGCTGCAGGCCAGGCCGTACTCCTGCTCGACCTGCCGGATCCACCGGCGCGCGACCCTGCGAGCGCCCGCGATGCCGAGCGCGTGCTTTCTTTCGATTTCAATGTCAGGCACCGTGCTGATCTCCGTGGTTGTGCTCTTCATGTCGTGTCTGTTGCACGCCGCTCGCGGCCTGCAGGGCCTGGCGGCGCTCGGCGTCGGTGGGCAGCGCGGCGATGCGGCGCACCTCCTGGTAGAAGCGCGGCCACTGCCGGCCCTGGCGCTCGAACAGCGCCTCGAAGGCCGGCACCAGGTCGTCGTAGGCGCCCTGCGCCGCAAAGGCCGCGTTGTTCGCGCGCGCCACCCAGCCGTCGTAGGCGCCCTGGCGCGGGCCCTGCCAGCCGGCGCGCAACTGCGCATAGCGTGCGCGGAAGTCGTCCATGGCCGCCTTCTTCATCGCGTCGACGGCCACCCAGTCGCCCGCCTTGGCTTCGGCCGAGGCGTACACCGCGTTGAGCGCGCGCCGCGTCGAGAGCGCCAGCGCGCGGAATTGCTGGCGCTGCGCGTCGAAGCGCGCGTATTCGGTACGCGCCGCCTCGCCGGCCTCGCGCGCGAGCCAGGCCGCGCCGCCGATGCGCTCGACGGCCGTGGCATACGACTCGTTGAAGACGGTGTCGCCCGGCACGTAGAGCACCTGGTGCGCAAGCTCGTGGAACACGATGCGCGCCAGCTCGCCCTCGGGATAGCCGATGAAGGTGGACAGCAGCGGATCGCCGCCCGCCCAGTTCATCCAGCCGAGCGTGGAATAGGCCGGCACCGGGTACACGGCGGCCTCGAGGCCCTTCGCGCGCTGCGCCTCGGCTTCGGCGCTTGCCGCGGCCTCGTCGTAGTAGCCGCGATAACCCACGCAGCCCGCCACCGGGAAGCACCAGGTCTCGAGCGTGAGCGAGTACGGCGGCGCGGCCACCACGTTCCACACCGCGGCCCGGCGTTGCAGGTCGGCGTACGAGGTGTAGCTCGGGTTGTCGGGCAGCGCCAGCTCGGTCACCGCGAAGCGGCGGATGCGCTGCGCGAGTGCGAGCTTGGCCTTGAGCGCCTCGGAAGCGGCCGGGTCCGCGAGCCATTCGGGCACCGGCCTGGCGGCCCGCATGATGCCGAGGTGGCCGCTCGCCGACTGCCAGTAGTAGCCCATGTCGGCGCAGCCCCCGAGCAGCAGCGTGCCGGCGAGCGCGACGGCGGCAGCAGCGACCGGCCTCACGCGCGCTCCACCTCCACGAGGCAGTCGTAGAAGGTCGGGCCGCGGCCGATGTCGGTCAGGCGCTGGCTCGTGAGCTGGTTGACGTTGGTGCCGTCGAGGCCGAACTTGCGCCACCAGATGCCCATGCCGTGCACCACCCCGGGCCGCGCCCGGCGCGAGACTTCGGCGCGGCAGCGGTGCTCGCCGCGCTGGTTGAACACGCGCACGATGGCGCCGTCCTCGATGCCGCGCGCGGCGGCATCGGCCGCATGGATCTCGAGCAGCGGCTCGCCCTCGATCGCGCGCAGGCTCCTGACGTTGACGAAGGTCGAGTTGAGGAAGTTGCGTGCGGGCGGCGAGATCATCGCGAGCGGGAACGCGGCCGAACTGCCCGCCGGTTCATGGTTGGGCACATGGTCGGGCAGCCCGTCGAGCCCTTGCGCTTCGAGGCGCGCACTGAAGAACTCGCAGCGGCCCGACGGCGTCGGGAAGCGGCCTTCGGCGAAAGGCGCCTCGGTCAGCGCGAGGCTCGCGAAGCCCTTCGCGTGCAATGCGTCCTGGTCGATCGCGCCGGGCGCGAAGGCCATGCGGCACAGCGCCTCGTCGTCGTCCGAGAAACAGGGCTCGTCGAAGCCCATGCGGCGCGCCAGCTCGCGGAACACCCAGGCGTTGCTGCGCGCCTCGCCGCGCGGCGCCACCGCGGGGCGGTTCAGCAGCACGTCGGTGTGGCCGTAGCTGCAGTGGATGTCCCAGTGTTCGAGCTGCGTGGTGGCGGGCAGCAGGTAGTCGGCGTAGTCGGCGGTGTCGGTGCGGAACTGCTCGAGTACCACGGTGAACAGGTCTTCGCGCGCGAAGCCCGCCACCACCTTGCCCGACTCGGGCGCCACAGCGACCGGGTTGCTGTTGTAGACCACGATGGCCTTGATGGGCTTCTCGCGGTCGGAGAGCGCATCGCCGATGGTGCTCATGTTGATGGTGCGCGGCCGGCGGCCCGCCAGCAGGTCGGGCCGCTGCAACGCTGCGCGGTCGGCCGGAAAGTGGCCCGAGCTGCTCAGCAGCAGCCCGCCCGCGCGATCGCGCCAGGCGCCCACGAGCGCGGGCAGGCACGCGATGGCGCGCGCCGCGTTGCCGCCGCCGTGCACGCGCTGCATGCCGTAGTTGAGGCGGATCGCGGCTGGCCTGGTGGTGCCGTAGTCGCGCGCCAGCGCGACGATCTGCGCTTCGGGCACGCCGCACACGGCCGCCGCGCGCGACGGCGGCCATTGCAGCGCGCGCTCGCGCAGTTGTTCCCAGCCGAGCGTGTGGCGAGCGATGTAGTCGTGGTCGAGCCAGTCGTGCACGATGAGTTCGTGCATCAGGGCCAGGGCCAGCGCGGCGTCGGTGCCGGGCAGCAGCGCGATGTGCTCGTCGCACTTGTCGGCGGTCTCGGTGCGGCGCGGATCGATGCACACCAGGCGTGCCCCGGCGCGCTTGGCGGCCTGGGCATGGCGCCAGAAATGCAGGTTGCTGGCAATGGAATTGCTGCCCCAGATCAGGATCAGCCTGGCCTCGGCAAAGAACTCGATCCGCATGCCGACCTTGGCGCCGAGCGTGTAGACCATTGCCTCGCCCCCCGCCATGGAGCAGATCGTGCGGTCGAGCAGCGAGGCACCGAGCTTGTGGAAAAAGCGCCGGTCCATCGATTCGCCCTGCACCAATCCCATCGTGCCTGCGTAACTGTAAGGCACAATTGTTTCTGGATCTGTCTGAAATGTGCGGAGTTGCGCGGCGATGGCGTCGAGTGCGCTGTCCCAGCTGACCGGTTCGAACTGGCCGCTGCCCTTGGGGCCGGTCCGTTTCATCGGCTGGACCAGACGTTCGGGATGGTCGTTGCGCTCGATGTAGCGCGACACCTTGGTGCAGAGAACGCCCGCCGTGTGCGAATGGGCCGGATTGCCCTGCAGCTTCACGGCCACGCCGTCCTGCACGGTGGTGACCAGGGCGCAGGTGTCCGGACAGTCGTGCGGACAGGCACCAAGCACCGTGGACGTGGCGGGGAGAACAGCAGCAGTGGGACCAGAGACCGGGGCATCGACCATCCGGCGAGTCTAAAGTTTTCCAGCTTGTGGCGCGGGGGCGCGCAGAAGAGGTTTTTCACCATGATGAATCGCAGACATTTTTCCGTGGCAGCCGGTGCGGCGGCGCTGGGCGTCACCCACTGGGCGCGGGCCCAGGGCGAAGCGCCGCTGGTGCTGGGCCAGTCGGCCGCCTTCACGGGGCCGGCCGCGCAGCTCGGCATCCAGTTCCACCAGGGCGCCAAGCTCTTCCTCGACCAGTACAACGCGCAGCCGGGACGGCGCAGCGTGGTGATCAAGAACCTCGACGACGGCTACGAGCCCGACCGCTGCGCGGCCAACACGCAGAAGCTGATCGAGGAAGACGTGTTCGCGCTCTTCGGCTACATCGGCACGCCCACGAGCATGGCGGCGCTGCCGCTGGCGGTGAAGGAGAAGGTGCCGTTCATCGCGCCGTTCACCGGCGCGATGTCGCTGCGCGAGCCCTTCCACCGCAACGTGTTCCACCTGCGCGCCTCATACAACGACGAGACCGCGCTGATCGTGAAGCAGCTCACGCACCTGGGCCTGAAGAAGATCGCGGTCTTCTACCAGAACGATGCCTACGGCAAGGCCGGGCTCGACGGCGTGACGCTGGCGCTGTCGCAGCAGCAGCTCCAGCCGGTGGCGCTCGCGACGGTGGAGCGCAACTCGGTGGACGTGGCGCAGGCGGTCAAGAGCATCACGGCCGCGCGCCCCGACGCGGTGGTGCAGGTGGGTGCGTACAAGGCCTGCGCCGCCTTCATCCGCGAGGCACGCAAGGCGGGCTACGGCGGCACCTTCTTCAATGTGTCGTTCGTCGGTACGCAAGCGCTGGCCGACGAACTCGGCAAGCAGGGCGCGGGCGTCATGGTGACGCAGGTGGTGCCGTCGCCCTACAACCCGGCCAACGCGATCACGCGCGAATTCAGCGAGGCGGTGAAGAAGGCCGGCGCGGGCGCGAGCGTCAATTTCTCGAGCCTGGAAGGCTACCTCGCGGCCAAGGTGCTGGTCGAAGGCCTGCGCCGCGCACCAGGCAAGCCCACGCGCGAGGGCCTGATTGCCGGGCTCGAAAGCATCGACCGCCAGCCCTTCGGCGGTTTCGAGGTCTCGTTCTCGCCGCGCAACCACGTGGGCTCGAAGTTCGTCGAGCTCTCGATGATCACGGGCGACGGGCGGATCAGGACCTGAGCCTCGCCCCTCAGGACGCCAGGCCGTCGACGGCCTGGAACATCGCCTGCCGTGCCTGGCTGATGACCTGCCCGCGCCAGGCGTCGGTGTCGGTATAGAAGGCCTCGCGCATGCGCGTGCGGATGCCGTCGGCCAGGTCGGCCGGCGCCTCCGGGTGCTTGTGCAGCCAGTGGTCGGCGCGCAACGCGCCCGTCACTTCGAGCATCGGCAGCGTGCCGTACTCGAGCGCGATGCCGGTGTATTCGGCCTGCGGGCATTCTTGGTACGCGGCATCCCACATCAGCCCGCGCAGCAGCGCCGAACTCGAAGAGCCGTCGTAGATCGAGGTGACCGGCGCCGCCGCCGTGCCCCACCAGGCATTGGCGCGCGCATAGGCGGCCTTGTCGTCGCGGCAGGCAAAGATGCGTTCGCCGATGCCGTTCGGCCCGAGCCCCGTGTGCAGGTCGATCCATGCGAGCCGGCGTGCCCCGCCGGCATGCCGTTGCAGCACCGTGCGCAGTGTCCTGTTGCTCCAGGTCGGCGCCCGGCCGCCGAAGAACAGGCCGTCGTCGAACTGGTACTGGCCGCTCGTGACCGCGGCCTGGTAGGCGGTGGCGCCATGCGCCTCGATCCACTGGCCGATCGCGGCCTGGTTCTCGGGCGTCGGCGGCCAGGTGTCGGGGACGAGCAGCGGATGCAGGCTGGCGTAGGCCTCGTTGACGGGCAGCGGCTGCGAGAAGTCGACGAAATTGCGGTTGAGGTCGACGTTTTCGTGCGTCACGCGGCGGCCGTGCGAAAAGCCGTGCGGGTTGAGCGCATGGATGTAGAGCACCGCCACGCCCTGCGCGCGCGCCTTCTCGCGCCATTCGGCATCGTGCAGCGCGAACACCTGCACGCCGCTGCCGCAATGGCCCTCGACGCCGTGGCAGGCACTGGTCACGATGAGCAGGCGCTCGGCGCCGGGTTCGCCGTCGAGCGCCACGTCCATCGACAGCGCCTCGCCGTCGCGGCCCTTCTCGGGGTGTGCATGCGGCTCGACCACGAGGCCCGCGCTCACGCAGGCCTGCAGGAACTTCTGGCGCGCCTGGGCGTAGCGCGGCGAGAACGCCTCGCCGATGCCGATCAAGACGCCGCTCCCCCGGGGTTCCGTGCCAGGAACTGCTCGGCGATCTGCACCCAGCAGGTGGCGCCGAGCGGGATCAGGTCGTCGTTGAAGTCGTAGCTCGCGTTGTGCAGCGTGCACGGCCCCTCGCCGTGGTGCACGTCGCGGTGCGAACCGTCGCCGTTGCCGATGAAGGCATAGGCGCCGGGCTTGGCCTGCAGCATGAAGGCGAAATCTTCCGAGGTCATCGCGGGCTCTTGCCGGAGCACGTTCTCGGCGCCGACGATGCCGCCCATGACGCGGCGCGCGAAATCGGCCTCGGCCTCGGTGTTGACCGTGGGCGGGTAGTACCGCTCGAAGCGGAATTCGCAGGTCGCGTCGTGCGCGGCGCAGATGTGGTCGCAGACCTGCTTCATGCGCGCCTCGATCATGTCGAGCACCTCGAGCGAGAAGGTGCGCACGGTGCCCGAGAGCTCGCAGTTGTCGGGGATCACGTTGTTGGCCTCGCCGGCATGGATCGTGGTCACCGAGATCACGGCCGAGTCGGTCGGCTTCATCTTGCGCGTGAGGATGGTCTGGAAGGCCTGCACGATCTCGCAGGCGATCGGCACCGGGTCGATGCCGGTCTGCGGCAGCGCCGCATGGCCGCCCTTGCCGATCACGTTGACGAAGAACTTGTTGCCCGAGGCCATGACCGGACCAGGGCTCACGGCGAACTGGCCCGCCTTCATGCCGGGCCAGTTGTGCATGCCGAACACCGCGTCCATCGGGAACTGGTCGAACAGCCCCTCCTTGATCATTTCGCGCGCGCCGCCGCCGCCCTCTTCCGCGGGCTGGAAGATCAGGTAGACGGTGCCGTCGAAGTTGCGTTGCTTCGCGAGGTGCTGCGCCGCGGCCAGCAGCATGGCCGTGTGGCCGTCGTGGCCGCAGGCGTGCATCTTGCCCTGGTGCTTGCTGGCATGCGCGAAGGTGTTGAGCTCGGTGACGGGCAGCGCGTCCATGTCGGCGCGCAGGCCCACGGCGCGGTTGCTGGTGCCGTTCTTGACGATGCCCACCACGCCGGTGGTGCCCAGGCCGCGGTGGATCGGAATGCCCCATTCGGTGAGCTTGCCTGCCACCACGTCGGCGGTGCGGACTTCTTCGAAGCAGAGTTCGGGATGGGCATGGAGGTCGCGCCGGACGGCGGCGATGCCGGCCGCCTGCGTGACGAGCGAGTCGATGAGTTTCATGGGCACAGTCTAGGCTTTGCGGCATCGCCCGCAAAGACCGTGCCCGGGCAAACCCTCAGCGGCCGAGGCTCTTGAGGAACTCGGCGCGCGCCGCGATGGCAGTGTCCGGAAAGTCGGTGAAGACGCCGTCCACGCCCAGCCGGTAGTAGGTGGCGTATTCCTTGGCGCCGTCCTTGTCGTAGTCGGCCGCGAGCCGGCGCGACTCGTTGCGGAAGGTGAAGGGGTGCACGAACAGGCCCGCCTTGTGCGCCTCGGCCACGAGCGGCGTGGGCGAGACCGAGGTGGCGTCTGCGTCGTCGACCTTGCCGTCGCGGTTCAGGTCCATCGGTTTGCCGTCGGGCCCGATGACGCCTTTCAAGCTCACGATGTAGCGCTTCCACGGGCCGATGCCGTCGGCATAGGTCTTGATTTCCGCGAGCCCCGCGGGCGTGACCATCACGTCGAAATTGCGCCGGTCGCCGGCCTTGGTCCATTCGTAGGGACGGTCGAAGGGCACCGCGTAGGTCATGGCACCGGTCGCCATGTCGATGCCGTCGCCGTCGATGAGCTGCACCAGCTTCGCCTGGAGGCCCCTGGCCCGCATGATCTTGAGGCTGCCGGGCTCGAACGACTGCACGAACACCGGCGCGGCCTTGCTGTTCCAGCCCGCGGCCGTGAGCGCGGCGACCACCTTGTCCTCCATCGCGAGCCCGAGGTCGCGGAAGTAGGTCGGGTTCTTGGTCTCGGGGTAGATCGCGATGGTGCGGCCGGTTTCCTTCGACTTTGCCTTGGCCAGGTCGATGATCTCCTGGAAGGTCGCGACCTTGAACTTGCCGTTGTACTGCTGCGGCCGCTCGGGATCGGTCGCGATGGCGCCGAGCATCCTGATCTCGGCCAGCGTGAAGTCGTTGCAGAACCAGCCGGTCTGGGTCTCGCCGTCGACCTTGATCGTCTTCTTGCGCGCAGCGAAGCGCGGGTGCTTCGCCACGTCGGTGCTGGTCGCGAGGTTCGGGTCGTGGCGCGCGATCAGCACGCCGTCCTTCGTGGAGACCAGGTCCATCTCGATCACGTCGGCGCCCTGTTCGATGGCGCGCACATAGGCTTCGAGCGTCTGCTCCGGCAGGTAGCCCGAGGCGCCGCGGTGGGCGATCACCAGCGGCGGCTGGCCATCGAGCGTTGCAAGGCGGCCCGGGGGCGCCGTGGCGGCGCAGCCGGCGAGGCCCAGCACGGCCGCTGCGGCCCAGACGATCGGCAGGGAAATGCGCATGGTGTGTCCTCCATCGAGACCGTGAAAATCGAAGAATGAGGCTACCCCGTCGTCATGAAAGCGCCGATACCCGGCAGCGCCCGGTGCCGACTTCCGGGAGAATGTGTTGCATGCAGCACACGCTTTCTCCCCAGAGCCTCCAGATGGCGCAAACCTTGGTTCGCATGAACACCATCAGCGCGAACAGCAACCTCCAGCTGATCGACCTTGCGCAGGCCCACCTCGCCGCACTCGGCGTCAAGAGCCGCATCACCTACAACGCCGAGCGCACCAAGGCCAACCTGTTCGCCACGCTGGGCGAAGGCAAGCCGGCGGGCGTGATCGTCTCGGGCCACACCGACACGGTGCCCTGGGACGGCCAGGCCTGGAGCGTCGACCCGCTTTCGGCCACGGTGCAGAACGAGCGCCTCTACGGCCGCGGCTCGGCCGACATGAAGAGCTTCATCGCCATCGCGCTGTCGAACGCGAAGCGCTTCCTCGAGAGCGATTCGCCGTTCGCGATGCACTTCGCCTTCACCTACGAGGAGGAGATCGGCTGCTTCGGCGTGAAGGAGCTCATCGCCGACATGCGCGATGCCGGCATCAAGCCGCTCGCCTGCATCGTCGGCGAGCCGACCAGCATGGTGCCGGCCATCGCGCACAAGGGCGTGTACCGCTACCGCTGCTGCGTGCGCGGCAAGGAGGCGCATTCCTCGCTCACGCCGAAGTCGGTCAACGCGATCGAGATGGCCGCGCGCGTGGTCGGCAAGGTGCGCGACATGGCCGAGGGCTTCGAGCGCAGCGAACCACGCTACGAAGGCTTCGACGTGCCTTTCAGCACCGCGAGCGTGGGCCAGTTCCATGGCGGCATCGCCGACAACGTGGTGCCGCGCGATGCCGAGTTCCGCTACGAATTCCGCGACCTGCCGACCGCCGACGCCAAGCGCATGCAGGAGGAAGTGATTGCTTATGCCGGCACGCTCGAGCCGGCGATGAAGAAGGTGGCACCCGATGCCGGCTTCAGCTTCGACACCATCTGCGAGATCCCGAGCTTCCTGGGCAGCGCGAACGATCCGGTCACCCTGCTCGCCCAGCGCCTGGCGGGCGAGGACCGCACCACGCTGGTGGCCTTCGGCACCGAGGCGGGCCTGTTCAAGAACGCCGGCATTCCCACAGTGGTGTGCGGCCCCGGCAGCATCGAGCAGGCGCACCAGCCCGACGAGTTCGTGAGCCTCGAACAGCTCGCGCGCTGCGAGCTGTTCATGGAGCGACTCGCCGCCACGCCGGCCATCGGCTGAAGGACGAAGAAGCCGTGGACGCGCGCGGCCCATGAAACGCATCGCCTTCGGCCTGCTGTGCGCCGCCGCCGCGCTCTATGCGCTGGCCAGTGTGATGCACGACGTGCACCCCGCCTGGGGCTACGTGGCCGCGTTCGCCGAAGCGGCCATGATCGGCGCGATCGCCGACTGGTTCGCGGTGGTGGCGCTGTTCCGGCATCCGCTCGGCCTGCCGATCCCGCACACCGCGATCATCCCGAGCAACAAGGACCGCATCGGCGCCAAGCTCGCGGGCTTCATCTGCGACAACTTCCTGAGCACCGCGCAAGTGCTCGCGAAGCTGCGCGAGTTCGATGCCGCAGCCCGCATCGCCGACTGGCTGGCGCGGCCCGCGAGCGGCGAGAAGCTGAGCGAATGGGGCGTCGCCGCCGCGCGCTACGGGCTCGGCGCCTTCGACGACGAACGCGTGCGCGCCTTCATGGGCCGCGCTGCGGCCGCAGGCCTCGGCAAGGTCGACCTGTCGCGCCTCATGGGCCAGGCGCTCGATGCGCTCACGGCGGGCGGTCGCCACCAGGCGCTGCTCGACGACGTGCTGCAGCAGCTCGCGGGCGTGCTCGAGGGCGAGGAGGTGCAAGCGCACATCACCGAAGCGATCGCGCGCGAGATCCGCACGCTGCGCTACGTGGGCCTCGACCAGGTCGCGGCCAGGATGGCCACGCGCAAGATCGTGGCCGCGGTGGCGAACACCATCGCAGAGCTCGCGGCCGAGCCCGGCCATCCGATGCGCAAGCGCTTCGACAGCTTCATGGACGACTTCGTGGTGCGCCTCAAGCTCGACCCCGAGTTCCGCGCGCGCGGCGAGCAGGTCCGGGCCGAACTCATGGCCCACCCCGCGCTCGGCGAGTACCTGCACGGGCTCTGGAGCGAACTGCTGGCCTGGCTGCACGACGACCTGGGGCGCGGCGATTCCTCCATCGGCCGGCGCATCGCCGTGATGGCCGGCACGCTGGGCCAGCGGCTGCAGGCCGATGCGGCGATCCGCGGGTGGATCAACGAGCAGCTCGAAGCCGCCGCGCCGGCCGCGATCGAACGCTACCGCGAAGACATCCGCCGCTACATCGAAGGGCGCGTCGCCGAGTGGAACGCCGCCGAGATGACCGTCGAGCTCGAGCGCCACATCGGCCGCGACCTGCAGTTCATCCGCATCAACGGCACGTTGGTGGGCGGGCTCGTGGGACTGGTGATCCACGCCGTGACGCAATTCCTGCGCGGCTGATCCTGCGCGGCGGATCCCCGGGTAACCGAGAGCGGATGAAAGTCCGCATGTCCCGCGCGGGACTGCCACACGCCCCCCGCCTGCTTCTAGACTCGTCCGCACACAGAAGAAGGAGAGAAGCAGCATGTTCTTCCGCCGCTTTGCAGCAGCCGCCGCCCTGACCGCCACGCTCGCCCTGCTGGGTGCCTGCAGCAGCGTCTTTCCGCCCTCGGCGCCGCAGCAACCGCCCACGCGGCCCGATGCCTGGGGGCCGCCCGAGGCCCTGGTGGCGCCCTCCGCGTTCGCAGGGGTGCACGGCCTGGCCATCGACACGAAAGGGCGCCTGCTCGCCGGCTCGGTGCTCGGCAACACGCTGTGGGAAGTCGACCGCCGCACCGGCGCCGCGCGCGTGCTCGTGCCGGCGCCCGAAGGCCAGGCCGACGACATCGCGGTGGGGCCGCGCGGCGAACTCGCATGGACCAACTACCTCATGGGCATGCTGCGCTACCGCGAGCACGACGACGCGCCGATGCGCGTGCTCGCCAAGGACCTGCCGGGCCTCAATTCGGTCGACTTCGACCGCCGCAGCAACAAGCTCTACGCCTCGCAGGTGTTCCTCGGCGACGCGCTGTGGGAGATCGACCGCGAGGGCAAGAAGCCGCCGCGGCTCATCAAGAAGGACATGGGCGGCTTCAACGGCTTCGAGGTCGGGCCCGACGGCATGCTCTACGGACCGTTGTGGTTCAAGGGCCAGGTGGTGAAGATCGACCCCGCCACCGGCAGCATGACCGTGATCACCGACGGCTTCAAGATTCCGGCCGCGGCCAACCTCGACGGGAAGGGCAATCTCTGGGTGGTCGATGCGCGCAGCGGCGAACTGGTGCGCGTGGACCTCGCCAGCGGCCGCAAGACGCTGACCCGGCAGCTGCGTCCGTCGCTCGACAACCTGGCCATCGCACCCGACGGCACGATCTACGTGTCGAACATGGCCAACAACGAGATCCAGGCCTTCGACCCGGCAACGGGCGCGCTGCGCACGCTCACCAGCGGCAAGCTCGCCGCGCCCGCGGGCCTCAAGGTCGAGGGTCGCACGCTGTGGGTGGCCGACGTGTTCGGCTTCCGCCAGGTCGACGTGCACACCGGCGAGGTGCGCGACGTGTTCCGCATGCAGCGCGACCCCGAGCTCGACTACCCGTTCTCGGTCGGGCTCTCGGGCCGGCTCTTTGCGCTCGCCTCGTGGTTCACCGGCACGGTGCAACTGGTCGACCGGCAGACACTGCGCACCGTCGAGACGCTGCACGGCCTGAAGGCGCCGTTCGACGCGATGCCCATGGCCGACGGCAGCGTGATCTATGCCGAGATCGCGACCGGCAGCATCACGCGCGCCAGCGGGCCGGGCTTCGCACAGAAGCAAGTGCTCGCCAGCGGCCTTGGCGGCCCGGTGCAGATGGTCCTTGGCCAAGACGGCGCGCTCTATGTGACCGAGGCGGCCGGCAAGCTCACGCGCATTCCGCTCGACGCGAGCGCGCCGCTGCGCGCGATCGCCGAAGGCCTTGCGCTGCCCGAAGGCCTGGCGCAAACGCCCTGGGGCAGCTTCATCGTGGCCGAAAGCGCGGCGCGCCGCCTGGTGGAGATCGACCCCGCCACCGGCAGCCGCCGCACCGTGGCGGAAGACCTGCCGATCGGCCTCGCACCCGGGCCGGGCCTGCCGGCGCCCTACGTGGTGACCGGCGTGGCGGTCGGCCCTGACGGGACGGTCTATGTGTCGGCCGACCGGAACAACGCGATCTACCGGATCCGCCCCAGAGGCAAAGACCAGAAAATGTGAAAAATGCAAAATTCTGTTTACTTATCCACACAAAGGTTACAAACTCCGCGACGAACGTCTGGTTACGCCTCCTGACAACGGTGTCGGGGGCGGGCGTTCTTCCATCCAGAAGGAGTCCCCATGCCACCCCTCGTCGTAGGCCAGATGCTGTCGCCCGAATACTCGCTGGGGCTGGTGGCGCTCTCGTTCCTGATCTCGTTCGCGGGATCGCTGGTGGCGCTGATCTGCGCGAAGCGCATGGTCGGCGCGGACGGCAACCCGAACCTGGCCGTCGTGGCCTGCGCGGCGGTGGCGCTCGGCGGCATCGGCATCTGGTCGATGCACTTCATCGGCATGCTGGCCTATCGGCTGCCGGTGGGCATCTCGTACAACGTGCCGCTGACCGCGGTGTCGCTGGTGGCGGCGATCCTGATCTCAGGCATCGCGCTGTACCTCGCGGGCGGTCGACGCAGGTTCAGCAAGCCCGGATGGCTGGCCGGCAGCCTGCTCGCGGGCGTAGGGGTCTGCGTGATGCACTACATGGGCATGTTCGCGATGAACATGCGCGCCTCGATGGACTTCGACCTCGGCATCGTGGCGCTGTCGGTGGCCATCGCCATTACCGCGGCCGGCGCCGCGCTGTGGCTGGCCTTCAACCTGCGGCGGCTGCTGCACCAGGTGGCGGCAGCCCTTGTGATGGCGCTGGCCGTCTGCACGATGCACTACGTGGGCATGAGCGCCGCGAGCATGATCTGCACCGCGGCCGCGCCGGTCGACGCGCTCGCCATCGGCGGCAGCTACATAGGCCTCACGGTGTTCGGCACCGCCGGCGCCGTGCTGATCTTCATCTACTGGGTCGTGACCGGCACCAGCATGGACGCGCCCGCCGCGCCGCGCCGCGTGCGCACCAGCAGCTGACGCAACGGCCCGCGCGCGGGGCTACTCGCCCTGCCCGGTCGCCTTGGCGGCCGCCGCGCGCAGCTTGTCCTTCTTGCTCGGCCGCTTGCCCTTGATGCCGCCGGTGCCCGACGCATCGACGAGCGGCACGGCCGCTTCGGTCGGCTCGAAGCCCTCGATGCGCTCGCGCGGCAGGCTCAGACCCTGGCGTTTCTCGATGAGCCGGAAATGCGCCTCGGTCGACGCACCCACGAAGCTGATCGCAAGCCCGCTTTCCCCGGCACGGCCGGTGCGGCCGATGCGGTGGATGTAGTCGGTGGGCGAACGCGGCAGGTCGTAGTTGATCACCACCGGCAACTGCGCAATGTCGAGGCCGCGTGCCGCGAGGTCGGTGGCGACCACCACGTCCCAGCGGCTCTGCTTGAATTGCGACAGGATGTCGCTGCGCGTGCCCTGCGCGATGTCGCCGTGGAATGGCACCGCGTAGATGCCGTTCTTGTAGAGCTTCTCGGCCACGATCTGCGCCGCATGCTGCGTGGCGACGAAGACCAGCACGCGGTCCCAATCGTCCTTGTGCCGTTCGAGCAGGTGGCGCAGCAGTTGGGTGCGGCGGTTCGCGTCGACCTCGATCACGCGCTGCACGATCGCCGGCTCGGTGCCCGGCTCGCCCTGCACGTCGACGATCGCGGGCTCGTGCAGCATGCCGTCGGCCAACGCCTGGATGGCCGGCGGGAAGGTGGCCGAGAACAGCAGGTTCTGGCGCTTCGCCGGCAGCAGCGCGAGGATGCGGCCGAGCTCCTCGGCAAAGCCCAGGTCGAACAGGCGGTCGGCCTCGTCGAGCACGAGCATCGACACCCCATCGAGCCGCAGCGCGTTGTGGTCGGCCAGGTCGAGCAGCCGGCCCGGCGTGGCGACCACGATGTCGGCGCCGCCGCGCAGGCTCATCATCTGCGGATTGATCGACACCCCGCCGAAGGCGACGACGATCTTCAGCCGCACGCTCAGGTGCTGCGCGAGGCTGCGCATGCTCTCGCCGACCTGCGCCGCGAGTTCGCGCGTGGGCACGAGCACCAGCGCGCGCACGCGGCGCGGCGTACCCACGGTCTCGCCCGCCAGACGCTGCAGCAGCGGCAGCGAAAATGCGGCGGTCTTGCCGGAACCGGTCTGCGCCGTGCCGCGCAGGTCGCGGCCCTGCAGAATCGCCGGGATGGCGGCCGCCTGGATCGCGGTCGGCGCGGCATAGCCGCTCTCCGTGGCTGCCTGCACGAGCGCGGGCACGAGGCCCAATGAATCGAATGGCATGTGAGCAGGCGGCAAGATGGAGAAACCCCGGAAATTGAAGACGAAGAGACGGACCGAATGGCAGCGATGAAGAACAACCCGGCGAGCGCGCTGGTGTATTCCACCGAATCGGGCGGCCGCATGTGCCCCGCGTGCGGCGCGCCGGTCGCGCAATGCCGCTGCAAGGAACTGATGAAGAAGGCGCAGACGCCCGCCACGGACGGCATTGTGCGGGTATCGCACGAGACCAAGGGCCGAAAGGGCAAGGGCGTGACGGTCGTCAAGGGTCTCGCGCTCGATGCGGCGGCGCTCGCAGCGCTCGGCAAACAACTCAAGGCGGCCTGCGGTTCGGGCGGCACCGTGAAGGACGGAATCATCGAAATCCAGGGCGACCACCGGGACCTGGTGATCGCGTCGCTCGCGAAGCAGGGCCACACCGTCAAGCGCGCAGGCGGCTGAAATCCGGCGCCGTCACCAAGAAGAAGCATGAAACCCGAAGACCTGCAGCGCCTCGTGACGCTCCCCATGCCGTTCGGCAAACACAAGGGCACCGTGATTGCCGATTTGCCCGGAAATTACCTGACCTGGTTCGCGCGCGAGGGTTTTCCCGCAGGCGAGATCGGGCGGCTGCTGCATTTGATGCATGAAATAGACCACAACGGGCTCAAAGGGCTGCTCGAACCGTTGCGAAATCGCCCGTCCGGACGTGATGATTGGTAATAAGTGGGGGATGCAGCGTGCTTTTTCCGAATCGCCGCTGATAATCGGGCCTACGTGTCTGCGAGCTTGTCTCCCGTGCACGTAATTCGGTGATCGGTCAGTTTCGCGCCACAGCGCAATTTTGTTTGTTGTGATTCTGGGACTCCATCGCTTTGTTTTGTTGGTTTGAATCAGGAGTCCCTCCATGGGCAAGAAACTTTACGTAGGCAACCTCGCCTACTCCGTGCGTGACAGCGACCTGGAACAGGCTTTCGGCGAGTACGGCTCGATCGTCAGCGCCAAGGTCATGATGGAACGCGACACCGGCCGTTCGAAGGGCTTCGGCTTTGTCGAAATGGGCTCGGACGCCGAGGCCCTGTCGGCCATTGAAGCCATGAACGGCCATTCGTTCCAGGGCCGCGCCCTGACGGTGAACGAAGCACGTCCGATGGAAGCACGCCCCCCCCGCACCGGTGGTGGCGGCGGCTACGGCGGCGGCGGTGGTGGTTACGGCGGTGGCGGTGGTGGCGGCGGCTACGGCGGCGGCGGCGGTGGCCGTAGCGGTGGTGGCGGCGGCTACGGCGGCGGCGGCGGTGGCCGCGGCGGCTACTAAGCCCTTGCACCTCCGAGAGTTCGCTCTCGAATGAAAAAAGCTCCTTCGGGAGCTTTTTTCGTTTCTGTCCGCCGTGTGCCCGGGCGAGGTCGGGCCGCTATTTCAGAAATGCGTCGTAGGCGGTCTTCAGGATCAACGCGCTCACGACGACGATGAATACGCCTCGCACGAAGCCGGCGCCGTGCTTGAGCGCCACGCGCGTGCCAAGCAGGCTGCCGGCGACGTTGGCCACCGCCATCACCAGGCCGTAGTGCCACCAGACATGGCCCTTGGCGGCGAGCAGGAGCAGCGCCGCGGCATTCGTGAGCGTGTTGATGATCTTGGCCGAGGCCGAGGCGTTGAGAAAGTCGTAGCCCATCCAGCGCACGAACAGGAACACGAGGAAGCTGCCTGCACCCGGGCCGAAGAAGCCGTCGTAGAGGCCGATCGAGAAGCCGATCGCGCAGGCCGCGAGCGTTTCGGCGCGCCCCGCGAAGCGCGGCACGTGGTGGCGGCCGAGGTCCTTGCGCGCCAGCGTGTAGAGCAGCACGCCGAGCAGCACAATGGGCAGCGCGCGGCGCAGGAAGTCGCCCGGGAACAGCGTCACGCCCCAGGCGCCGAGCATCGAGCCGACGAAGCCGAGCACCGCGGCGGGCCACAGCGCAGCCCAGCGCATCTGCACGCGCTGGCTGAACTGCGCCGCCGCGGCCGCGGTGCCCCAGATCGACGCGCTCTTGTTGGTGCCGAGCAGGGTGGCCGGCGGCGCGCCCGGAAAGACTGCGAACAGGGCCGGCACGAGGATCAGCCCGCCGCCGCCAACGATCGCATCGACAAAGCCCGCGAACAGCGAGGCGAGCGTGACCACCAGCATTTCCATGCCGGGATTGTCGCATCGCTTGCTACAAAAACAGGAGCTAAAACCAGCGCTGCGTGCAGAGCAGATGGCCTTGCACCGCCGGCTGCGGACATAAAAAAGGCGCCGACCAGCGGCGCCTTTCAAGTTCAGCAGGGCCTCTCGAGCGGAAGCCTTCAGATTCTTCTTTTGACCGGAATTTGTCTCCTCGGACCCTCGGCAGCACGAGCTTGGCCCGTTGCGAGTGGGCAGACTGTAGGCGGTGCACCGGCGCAGTGCATCGGGAATTACCCGCTTTCGGCCTGTGCGCCCTCTGGGGTCGGCCTCGATCTTGCTGAGGCATTGCGAGCACCCCGACGGAGACGCCATGCCATCCATGTCCGAAAGCGAACGCATTGCCCTGGCCGCGCGCCTGCACGTGGCGCTCAGGCGAAAGCACGGGCGTGTGACCGATACCGAATGGATGGCGACCAATGCGGAGTACGCGGCCGAGATCGTGCGCATGACGCGCGCCCACGCGATCGAGACCAACGACGAGGAACTCGGGCAGCTCGCGGGGCGGCTCGAGTTGGCGATGGAGCCGCTGGCGCGCGCCGCCCGCCTGGCGGCACGGCGACCCGGCGTTTAGTCGCCCTTCAGCGTGCGGCCAGCGCCGCCTCGCGAAGGCCCTGCAGCGTGCCCGTGGGCGTGATCGCCTCGGGGTCGAGCAGGCAATGCAAGATCGCAGGCTTGCCGCTCGCGCGCGCACGGGCCAGCGCGGGCGCGAATTCCGCCGTGTGCGTCACGCGTTCGCCGTGGCCGCCGAACACCTCGGCATAGCCGCGGAAGTCGGGGTTCCTGAGCTGTGTGGCACTGACGCGGCCGGGGTAGTGCTTTTCCTGGTGCATGCGGATGGTGCCGTACATCGCGTTGTCGAGCAGCACCACGAGGATCGGCAGCCCGTACTGCACGGCGGTGGCGAACTCCTGGCCGTGCATCATGAAGTCGCCGTCGCCCGCGAACACCACGACCTCGCGCTGCGGCCACAGGCGCTTGGCGCCGACGCCGGCCGGCAGGCCGTAGCCCATCGAACCGCTGGTCGGCGCCAGCTGGCTCGCGAAGGCGCGGAACGGCCAGAAGCGGTGCACCCAGGTGGCGAAGTTGCCCGCGCCGTTGCAGAAGATGGTGTCGGGCGGCAGCACTTCGCGCAGGTGCTGCATCACCTCGCCCATCTGCAGCGTGCCGGGAATTCGGATCGGCGCCGGATCGCTCCAGCGCAGGAACTCCTCACGCGCGGCTTTCGTGCGCGCCTGCCAGGCGGGCTCGGCGGCCGGACGCAGCGCGGCCACGGCTTCGGCAAAGGCCTGCGGCGTCGCATGGATGCCGAGCGCCGGCCGGTAGAGCTTGCCGAGTTCATCGGCATCGGCATGCACGTGCACCAGCGCCTGCGCGGGCTGCGGAATCGCGAGCAGTTCGTAGCCCTGCGACGGCACCTCGGACAGGCGCCCGCCGATGAGCAGCACCAGATCGGCATCGCGGATGCGCTCGAGCATGCGCGGGTTGGCGCCGAGCCCCAGGTCGCCCGCATAGTTCGGGTGATCGGCCGACAGCAGCATCTGGCGGCGGAACGAGCAGTAAACGGGCAGCGAGAACGCGGCCGCGAAATCCGCGAACTGCAGCGCCGCCTTCTCCGACCAGCGGCTGCCGCCGAGGATGACGACCGGACGCTCGGCCCGAGCGAGGCGCTGCTGCAGCTCGGCGAGCTGTGCCGCGCCGGGATGCGTTTCTGTCACGGCATACGGAAGCGCGTCGGCCACGCTCGCGGCCTGCGTCAGCATGTCTTCGGGCAGCGCGATCACCACCGGGCCGGGCCGGCCGGAGGTGGCCACGTGGAAGGCGCGCGAGACCAGCTCGGGCACGCGCGCGGGGTCGTCGATCTGCACCACCCACTTGGCCATGGTGCCAAAGACGGCCGCGTAGTCGAGCTCCTGGAAGGCCTCGCGGCCGAGCGCGTTGCGCGCCACCTGCCCGACGAACAGCAGCAGCGGCGTCGAGTCCTGGTGCGCGATGTGCACGCCGGCCGAGGCATTGGTGGCGCCCGGCCCGCGGGTGACGAAGCACACGCCGGGCCGGCCGGTCAGCTTGCCTTGCGCCTCGGCCATCATCGCAGCGCCGCCCTCCTGGCGGCACACGGTGACGTCGATTGCGCCGTCGTGCAGCGCATCGAGCACCGCGAGAAAACTTTCGCCGGGTACGCAGAAGAGCTGCCGGACGCCATGGATGAAGAGTTGGTCGACCAGGATCTGGCCGCCGGTTCGGGGGGAGTTCATGCGGGGCACTATCAGCCAATCGCGTGCGCTTGCCTAGCGACAAAAACGAAGGACCTGGTGCGTTGGCGGAAGGAACCCGGCGCCCGCTGTGCGCACGATGCGCTGGGCGCCTACGCGCCGCAGGCCCCTGTGCGCCGAAGATCCGGGCGCCGATCCACCGCACGCCGCACCCGGCGCACACCCGCATGAAACTGGTCCACTCCCTCTACGCCGCGATCCATGCGCTGATGTCGCTGGCCTTCGCCCTCGCATCGATCGTGCTCGTCGTGATCGCGGTGCGGGCCGGCTGGAGCGCAGTTCTCAACGGCCTCGACCTGGCCGCAGCGGAAGCGATCATCGAGGCGGTAGGCCTGCTCGCGGCCGGCGTGGTGGCGCTGCAGATCTCGCAGACCGTGCTCGAGGAGGAAGTGGTGCGCGACGCCCACATCAGCGCGCCGACGCGCGTGCGCAGGTTCCTCTCGCGCTTCATGGTGGTGATCGTGGTCGCGGTGTCGGTCGAAGCGCTGGTCGCGATCTTCAAGGCGCGCGAGGCACCCGAGCTGATGCTCCATGCGGCGCTCATGCTCGGTGCCGTGGGCCTGCTGATGGCCGGCTGGGGCGTCTTCATCCGTATGAACCGCTATGCGGAGGAGCTCGAGCCCGAGGCCATGGCCGAAGCCAAGCGCGAAGACAGCAAGCTCAAGTGAACCGTCCGGGCGCGCCTCTTTTCAGACGCCCCGAAGAACCCAGTCTGCCGCCTTCTCGGCCATCATCAGCGTCGGGCTGTTGGTGTTGCCGCTGGTGATGGTGGGCATGGCGCCCGCATCGACCACGCGCAGGCCCTGCACGCCACGCACGCGCAGGTGCGAATCGAGCACGGCCATCGGATCGTCGTCGGCGCCCATCTTGGTCGTGCCGACCGGATGGAAGATGGTGGTGGCGATATCGCCGGCCAAGCGCGCGAGGTCGTCGTCGCTCTGGTACTGCACGCCCGGTTTCCACTCCTCGGGCTTGTACTTCGCGAGCGCCGGCTGCGACGCGATGCGGCGCGTCACGCGCAGCGAATCGGCCGCCACCTTGCGGTCCGCGTCGGTGCTCAGGTAGTTGGGCGCGATGGCCGGCGCGTCCTCGAAGCGCGCACTGCGGATACGCACCGTGCCGCGGCTCGTCGGGTTGAGGTTGCACACGCTCGCGGTAAAGGCGGGAAAGCTGTGCAGCGGCTCGCCGAAGGCATCGAGCGAGAGCGGCTGCACGTGGTATTCGATATTGGGCCACGCGTGCTCGGGCGAGCTGCGCGTGAAGGCGCCGAGCTGCGACGGCGCCATGCTCATCGGGCCGCTGCGCTTCATCAGGTACTGGAGACCGATCTTTGCCTTGCCGAGCATCGAGGAGGCCAGCACGTTGAGCGTGGGCGCGCCGTCGATCTTGTAGACCGCGCGGATCTGCAGGTGGTCCTGCAGGTTGGCGCCGACGCCCGGTGCATCGACCGCCACCTCGATGCCATGCTGGCGCAGCAGATCGGCCGGGCCGATGCCCGAAAGCTGCAGCAGTTGCGGCGAGCCGATGGCGCCGCCGCAGAGGATCACCTCGCGCGTGGCGCGGGCCGTCACCATCTCATGGCCGTCCCACACCTGCACGCCGGTGCAGCGGCGGCTGCCGTCGGGCTGGGTCTCGAGCACCAGCCGCGTGGCGTGCGCATTGACCCACATCTCGAAATTGGGCCGGCCGTAGCACACCGGCCGCAGGAAGGCCTTGGCGGTGTTCCAGCGCCAGCCGTTCTTCTGGTTGACCTGGAAATAGCCCACGCCCTCGTTGCTGCCGCGGTTGAAGTCGGTGCTGTGGGGAACGCCGGCCTGCACCGCGGCCTCGGCGAAGGCATCGAGGATGTCCCAGCGCAGCCGCTGCTTCTCGACCCGCCATTCGCCGCCGGCGCCATGCAGTTCGTCGGCGCCGAGGTAGTGGTCCTCGTGTTTCTTGAAGTCGGGCATCACGTTGTCCCAGCGCCAGGCGTCGTCGCCGGTGAGCCGCGCCCATTGGTCGTAGTCGCGCGACTGGCCGCGCATGTAGATCATGCCGTTGATGCTGGAGCAGCCGCCCAGCGTCTTGCCGCGCGGATAGCGCAGCGAGCGCCCGTTGAGCCCGGCGTCGGGCTCGGTGCTGTAGAGCCAGTCGGTGCGCGGATTTCCGATGCAGTAGAGATAGCCGACCGGGATGTGAATCCAGTGGTAGTCGTCCTTGCGGCCGGCCTCGACGAGCAGCGTGCGCTGCTGCTTCTTGCGCGTGAGGCGGTTGCACATCAGCGCACCGGCCGTGCCGCCACCGATGACGATGTAGTCGAAAGTGTTGTCGTCTTCGCTCATGGCACCTGCTTCTTGTCTCTGTGGATATTTTTGCTGCTCATGGACCATGCCGATCCCGCGGACGGCAGTTTCACCCATTCCCTCGGCCGATTGCCAATGATTTCGGCGCCAGTGGTTTATAAGTCGCACTTATATGACCGCCGCCGCCCCGGACCTCCATCTCCTCCGCGCCTTCGTGCTGGCGGCGCGCGAAGGCAATGTCTCGCGTGCCGCCGAGCAGCTGCACCTCACGCAGCCGGCGGTGAGCCTGCAGCTCAAGCGGCTGGCCGAGGACACCGGACTGCAGCTCTTCACCCGGACGCCGCACGGCCTGGCGCTCACGGCGGACGGCGCCGCGCTGCTGCCGCAGGCCGAGCGCGTGCTCGCGGCAGTGGCCGACCTGCAGCAGGCGGCGCGCAACCTGCAGGGCAGCGTGCGCGGGGCGCTGCGCATCGGCACCATCCTCGACCCCGAATTCACCCGGCTCGGCATGTTCCTGCGCGAGCTCGTCGAGTCGGCTCCGCAGATCGAGACCGAGCTGCGCCACGGCATGAGCGGCACGGTGCTGGCCCAGGTGCTGCGCGGCGAGCTGGACGTGGGCTTCCACCTCGACACCTTCGACGGCGAGCCCACCGACGGGCCCAGCGACGCACCCGCCGCCGCCGCGCCGCTCGCCGCACGCACGCTCACGCGCTTCACCTACCGCGTGGTCGCGCCCGCCGGCTGGGGCCCGCAGGTGCTGGGCCGCGACTGGAAAGCCCTGGCCGCGCTGCCGTGGCTCGGCACGCCGCCCGAATCGGCGCACCACCGCCTGCTGCAGCGCGTGTTCGGCCCGCTCGGGCTCGCGCCGCGGCGCGTGGCGCTCGTGGACCAGGAGGCGTCGATGCTCGACCTGCTGAAATCGGGCGTGGGCCTGAGCCTTCTGCGCGACTCGATCGCCATTCGCGAGAGCCAGTCGCATGGGCTGGTGATGGCCGACCGCGTGCAGCTCGACTGTGCGCTGCGCTTCGTCTCGCTCGCGGCGCGGCGCAACGAGCCGGTCATCGCCAGCGCCTGGAACGCACTGTCGCGCGCCTGGGGGTGACGCCGGGGCCCGGCAGGCGGCCGCGGAAACGGCGTGAACCCCTACGCCAAGCGCCGGCAGAGCGTCACCGGAACGCCGATTCACCCGGTTACGATGCGGCCTCCGACCGCCGCTTTCTTCTTGCTCCGCCCTGCACCGCCCCGCCATGCCCATCGCAACTTCGCCTGCCGACGCATCCGCCGCCGACAGCGGATTGCCGCGCATCGAAGCGCGCGAGCAGGAGGGCCGGCGCTGGATGGTGGCGACTGGCCGCTGGACCACGCTCGCGATGTCGTCGCGCCCTGCCTGGCAGGCGCTCGCAAGCGACCTCGCCGCGGCGCCGCCCGGCGACGACCGCGCCTGGGACCTGCGTCCGATCGATCAGCTCGACCACATTGGCGCACAGCTGCTCTGGGACCACTGGCGCCACGACTGGCCGGCAACGCTCGAAATGTTGCCGCAGCACAAGGCGGTGCTCGACCAGGTGGCGCGATACACCGTCGGCACGCCCGAGGAACCGTCGCCGACGCTGGCCGAGCGGCTGCGGCATTTCTCGCACACCGGCCCGCGCGCGCTGCAGGCGACGCGCGACTACGTGGGCCTTGTCGGCCAGCTCGCGATCGACGTCGGCACGCTGCTGCGTGCGCCGCACCGCGGGCCGTGGCGCGACTTCTCGGGCCACCTCTACCAGTTCGGCGCCACCGCCCTGCACATCACGGCGCTCGTGGGGCTTTTGATCGGCGTGGTGCTGGCCTACCTGATCTCGCAGCAGCTGCGCCAGTACGGTGCCGAGGCGTTCGTGGTCAACATCCTCGGCCTGTCGCTGGTCCGCGAACTCGGTCCGGTGCTCGCCGCGGTGCTGATCGCGGGCCGTTCGGGCTCGGCGATAACGGCGCAGATCGGCGTGATGCGCGTGACCGAGGAACTCGACGCGATGCGCGTGATGGGCATTCCGCACGGCTTCCGGCTGGTGATGCCGCGCGTGCTGGCGCTGGCGATCGCGATGCCGCTGATCAGCCTCTGGACCTCGATGGCGGCGCTCGCGGGCGGCATGCTCGCGGCCGACGCGGCGCTCGACATCTCGCCGGCCTACTTTCTTTCGGCACTGCCGCGCGCGGTGCCGATCACCAACCTCTGGATCGCGCTCGCGAAGTCGGCGGTGTTCGGCGTGCTGATCGCGCTGATCGGCTGCTACTTCGGCATGAAGGTCAAGCCCAACACCGAAAGCCTGGGGCGCGGCACGACCTCGTCGGTCGTGACCTCGATCACCGCGGTGATCCTGGTCGATGCGCTGTTCGCGGTGCTGTTCAAGGGCGTGGGGTTCAGGGCATGAGCGACGAAGCAGCAGTCGTCGACATCCGCAAGCTCTGGACGGTGTTCAAGAACGCCGACGGCGAGCAGGTGGTTCACCGCGACCTCGAACTGCGCATCGAGCGCGGCGAGGTGCTGTCGCTGGTCGGTGGCTCGGGCACCGGCAAGACGGTGCTGCTGCGGCAGATCCTCGGCCTCGAGAAGCCCACGAAGGGCACGGTCGAGGTGCTGGGGCGGGCGCCCGGCGAGCTCAGCGCCAAGGGCGCGGCGAACGTCGGCATGCTGTTCCAGCACGGCGCGCTGTTCTCGGCCTTCAGCGTGCTCGAGAACATCGCCTTTCCGCTGCGCGAGCTCAAGCTGCTGCCCGACGAGCTGATCCGCAACGCGGCGCTGGTCAAGCTGCAGATGGTGGGCCTCGAGCCGCAGCACGCCAACAAGAGCCCGGCCGACCTGTCGGGCGGCATGATCAAGCGCGTGGCGCTGGCGCGCGCGCTCATCATGGACCCGCCGCTGCTGCTGCTCGACGAGCCCACGGCAGGCCTCGACCCCGAGGCCTCCGACAGCTTCTGCGACCTGCTGCGCGGCCTGCACCGCGAGCTCGGCCTCACGGTGGTGATGGTCACGCACGACCTCGACACGCTGTTCGACCTGAGCACCCGCATCGCGGTGCTGGCCGACCAGAAAGTCATCGTGAGCGGCGCCGCGCGCGAGGTGATCGCGTACCCGCATCCGTTCATCCACGAATATTTCCTGGGCGGGCGCGGCCAGCGCGCGCTGGAGGCCCTGCATGACAAACCCGCCGATGCCCCGCCTGCCGCGGCCGGCGCGGGCCACTGAAAGGTAGCCACACACCATGGAAAACAAATCCCATGCGCTCGCCGCCGGCGCCTTCGTGCTCGGCCTGATCGCCGTGCTCATCGGGCTGGTGGTCTGGTTCACGCGCGACAACACGGTGCGCAACATCTACGAACTCTCCACGCGCGACGCGGTCAGCGGACTGCAGCCGCAAGCCATGGTGCGCTACCGCGGCATCGCGGTCGGCAAGGTGACCTCGATCGACTTCGACCCCAAGATGCGCGGCAACGTGCGCGTGCGCATCACGGTCGACCAGCGCGTGCCGCTCACCACCTCGAGCTTCGCGACGCTGAGCTACCAGGGCGTGACGGGCCTCGCCTTCATCGCGCTCGACGACAAGGGCGAATCGAACGTGGTGCTGACGCCGAACAACGACGACCCGCCGCGCATTCCGCTCAAGCCCTCGATGCTGGCGCAGCTGCAGGACCGCGGCGAGGCCATCATCAACCAGGTCGACGAGGCCACGAAGCGCGCCAACGCGCTGCTCGGCGACGGCAACCAGAAGCGCGTGGCCGAAGCGCTCGAGAACATCGCGGCCGCCTCGGCCAGCGCCAATACGCTGCTCAAGCAGCTCGACAACACGGTGAAGACCGGCCTGAACCCCACGCTCGCAGCGCTGCCCGAGACCATGGGTTCGGTGAAGAAGGCGGCCGGCGACGTCTCGCGCGTGGCCAACAACTTCAACACCACCGTCAACCGGCTGAATGCGCCGGACGGGCCCATCGATCGCCTGGGCGAGGGCACCAAGTCGCTTGCGCAGGCGGTCGACTCATTCAATTCCGCCACGCTGCCGCGCGTGAACCGCGTCGCCGACGACACCTCGCGCGCGGTGCGCCGGCTCGGCCGCGCGGCCGACGGCATCAACGACAACCCGCAATCGCTGCTGTTCGGCAACGGCGGCGCCGCCGCGGGGCCCGGGGAGCCGGGCTTCACGGCACCGCCCGCCGCATGGCCGGACCGCCCCTGAGGCCGAGGATTGAAGATGACCCTGACGAACCACACCATTCGCCGCCCCTTCCGCCTCGCCCCGGCCGCCGGGCTCGGGCTCTTGCTCGGAGCGCTGCTGCTCGCCGGCTGCGGGGCCCTGCCCGACAAGCCCGCGCGCGCCACGCTCTACGACTTCGGGCCCGGCCCCGCTGGCGCGGCGGCCGCTGCGGCGGCACCGGCCGCGGCGCTGCCGACGCTCGCACTGGCCGAGATCGAGAGCAACAGCCGCCTCGACGGCACGCAGATCCTCTACCGGCTCGGCTATGCCGATGCCAACGAGCTGCGCCCTTACGGCCAGTCGCGCTGGAGCCTGCCGCCGGCCCAGTTGCTGCGCCAGCGGCTGCGCGACGCGCTGGCCGAACGGCGCACCGTGCTCGGCCCCGAGGAAAGCGCGACCATCGCGCGTACCGAAGGCCGGGTGCCCGACACCCTGCGCGTGTCGGTCGACGAATTCAGCCACTACTTCGATTCGGCCAGCAACAGCGCCGGCCTGGTGCGCCTGCGCGCCACGCTGATCCGCGGCACCGCGGGCGGCGACCGGGTGCTGGGCCAGCGCAGCTTCACCGTGCGCCGCCCAGCGCCGAGCGCCAACGCGCCAGGCGGCGTCAAGGCGCTGGCCGCCGCCACCGACGCGGCGGTCGCCGAGATCGTGCAATGGGTCGACCAGATCCCGCGGCAGTAAGCTCGAACCATCCACCACAACCATCACAACGAGGAGACCTCCGCATGAATCCCACACGCATCATCGGCATCCTGCTCATCGTCGCGGGCTTCGCAGGCCTCGCGCTCGGCGGCTTCAGCTTCACCAAGGAAACGCACCAGGCCAAGCTCGGCCCGCTGGAGCTGTCGGTGAAGGAGCAACAGCAGGTCAACTTTCCGGCCTGGGCCAGCGTGGCGGCGATCGTGGTGGGCGGGGCCCTGGTGCTGCTGGGCGGCAAGAAGGGCTGAGCGCCCTCAGGCTCGGCTCAGGCCAGGCTTCCCGGTCCGCCGAGCCCCGCCAGCAGCCGCGGCAACAGGTCTTCGGACGCGCCGCGCAGCACCACCGCTGCGGCCGCATCGAGCTGCGGCAGCGGCTCCATGTTGAGCGTGATCAGCCGGGCGCCATGGGCCAGCGCCATCTCCGGCAGTTCCGCGGCCGGGTAGACGACCGCCGTGCTGCCGACCACCATGAACGCGTCCGACTCCTGCGCCGCGGCCTGGGCGTCGAGCAGCACGCCGGGGTTGAGCGCCTCGCCGAACATCACCACATCGGGCCGCGCGCGCGAGGCGCAGCGCAGGCAGCGCTGGAACGGCCACGGCCCCTGGCGGTTGCCGCAATGGTCGCAGCGCCAGCGGCGCAATGAGCCGTGCAGTTCGAGCACCTCCAGTCCGCCTGCGATCGACAGCAGGCCGTCGACGTTCTGCGTGATGAGGCGCGTGGCCGGGCGCAGCCGCTGCAGCTGCGCGAGCGCCTGGTGGCCGGCGTTCGGCTCGGCGGCCTCGACGGCCGCGAGCCGCTGGGCCCAGAACCGGCTGAAGCCCTTGGGGTCGCGCTGCAGGTCCTCGGCATGCGAGAACTGCAGCGCGTTGCGGTTCATCCAGAGCCCGTCGGCGTCGCGGTAGGTCGGAATGCCCGATGCGCGCGACAGGCCCGCGCCCGAGAACACCACGATGCGGCGTGCGGCGCCCAGCAGCGCGATGGCGGATTCGACGGCCGCGGCAGATGGCGAAGCGGGAGAAGAAAGAGAAGAATCGTTGCCCAGGCTCATGGCGCTCGCGGAATCAGTCTCAGTCGGTGCCCTTTGCGACCGAGCTTGCGCCGAGCCGCTCGGACACCGTGCCCGCGCAGGCCTTGAGCGCGCGTGCGATTTCTCCGTCCCAGGCGGTGTCGAAGATGGCGGCGGGGCCGATGGCCGTGACGGACAGCACGATCGCGCCCGTGTGGTCGAACACCGGCGCGGCCATGGCGCTGACGCCCTCGATCACCTCGCCCTCCGAACGGCTGATGCCGTGGGCGCGCACTTCCTCGAGCTGCCGCTCGAATTCGCCCCACGAGGGCAGCGGGCGCTCGGGCGGCATGCCGGGCGTGCGCTGCTTCTGGCGCCCGCGCTCGGCGTCGAGCAGCTGCCGCACGGTGGCGGCCTCGAGGTAGGCGGCAAAGATGCGGCCCGAGGCCGTGTTGGTGAGCGAGAACACGGTGCCGTGCCGCATGTTCACATGCACCGGCGACGGCGACTCGGCCGTGCGCACGATGGTCGCGCCACGCGCGCCCCAGACCGCGAGCGCCACCGTGTGGCCGATGCGCCGCGCCACTTCGGCGATCAGCGACGTGGCGATGTGCACCGGGTCGGCCTGCTGCAGACTGATGAGCCCCAGTTGCAAGGCCAGCGGACCGAGCAGATAGTGGCCGCTGGCGCGGTCCTGCTCGATCAGCCCCAAACGCCCGAAGCTCACCATGTACGGGTGCGCCTTGGCGGGCGTCATGTCGGCTTCGCGGGCCAGGTCCTTCAGGGCCATCGGCCGGCCGTGGTGCACCAGTGCGCGCAGCAGCTGGCCGCCCACTTCGATGCTCTGGATGCCGCGCTGCGCCGCGCGGTCGGTGTCGTTGGCCGCCGTGGCGCCGGGCGTCGGATGTTCGTTCATGAAGAAGGGATTAGACATGAACCGGTTCAGCGCCTACACTTCGCAAATTCGTTATCCGCAAATTCATTTGCTTTAGACGAATTCAACATTCACATTCGATGGAGACCACGATGAGCCAAGCCAAGAAGTTCGCCAGCCAGGCCGACATGGAGGAGAAGAAGGTCACCTTCAGCCAGATCTCCGAGCACGCCTGGGCCTACACCGCCGAAGGCGACCCCAACACCGGCATCGTGATCGGCGACGACTGCGTGCTGGTGGCCGACACCCAGGCCACGCCCGCGATGGCCGCCGACGTGGTGCGGCGCATCCGCGAAGTGACCGACAAGCCGATCAGGTACGTGGTGCTCACGCACTACCACGCGGTGCGCGTGCTGGGCGCCGCCGGCTACGGCGCCGAGCACATCCTCGCGAGCCAGGACACGCGCGACCTGATCGTCGAGCGCGGCGAGGCCGACAAGGCCAGCGAGATCGGCCGCTTCCCGCGCCTGTTCCAGAACGTCGAGACCGTGCCGCCGGGGCTGACCTGGCCCACCATGACCTTCACCGGCAAGATGACGCTGTGGCTCGGCAAGCTCGAAGTGCAGCTGCTGCAGTTGGGCCGCGGCCACACCAAGGGCGACACGGTCGTCTGGCTGCCCCAGGAGCGCGCGCTGCTGTCGGGCGACCTGGTGGAGTTCGGCGCCACGCCCTATGCGGGCGACGCGTACTTCAAGGACTGGCCGCAGACGCTCGACAACCTCGCCGCGCTGAAGCCCGCGGCGCTGGTGCCGGGCCGCGGCGCGGCGCTCACCACGCCCGAGCAGGTGGCCGAGGGCCTGCAGGGCACGCGCAATTTCATCTCCGACGTGTACGCGAGCGTGCAGGAAGGCGTAAAGGCCGGACGCGACCTGAACGCGGTCTACAAGGAGACCTACGCGAAGCTCCAGCCCAAGTACAGCCAGTGGGTGATCTTCGACCACTGCATGCCCTTCGACGTGAGCCGCGCCTACGACGAGGCCTCGGGCCACGCCGACCCGCGCGTGTGGACGGCCGAGCGCGACATCGAGATGTGGAAGACGCTCGAGGGCTGAGCTTGCCCCTCCCCGGAGGGGAAGGAGAAGAAAACGGAGACAAGAATCGTGATCGACTACCAGAGCCTGCGCTTCGACTACCGGCGCCACGCCGATCAGGACACTGCCGCGCCCGCCCGTCACCCCGTGGTGATCGTCGGCGCCGGGCCGGTCGGCCTCACGCTCGCCATCGACCTGGCCTTGCGCGAGGTGCCGGTGGTGCTGCTCGACAACGACAACACGCTCTCGACCGGCTCGCGCGCGATCTGCTTCGCCAAGCGAACGCTCGAGGTGTTCGATCGCCTGGGCTGCGGCGACCGCATGGTGGACAAGGGCGTGTCGTGGAACATCGGCAAGGTCTATTTCCGCGACGAGCAGGTCTACCGCTTCGACCTGCTGCCCGAGCCCGGCCATGAGCGCCCGGCCTTCATCAACCTGCAGCAGTACTACGTCGAGGGCTACCTGGCCGAACGCGCGGCGGCGCTGCCGCTGATCGACATCCGCTGGAACAACAAGGTCACGGGCATCGCGCGGCAGGACGATGGCGCGCTGCTCACGGTGGAAACGCCCGAGGGCGAGTACCGCTTGGCGGCCGACTACGTGGCGGCCTGCGACGGCTCGCGCTCGAACCTGCGCCAGCTGCTCGGGCAGGAACCCAAGGGCCGCACCTTCCGCGACCGCTTCCTGATCGCCGACGTGGTGATGGATGCACAGCTGCCGACCGAGCGCCGCTTCTGGTTCGACCCGCCCTTCCATCCGGGCCAGAGCGTGCTGCTGCACAAGCAGGCCGACGGCATGTGGCGCGTGGACTTCCAGCTCGGCTGGGAAGCCGACCCGGTGGAAGAACGCAAGACCGAGCGCATCGTGCCGCGCGTGCGCGCGCTGCTCGACAGCATCGGCCATGCGGGGGTGCAGTTCGAGATCGGCTGGGCCAGCGTCTACACCTTCGCCTGCCAGCGCATGGAGAGCTTCCGCCAGGGCCGCGTGCTGTTCGCGGGCGATTCGGCGCACGGCGTGTCGCCGTTCGGCGCGCGCGGCGCGAACTCGGGCGTGCAGGATGCCGACAACCTCGCATGGAAGCTCGCGGCGGTGCTCAAGGGCGAGGCGCCCGACGCGCTGCTCGACACCTATGCGCGCGAGCGCGAGTACGCGGCCGACGAGAACATCCGCCATTCTACGCGCGCCACCGACTTCATCACGCCCAAGAGCGAGGTCAGCCGCCTGTTCCGCGATGCGGTGCTCGAGCTGACGAAGCGGCACGCCTTCGCGCGCACGCTGGTCAACAGCGGCCGGCTCTCGGTGCCGGCGGTGCTGCACGGCTCGCCGCTCCACACGCCCGATGCCGAGCCTTTCGCGGGGCCGATGGTGCCGGGCGCCGCGGCGGCCGATGCGCCGATCGTGCGTGCCGACGGCAGCACGGGCTGGCTGCTGCGCGAGGTCTGCCGCACGCACGGCTTCACCGCGATGGTGTTCGGCGATGCCCGCGACCCGGCCGTGGCGCAGAGCCTCGGCGCCATCGACGAAGCGGGCCTGCCGGTCGCCACCGTGCGCGTGCCGGCCGCCGCAGGCGAACTGGCGGCCCAGCGCTACGATGCGCGGCCCGGCACCGTCTACCTGCTGCGCCCCGACCAGCATGTGTGCGCCCGCTGGCGCGCGCCCTCGGCTGCGCAGCTGCGCGCTGCCTTCGACCGCGCGCTGGCCAGGCATTGAACGGACACCACGCCATGACCACCCTGCCACCACCGACCCTGATCACCGAGCCGCACCTCGAAGCGCCCGATGACTTCTACGAAGCACTGATCGAAGCCCACCAGGGCCTCGGCACCGAAGAGAGCCACGCCTACAACGCGCGCCTCGTGCTGGTGCTCGCCAACCACATCGGCTCGCTAACCGTGCTGCGCGAGGCGCTCGCGGCGGCGAAGTGAATGCCCTGCGGGCAGCCGATTTCCTTTTTTCCTTGAACCCCAAGACCACACCATGACCGCCACCTACCAAAGCGGCTTCGGCAACGAATACGCCAGCGAAGCCGTCGCCGGCGCCCTGCCCCAGGGCCGCAACAATCCGCAGCGCGCGCCCTTCGACCTCTACACCGAATTGCTCTCGGGCACGGCCTTCACCGCGCCGCGCCACGAGAACCGCCGCACCTGGCTCTACCGGCGCCAGCCTTCGGTGGTGTCGGGCCGCTACCAGCCCTACGCGCAGCCCCACTGGACCACCGGCGCCGACCGCGGCATCGCGCTCGCGCCCGAGCCGCTGCGCTGGCACCCGATGCCGCTCGACGGCGCGGCCGGCGCCGACTTCATCGACGGCATGCACACCGTCGCGGCCAACGGCGACGCCGAGTCGCAGGTCGGCATCGGCGCGCTGATGTACCTCGCGGGCCGTTCGATGGACAAGCGCGCCTTCGTCAATGCCGACGGCGAGATGCTCGTGGTGCCGCAGCAGGGCCGCCTCGTGATCACGACCGAACTCGGCGTGCTCGAGGTCAAGCCCGGCGAGATCGCGGTGCTGCCGCGCGGCATGGCGTTCAAGGTGGCGCTGCCGGATTCGGATGCCGGCGCGGGTCCCTCGCGTGGCTACGTCTGCGAGAACTACGGTGCGCACTTCCGCCTGCCCGAGCTCGGTCCGATCGGCTCCAACGGCCTCGCCAACGCGCGCGACTTCCAGGCGCCCGTGGCGGCCTTCGAGGAAGACGGCGGCGCCTGCGAACTCGTGAAAAAGTTCGGCGGCCGCTTCTGGGCCGCACCGACGAAGCAGTCGCCGTTCAACGTGGTCGCCTGGCACGGCAACCTCGCGCCGGTGAAGTACGACACGGCCAATTTCATGGCGATCGGCTCGATCAGCTTCGACCATCCCGATCCCTCGATCTTTACCGTGCTGACCTCGCCGAGCGACACGCCCGGCACCGCGAACTGCGATTTCGTGATCTTCCCGCCGCGCTGGATGGTGATGGAAAACACCTTCCGTCCGCCCTGGTTCCACCGCAACCTGATGAGCGAGTTCATGGGCCTGGTGCTCGGCGAGTACGACGCCAAGCCGGGTGGCTTCAAGCCCGGCGGCGCGAGCCTGCACAACTGCATGGTGCCGCACGGCCCCGACGAGGAGGCCTTCGACAAGGCCACGAACGCCAACCTCCAGCCGCAGAAGCTCGACAACACGCTGGCCTTCATGTTCGAGAGCCGCTACCGCTTCATCCCGACGAACTTCGCACTGAACAGCCCTGCGCTGGACACCGACTATGCCGACTGCTGGGCCGGCCTCAAAAATCACTTCAAGCCCTGACCCGCCGATTTCGAACGGAGAAAGACATTCCATGACCACCGCCACACTGAACACCACCCACGACCCGAAGCTGCGCAGCTGGGTTGCCGGCGCCAACCAGGCCGGCAGCGACTTCCCGATCCAGAACCTGCCGTTCGGGCGCTTCCGCGCCGCGGGCAGCAGCGAGGCCTTCCGCATCGGCGTGGCCATCGGCGACCAGGTGCTCGACCTGCGCGCGGCGGGCCTGGTCGAGACCGACGACATGAACCTGCTGATGGCCGCGAGCGTGCCGGAGCGGCAGGCCCTGCGCGCGGCGATCTCCGCCGGCCTGGCCGAAGGCAGCGACAAGCAGGCCGCATGGTCCAAGGCGCTGACCGCGCAGGCCGGCGCCGAGATGGCCGTGCCCTGCCGCATCGGCGACTACACCGACTTCTACACCGGCATCCATCACGCGACCACCATCGGCAAGCTGTTCCGCCCCGACCAGCCGCTGATGCCCAACTACAAGTGGGTGCCGATCGGCTACCACGGCCGAGCCTCGTCGATCGGCGTGAGTGGCCAGGTGTTCAAGCGCCCGCATGGCCAGACCAAGGCACCCGATGCAGCGGCGCCGAGCTTCGGCCCGTCGAAGCGGCTCGACTACGAACTCGAACTCGGCTTTCTCGTCGGGCGCGGCAATGCGCTCGGTGAACCCGTCGCGATCGGCGAGGCCGAGGACCACCTGTTCGGCGTGACGCTGCTCAACGACTGGTCGGCGCGCGACCTGCAGGCGTGGGAATACCAGCCGCTCGGCCCGTTCCTCGCGAAGAACTTCGCGAGCACGCTGTCGCCGTGGATCGTGACGATGGAGGCGCTCGCGCCCTTCCGCGCCCGGTTCGAGCGCCCGGCCGGCGATCCGCAGCCGCTGCCGTACCTCGACGCACCTTCGAACCGCGAGCGCGGTGCACTCGACATCACGCTCGAAGTGCTGCTGCAGACCGCGAAGATGCGCGCCGAAGGCGCAGCGCCCGTGCGCCTCACGCGCGGCAACACCACCGAGGCCGCCTACTGGACCGCCGCACAACTCATCGCGCACCACACGGTGAACGGCTGCAACCTGCAGCCCGGCGACCTGCTGGGCTCGGGCACGCTCTCGGGCCCGCAGCCCGACCAGGCCGGCTCGCTGATCGAGCTCACGCAAGGCGGCAAGCAGCCGATCACGCTGCCGAACGGCGAGCAGCGCACCTTCCTCGAAGACGGCGACACGCTCGTGATCCGCGGCTATTGCGAGCGCGATGGCGCGGTGCGCATCGGGCTGGGCGAAGTCAGCGGGACGGTCGTCGCGTAGTCAGGGCGCGGGCGCGATCGTGCTGACCATCGGCCATGCCATCTCGCTCGCGATGCGCGGCTTGCCGATCGGTGCGCCGGCCTTGCCGATGCGCACCGCGGCGATGTCGGCTTCGCTCGGATACTGGTCCATGAGCCAGTAGTCGAACACGCGCCGCGCAATGGGCGCCGCGGCGCCGGCGCCCCAGCCCGCGTTCTCGACGATGACCGCGAGCGCGATCTTGGGGTCGGTGGCCGGTGCGTAGGCCATGAACAGCGCATGGTCGCGCTGGTGCTCTTCGAGCGCCTTGGCGTTGTAGCGGGTGTTCCGCGCCTGCGTCATGGCCTGCGCCGTGCCGGTCTTTCCGGCCGCCTGGTAGCCCGCACCCGCGAACACGCCGCGCGCCGTGCCGTTCGAGACCACGCTGGCAAGGCCTTCGCGGATCACCGCGACGTGGGCCGGCTTGTAGCCGAGGTTCTCGGGCGGCGGCTGCGGCAGCGGCACGACCTGGCCGCTCACGGTGTCGCGTGTGGCCAGCACCAGGTGCGGCTTGCGCTTCATGCCGCCGTCGGCCACGATGGCCGTCGCCTGCGCGAGCTGCAGCATCGTGAAGGTGTTGTAGCCCTGGCCGATGCCCAATGAGATGGTCTCGCCCGCGTACCACTTCTTCTGCTCGGGCCGCCGGTAGGCATTGCGCTTCCATTCGGTGCTCGGCAGCACGCCGCGCACCTCGCCGCCCATGTCGATGCCGGTGATCTGGCCGAAGCCGAGCGGCTTCATGAAGTCGTGGATCAGGTCCACGCCCATCTCGTTGGCGAGCGAGTAGTAGTAGATGTTGCTCGACACCTGGATCGAGCGGCGCATGTCGACGCCGCCGAGGTTGCCTTCGGGACTGCCGAAGCGGTGGCCGCCAAAATTGAAATAGCCCGGGTCGTTGACCACCACGTTGGCGCCGCGCTTGCCGGTTTCGAGCGCAGCGAGCGCCATGAAGGGCTTGTAGGTCGATCCGGGCGGGTAGGTACCGCGCAGCGCGCGGTTGAGCAGCGGCTTTTCGATCGATTCGCTGAGTTCCTTCCAGCTCTCGGTGTCGATGCCTTCGACGAACAGGTTCGGGTCGAAGGTGGGCTTGCTCACGAAGGCCAGCACTTCACCGGTCTTGGGATCGATCGCCACGAGCGCACCGCGGCGGTCGCCGTACATGTCCTCGACGAGCTTCTGCAGCTTGATGTCGAGCGACAGCATCACGGTGTTGCCCGGCGTGGCCGGGTGGCTCGCGAGGCGGCGCACCGCACGGCCGCCGGCCGAGGTCTCCATCTGCTCGACGCCGGTCTGGCCGTGCAGCGTCTTCTCGTAGCTCTGCTCGATGCCGAGCTTGCCGATGTAGTCGGTGCCCTTGTAGTTGGCCTGGTCTTCCTCGGGCCATTCCTCCATCGCGGTCTTCTCGCGCTGGTTGATGCGCCCGATGTAGCCGAGCACGTGCGCAGCGGTCTCGCCATGCGGGTAGTTGCGGAACAGCCGCGCCTTGATCTCCACGCCCGGAAAGCGGTAGCGCTGCGCCGCGAAGCGCGCCACTTCCTCGTCGCTCAGGCGCGTGCGGATCGGGATGGAGTCGAAGCTGCGCGAGTCCTCGCGCAGGCGCTTGAAGCGGCGGCGGTCGCGCGGCGAGACCTCGAGCACCTGCGTAAGGCTGTCGATGGTCTCCTCGACGTCGTCCACCTTCGAGGGCGTGATCTCGAGCGTGTAGGCCGAATAGTTCGAGGCCAGCACGATGCCGTTGCGGTCGAGGATCAGGCCGCGGTTGGGCACCACCGGCACGATGGCCGTGCGATTGCTCTCGGCCCGCTCCGCGAGATCGGCGTGCCGCACGACCTGCAGGTAGAACAGGCGCGCGCCGATCAGACCGAAGGCGAAGAGCACCACGAGGCCGATCACGACCACCCGGCGCTTGAAGCGCGCGAGGTCGGCGGCGACATTGCGGATTTCGGTCATGGCGAAGTGAGCTTAGGTGCGCGCGGCTGCGTTGGCAATGCAAGACCCGGGAACAGCAGGCTCAAAGCGGGCGGTTCTCGTCAGGATCGGGCGTGCGCAATTGCGGCGCGAGCAAGAGCGCGGTCGCCAGCGGCCACAGCGCGGCTTCGATCGCCGGCGAGGCCAGCACCCACCAGCCCGGGAACACGCCGCCACCGATCAGGCGCGCGACGATCTCGATGAACTGCGACACCGCGAACAGCGGCAGCACCTGCAGCGCCTGCGATGCCACCGGGTACCACAGCAGGCGCCGGTGGACGGTGGCGGCGAAGAAGCCGAGCAGGGTGTAGGACAGCGCGTGCTGGCCCAGCATCGCGGCCTCGTGCACATCCATGCACAGACCGAACGCAAAAGCCGCGCCGATGCCCACGCGCATCGGCTGGTGCACGCCCCAGAAAACGATCGCGAGCGCGAGCAGGTCGGGCATCCAGGCGGCGCGGCCGACCGGGATCATGTTGATGAGCAAGGCGACCACGAGGCTCGACCACATGAACAGCGGGCTGACGGGCAGCAGGAGCTGCTGTTGTCCGGGACGTTTGATCATCGGGCACGCTCAGCGGTCTTCTTGTCGGTCTTGGCGGGTTTCGATGCCGCCTTGGCTTCGGGCTTCTTCGTGGGCGCCACGGCAGCCGGCGCAGGCGGCGGTGCCGTCGGGCCACCCGTGGGCGCCAGCACCAGCACGTAGCGCACGGCCGTCACATGCGCGAGCGGCACGCAGTAGATGCGCGCAAAGGCCGAGTCGGCGCGGCGCTCGATGCGTTCGATCTTCGCGACCGGCAAGCCGGGCGGATAGACGCCATCGACGCCGCTCGTGGACAGCAGGTCGCCCTCCTGCAGGTCGGCATTGGCGGCCATGAAGCGCAGTTCGAGGCCGCTGCCGTGCGCCGAGGCATCGCCGAAGGCCACGCTGCGCACGCCGGTGCGGGTGTTCTGCACCGGAATGGAAAGATCGCGGTCGATCACCAGCGTGACCTCGCTCGTGAAGGGCAGCACCTGCGTGACCTGGCCCAGCACGCCGTTCGCGTCGATCACCGGCGAGCCCGGGACAACGCCTTGCGTGAGCCCCTGGTCGATGACGATCTTGCGCGTGTAGGGGTCGGCCGCGTCGTAGAGCACCTCGGCCGCACGGCCCGGCGTCTGGGTGGTCTCGCGCAGCTCGAGCAGCGCGCGCAGCCGCGCGTTCTCCTGCGCGAGCGTGTCGGCCTGGCTCGCGCGCTCGGCCTGCAGCATGAGCGCGCGGCGCGCCGCGTCCTCGTTGTGCTGCGCGGTCTGCAGGTCCTCGAAGTAGCGGCCCGCGCCCGTCACGAACTGCACCGGCTTGAGCGCCAGCCATTGCACCGGGTAGAGCACCGCGCCGACCGCCGCGCGGATCGGCTGCACCAGGTGCAGCCGCGCGTCGGCCACCATCAGGAACAGCGCGAGCGTCCCGAAGAAGATCAGCTTGCTCAGCGCCGACTGCCCCTGGTTGAACAGGGGCGGGGCGGAGCGATCGAGCGTGCCCAGGGGCATGGTTCAGATCCGGCTGGCGTGCAACGTCAGATGGCAAAAAGGCCGGCCTGCGCAAGCAGAGCCGGCCGACGGTGGCAGTGGCGCATTCACTCGCTGGTAAAGATGCTGCCCAGGCGGTCCATGCGCTCGAGGGCAATGCCGCATCCGCGCACCACGCAGGTCAGCGGGTCTTCCGCCACCAGCACCGGCAGGCCGGTTTCTTCGGCCAGCAGGCGGTCGAGGTCTCGCAGCAGCGCGCCGCCGCCGGTCAGCATCATGCCGCGTTCGGCGATGTCGGCACCGAGCTCGGGCGGGGTCTGCTCGAGCGCGTTCTTCACGGCCGAGACGATGTTGTTGAGCGGATCGGTCAGGGCTTCCAGCACTTCGTTGCTGCTGATGGTGAAGCTGCGCGGCACGCCTTCGGACAGGTTGCGGCCCTTGACTTCCATTTCCTTGACTTCGGAGCCGGGGAAGGCCGAGCCGATGTTCTTCTTGATGACTTCGGCCGTCGGCTCGCCGATCAGCATGCCGTAGTTGCGGCGGATGTAGTTGATGATGGCTTCGTCGAAGCGGTCGCCGCCGACGCGCACGGAGCCCTTGTAGACCATGCCGCCGAGGCTGATGACGCCCACCTCGGTGGTGCCGCCGCCGATGTCGACCACCATCGAGCCCGAGGCCTCGCTGACCGGCAGGCCGGCGCCGATGGCCGCGGCCATGGGTTCCTCGATCAGGTAGACGGAGGTGGCGCCAGCCGCTTCGGCAGCGTCCTTGATGGCGCGGCGCTCGACCTGGGTCGAGCCGCAGGGCACGCAGATGATGATGCGCGGGCTCGGCGTGAGCAGCGTGCGCGGGTGCACCATCTTGATGAACTGCTTGATCATCTGCTCGGTGATCACGAAGTCGGCGATCACGCCGTCCTTCATCGGGCGGATGGCCTCGATGTTGCCGGGCACCTTGCCGAGCATGGCCTTGGCCTCGCGGCCCACGGCCTGGATCACCTTCTTGCCGTGGGGGCCGCCTTCATGGCGGATCGCGACGACCGAGGGCTCGTCCAGCACGATGCCCTTGTTGCGGGCGAAGATCAGGGTGTTGGCGGTGCCGAGGTCGATGGCCAGGTCGGTGGAAAAGTACCGACGAAAAGCTCCAAACATGTGCGGAATCCTTTGGAGCACGCCTGCGCGTCGGCAGGTCGTCGCTCTTTTTTTGGGTCGTTTGACGGGGTGAATTGATCGTTTTTGGCGCAAAAGCCGGCGCGTTCGCGGGGGTTGCGGCAAAGGCGGGATAATACCCGAATCCCCTCTGAATCCCGTGTCTGCACCCCTCTGGGCGTGCGAATTACTGCCGGTTCCGCGACCGGTCCGACCCATGTCCCTTTCCAGTTCAGATATTGCACGCATTGCCTCGCTCGCAAGGCTGCAGCTTGCGCCAGACGAAAGCGAGCGCATGCTTAGTCAGATCAATGGCTTCTTCGACCTGGTCGAGCGCATGCGCGCCGTCGACACCACCGGCGTCGAGCCGCTGGCCCATCCCGTGGCCGCCCTCGAAGATGTCACGCTGCGCCTGCGTGACGACGTCGTGAGCGAGCCGGACAACCGCGAAGCCAACCAGAAGAGCGCGCCCGCGGTCGAAGCGGGTCTGTTCCTGGTGCCGAAGGTGATCGAATGAGCGCCGGCAAGGACCTGCATCAACGGGGCGTGGCGGAACTGGCGGCGGCGCTGTCCCGGCGCGAGGTGTCGGCCGTCGAGGCGGCGCAGCACTTTCTCGGCCGCATCAAGGCCAACGAGGCGCTCGGCACCTTCCTCGACCTGAACGAGGACGCCACGCTGGCCCAGGCCCGCGCGGCCGACGAGCGGATCGCCGCGGGCGGCGCGCCTGCGCTCGCCGGCGTGCCGATCGCGCACAAGGACATCTTCGCCACCACCGACTTCGCCACCACCGCGGGCTCGAAGATGCTCGCGGGCTACCGCTCGCCCTTCGATGCCACCGTGGTGCGCCGCCTGGCCGAGGCCGGCGCCGTGACGCTGGGCAAGCTCAGCTGCGACGAGTTCGCGATGGGCTCGGCCAACGAGAACGTCGCCGTGCCGGCCGTCGGCCACGACAAGGCCGTGCCGGTGCGCAACCCCTGGAACCTCGAGCGCATCCCCGGCGGTTCGTCGGGTGCCAGCGCGGCGGCCGTGGCGGCGCGGCTCACGCCGGCAGCCACCGGCACCGACACCGGCGGCTCGATCCGCCAGCCGGCCTCGTTCTGCGGCATCACCGGCATCAAGCCGACCTACGGCCGCGCCTCGCGCTACGGCATGGTGGCCTTCGCGTCGAGCCTCGACCAGGCCGGGCCCATGGCGCACTCGGCCGAAGACTGCGCGCTGCTGCTGTCGGCCTTCTGCGGCCCCGACCCCGACCGCGATTCCACCTCGCTCGACCGCCCGGCCGAAGACTTCGGCCGCGCGCTGAACGACTCGCTCGAGGGCCTGCGCATCGGCGTGCCGAAGGAGTTCTTCGGCGACGGCGTGGCGCCCGGCGTGCGCGCGGCCATCGATGCCGCGCTGTCGCAGTACGAGAAGCTCGGCGCCAAGCGTGTCGAGGTCTCGCTGCCGCGCACCGAACTGTCGATTCCCGTCTACTACATCCTGGCCGCGGCCGAGGCCTCGAGCAACCTGAGCCGCTTCGACGGCGTGAAGTTCGGCCACCGCGCGGCGCAGTACAAGGACCTGTCCGACATGTACGGCCGCACGCGCGCCGAAGGCTTCGGCGATGAGGTGAAGCGCCGCATCATGATCGGCACCTACGTGCTCTCGCACGGCTACTACGACGCCTACTACCTGCAGGCGCAGAAAGTGCGCCGCATGATCGCCGACGACTTCCAGCAGGCCTTCCGGCAGTGCGACGTGATCGCCGGCCCCGCTGCGCCGACCACGGCCTGGAAGATCGGCGAACACGGCGACGACCCGGTCGCCGACTACCTCGCCGACATCTTCACGCTGCCCGCCTCGCTCGCCGGCCTGCCCGGCATGAGCGTGCCCGCGGGCTTCGACGCGGGCATGCCCGTGGGCCTGCAGCTGATCGGCAACTACTTCGGCGAAGCGAAGCTGCTCAACGCCGGCCATCGCTTCCAGCAGGCCACCGACTGGCACCTTCGCACGCCGGAGGGCTTCTGACCATGAGCGAGACAGCAGTGAACACCTTCGAAGCACAGCAACAGGGCCGCCCGACCGGCCCGCTGGTGCGCGGCTATGAAGTCATCATCGGCTTCGAGACCCATGCCCAGCTCTCGACCGCGAGCAAGATCTTCAGCCGTGCGTCCACGGCTTTCGGCGCCGAGCCCAACACGCAAGCCTGCGCGGTCGACCTGGCGCTGCCCGGCACGCTGCCGGTAATGAACAAGGGCGCCGTCGAGCGCGCCATCCAGCTCGGTCTCGCGCTCGGCTCGCACATCGCGCCGCGCAGCGTGTTCGCACGCAAGAACTACTTCTACCCCGACCTGCCCAAGGGCTACCAGATCAGCCAGTTCGAGATCCCGGTGGTGCAGGGCGGCACGGTGTCGTTCTTTCTCGGCGAAGAGATGAAGACGGTGCGCCTGGTGCGCGCCCACCTCGAGGAAGACGCGGGCAAGTCGCTGCACGAGGACTTCGTCGGCCAGAGCGGCATCGACCTGAACCGCGCGGGTACGCCGCTTCTGGAGATCGTGACCGAGCCCGACATGCGCTCTACCGCCGAGGCCGTGGCCTATGCGCGCGAGCTGCACAAGATCGTCACCTGGATCGGCATCTGCGACGGCAACATGCAGGAAGGCAGTTTCCGCTGCGACGCCAACGTGTCGGTGCGCAAGCCCGGCGACAAGCTCGGCACGCGGCGCGAGATCAAGAACCTCAACAGCTTCAAGTTCATGCAGCAGGCGATCGACTACGAGATCCGCTGGCAGATCGACGAGATCGAGGACGGCCGCAGGATCGAACAGGCCACCGTGCTGTTCGACCCCGACACGGGCGAGACGCGTGCCATGCGCGCCAAGGAAGACTCGGCCGACTACCGCTACTTCCCCGATCCCGACCTGCCGCCGCTGGTCATCGCCGCCGACTGGATCGAGCGCGTGAAGGCCACGATGCCCGAGCTGCCGCGCGCGATGGCCGATCGCTACGTGCGCGAGCACGGCCTGTCGGCCTACGACGCGGCGCAGCTCACGCAGAGCGCGGCACTCGCCGGCTACTTCGACGCCGCCGTGGCCGCGGGCGCCACGCCGAAGCTCGCGAGCAACTGGATCACGGGCGAGATGGCGCGGCGGCTCAACGCGGCCGAGATCGGCATCGAGGCCGCGCCGGTCACTGCACAGCAGCTCGCCGCGCTGGTGCAGCGCATCGCCGACGGCACGCTGCCCAACAATGCGGCGCGCCAGGTGTTCGAGGCACTCTGGACCGGCGAAGGCAGCGACGTGGACGCGATCATCGAGGCCAAGGACCTGAAGCCGATGAACGACGCCGGCGCGCTCGACAGGATCCTCGACGAGGTGATTGCGAAGAATGCGAAGAACGTCGAGGAATACCGCGGCGGCAAGGAAAAGGCGCTCAACGGCCTCGTCGGTCAGGTCATGAAGGCCAGCGGCGGCAAGGCCAATCCGGCGCAGGTCACCGAGCTGCTGAAAGCCAAGCTGGGCTGAGGCCCGTCGCGCTCAGCGGTTGGTGCCGCCGTTCTGCGGTGACCAGAGCTGCTTGAGGCGCGTGCGCTCTTCGTCGAAGCGCGCGTTCACGCGCTTCTTCTCGTCTTCCTGTTCGCCGACGAAGCGGTCTTGCACCGCCACGCTGCGCAGGTTGTCCTCGAGCTTGCGGCGCACCGCGCCCGGCGCCTTGCTCACGTCGGCCTTGTAGAACTCGAGCTCCTCGTCGATCTTCCGGCGGTCTTCGGCCAGCTCGACCAGGCGCTTCTTCGCGGCCTGGATCACGGCATCGATCTGCACCAGCGCCTCGGCGCGCTCGCGGTCGTGTACGGTCGCATTGGGGTAGCGCACCAGCAGCGCACGCTCGCGGCGGCGCTCGTCGACGATCCGCGCGGCCTGCAACGCGGCCTCGCGCGCACGGTCTTCGCGCTCGGCGATTTCGCGCGCGGTGTAGGTCGGCTCGATGACGCGGCGCGTGGTGCCGCTCGGGTTCAGTTCGCGCTGCTCGCGGTCGATGCAGGCGGCGATCGGCCGGTCGGCCGTGTGCGTGCGGCCGCGTGCATCGGTGCATGAATAGATGCCGCCTGGCGCAGGCGCCGACGGCACCTGTGCCAGCGCGGCCGCGGGCGCCAGCGCGAGCAGCGCCGCGGCGATCGCCGGATCGAATAGGTGATGGCGAACGTCACGCATGGCGCGGGCCTCAGTGGGCGCCGTAGCGCGCGCGGTAGGCCAGCACCCGGTCGCGGTGCGCGCCCAGGTCGGTGGCGGCATGGCCCGAGAGATAGCTCAGCAGGTCGTCGAGCGTGGCGATGGCGACAACCTTCAGGCCGAGCTGGTTGCGAACGTACTGCACCGCACTGTGGTCGACGTCGACGCCGTTCTCGGTGGCTTTCTCCTGCCGGTCGAGCGCGATCGCCACCGCGTGCGGCGTGGCGCCGGCGGCCTCGATGGCGGCAATGGATTCGCGCACCGCGGTGCCGGCCGACATCACGTCGTCGACGATCAGCACGCGCCCCTGGAGCGGCGCACCGACCAGTGCACCGCCTTCGCCGTGGGCTTTGGCTTCCTTGCGGTTGTAGGCAAAGGGATGGTTGCGGCCGCGCCGGGCCAGTTCGGCCGCGACCGTCGCACCGAGCGGAATGCCCTTGTAGGCCGGGCCGAAGATCATGTCGAACTCAACGCCGCTCTCGATCAGCCGGTCTGCATAGAATCCGGCGAGCCGCGCGATCTTGGCGCCGTCGTCGAACAGCCCCGAATTGAAGAAGTAGGGGCTCAGGCGGCCGGCCTTGGTCTTGAACTCGCCGAAGCGCAGGACGCCCGCGTCGAGCGCGAACTGGACGAAGTCCTGCGCCACCGCGCTGCCTTGTTCCTCACCATCTACAGCCATCGGAATTTCCTTGTGTTCAAACTGACCAGCCTCAATCTCAATGGCCTGCGTTCGGCCGCCACGAAAGGGGTGGCGGACTGGGTGGCCGAACTTGCGCCGGATTGTATTTGCATGCAGGAAATCCGGGTCCAGGCGAGCGACATCGAGGGCCGCTTCGAGGAGATGGCGGGCCTCAAGGGCCATTTCCACTTCGCCGAGAAGAAGGGCTATGCCGGCACTGCCATCTACACCCGGCACGCGCCGAGCGACGTGGTCGTGGGCTGGGGCGACCGCGAGTTCGACGCCGAGGGCCGCTACCTCGAGCTGCGCTTCGACACCCCGGCGCGCAAGCTCTCGATCATCAGCTGCTACTTTCCCAGCGGCAGCTCGGGCGAGGAGCGCCAACTGGCCAAGTTCCGCTTCCTCAAGGGCTTCTTCCCGCACCTGGTGGCACTCAAGCAGTCGCGCGAATTCATCCTCTGCGGCGACATCAACATCGCGCACAAGGAGATCGACCTCAAGAACTGGCGCGGCAACCAGAAGAACAGCGGCTTCCTGCCCGAGGAGCGCGCCTGGATGACGCGGCTGCTCGACGCCAGCACCGACGGCGCGGGCATCGTGGACGTCTACCGCATGCTCAAGCCCGAGACCACGGCCGAGGCCTACACCTGGTGGAGCAACCGCGGCCAGGCCTATGCGAACAACGTGGGATGGCGGCTCGACTACCACCTCGCCACGCCGCAGACCGCCGCGCTGGCGCGCACCGAGCAGATCTACAAGACCGTCAAGTTCAGCGACCACGCGCCGATCACGGTCGAATACGACTTCGGACTCTGAGCGCCACGATCTGAGTATTCGATAAGGTTGCCGAACCCAACGCGCGATGATCAACCGCTATCAAACTGCTGGAGCTGAAGGCGAATTCGAACCAGGGTCGAACGAACAGGTGCTGCGCAATCTCGTTGGCATCACGTCCGCCGACGATATAGACGCGCTTGAATTGCAGCTATTGAACGACCTCTACGACGAGGTGCTCCTGCAGGATCTGCCGGACCGCACCCTGACGGTGGCCGACCTCAAACACTGGCACCGCTTGTGGCTCGGCAACGTGTACGCATGGGCGGGGCAGGAACGCTCGGTCAACTTGGGCAAGGGCGGCTTCCAATTCGCTACCGCCGGGCTGCTGCCGGGCTTGCTGAACAATTTTGAAAGGGAGTTCCTGACGAGATGGACTCCCTGCGGCAACCTGGCTCCCGACGAACTGGTGAATGCCATTGCCGTGACGCACGTGGAGTTGATCGTGATCCACCCTTTTCGCGAGGGCAATGGCCGCTTGTCGCGCCTGCTGGCCGATGTGATGGCCGTACAGGCCGGCCATGAGCCGCTGGACTACAGCAGTTGGGAGCAAAACAAACCAACCTATATTGGTGCGGTTCACGCCGGCTTCTCGGGCGACTATGGCCCGATGGAGCAGCTTGTGGGTCAGGCCATGGCTGCCGGCGATGCCGGCCTCAGCGGGCCAGCTTGATGTTGGGAAAGCGCGCAGCGGGTTGCTGCAGTCGACGTTCGAGCTGCGCGACGTTTTGGCCTGTTTCCACCGCCGTGGAACTGGCCACCGACCGCCGCACGGCTTTGCGGCTGGGCGTCTTGCGTTGGGGCTCTGCGATTTTTGGCATGCTGTGTTTCACGAGGGCGGGGATGTGAATTTTATCGGGGCGTGATTCAGCCCAGCAAACTCACATGGGCCGCCACCACGCGCCAGCCCGCGGGCGTGCGCATCCAGGTCTGGCTCTGCCGGCCGGTGCGGGTGCTGCCGTCGCGCCGGAATTCGCAGTGGGCCGTGGCGAAGTCGCGCCCGTAGGTGGTGATGGCGGTGCGGGTCAGTTCGCGGGCCAGGCCCTGCGACGGGCGCGCCGCACGGAAAGCCTGGATCTCCTCGTAGCCGTAGAGGTTCTCGGTGGCGCCGTAGCGCATCGTCGTGGGGCTGTTCCAGAACAGTTCGTCGAGCACCTCGACCTTGTTGTTCACCAGGGCGTCCTCGTAGCGCGCGAAGGCGGCCGTCACTTCGGCGAGCACGTCGGGCAGGTTGATGTCGGTCGGTTTCATGCGGCGATCTTCGCCGATGCGGTGCGGCCGCGGGCCGCTCAGCTGCGCCGGGCTTCCTTGTAGAGCCCCTCGACCTTCGGCAGGTTGGCCTCGAGCTTCTGGATCCGGTCCGGCCCGCTCGGATGGGTGGACAGGAAGCTCAGCCCGCCCTGGCTCTTCGAGGCGGCGGCCATCTTCTTCCAGAGCGACACCGAGGCCTTGGGGTCGTAGCCGGCGCGCGCCGCCAGTTCGAGGCCGACGAGATCGGCCTCGGTCTCGTCGCCGCGGCTGAACTTGAGCGTGAGCAGCTGGGTGCCTGCGCGCGCGGCCAAATCGCCCATCTGGCCGAGCCCGAGCAGTTGCGCGCCGATCGAGAGCGCGGCGCCGGTGCCGGCGCTCTTGGCGAGCCGCGCGCGCGCATGCTCGCGCAGCGCATGCGCCATTTCGTGGCCCATCACCATCGCGACCTCGTCGTCGCCGAGCTTGAGCTGCTCGAGGATCCCGGTGAAGAAGGCGATCTTGCCGCCGGGCATGCAGAAGGCGTTGACCTGCTTGCTGCCGATGAGGTTGACCTCCCACTTCCATTCGCGCGCCCGCGAGTTCCAGGGCGTGGCGAACGGGATCAACCGCTTGGCGATGGTGCGCAGCCGCTGCAGCTGGGCATTGCCGTTGCCCGCAAGGGCGCCCTTGGCGCGCGCCTGGTCGAGCAGCTGGCCGTACTGCTGCACGCCCGCGGCCTCGATGCGGTCGGCAGGCACGAGATTGCGCGCCACCGAGGCGTTGCCCACGTTGACCTGCGCGAGGGCCGGGCCCGTGAGCGCGGCGCCGGCCGCCGCGAGCAGGAAGGCGCGCCGCGGCTGCCAGGCCGAGGCCGGCGAGGCCGCGTCGGCGGGCGCGCCGTGGAGAACGAAGGGGGCGTCGCATCGGTTGCACATGCGCGAATGATAGGAACAATCGCCTGCCCTCGTGGACAATCCGGGGTTCATGTCTGCCCAGCCCGCCGAAACGCCCCCTTCCTCGCCCTCCGTGCCCTGGCGCGACACACTGAAGGTCTATCTCGAGCCCGCCACGCTGCGCATGCTGGCGCTCGGCTTTTCGGCCGGGCTCCCGCTGCTGCTGGTGCTGGGCACGCTGAGCTTCCGCCTGCGCGAGGCGGGCATCGACCGCACCACCATCGGCTACCTGAGCTGGGTCGGCCTGGCCTACGGCTTCAAGTGGGTGTGGGCGCCGCTGGTCGACCGGCTGCCGCTGCCGCCCCTGACCACGCTGCTCGGGCGCCGGCGCGGCTGGCTGCTGCTGGCGCAGGGCCTGGTCATTGCAGGGCTGGTCGGCATGGCGTTCAACGATCCGCGCCAGGGGCTCGGACCGCTGGTCTGGTGTGCGTTGCTGGTGGCCTTCGGCTCGGCCACGCAGGACATCGCGCTCGATGCCTTCCGCATCGAATCGGCCGAGACGCGCAAGCAGGCCGCGCTCGCGGCGGCCTACCAGACCGGCTACCGGCTCGCGATGATCTGGGCCGGGGCCGGCGTGCTGTGGGTGGCAGCCTGGGCCGAAGTGGTGCCGGCGACCGCGGCCACGGGCGCCGCAGCCTACCAGAACGCGGCCTGGAAGACGGCCTACCTGGTGATGGCGGCTTCGATGGCCGTGGGCGTGCTCACCGTGCTGCTGTCGCCCGAGCCGGTGCGCCGTGCGCTGCCCAAGGCGCGCAATGCGGCCGAGTGGCTGCGCAGCGTGCTGATCGAACCCTTCGCCGACTTCATCCGCCGCTACAAGTGGCAGGCCGCGCTGATCCTCGCACTGATCGCGACCTACCGCATCAGCGACGTGGTGATGGGCATCATGGCCAATCCGTTCTATGTCGACATGGGTTTCACCAAGGACGAGGTGGCCACGGTCAGCAAGATCTACGGCGTGGTCATGACGTTGGTGGGCGCCTTCGTGGGTGGGGTGCTCTCGATGCGCCTCGGCGTGATGCGGGTGCTGATGCTCGGCGCCGTGCTCAGCGCCGCCAGCAACCTGCTCTTCGCCTGGCTGGCCACGCGCGGGCACGACCTGACGGCGCTGATCGCGGTGGTCTCGGCCGACAACCTGGCCGGCGGCATCGCCTCGGCGGCCTTCATCGCCTACCTGTCGAGCCTGACGAACATCAGCTATTCGGCCACGCAGTACGCGCTATTCAGCTCGCTGATGCTGCTGCTGCCGAAGTTCATCGCCGGCTATTCGGGCCTGTTTGTCGACGTCTGGGGCTACGCCCGGTTCTTCACCTGCACCGCGCTGCTGGGTGTGCCGGTGCTGCTGCTGGTGGCGCTGGCCGCCCGCGCCGCTCGGGCAAACAGATGACGCCGCAGCGGCCGCGCAGCTGGTAGGCTGTCGTTTTCCGGCCACCGCCGCTTCCGCCGCTTCGCTTCCAAGCGTTCCTACACCTTCGCCGAAACCCTCAAGCACCGTGCCGTCCCGCATTCCACCCCTTCAGATCAGCGCCTTCACGGCCACGTCGGCCGTCGGCGTCGGCAAGGAGCCGCTCGCGGAGGCACTCGCCGAATCGCGCAGCGGCCTGCGTGCCAACGATTTCGGCCCCGCGCCGCTGCCGACCTGGATCGGCCGGGTCGACGGGCTCGAAGACGTCCGCCTGCCCGAGGCACTCGCCCATTGGGACTGCCGCAACAACCGGCTCGGCTGGCTCGGCCTCCAAGCCGACGGCTTTCTCGAAGCGGTGGCGGCTGCGCGGGCCAAATACGGCGCGTCGCGCATCGCGCTGGTGCTCGGCACCTCGACCTCGAGCATCGGCGAAACCGAACTGGCCTACACCCAACTCGATGCCGATGGGCTCTTTCCCATGGACCAACGCCGCCCCGCCGTGCATTCGCCGCATTCGCTCGCGATGTTCGTGCAGCAGGCGCTCGGGCTCACCGGCCCGAGCGAGACGATCTCCACCGCCTGCTCGTCGAGCGCCAAAGTGTTCGCCTCGGCCGAGCGGCTGATCCGCCTCGGGTTGGCCGATGCGGCCGTTGTGGGCGGGGCCGACACGCTGTGCGGCAGCGTGCTGTTCGGGTTCAACTCGCTCGAACTGGTGTCGAGCGAACCCTGCCGCCCGTTCGACGCGCACCGCAAGGGCATCAGCCTCGGCGAGGCGGCCGGCTTCGCGCTGCTGGAGCGGGTGCAGGACGACCCGGCCTTGCCGCTGCGGCTTCTGGGCTACGGCGAAGCCAGCGACGCGCACCACATGTCGACGCCGCATCCCGAAGGCCTGGGCGCGGAACGCGCGCTCGACGACGCGCTCGCGCGCGCGGGTCTGGCGCCCGAAGCCATCGACTACATCAACATGCACGGCACGGCGAGCCAGAAGAACGACGAGGTCGAGGGCGCGCTGGTCGCTCGCCGCTTTCCGGCCCGCACCCATGCGAGCTCGACCAAGGGCTTCATGGGCCACACGCTGGGCGCGGCCGGCATCGTCGAATCGGTCATCAGCCTGCTCGCGATCGAGCGCGGCCTGATGCCCGGCACCGTGAACACCACCGAGCTAGACGAGAGCTTCGGGCCGCAGATCCAACTCGCGTCCGTGCGCGGCGACGTGCGGCATGCGCTCACCAACTCCTTTGGCTTCGGCGGCAACAACTGTTCGCTCGTCTTCGGCAAGGCTGGCCAATGACGACGATCACGCCACCCACGCTCTACATCGAAGGCCCGGCCTTCTGGACGCCCACGCTGCCCGGCTGGGACGCGGCACGCGCAGCCTTCCGCGGCGAAGGCGCGCTCGCCGACCCGCCGGCCAAGCGGCCGTCGCCGCAGGTGCTCGCACCGGCCGAGCGCCGGCGCGCGCCCGACACCGTCGCCCTGGCGCTCGAAGTGGCCGCCGCCGCCATGGCGGGCGCGGGCCGCAACGCGGCCGACGTGCCCTGCGTCTTCGTGTCGGCCCATGGCGACCTCTCGATCAACGACTACATGTGCAGCACGCTCGCGAGCGATCCCACGGTGCTGTCGCCCACGCGTTTTCACAACTCGGTGCACAACGCGGCCGTGGGCTACTGGACCATTGGCACCGGCTGCATGGCCGCGAGCAACTCGCTCTCGGCGTACGACCACAGCTTTCCCGCGGGCCTGCTCGAGGCGGCCGTGCAGTGCGCGGCCGACCAGTCGCCAGTGCTGCTGGTGGGTTACGACACGCCCACCGTCGGCCCGCTGACCTCGGTGACCGACAGCCGCGGCCTGCTGGCCGTGGCCTTGGTGATCGCGCCCGAGCGCACGGCGCGCAGCGTGGCGTCGTTCGACTGGTCGATCGAAAGCAGCGACGGGCACTTTCCCGCGCCGCGCTCCGAGGCCGCAAAAACGCTCGCGCAGATCAATCCGATGGCGCATGCGCTCGGCCTGTTCGAGGCGCTCGCGTTGGCGGCAGACGGCGGCCCGTCCGCCTCGGCCATCGAACTGCCGCTCTCGGCGACGCTTTCACTGCGGCTGTCGCTGCAGCCGCTCAACAACGACTAGGAACAAGCCATGAACGCTGCGTCAGGAGTGCCACCGGAAAACACTGTGCATTCTTTCGACGCCGTGATCATGGGCGGCGGGCTCGCGGGCCTGACGCTCGCGCTGCAGCTCAGGCAGCGCTTTCCCGACCTCGACGTGCTGGTGCTCGAACGGCGCCGGCATCCCGTGCCCGAGGCCGCGCACAAGGTCGGCGAGTCGTCGGTCGAGATCGGTGCGCACTACTTCGACACGGTGCTCGGCCTCAAGCCCCACATGGACGGCGCGCAGCTGCGCAAGTTCGGCTTCCGCTTCTTCTTCAGCGAGGGGCGCCGCGACTTCGACCAGGTCACCGAGATCGGCGCGAGCCGCTACCTGGCCGTACCGAGCTACCAGATCGACCGCGGCATCTTCGAGAACTACCTCGCCGAAGAGGCCGTGCGGCGCGGCGTGCGCTTCGAGGACGGCGCGCTGGTGCGCCGCATCGAACTCGCCGCCGAGGACGATGCGCCGCACCGCATCGAATGGTCGCAAGGCGACCGGACGCACGCGGCCGAGGCGCGCTGGCTCATCGACGCCTGCGGCCGCGCCGGCATGCTCAAGCGCAAGCTCGGGCTTGCCGAGCCCAATGCGCACGACGTCAACGCGGTGTGGTTCCGCATCGCGGAGCGCATCGACGTCGACGCCTGGAGCGACGATCCGGCCTGGCGCGAACGCTGCGATCCGCAGGCGCGCTGGCTCTCGACCAACCACCTCGTGGGCGCGGGCTACTGGGCCTGGCTGATCCCGCTGGCCTCGGGCTCGCATTCGGTGGGCATCGTGGCCGACCCGAAGCTGCATCCGCTCGACACCATCGACACCTTCGAGAAGGCGATGCAGTGGTTCGCCATCTACCAGCCGCGGCTCTACGACGCGCTCGACGGCAAGCGCCACCTGCTGCAGGACTTCGCGTTCCTCAAGCACTTCTCGCACGGCTGCAAGCAGGTGTTCTCGGGCCGGCGCTGGGCGCTCACGGGCGAGGCGGGGCTCTTCCTCGACCCGTTCTACTCGCCGGGCAGCGACTTCATCGCGATGAGCAACACCTACATCACCGACCTGGTGGCGCACGATCGCACGGGCCGCTCGGTGGAGGCGCGTGCGCAGCTCTACGACCAGATCTACCACTCGTTCTACGAGAGCACGCTGGCGCTCTACCAAGACCAGTACCCGCTGTTCGGCGACCCCGAGGTGCTGCCGGTGAAGGTGATCTGGGATTACGCCTACTACTGGGGCGTGCTGTCGCAGATCTTCTTCCAGCAGCGGCTCACCGACCTGATGCTGCTCGGCAGCCTGAAGGAAGAGCTGCAGCATTGCCAGCGCCTGAACATCGCGGTGCAGCAGCTGCTGCGCGCCTGGTCGGCCGCGAGCCGCAAGCGCAATGCACCGGTCATGCTCGATCAGGCCGCGATGCCGTGGTTCGCCGAGCTCAACAAGAGCCTCACCGACCCGCGGCTGGACGACGCCGCGTTCAAGGCGCGCATCCGCACCTCGACCGCGCAGCTGCGCCAGCTGGCGCGCGAGATCCTCGAGCGGGCCCGGGCCGACGGCACGGACCTGGCGGACTGCGCCGTGCCCGCCATGCTCGAGGCGCACATGGCCGAGCCCTCCGCCGCCCTTCCTGCGGGCGCCATGCTGTTTTCGGCCCACCCGTTGACAGCCTGAAGCGCCGTTTACCCAACTTTACGGAGCGTTCAAGCCCCGTTGCCTCCTGTGGACGACCATGAAGCGCATGAGCACCCCCCATCTCCTGATGATCGAAGACGACACCCGCCTGGCGCAGATGGTGAGCGAGTACCTGACGCAGTCGGGCTTCGTCGTCACGCACGCTGGTGACGGCGCGAGCGGCCTCGAGCAGCTGCAGCAGCACGCGCCCGACCTCGTGATCCTCGACCTGATGCTGCCCGACACCGACGGGCTCGAGGTGTGCCGCCGCATCCGCTCGCTGCCGCCGCCGGCGTCGAAGGTGTCGGTGCTGATGTTGACCGCCAAGGGCGACCCGATGGACCGCATCATCGGCCTGGAGATCGGCGCCGACGACTACCTGCCCAAGCCCTTCGAGCCGCGCGAGCTACTTGCGCGCATCCGCGCGGTTCTGCGCCGGCGCAGCGAGAACAGCGTCGACACCGAGGCCAGTTCGGTGATGCGCTTCGGCACGCTCGAGATCGACCGCAATGCCCGCACCGTGTCGGTGGCGGGCGTGGTGGCCGACCTCACCTCCTACCAGTTCGACCTGCTGGTCGCGATGGCCGAGCGCGCGGGCCGGGTGCTCACGCGCGACCAGATCATGGAAGCCGTGCGCGGCCGCGAGCTCGAGGCCTTCGACCGCTCGATCGACGTGCACATGGGCCGCATCCGCGCCGCCATCGAGGCCGATGCGAAGAACCCGAAGCGCATCCTCACGGTGCGCGGCGTCGGCTACGTGTTCGCCAAGCAGCAAGACTAGGGCCCGACCCGATGCTGCGCACCCTCTACTCGCGCCACCTCTACGTCCGCATCTGGATGGCGGTGGTGGCCGGCGTCGTGATCCTCACGCTGATGGCGAACTGGGTCGTGCGTGAAGCGGCGCAGGCCGAGCGTGAGCGCCTCGCGCCGGTGCCGCGCAACGTCGTGGTGCTCGACGAGAACGACACCCCCATCGGCACTGGGCAGGCCTTGCGCGTGCCGGGCCAGGGGCTGGAGTTCGACGTGACGTTGAGCGACGGCAGGGAGATGACCCTGCGCGTGGCGCCGCGCGATCGCCGCCCGGGCGGGTTCTCGCCCTGGCGAACGCCGTTCGGGCTCGGCTGGATGATCGCGCTCGTGGGCATCGCCGTGGCGCTCGGGGTGTACCCCATCGTGCGGCGGCTGACGCAGCGGCTGGAGGCGCTGCAGCGCGGCGTGCAGCGCTGGGGCGACGGCGATCTGTCCGTGCGCATCACCGAGGAAGGGCAGGACGAAGTGGCCGATCTCTCCAAACGTTTCAATGCCTCGGCCGAACGCATCGAACAGCTGGTGCGCTCGCACAAGTCGCTGCTGGCCAACGCCTCGCACGAGCTGCGTTCGCCGCTCACGCGCATCCGCATGGGCCTCGAGCTCATGGGCGAGCGGCCGAGCCCCTCGGCGCGCGAGGAGATCTCGCGCAACATCGGCGAGCTCGACCAGCTCATCGACGAGATCCTGCTCGCGAGCCGCCTCGATGCGCGTGAGGCCGACATGGGCACGATCGAGGCAGTCGACCTGACCGGCCTCGCCGCCGAGGAATGCTCGCGCGTGGACGCCGAACTCGACCTCGTCGAAGGCACCGACAGCGCGACGCTCACCGTCCCCGGCGTGCCCCGGCTGCTGCGCCGCGCGGTGCGCAACCTGCTCGAGAACGCGCGCCGCTACGGGGCGGGCGAGACCTCGGTCGAACTCGGCAGCACCGACGGCTTTGCCACGGTGCGCGTGAACGACCGCGGGCCGGGCGTACCCGCCGCACTGCGCGAGCGCATCTTCGAGCCCTTCTACCGGCTGCCCGGCGCGAGCGAGCGCAACGGCGGCGTGGGGCTCGGACTGGCACTCGTGAAATCCATTGCCGAACGCCACGGCGGCAGCGTGCAATGCGAAGACCGCCCGGGCGGCGGCGCAAGCTTCGTGATCCGCCTTCCGCGGTGACGCAGCACCGCGCGGGGACCCGCCGCACCGCCAAAGCCAGGCGCGCGATCGGGCCGCGCCTCTAGAATTCCGCCCCATGTTCCGTTCAAGACTCGGACGCCCTGCGGCGGCCCTCTGGGGCTTCGTGGTCTACATGCCGGTCGGCGTGAACTACGCGGCCCTTCTTCTCCTGCTGCTCGCGATGGCCATCGACGGCAACTGGCGCGAGCGTGCGGCGCGCGTCAGGGCCCATCCGCTGTGGTGGCCGATCATGGCGTACGTGGGCTGGATGCTGGTGGTGCTGGCCGTGTCGCCGCACTTCAAGGAAACCGGCGGCGAGCTGGCCCATGGCCTGCGCATCGCGCTCACGATGCTGCTGGCGCTGGCACTCACGCGCGACGAATGCGTGTGGGCGCTGCGCGCTTTCCTGCTCGCCTCGGTGCTGGGGCTGCTGCTGATCGCGCTGTACCACACCGTCGGCCTGCCCGACCTGCAGGTCTGGCGCGCCGTGACGATCATGCAGGGCAACAAGTCGATCAACGACGCGCTCCTGTTCGCGATGATCGGCGCCGCGGCCGCGGTGCTGGGCCTCGCGCACCTCGGCGATGCGCGCCGCTGGCACTGGGCCGGGCCGGCCTTCGGCGTGGCGGCCGTGATGGCGATCGTGGTCAGCCTCGCGCTGCCTTCGCGCACCTCGCTCGTCGCCATGCTGGGCTGCGTGTTCGCGGCCTGCTTCCACCAGTGGCGCAGCCATCCGCGCGGCCTGCTGGCGGGCCTGGCGCTGGCCACGGCGCTCGCGGCGCTCGGCGCCTGGCAATTGCCCGCTTCCATCAAGAGCAAGTTCGAGCTCGGCGTGCAGGAGCTCGAGCAGGCCCAGGCCGGCCTGGCCTCGGAGGGCAGCTGGGTTTCACGCTACTACATGTACCGCGAGACCGCGCAGATGATGCTCGACGCGCCGGTCGCGGGCCAGGGCATCGGCGCCTGGACCAGCGAATGGAAGAAGCGCGCGCCGGAAGTGATCGGCTACAAGAACATGCCGCACAACGACTATCTCTGGATCGGCTCGCAAGCGGGCATTCCGGGGCTGCTGTCGCTGCTCGCGATCATGCTGGGCGGGGTCTGGGTGTGCTGGCGGCGCGCCGACCTGACGGGGCGCATCGGCTTCGTTGCGATGCTCACGATGACCGTGGCCGCCAGCCTGAACTCGGCCATGCGCGACGCGCAGATCGGCCTGTCGCTGCTGTTCGTGGCCTTTCTTTTCCTGCGCATGGTGCAGGAAAGCGGCAGCCCGTGGCGATCGGTGCTGCCGCCGCGCCTCGCGGGCCTCTTCAGTGGTGGCCCGCCACCTGCTCACCCGCTTTGAGGCGGTAGACGGTGCCGCAGTAGGGGCACTTGGCTTCGCCGGTGCGCGCCACGTCCAGGTAGACCTTGGGGTGGGTGTTCCAGAGCTTCATGTCGGCCTTGGGGCTCGGGCAGAACACGCCGCCCTGCGGGTTGAGTTCCTTGGCCAGGAGTTCGACGACTGCGTTGGTGGGCATGGGTTCTCTCAGACCTTCGTGAGCCAGTGGGCGTACTTGGGGTTTTTGCCGTTCACGATGTCGAAGAAGGCCGCCTGGATCTTCTCGGTGACCGGCCCGCGCGAGCCGCCGTCGCCGCGGTTGCCGATCTCGATGCGGTCCAGTTCGCGGATCGGCGTGACTTCGGCGGCCGTGCCGGTGAAGAAGGCCTCGTCGGCGATGTAGACCTCGTCGCGCGTGATGCGCTTTTGCACCAGCTCGATGCCGAGGTCCTTGCACACGTGCAGGATGGTGTTGCGCGTGATGCCGTTGAGCGCGCCCGCCGACAGGTCGGGCGTGTAGACCACGCCGCCCTTGACCACGAAGATGTTCTCGCCCGCGCCTTCGGAGACGAAGCCGCTCGCGTCGAGCAGCAGCGCCTCGTCGTAGCCGTCGTCCAGCGCTTCCATGTTGGCGAGGATCGAGTTGGTGTAGTTGCTCACCGACTTGGCCTGCGTCATCGTGATGTTGACGTGGTGGCGCGTGTAGCTCGAGGTCTTCACGCGGATGCCGCGCCGCATGCCCTCTTCGCCGAGGTACGCACCCCACGACCAGGCCGCGACCATGGCGTGGATCTTGTTGCCCTTGGGGCTGACGCCGAGCTTCTCGGAGCCGATCCAGACCAGCGGGCGCAGGTAGCAGCTCTCGAGCTTGTTCTCGCGCACGACCTGCTTTTGCGCTTCGTTCAGCTCTTCGGGCGTGAACGGGATCTTCATGCGCAGGATCTTGGCGCTGTTGAAGAGCCGCTCGGTGTGTTCGGCCAGGCGGAAGATCGCCGTGCCCTCGGGCGTCTTGTAGGCACGCACGCCTTCGAATGCGCCGCATCCGTAGTGCAGCGTGTGGCTCAACACGTGGATCTTGGCGTCGCGCCAGTCCACGAGTTCGCCGTCCATCCAGATCTTGCCGTCACGGTCGTCCAGAGAGGGAAGCGCGCTCATGTGGGGTCCTTAGGAGGAGAAAGCAAAGCGCGGATTTTAGCGGCCCGGCCTTTTCCGGCATTTTCCCGGCGCGGCGCCTCAATGTTCGTCGATGCTGCCCTGGATCGCGTGCGCGAGGCGCACCGCCTCGGCCAGCTCGGAGAGTTCGGTCAGGTGGCGCTGCGCCAGCTTGGCCAGCACCTTGCGCCCCTTGGGCAGCAGGTGCACCTCGACCTGGCGCCGGTCGACCTTGCTCGACTCGCGTCGCACCAGCCCGGCGTCCTCGCAGCGCGAGATCAGCGCCACCACACCGTGCGGCTGCGCCTGCAGGCGTTCGGCCAGCTCGCTGACGGTCGCCCAGAGCCGACCGGGAAAGCCCTGGGTGTGCAGGAGCAGCTGGTACTGCAGCGCGGTCACGCCGGCCTCGCGCGCCGCATCCTCGCTGAAGCGAAGGAAGTTGCGCAGGCGATAGCGAAATTCGGAAAGCGCCTCGAGGCGCCGCTTGGAAGGACTTTCCCGGGGATCGGACATGGTGTGCTTTGTTGTGGCCCGTCGCTGAATGTAGCAAGGCGCGGCCACACCGGGGCAGGGAAAGCGATAAGTCAATTCTCGATTCGCTTACATCACGACATGATATAAATTTGGATGCTGGCCACGGCCCCATCGGGGCCCTTCGTCCGTGCGCGTCGCCTGCGGCCTCCTCCATCCATCTCTCCCCACCCGAAAGTGCACCACCCACCATGAAGATCAGGAGTCAAAAGGACTTTTTCTCCGGGCTGATGTTCGCCTCCGTCGGCGCGGCTTTTGCCATCGGCGCCCTCAACTACAAGATTGGCAGCGGTGCCCGCATGGGCCCGGGCTATTTCCCGCTGATGCTCGGCATCCTGCTGTGCGTGATGGGCCTGGTGGTCCTGGTGAATTCGCTCTCGCTGCGCGGCAACGAGGGAGACACCAACCCGGTTGGTGCCATCGCCTGGAAGCAGCTGGGTTTCATCATCGGCGCCAACCTGCTGTTCGGCGTGCTGCTCGGCGGCATGCCGAGCATGGACGTGCCCGCGCTCGGCCTGGTGCTCGCGATCTATGCGCTCGTGATCGTCGCCAGCATGGCCGGCACGCAGTTCAGGTTCAAGGGCTCGCTCATGCTGGCCAGCGTGCTTGCCGTCGGCAGCTACCTGGTCTTCATCCTCGGCCTGAGCCTGCAGTTCCAGGTCTGGCCCAGCTTCATCACCGGCTGAAGGGGCCGACAACAACATGGAACTGATCGACAACCTCGCGCTGGGCTTCGGCGCAGCCTTCACGCTGCAGAACCTGCTCTATGCCTTCTTCGGCTGCCTGCTGGGCACTTTGATCGGCGTGCTGCCGGGCATCGGCCCCGTCACCACCGTCGCGCTGCTGCTGCCGGCCACCTATGCGCTGCCGCCGGTCGCGGCGCTGATCATGCTGGCGGGCATCTACTACGGCTCGCAGTACGGCGGTTCGACCACGGCCATCCTGGTCAACCTGCCCGGCGAATCGTCGTCCGTGGTGACCGTGATCGACGGCCACCAGATGGCCAAGCAGGGGCGCGGCGGGGCCGCACTCGCGGCCGCGGGCATCGGCTCTTTCTTCGCCGGTTGCGTGGGCACGCTGGTGCTCGCCGCCTTTGCACCGGTGCTGACCGAGCTGGCCTTCAAGTTCGGCCCGGCGGAATACTTCGCGCTCATGGTGCTGGGCCTGATCGGCGCGGTGGTGCTGGCCTCGGGCTCGCTGCTCAAGGCGATCTGCATGATCGTGCTGGGCCTCCTGATCGGCCTGATCGGCACCGACGTCAACTCGGGCGTGGCGCGCTACTCGTTCGACATCCCCGAACTCACCGACGGCGTGAGCTTCATCGCGGTGGCCATGGGCGTGTTCGGCTACGGCGAGATCATCGCCAACCTGGCCAAGCCCGAAGAGCAGCGCGAGGTCTTCACGGCCAAGGTGTCGAGCCTGTTCCCGACCCGCGAGGACTTCCGCAACATGGTGCCGGCCATCCTGCGTGGCACCACGCTGGGCTGCGCGCTCGGCATCCTGCCGGGTGGCGGCTCGCTGCTGTCGGCCTTCGCGTCGTACACGCTCGAGAAGAAGCTGCGCCTGAGGCCCGGCGAGATCCCGTTCGGCCAGGGCAACATCCGCGGCGTGGCGGGCCCCGAGTCGGCTAACAACGCGGGCGCGCAGGCCTCGTTCATCCCGCTGCTCACGCTCGGCATTCCGGGCAATGCAGTGATGGCGCTGATGGTCGGCGCGATGACCATCCACAACATCCAGCCGGGCCCGCAGGTGATGACCAGCGACCCCGAACTGTTCTGGGGCCTGATCGCCTCGATGTGGATCGGCAACGCGATGCTCGTGATCCTGAACCTCCCGCTGATCGGGATCTGGGTCAAGCTGCTGACCATTCCGTACCGCTGGCTGTTCCCCGCCATCGTGCTGTTCTGCGCGATCGGCGTGTACTCCACGAACAACAACACCTTCGACGTCTGGATGGTGGGCCTGTTCGGCATCATCGGCTACGCCTTCCACAAGCTCGAGTGCGAACCGGCACCGCTGCTGCTGGGCCTGATCCTCGGGCCGATGATGGAAGAGAACCTGCGCCGCGCGCTGCTGCTGTCGCGCGGCGACTGGAGCGTGCTGGTCACGCGGCCGATCTCGGCCAGCCTGCTGGCCGCGGCCGCGGTGCTGCTGGTGATCGTGCTGCTGCCGTCGGTGCGTAGCAAGCGCGAAGAGGCTTTCGTCGAAGAAGACTAGGCCGCACCTCGAAGCACCTTCTCTCAAAGGGCCTCCGGGCCCTTTTTTCTCGCCCGCGGGCCGGGCCTGTGACAATGGCGGGTTCCGCGTTCGTCGCAGAGTAGAAAAGGTTTTTCAGTGTCCGTATTCAAGAACGTCATCGTCTATCGCATCGAACCTGCCTGGTCCCAAACGCTGGCCGAGGCGGAAGAAGGCCTGGGCAAGCAGCGCTTCGAGCCCTGCGGCCCGTCGCAGGAAAAGTCGGCCGGCTGGATCGAGCCGCGCGGCGAGGCCAATGGCCCGCTGGTGGAGTCCATCGACGGGCAGTGGCTCGTCGAGTACATGATCGAGAGCAAGGCCGTGCCCGGCTCGGTGGTGCGCCGCAAGCTCGACGAGCGCTGCGCGCAGATCGAGGCCGCCACGGGCCGCAAGCCCGGCAAGAAGGAAAAGAAGGAGCTCAAGGAGGACATCACGCTCGAGCTGCTGCCGATGGCCTTCACGCGCAGTGCCCGCGTGGCCGTGTGGATCGACCAGGCCGAGCGCCGCCTCGTGATCAACTCCGCCAATGCCGCGCGCGCCGACGAGGTGATCACCAGCCTCGTGAAGGCGTTCGACGGCTTTGCCGTGAGCCCGATCAACACGCAGGTCGAGCCCGCTGCCGCCATGGCCAACTGGCTGCTCACGCAGGAACCGCCGGCCGGCTTCACGGTCGACCGCGAGTGCGAGCTCAAGGCATCCGACGATTCGAAGGCCGTGGTGCGCTATGCCAAGCATCCGCTCGACATCGAGGAAGTCAAGCAGCACATCAGCGACGGCAAGCGCCCGACAAGGCTCGCGCTGACCTGGGACGACCGCGTGTCGTTCGAGCTCACGCACGGCATGCTGATCCGCAAGATCGTGTTCCTCGAAGGCACGGGGGACGGCGCGGCCGGCGGCAAGAAGGAAGACAACTTCGATGCCGACGTGGCGATCGCCACCGGCGAGCTCGGCCAGCTCGTGCCGGCGCTGCTCGACGCGCTCGGCGGCGAGGCGGCGTTCGGCGCGGCTCCGACAGAGGCCGCAGCGCCAGCGACCGCTACGCCGGCCGAAGAGGCGGACGCACCGTTCTGAAAGCCGGCCGCCGTACGCGGCGGCCGTGAAGGGTTCGCGCAGGACGCGAAAGCTACGGCTGCTCGTCGTCCGCGGGCTGCTCGGGCCGCGTCAGCGTCCAGCTTTGCAGCTTGCCGCCGTTGAACACCGCGTCGACGTAAGAGCCGCCTGCATCGGTCCAGCGGTAGTGCTCGGGCTGCTCGTCGCGCGGCGAGCGCGGCTCGCCGAGTGCGCGTGTCAGGGCGATGACGTGCATCAGCGTGACGCCCTGCTTGAGCTTGGCATTGAGCATCACCGCGCTCGCCACATGGCCGATCGGGCGGTTGCCCGCGCGCTTGAGCACCTGCATCAGGCGATTGAAGTGCATCAGCACGAACATCACGATCACGCCGGCCGCGAACGCGACTCCGCCCCAGCCGTAGCTGCGCCACGAGACACCGATCAGCACGATGGCGCCGACCGGAATCAGAAACTTCTGGAAATTCATGCGCATATTGTCGCCGCCCGCACTGGCGTTCTTCGCCGCGCAGCGCGTCGAAGGCGCTTCGGGCACGTTCAATCCAGCCCGCGTACGACGTCCATCGCCTCTTCGATGCGATCGACCGCGTGGATCGTCAGGCCCTCGATCTCCTTCGCGCCCTTGCGCGGCGCGTTGGCCTTGGGCACCACGGCCACGCTGAAGCCCAGCTTGGCGGCTTCGCGCAGCCGCTCCTGGCCGCGCGGCGCGGGCCGCACCTCGCCGGCCAGGCCGACCTCGCCGAAGGCGATGAAGCCCTTGGGCATCGGCTTGCCGCGCAGGCTCGAGGTGATGGCGAGCATCACCGCGAGGTCGGCCGCGGGTTCGCTGATGCGCACGCCGCCCACCGCGTTGACGAACACGTCCTGGTCCATGCAGGCCACGCCCGCATGGCGGTGCAGCACGGCCAGCAGCATCGCGAGGCGGTCGCGGTCCAGGCCCACGGAGAGCCGGCGGGGGCTGGGCCCGCCGTCGTCGACCAACGCCTGGATCTCGACCAGCATCGGCCGCGTGCCTTCGAGCGTGACCAGCACCACGCTGCCGGGCACCGGCTCGGCATGCTGGCTCAGGAAGATCGCGCTCGGGTTCGCCACGCCCTTGAGACCGCGCTCTGTCATCGCGAACACGCCGATCTCGTTGACCGCGCCGAAGCGGTTCTTGATGGCGCGCACCAGGCGAAAGCTCGAGTGCGTGTCGCCCTCGAAATACAGCACCGTGTCGACCATGTGTTCGAGTACGCGCGGCCCCGCGAGCGCGCCCTCCTTCGTGACGTGGCCCACCAGCACCACCGCCGTGCCGCTGGTCTTGGCGAAGCGCGTGAGGTGGGCCGCGCATTCGCGCACCTGCGCGACCGAGCCGGGCGCCGAGGTGAGCTGGTCGGAGTAGACGGTCTGGATCGAGTCGATCACCGCGATCGCCGGCCGCGTGGCGTCGAGCGTGGCGATGATCTTCTCCAACTGGATCTCGGCCAGCACCTGCACCTGCGAATGGTCAAGGCCGAGCCGCCGCGAGCGCAGCGCCACCTGCGCCCCGCTTTCTTCGCCGGTGACGTAGAGCGCGTTCTGTCCTGCGCGCTGCAGCGCATCGACGGCCTGCAACAGCAGCGTCGACTTGCCGATGCCGGGGTCGCCACCAATCAGCGTGACGCCGCCCGAGACGATGCCGCCGCCGAGCACGCGGTCGAGTTCGTCGAGGCCCGTCGGCGTGCGCGCGATGTCGGTGGCCTCGATCTCCGACAGCGTCGCGAGCTCGGACGCGCCGGCCAGCGACGCGAACTGCGTGCCGAAGCGGTTGTTGGCCGAGCCGCTGGCGCTGCCCGCCACCTGCTCGACCAATGTGTTCCAGGCGCTGCAGCTCGGGCATTTGCCGAGCCACTTGGGGCTGGTGCCGCCGCATTCGCTGCAGACGAAGAGTGATTTGTCCTTGGCCATGCGGCGAGTTTAGGGGTCCGCACAAACCCCTATGCGTGGCGGCTAGGAAGCAGCGGGCAAATCATTTAATATGTTAAGTAATTTGAACCGGACGAGCCACTTGAGCACCACCTTCACCCACCGCAATCTGCCGCGCCTGCTGCTGCAGGCGCGCGAGGCCGTCATGGCCCACACGCGGCCCAGCCTGCGCGAACACGCGCTGTCCGACCAGCAATGGCGCGTGCTACGCGTGCTCGGCGAGAACGGCGCAGTCGACACCGGCCACGTGGCGCGCGAGGCCTTCATCCTCGGCCCGAGCCTCACCGGCGTGCTCGCGCGCATGGAGCGCGACAAGCTCATCACGCGCAGCCGCGACCCGGCCGACCAGCGACGCACCGTCATCGAGGCCACGCCGCATGGCATGCGGCTGGTCAAGCGCCTGGGTGCCAGCATCGAGGCGCACTACGCCTGGATGGAAAAGTCACTCGGCAAGACCAAGCTCACGCAGCTCTACGGACTGCTCGACGAACTCATCGCGCTGGAGCAGCCCGCATGAACGGCACCGCCTCGCACTACCTTCCGACCGGCACCGTGTACGGCACGCTGCTGAACTTTCGCGCCGAATTCGACGCGCTCGTGCCGCAGATGACCGAGCCGCCCTACAAGGCCGCACCGAAGGCCCCGGTGCTCTACGTGAAGACCGCCAACACCTGGAGCCCGCACGGTGCTGCGATCGCCGTGCCGGTGGACGCGCCCGAGGTCGAAGTCGGCGCGACCGTCGGCATGGTGATCGGCGCCGACGGCGACGTCGAGGGCTTCGTGCTGATGAACGACCTCTCGATCCCGCACACGAGCTTCTTCCGCCCGCCCGTCAAGTTCAAGTGCGTCGACGGGTTTCTCGGCATCGGCCCGGCGCTGCGCGATGCGCAGGAAGTGGCCGACCCGGCGGGCTTCAGCGTCGAGGTCCGCATCAACGGCGCGCTGCGGCAGACCCTCGACTTCGCCACGCTGGTGCGGCCTGCGCGCCAGTTGCTCGCAGATGTCGGCGAGTTCATGACGCTCGCACACGGCGACGTGCTGTTGCTCGGCTGCGGCGCGGGCCGGCCGCTGGCACGCGCGGGCGACCGCATCGAGATTTCCGCCGCGGGCTTCGAGCCCCTGGTCAACACGCTGGTGCAGGAGGCCGCATGAAGCACGCACGCGTCATCTACGAAGGCCGCGAGCACACTGGCACCAGCCACGACCTCGACGGGCAGCCCGACGCCGCGGTGCGCCTGCAGGACGGGCGCGTGGTGCCGCAGGCGCAGCTCGTGTGGCTGCCGCCGCTGGCGCCGACGCCACGCCCGCGCACCATCCTCGCGCTCGGCCTCAACTACGCCGACCATGCGAAGGAGCTCGAATTCAAGGCGCCCGAGGAACCGCTGGTGTTCGTCAAGGGACAGGCCACGCTGACGGGGCACCGGCAGAAGACCTTCCGGCCCGCCGGCGTGCAGTTCATGCACTACGAATGCGAACTCGCGATCGTGATCGGCAAGACCGCGCGCAAGGTGAAGCGCGACGACGCCTTCGACTTCATCGGCGGCTACACGGTGGCCAACGACTACGCGATCCGCGACTACCTCGAGAACTGGTACCGCCCCAACCTGCGCGTGAAGAACCGCGACACCTGCACGCCGCTCGGCCCATGGTTCGTCGATGCGGTCGACGTGCCCGATCCGATGTCGCTCGCGCTGCGCACCACCGTCAACGGCAAGGTCACCCAGCAAGGCAACACGCGCGACATGATCTTCGACGCGCCCTTCCTGATCGAGTACTTCAGCCGCTTCATGACGCTGTCGCCCGGCGACCTGATCCTCACCGGCACGCCCGACGGCGTGGTCGACTGCCGGCCCGGCGACGTGGTCGTGACCGAGATCGAGGGCATCGGCGCCCTCCAGAACACCATCGAAGGACCCGCATGAGAATCGACCACCTGATCGCCGGCCGGCGCGTTGCCGGCACCGACTACTTCGAGACCGTGAACCCCGCCACGCAGGAAGTGCTGGCCGAGGTCGCCGCGGGCGGCGAGGCCGAAGTGAACGCCGCCGTGGCAGCCGCCAAGGAAGCTTTTCCCAAGTGGGCCGGCCTGCCCGCGCCCGAACGCGCGAAGCTGATGCGCAGGCTTGGCGAGCTGATTGCCAAAAACGTGCCCGAGATCGCGCGCACCGAGACCGACGATTGCGGCCAGGTCATCGCCCAGACCGGCAAGCAGCTGGTGCCGCGCGCGGCCGACAACTTCCACTATTTCGCCGAGATGTGCACGCGCGTCGACGGCCACACCTATCCGACGCCCACGCACCTGAACTACACGCTGTTCCACCCGGTGGGCGTGTGCGCGCTCATCAGCCCGTGGAACGTGCCGTTCATGACGGCCACCTGGAAGGTCGCGCCCTGCCTGGCCTTCGGCAACACCGCGGTGCTGAAGATGAGCGAGCTCTCGCCGCTCTCCGCCGCGCGGCTCGGCGAACTCGCGCTCGAAGCCGGCATTCCGCCGGGCGTGCTGAACCTGGTGCACGGCTACGGCAAGGACGCCGGCGAGCCGCTGGTGGCGCACCCCGACGTGCGCGCCATTTCGTTCACCGGCTCCACCGCCACGGGCAACCGCATCGTGAAGAGCGCGGGCCTGAAGAAGTTCAGCATGGAGCTCGGCGGCAAGAGCCCGTTCGTGATCTTCGACGACGCCGACCTCGACCGCGCGCTCGACGCAGCCGTCTTCATGATCTTCAGCAACAACGGCGAGCGCTGCACCGCGGGTTCGCGCATCCTGGTGCAGCAGTCGATCTATGCCGACTTTGCCGCCAGGTTCGCCGAGCGCGCGAAGCGCATCGCGGTCGGCGACCCGCTCGACGAGAAGACCATCGTCGGCCCGATGATCTCGCAGGCCCACCTGGCCAAGGTGCGCAGCTACATCGAGCTGGGCCCGAAGGAGGGCGCGACGCTGCTGTGCGGCGGGCTCGAGGCGCCGGGCGACCTGCCCGAGCGGGTGAAGCGCGGCAACTACGTGATGCCGACCGTCTTCGCCGACGTCGACAACCGCATGAAGATCGCGCAGGACGAGATCTTCGGCCCCGTCGCCTGCCTGATCCCGTTCAGGGACGAGGCGCATGCGATCGAACTGGCCAACGACATCGCCTACGGCCTCTCGAGCTACGTCTGGACCGAGAACATCGGCCGCGCCCACCGCGTCGCCGCCGCGGTGGAGGCCGGCATGTGCTTCGTCAACAGCCAGAACGTGCGCGACCTGCGCCAGCCCTTCGGCGGCACCAAGGCCTCGGGCACGGGCCGCGAAGGCGGCACCTGGAGCTACGAGGTGTTCTGCGAGCCGAAGAACGTGGCGGTGTCGCTGGGCAATCACCACATTCCGCATTGGGGAGTCTGACCATGGGCACGCTCGCACTCGCCGCCAAGATCACGCATGTACCGTCGATGTACCTGTCGGAATTTCCGGGGCCGAACTTCGGCTGCCGCGACGCCGCGATCCAGGGCCACAAGGAAATCGACCGCCGCTGCCGCGCGCTGGGCGTGGACACCATCGTGGTGTTCGACGTGCATTGGCAGGTCAACAGCGAATACCACATCAACTGCGGTCCGGAATTCGGCGGCACCTACACCAGCAACGAGCTGCCGCACTTCATCAAGAACATGCCGTATGCCTACCCGGGCAACCCGGCGCTCGGGCACCTGATCGCCGACGCGGCGAACGAGATGGGCGTGAAGAGCCGCGCGCACAGCGACACCACGCTCGAGCTCGAGTACGGCACGCTGGTGCCGATGCGCTACATGAATGCCGACCAGCACTACAAGGTGATCAGCATCAGCGGCTGGTGCGACTGGCACGACCTTGCCGAGTCGGGCCGCTTCGGCCTCGCGGTGCGCCGCGCGATCGAGGAGCGCTACGACGGCACGGTCGCGGTGTTCGCGAGCGGTTCGCTCTCGCACCACTTCGCCGACAACGGCCGCGCGCCCGAGTTCATGCACAAGGTCTACGACCCGTTTCTCGAGCAGGTCGACCATCGCGTGGTCGAACTCTGGAAGGCCGGCGACTGGAAAACATTCGTCGGCATGCTGCCGATGTATGCCGACAAGTGCTGGGGCGAAGGCGACATGCACGACACCGCGATGCTGCTGGGCCTGCTCGGCTGGGACCGCTACACCGCACCCGTGGAGATCGTGACGCCTTATTTCGGCAGCTCGGGCACGGGACAGATCAACGCGATCTTCCCGGTCACGCCGCTGCCGGCCGACGCCGCCACCGCCTGAGCAAGGGAGCACGACGCATGCCGCACCTGGTGATCCTCTACACGCCCAACATCGAGCCCGAGACCGACATGACGGCGCTCTGCCGCACGCTTGCCGACACCATGCTCGCGCAGCGCGACGCGGCGGGCCGGCCGGTCTTTCCCACGGGCGGCACGCGCGTGCTGGCCTACCCGGCTGCGCACCATGCGGTGGCGGACGGGAAGGCCGACTACGCCTTTGTCTACCTCAACCTGCGCATGGCGGCGGGCCGCACCGATGCCGTGAAGAAGAAGGCCGGCGACGACCTGCTCGCGGCGGTGAAGACGCATTTCGCGCCGGTGCTCGAGCGCCGCCACATCGGCATCACGCTGCAGATCGACGAAAGCCCGCAGCAGGTGTACGACGGCAAGCACAGCAACCTGCATCCCCTGTTCAACAAAGGCTGAGAAGAAGACTTCCATGCTTTCCGACGCCACCATCGCCCAACTGGCCGCCGAACTGCACGAGAGCGAACGCACGCGCGTGCAGGTCGAGCATTTCTCCAAGCGCTTTCCCGAGATGACGGTCGAGGACGGCTACGCCGTCTCGCGCGCCTGGGTCGCGCACAAGATCGCCGGGGGGCGCACCGTCAAGGGCCACAAGATCGGCCTGACCTCGCGCGCGATGCAGCTGTCGAGCCAGATCACCGAGCCCGACTACGGCACGCTGCTCGACGACATGTTCTTCGAGCAGGGCGCCGACATTCCTTTCACGCGCTTCATCGCGCCGCGCATCGAGGTCGAGCTGGCCTTCGTGCTCGGCCGGCCGCTCAAGGGGCCGGGGGTCACGATCTTCGACGTGCTCGCGGCCACCGACTACGTGGTGCCCGCGATCGAGATCATCGATGCGCGCATCGAGCAGTTCGACCGCCACACCAAGGCGCCGCGCAAGGTGTTCGACACCATCGCCGACAACGCGGCCAACGCCGGCATCGTGCTCGGCGGCCGGCCCGTCAAGCCCGATGCGGTCGACCTGCGCTGGGTCGGCGCGCTGCTCTACAAGAACGGCGTCATCGAGGAGACCGGCGTGGCCGCGGCCGTTCTCAACCACCCGGCCACCGGCGTGGCCTGGCTCGCGAACAAGCTCGCGCCCTGGGACGAGCACCTCGCGGCCGGCGAGGTGGTGCTCGCCGGTTCGTTCACGCGCCCCACCACCGCGCTCGCGGGCGACACCTTCCACGCCGACTACGGCCCCCTCGGCGCGATTTCGTTCAGACTCGCCTGACCCGCCACTATCGAGACATCGTCCCATGCAGACACCCCTCAACACCTTCAAGCAGGCCCTGGCCGGCAAGCGCGCCCAGATCGGTCTCTGGGTCGGCCTGGCCGACGGCTATGCGGCCGAGATCCTGGCCGGCACCGGCTACGACTGGCTGCTGGTCGACGGCGAGCATGCGCCGAACGACGTGCGCTCGATCCTCGCGCAGCTGCAGGGCATCTCGAGCGCCTGGTCGGCCCTTCCCGAGGGCGCCACGCGGCCGCAGCCGGTGGTGCGCGTGCCGGTCGGCGACACCACGCTGCTCAAGCAGATGCTCGACATCGGCGCGCAGACCATCCTGGTGCCGATGGTCGACACCGCCGAACAGGCCGCACGCATGGTGCAGGGCATGCGCTACCCGCCCGAAGGCGTGCGCGGCATGGGCAGTGCGCTCGCGCGCGCCTCGCGCTGGCAGGCCTACCCCGACTACCTGCACGAGGCCAATGCCCAGACCTGCCTGCTGGTGCAGGCCGAGACGGTCGAGGCGATGAGGAACCTCGACGCGATCGCCGCCACCCCCGGCGTGGACGGCGTGTTCATCGGTCCGGCCGACCTTTCGGCCTCGATGGGCTTCGTGGGCCAGCCCGGCCACCCCGAAGTGCAGGCCGCGATCGCCGATGCGATCGCACGCATCCAGAAGGCCGGCAAGGCGGCCGGCATCCTGTCGACCACCGAGGAGCAGGCGCGCAAGTGGCTCGCTGCGGGCGCGGCCTTCGTCGCCGTGGGCGTGGACACCATGCTGCTGGCCGCAGCGGCCAGCGCGCTGGCGGGCAAGTTCAAGCCCGAGGGCGCGGCCGCCAGCGCCGCGCCCGGCAGCTACTGACGCCTTCTGCAAACCCATCCATCGACCGAACGCCAGCCGCCCGCCAGCCAATGACCACCCCGACCGACCCGAAGAAACCGCCGCGCTTCCGCTCCGCCATCATCCGCGAGGGCACGATCCGCGCCACCACGCGCAGCTTCCTGCATGCGCTGGGGCAGGACGACGAGGACATCGAACGCCCGCACATCGGCGTGTTCCACACCGGCGGCGAGATGAGCCCCTGCAACCTCAACCTGCGCGAGCAGGCGCAGCATGCCAAGACCGGCATCTACGCGGGCGGCGGCACGCCGCACGAATGCCCGGTGGTGTCGGTGAGCGACGGGCTCACGATGGCGCACTCGGGCATGCGCTTCTCGCTGATCTCGCGCGAACTCATCGCCGACAGCGTCGAGGCCTCCACGCGCGGCCACCAGTGGGACGGCATCTTCGCGATCGGCGCCTGCGACAAGAACCTGCCGGGCCTGATGATGGGCATGGTGCGCTGCAACGTGCCGAGCGTGTTCGTGCACGGCGGCTCGGCGCTGCCGGGGCAGATGCCCGGACCCGACGGGCGCGACCTGAACGTGGTCGACACCTACGAGACCATCGGCAAGGTGCTCGCCGGCACCGCCACGACCGACGAACTCGACGCCATGAGCCGCGCCTGCCTGCCCACCGCGGGCGCCTGCGCGGGCCAGTTCACGGCCAACACCATGGGCATGGTGTCCGAGGCGCTCGGCCTCGCGCCCATCGGCTCGAGCATGGTGCCGGCGGTGTTCAGCGAGCGCGCGCCGCTGATGCGCCGCGCCGCGAAGCACCTGATGAAGGCGGTGATGGGCGACGCCCCGCTGCCGCGCGACATCGTCACGCGCAAGGCGCTCGAGAACGCCTGCGCCGTGGTGTCGGCCACGGGCGGCTCGACCAATGCCGCGCTGCACCTGCCGGCGATCGCGCACGAGGCGGGCATCCGCTTTCACCTCGACGACGTGGCCGAGATCTTCGCGCGCACCCCGCTCATCGCCGACCTGCGCCCGGGCGGGCAGTACCTGGCGCGCGACGTCTACTACATCGGCGGCGCGGGCGTGATCCTGCGCACGCTGATGGACCAGGGCTTCGTGCACGGCGACGCGCTGACCTTCACCGGCCGCACGCTGGCCGAGGAGCTTGCCGGTGCCGCCGCGCCCGACGGCCGGGTGGTGCGCCGGGCCGGCGAGCCGATCACGCGCGACGGCGGCCTGGCGGTGCTGAAAGGCAACCTGTGCCCCGACGGCGCCCTGCTCAAGACCGCGGGGCTGAAGACGCTGGTGCACCGCGGGCCGGCGCGCGTCTTCGAGTCGGAAGAACAGGCGCAGGCCGCAGTGCAGAACCGCCGCTATGCGCCCGGCGACGTGATCGTGATCCGCAACGAGGGCCCCAAGGGCAGCCCAGGCATGCGCGAGATGCTCGGCATCACCGCCCTGCTCTACGGCCAGGGCATGGGCGACAAGGTGGCGCTTTTGACCGACGGCCGCTTCTCGGGCGCGACACGCGGGCTGTGCATCGGCTATGCGGGGCCCGAGGCGGCGGACGGCGGCCCGATCGCGGCGTTGCGTGACGGCGACATGGTGGCGATCGACGCGCGCGCCGAAGCGCGCAGCATCTCGGTCGAACTGGGGGCGGAGGAGATCGCCGGGCGGCTCGCAGCGCGCGGGGTCATCAACGTAAACGCGGGGGTCCAGCACCGTGGCTTGCTGGAAAAATACGCGCTCACCGTGCGCCCTGCCCATCAGGGTGCCGTGACCCATTCGGGCGCAGTCACCTGGCTGCGCGACGAGTCGTGAAACGCAACCACCCTACCCCGGAGAGAGACCCATCATGACCTTCAACCGCCGCCAGTTGCTGCAGACCACCGGCGCCTCGGCGCTGCTCGCCAGCCTGGGCCAGCACGCCTTCGCCCAGGCCTCGATCGAGACCGCCACCATCGTCACCGGCTTTGCGGCCGGCGGCACCTCGGACACCACCTGCCGGCGCGTGGCGACCCGCCTGAGCCCCGACTACGCGAAGACCGCCGTGGTCGAGAACCGCACCGGTGCGGGCGGCCAGATCGCTGTCAGCTACGTGAAGGGCCGCCCGGCCGACGGCGCCACCATCCTGCAGACGCCGACCTCGATCCTCACGATCTATCCCCACATCTACAAGAAGCTGCCGTACGACCCGATGGTCGACCTCACCCCGGTGAGCCTGGCCTGCATCTTCGACTTCGGCTTCGCGGTCGGCCCCGCGGTGCCCGCGAGCGTCAAGAACGTGCCCGAGTTCCTCGCCTGGGCCAAGGCCAACCCGACCGGCGCCAACTACGGCTCGCCGGCCGCGGGCTCCACGCCGCACTTCATCGGCGCGCTGCTGGGCAAGAAGGGCGGCGTCGAACTCAAGCATGCGGCCTACCGCGGCACCCAGCCGGCCATGCTCGACTTGCTCGGCGGCAACATCTCGGCCGTGTCGGGCCCGATCGGCGACATCACGCAGCACCTGGCCTCGGGCAAGGTGCGCATCCTGGGCGTCTCGGGCGCCAAGCGCAACCGCTTCGCCCCCGAGGTGCCGACCTTCGGCGAGCAGGGCATCAAGGACATGGCGCACAGCGAATGGTTCGCCTTCTTCCTGCCCGCCAAGGCGTCGCCCGAAGTGGTCGCGAAACTCAGCACGGCGATGAAGAACGCGCTGCTGCAGAAGGACGTGATCGACGGCCTCGGTACCTTTGGGCTCGAGGCCATGTCGTCGACGCCAGGCGAGCTCACCGAGCTGCTCAAGAAGGACACTGCCAAGTGGGCGCCGATCGTCAAGGAGGTCGGCTTCACTGCCGAAGGTTGATAACGATGAAGGAACTGCCATGAACGCACCCGCCACCACCGCGCCCACCGCGCTGGTCCATCCGTCGATCCATCCCGACGAGCGCGCCGCACGCGAAGAGCTCGCGGCCTGCTACCGCGTCTTCGCGATGCTGGGCTGGACCGAGATGATCTACAACCACATCACGGTGCGGCTGCCCGACAGCGTGACGGGCGGCGAGAAGCAGTTCCTCATCAACCCCTTCGGCCTGCACTACAGCGAGGTCACGGCGAGCAACCTCGTGAAGATCGACCTGCAGGGCAAGGTGCTCGACGGCTCGACCTGGCCGGTGAACCCGGCCGGCTTCACGGTGCATGCGGCCATCCACGACGGCCTCGAAGGCGCGCACTGCGTCATGCACACCCACACCACGGCCGGCGTGGCCGTGGCCTGTCTGCAGGGCGGCCTGCAGCAGACCAATTTCTATACCGCCCAGCTGCACGACATGGTGGCCTACCACGACTTCGAGGGCATCACCATCCATGCCGACGAAGGGCCTCGGCTGCTGCGCAGCATCGGCAACCGCAATGCGGTGATCCTGCGCAACCACGGCCTGCTGGCCTGGGGCCAGACGCTGCCGCAGACCTTCGCGATCCTCTGGACGCTGCAGCGGGCCTGCGACATCCAGATGGCGACGCTCTCGATGGGCCAGGCTATCCCCGTGAGCGAGGACATCGCGCGCAAGTGCACGCGCGACGCGCTGCAGTTCAACCCGAACCACGGCGCGGGCCAGGACGTGTTCGACGCGCTGGTGCGCCAAATCGACCGCATCGATCCCTCCTACAAGAACTGAAGCGATGAAGATCTGCATCTACGGCGCCGGCGCGATCGGCGGATGGATCGGCGTCGGCCTCGCGCAGGCGGGCGAGCGGCTCAACGTGGTGGCGCGCGGCGCCACGCTCGAGGCGCTGCAACGAGACGGACTCTCACTGATGCGCGGCGAGGTGCGCACGCGCGTGCCGGTCAACGCCGTGGCCGACCCCGAGGCGCTCGGCGTGCAGGACCTGGTGGTCATCGCCGTCAAGGCGCCCGCGCTGGCCGGCGTGGCCGAGCGCATCGGCCCGCTGATCGGTCCCGACACCGTGGTGCTGACAGCAATGAACGGCGTGCCCTGGTGGTTTCTCGAAGGCGGCTTCGGCGGCCCGATCACCGGCCGCCGGCTCGCGGCCGTCGACCCCGACGGCGCGATCGCACGCGCCATTCCCGCGGCCAACGTGATCGGCGCCGTGGTGCACTGCAGCTGCTCGCTCGATGCGCCCGGCGTGGTGCGGCACCATTTCGGCAATGGCCTGATCGTGGGCGAGCCTTCGGGCGCGGCCACGCCGCGCGTGCAGAAGCTGCTGGCGCTGCTGCAGCGCACCGGCATCGACGCCACGCTCTCGCCGCAGATCCAGCGCGACGTATGGTTCAAGCTCTGGGGCAACATGACCGTCAACCCCATCAGCGCGCTCACGGGCGCCACCACCGACCTCATCATGGGCGACGATTTCGTGCGCGGCTTCATCTCGGCCGTGATGCTCGAAGCCAAGGAGATCGGGCGCCGCATCGGCATCGAGATCGCACAGAGCCCCGAAGACCGCCACGAGGTGACGAAGAAGCTCGGCGCCTTCAAGACCTCGATGCTGCAGGACGTCGAAGCCGGCCGCGCGGTCGAGCTCGATGCGCTCGTGACCGTGGTGCGCGAACTCGGCGAACTCACTGCCGTGGCAACGCCCTTCACCGATGCGCTGCTGGGCCTGGCGCGGCTGCAGGCGCGGCGCCTGGGCCTCTACTGAGGCTGCAGCTTCACCTGCTTCATCATCACCTCGGTCAGCGTCATTTCCTTGGTGAAGCCGCGCGTGTATTCGGGCGCGGGCAGCGGGCTCGCCTGGCCGCCGTTCTCGGTCAGGCCGGCCTGAACCGAAGGCGTCGCGAGCGCCTTCTCGAAAGCCGCGGCGATGCGTGCAGCCACCGCGTCAGGCGTGCCGGCCGGCACCGAGACGCCGCCCCATGACGTGAGCTCGACACCCTTCACACCGAGCTCGGCGAGCGTCGGCACATCGGGCAGCTTGGGGTTGCGGCGCGGGCCCGCGATCGCGAGCGGCTTGAGCTTGCCCGACTGGATCAGCGGATAGGCGACCGACAGGATCGGCGTTCCGAACGTCACCTGGTTGCCGAGGATCGCGTTCACCAGCTCCGACGCGCCCTTGTAGGGCACGTGCAGCGCCTCGGCATTCAGCGCGTTCAGCAGCAGCTCCACGCCCAGGTGCGACGGCGTGCCGACCCCGCCCGACGCGTAGTTCAGCGCGCCTGGGTTGGCCCGTGCCTTGGCCGCCAGTTCGTTCAGGCTTCCGATGCCCGACGCGGCGTTGACCACCAGCGCGATGTCGGAGGTGCTCACCCGCATGATGTGGCGAAAGTCCTTGAGCGCGTCGTAGCCCGGGTCGCGGTACATGCGCATGTTCGCGGCCATCGGTGCGGCCGAATAGATCCAGGTGTAGCCGTCGGGCGCAGCGCGTGCCACCAGCCGGGCGCCGATGTTGCCGGCCGCACCGGCCTTGTTCTCGATCACCACCGCCTGGCCCAGCAGCGGCCCCACGGCCTCGGCCAGGATGCGCGCGGTGATGTCGGGGCCGGTGCCCGCGAGGTAGGGCACCACCCACTTGATGGGGCGCTCGGGCCATGCGGCCTCGGCGGCCAGCGCGCACGAGGCGGCCGGCAGCAGCGCGGCGACGAGGGAGGCGGCCAGCACGTGGCGCCGTTGCAGCAGTCTGTTCATGTCTTCTTGTCTCCTGGTGTGTCTCTGTCTTGTCGTCAGCCGGCGTCGCCGAGCAGCTCGCGCGCGATCGTGTTGCGCTGGATCTCGCTGGTGCCGGTCAGCACCCGGTACATGCGCAGCATGCGGAACAGGAACTCCACGCGCCGCCCCTGCACGATGCCTTCGCCGCCGTGGACCTGCACCGCGCGGTCGGCGATGCGGAACGCGGCTTCGGAGCAGAACAGCTTGGCCATCGAGGCCTCGGCGCGCGCTTCGCTGCCGGCATCGATCTGGCGCGCCGTCGACACCATGAGCGCCCGCGCGGCGGCCAGCTCGGTCGCCATGTCGGCCAGCATGTGCTGGACCGCCTGGAACTGCCCGATCGCGCGGCCGAACTGCTTGCGCTGGCCTGCATAGGCGCAGGCGTCGCGCAGCGCCACCGCCGCCAGCCCCACCATCGCCGGGCAATGCAGCAGCCGGTTGACCGTGATGCGGCCCAGCGCCAACGCGAGCCCGCGCCCGGGTTCACCGATCAGGTTGGCCGCGGGAATGCGGCAGTTCTCGAGCACGATGTCGCCGGTGTGCGACTGCCCCGCCATCGTCTTGTAGCCGGCCTCGACGCGCACGCCCGGCTGCTTCAGGTCGACGAAGAAGGCCGTGACCTCGCGCTGCGCGCTCCCGGCCGGAGCGGTCGACGCCATGAGCACCGCGAAGTCGGCAAAGGGCGAGCCCGAGATGAAGCGCTTGCGTCCGTCGAGCACGAAATGCTCACCGTCGCGCACGGCGCGCGTCTGCACCGCGCCGGCGTCCGAGCCCGCCTCGGCCTCGGTGAGCGCGAAGCAGATCGCCTTCTCGGCCCGGGCCACCGGCTCGATGAAATTCTGCATGTGGTGCGGCGTGGCCTTGCGCACGAGAGCACCCACGCGCGGCGGCCCGCTGAGTTCGCCGAACACGTGCGGCGCGAGCGGCGAGCCGCTCGCATAGATGGCCTCCTTGATGAGCACGTGGTCGAGCACCGACAGCCCGAGGCCGCCCATCGATTCGGGCAGCGTCATGCCGTAGAAGCCGAGCGCATGCGAGCGGCGCCAGACCTGCTGCAGCACCTCGCGGCTGGCGCCATGCTCATGGTCGATGCCGTGCGTGCGCACGATGTCGGCCAGCTCGCCGTGCAGGAAGCACTCGATGCGGCCGATCAGCTCGGCGGCGCGCGGCGAGCCCTCGAAGACGCCGCGGCTTGCCATGGCGGGGGTGGCGTTGTCGTTCATCATTCTTCTCGTCCTCGTTCAGTTCACCATGCGGCTCTGACCGGCCCAGTACGGCGCCTGGATCTGCTTGCGCGCGACCTTGCCGTTGGGGTTCTTCGGCAGCGCCTCCACGAACGCCACGCGGCGCGGGCGCTTGAAGCCGCCGAGCCGCTCGGCGCAGAAGGCATCGAGCGCGCCGCCGTCGAGCGCATGGCCGGGCTTGAGCACCACGTGCGCGGCCACGGCCTCGCCCCACTTGTCGTCGGGCACCGCGAAGACGCAGGCGTCGGCAATCGCCGCGTGCTGGTAGAGCACCGCCTCCACCTCCGACGGATAGACGTTGAAGCCGCCGCTGATGACCATGTCCTTCTTGCGATCGACGATGTAGACGAAGCCCTCCGAGTCCATACGCGCGAGGTCGCCCGTGTGATAGCGGCCGTTCTTCAGCACCTCGGCCGTGAGCTCGGGGGCGCGCCAGTAGCCCGCGAACACGTCGGCGCCGCCCACCACGATCTCGCCGATCTCGCCCGTGGCCACGGGCTCTCCCGCGTCGTCGACGATCTCGACCCTCGATTCGAGGAACGGCCGGCCGCACGAGGCAAGCCGCTCGGGCGCTGCGGCGCGTGCGAACAGGTGGTCTTCCACGCTCAGGCCGCACACGCCCGAGGTGGTCTCGCCCGCGCCGTAGCCTTGCGACAGCACCGGTCCGAACACGTCCATCGCGCGCAGGATGCGGGCCGGCGCCATGGGCGCGGCGCCATAGCCCAGGCGCAGCAGGTCTGGCAGCGGCCGGTACCGGCCTTCGAGCTCGCCGAGCAGCATGTTGATCATGGTCGGCACCATGAAGGTGTGCGTCACGCGGTCGGCCTTCATGTCGGCCAGGAAGCGTCCGGGCTCGAAGCCCGCGAACAGACGGATGGTCGCGCCGCTGCACAGCGCCGGCACGATCTGCATGCCCGAGGCATGCGTGATCGGGCCCACGAGGCCGAGCAGGTGGCCTTCGCGCATGCCCTCGGAACGCATGAGGAACTTGCGCAGCTGCGCGAGCCGGTTGCCGAAGGTTTGCATCGCCGCCTTCAGCACGCCCGACGAGCCCGAGGTGTAGTGCAGCACGGCAAGCTCGTCGGCCTGGACGCTGACCGCCTCGAACACATCGCTCGCGCGTTCGAGCAGGCCGGCATAGGAGCTATCGGCATCCTCGGGGCCGTCGATGAACAGCAGCCTGGGCATCTCCGCGCTGCCGCCCTTCAGGTGCGGCAGGAAGGCTTCGGCGCGCTCTGCAGTGGTGACGATCAGCGCCGCGCCACTGTTGGCCACGATGTCGCCCACTTCGGTCGGCGACAGCCGCGCATTGAACGGTGCCTTGACGAGCGCGGCCTTGTAGCAGGCCAGTTCGATCTCGACGATCTCGGTGCAGTTCGGCAGGTAGATGCCGACGCGATCGCCGCGCTGCAGACCGCATGCGAGCAGCGCGTTGGCCAGGCGGTTGGACCGGCGGTCGAGCGCTTCGTAGCTCAGGCTGCGGTCGGCGGTGCGCAGCGCGATGCGCCGGCCGTGGATGCGCGCGCAGCGCGAAACGAGTTCGCCGACGTTGGCGACCGTGGAGGTGTGTGGCAAGGGCTGTCTCCTGGATGCGTGCATGCATGGGTTCTGCATGCGATGCGCCACTGTCCCGCAAAGCGGCAGCCAAGAGGAAATACCGTTTGCTGATGCCGGGCCATCAATCGGATTGATGGCCCCGCTTGCTCGCCGTGCGTGCGGCTATGCCCGAGGCGTGCGCCTCGCGCTGTCGTGCGCGAGCAGCTCGGCCTCCCAGCGCCCTTCGCGGATCAACCGCGCCGCCTGCTCGGCCAGCGCCTCGGCCACCACCTGCACGGCCGGATCGGGCGCGCGCTCGGCGGGCATGGCGATGGTGTAGCTGCGCTGCAGCGCGGGCTCCACCACGCGCGCAACGACCCAGTCGTCGCCGCCGTGCGGGCTGTCGCCGAGTGCGCAGGCCGGCGTGAAGGTGTAGCCCGCACCGCAGCCGTAGAGCGAGCGGATCACGCGCGCCGAATCGTGTTCGTGCGCGAGGTTCAGCGTCACGCCCAGCGACGCGGCAGCCTCCTCCACGCGCTGGCGGATCGAGAAGCGGCGCGATTGCAGCACGAGCGGCAGGCGCGCCGCGTCGGCGAAAGCGACCTCGGGCTTCGTGTTCTTTCCGCGCGCCCGCCGCCGCAGGTGCGCCGACAGGGCGCCATCGCGGTCGTAGCCGCAGACGAAGATCGACTCGCGCGCGAGCGGCCGGCAGTCCAATCCTTCGACTTGCGGCGTGTCCACGAGGATGCCGACGTCGGCGCGGCGGTCGAGCATGGCTTTCTTCACGGCCAGGCTCAGGTCGTCGAGCACGAACACGCGGATGCGCGGATGGCTGGTCTTGAGCGCGGCCAGCACTGGCCCGAGCAGCAGCGAGGCGATCAGGAACGGCACCGCCACCGTCACCGAGCCCTCGGGCCCCTGCGGCAGCCGCTGGATGCGCTCGCGTACCGCATCGGCGTCCGACAAGAGCCGCCGCGCGTCTTCGTAGAGCTGCATGCCGGCGGGCGTGGGCGTCACGCCCGCATGCGAGCGGTCGAAGAGCTGCGCGCCGAGTTCGGCCTCCAGCTTCTTGATCTGCGCGGTGAGCGCCGGCTGCGCGATGTAAAGCGAACCGGCCGCGCGCGAGAGACTGCCGGCCTCGAGCACGGCGATGAAATAGCGCAGGGTCCGCAGGTCCATGCAGGCCGCTCAGTCAGTCAGACAGTCAGCGAGCGGGCTTCATTCTTCGTGCGCGGTGGGCGCGAACGGCACGCGCTGCGCCACTGCGCACATGAGCTCGTAGCCGACGGTGCCGGCAGCGCGCGCGACCTCGTCGATCGAGAGCGTCGCGCCGTTCACGGCCGAACGGCCCCAGAGCGTGACCTCGCTGCCGAACTTCGCGTCGGGCACGGGCGTGAGGTCGACGGTGATCATGTCCATGCTGACCCTGCCCACCATGCGCGTGCGCACGCCGTTCACCAGCACCGGTGTGCCGGTATCGCAGTGGCGCGGATAGCCGTCGCCATAGCCGGCCGCGGCCACGCCGATGGTGAGCGGCGCCTCGGCCGTGAAGCGCGAGCCGTAGCCGATGGTGTCGCCGGGCTGCAGCGTCTGCACCGAGAGCAGCTTCGTCGAGAGCGTCATCGTGGGTTCGAGTTGCCAGTGCGCGGCGTCGTGCTCGGGATGGTCGGGCGCGCTGCCGTACAGCACGATGCCGGGGCGCACCCAGTCGCCCCGGGCCTGCGAGGCATGCCGCAGCGTGGCCGCGCTGTTGGCGATCGAGCGCTCGCCGGGCAGGTCTTTGGTGACGCGCTCGAACACCGCAAGCTGGTGCGCAATGCCGCGCTCGCCGTCGGCGTCGCTGAAGTGCGTCATCAGCGAGATCTCGTCGACCTGCGGCAGCGCATTGAGCCGCGTCCAGGCCGCGCCGAAACGCTCGGGCGCGTAGCCCAGGCGGTTCATGCCCGAGTTCATCTTGAGGAAGACGCGCTGCGGCTTGAGCGTCTTGTGCGCGGCGAGCATGTCGATCTGCTCGTCGCAATGCACCGTGTGCCAGAGGTCGAGCCGCGAGCAGAGCTCGAGATCGCGCGCCTCGAACACGCCCTCGAGCAGCAGCACCGGCCCGCGCCAGCCGAGCGCGCGCACGCGCTCGGCTTCGGCCAGGTCGAGCAGCGCGAAGCCGTCGGCGCCGCGCAGGCCTTCGTACACGCGCTCGATGCCGTGGCCATAGGCATTGCACTTGACCACGGCCCAGACGCGGGCATCGACGGCGCTGCGCCGCACCCGGTCGAGGTTGTGCCGCAGTGCGGCGGTGTGGACAGTGGCGAGAATGGGGCGCGGCATGGGAAATCCCGAAGGTCGAAGACCGGGGTTTTAGCACCTTCGCGGACCGGGGCGCCCGGTGTGGCCATGCGGGTTTGCCAGTCGTACCCCCATGCTATAACCGCCCATTCGCCGTGAACGACGCGGCCTTTCTCACTACTGCCAGCGAGCTCCTGGCCAGCCAGCCCATCGATGAAGCGCGGTTTCTACACGATCATGTCGGCCCAGTTCTTTTCGTCGTTGGCCGACAACGCGATCTTCGTCGTGGCCGTGGAGCTGATGCGAAGCAACGGGGCGCCCGAATGGCAGCGTGCCGCGCTGGTGCCGATCTTCGCGGTCTTCTACGTGGTGCTCGCACCGCTCGTGGGCGCCTTCGCCGATGCGCTGCCCAAGGGGCGGGTGATGTTCATCAGCAACGCGATCAAGGTGATCGGCTGCCTGATGATGCTGTTCGGCTCGCACCCGCTGCTCGCGTACTCGATCGTGGGGCTCGGCGCCGCGGCCTATTCGCCGGCCAAGTACGGCATCCTCACCGAACTGCTGCCGGCCTCGCAGCTGGTCAAAGCCAACGGCTGGATCGAGGGCCTGACGATCGCCTCGATCCTGCTGGGCATCGTGCTCGGCGGCTCGCTGGTGGGCCATGCGATCTCGAGCTGGCTGCTCGCGATCGACATCCCGCTCCTGGACACCGGCGTCGAGTCGCCGGCCGAGGCGGCGATCTCGGTGCTGATCTTCGTCTACGCGCTCGCGGCCTGGTTCAACACCCGCATCCCGAGCACCGGCGTCGAGATGCGCCCGCTGCGCGCCAACCCCGCGCATGGCCTCGCGCGCAACATGTTCGCGCTGATGCCCGACTTCTGGAACTGCAATGCGCGCCTGTGGCGCGACAAGCTCGGGCAGATCTCGCTCGCCACCACCACGCTGTTCTGGGGTGCGGGCGCCAACCTCAAGTACATCGTGCTGGCCTGGGCCGGGCTTGCGCTCGACTACAACACCACGCAGGCCACCGCCCTCACCGGCGTGGTGACGATCGGCATGGCGGTGGGCGCCATCGTTGCCTCGATGCGCATGCGGCTGGACATGGCCACGCGCGTGATCCCGATGGGCATCGCCATGGGGGTGCTGGTCATCTGCATGAACCTGATCGGCAGCGTCTGGCTCGCGGTGCCCTTCCTGATCCTGCTCGGCGGGCTCGGTGGCTTCCTGGTAGTGCCGATGAATGCACTGCTGCAGCACCGCGGCCATAACCTGATGGGCGCGGGCCGTTCGATCGCGGTGCAGAACTTCAACGAGCAGGCCTGCATCCTGCTGCTTGGCGGCTTCTACAGCGCCTGCACCGGCCTGGGCCTCTCGGCCTACGCGGCCATCGCCGCCTTCGGCGGCGTGGTGGCGGGCGTCATGTGGATCATCCAGCGCTGGCACCAGCAGAACCTGCGCAAGTATCCGGAAGAAGTCGAGCACCTGCTCGCGATCGCCCGCAGCGACAAGCATCATTGACCTCCTCTTGGCTCCCCTTGCACTGATCTTCAACGCCTTCGTGTGGGGCGTGTCCTGGTTTCCGTTCCGCCACATCGAGGCCCACGGGCTGCATCCGGTCTGGACCACCTTCCTGATCTACGCGGCGATCTCGCTGGCGATGGGGCTGCTGCGCCGCCACGCCTGGCGCGGCTTCGCGGACTTTCCGATGCTGGTGCTGCTCGGGCTTGCTGCCGGCTTCACCAACCTGGGCTTCAACTGGGCGGTGACGCAAGGCGACGTGGTGCGCGTGGTGCTGCTGTTCTACATGATGCCGCTGTGGAGCGTGCTGCTGGGTTGGGCGGTGCTGGGCGAGCGGCCTACGGGCGGCGCGCTCGCACGCGTGGCGCTCGCGCTCGGCGGCGTCGTCGTGGTGCTCAAGGCGCCGGGCGTCGACTGGCCGGTGCCCGCGAGCCTGCCCGACTGGCTGGGCCTCGCGGCGGGCTTCGGCTTCGCGGTGACCAACATCGTCCTGCGCCACCTGCGCGCTGCGCCTGGCGAATCGCGCGCACTCGCGATGTTCAGCGGCTGCGCGCTGGTCGCGGGCACCGCGGCCGCGAGCGGCACCGCGCTCGGCGCCTTCGCCTCGCCGCTCCTGGCCACGCCGGGATGGATCGGCTGGGCCATGCTGCTGGGCGTCGGCTTCGTGGTGGCCAACGTCTGCCTGCAATACGGTGCGGCACGGCTCGCGGCCAGCGCCACTGCGGTGATCATGTTGTCGGAGGTGCTGTTCGCGAGCGTCTCGTCGGTGACGCTCGGCGCGGCCACGATGAGCCCGCGCATCCTTGCGGGCGGCGCGCTGATCGTGCTCGCGGCGGCCTGGTCGGCATTTGCGCGAACGCCTGCGCGCAGCGATGATCGGCTTCCCTCCGCCACTTGATGATGAAGGAAGCGCCATGGCCAGCAGCATCCACGACTTCGAAGCGCGCCGCATCGACGGCCAGGCGGTCAGCCTCGCGGACTACCGCGGCAAGGTGCTGCTCATCGTCAACACCGCCAGCCAGTGCGGCTTCACGCCGCAGTTCGCTGGGCTCGAGGAACTGCACGAGAAATACGCGGACCAGGGGCTCGTGGTGCTGGGCTTTCCGTCGAACCAGTTCGGCGGCCAGGACCCGGGCAGCAACGAGGAGATCGGCGCCTTCTGCACCCGCAACTACGGCGTGAGCTTTCCGATGATGGAAAAGATCGAGGTCAAGGGCAACGGCGCGGCACCGCTGTACCAGTGGCTCACCAAGGAAAAGCCGGGGCTATTGGGCAGCACGGCGATCAAGTGGAACTTCACCAAGTTCCTGGTGGGGCGCGACGGCCAGGTGATCAAGCGCTATGCGCCGCTCGACAAGCCGGCCGCGCTGGCGGGCGACATCGAAGCGGCGCTGGCGGCGACGGCCAGCTGAGGCTCAGAACCTGAAGCTCGCGGTCTTCGAACCGCCGCCCACCGTCACGTTCTGGCTCTTCGACTCGCCGTTCTGGGTGGTCGCGGCGATGGTGTAGCGGCCCGCGGGAATGTCGACCAGGCACACCGGCCCGGTGGCGCGCAGCGACAGCGCCGTGGCCCCGTCGGCGCCCCTGATATCGACCTGCACGTCGGCCAGGTAGGCGCCATCGGCGCGCGCGAACAGCAATGCGAGCGGATGGTCCTTCATGGCCGCGCGCATCGCGTTCGACTCGTCCGAACCGATGCCGCCGCAGACGTGGCGCACCGCGCCCTCGCCCTGCCATGGCGGCATGCCCGACTGGGCGTGCGCGGCCAGCGCGCCGGCCGCACAGGCCAGGACCGGCAGCAGGCGCAGCAAACGCTTGCTTCGAATGGCGGCAGTTTGAACACGGGACATGACTGGCTCCTTCAGGGACTCGAAGCCGCGATGATGCGGCACGCCAAGCATCGGCGCCAGTCGGACCAGGGCGCGCACCGGCGTGCGATCAGGCCGCTGTTTTTTCGAGCGCCGCGTCGAGCAGCTCCACCCAGTGCCGCACCGGCGTCTCGTCGCTGCCGCTCTGAAGGTGCGTGATGCAGCCGATGTTGGCCGAGGCGATGACGCTGGGCTGCAACTGCTTCAGGTGCCCCAGCTTGCGGTCGCGCAGCGGATAGGCGAGCTCGGGCTGCAGCACCGAATAGGTGCCGGCCGAGCCGCAGCACAGGTGCGACTCGTTCATTGCCACGCGCACGTCGAAGCCCAGCGCACGCAGGTGCGTCTCGACACCGCCGCGCAGCTTCTGGCCATGCTGCAGCGTGCACGGCGGGTGGTACGCCACCACGCCCTCGGGGGCGCGCACGCGGGCCTTCAGCGCTGGCACCAGTTCGGGCAGCAGCTCGCTCAGGTCGCGCGTGAGCTCGCTGATGCGTGCGGCCTTGGCGGCATAGGCCGCATCGTCGCGCAGCAGGTGGCCGTACTCGCGCACGGTGACGCCGCAGCCCGACGCATTCATCACGATCGCCTCGACCCCCCCTTCGTCAGGATGGCGTTCGACGACCGGCCACCACGCGTCGATGTTGGCGCGCATCTGGGCCTTGCCGCCCTCCTGGTCGTTGAGGTGGAACTTCACCGCGCCGCAGCAGCCGGCCGCGGGCGCGACCACGGCCTGGATGCCGGCCGCGTCGAGCACGCGCGCCGTGGCGCCGTTGATGTTCGGCATCATCGCCGGCTGCACGCAGCCCGCGAGCATGAGCACCTTGCGCGCATGGGTGGCCGTGGGCCATTCGCCGGCCGCCTGCTTCGGCGGCACCTTGGCCCGGAGCGCCGCGGGCAGCAGGCCGCGCACCGCCTGGCCGAGCTTCATCGCGGGGCCGAAGAGCGGCGACGGCAGCCCTTCCTTCAGCAGCCAGCGCTGCGCCGACTCCATCGCCGGGCGCGGTACCTTCCGGTCGACGATGCGCCGGCCGATGTCGACCAGGTGGCCGTACTGCACGCCGCTTGGGCAGGTGGTTTCGCAGTTGCGGCAGGTCAGGCAGCGGTCGAGGTGAAGCTGCGTGCTGCGCGTCGGCGCCTGGCCTTCGAGCACCTGCTTCATCAGGTAGATGCGCCCGCGCGGACCGTCGAGTTCGTCGCCGAGCAGCTGGTAGGTGGGACAGGTGGCGGTGCAGAAGCCGCAGTGCACGCACTTGCGCAGGATGGCTTCGGCCTCGCGGCCTTCGTCGGTGCCTTGGAATTCTGGGGCGAGTTCGGTTTGCATCGTGGGTGGGTTCTTGTGGTTGACTGGCAGGGCGCGGCCGCCTCACGAGCCCGGGGAAGCACCGTTCTTGCGCCGCGGGCGGACGGCGCCGAGCAGTTCCCGCAGGTAAGCCGAGCGCCGCACGTCCTCGATGAACGGCGGCAGCGACAGCGCCAGCAGCAATGCCGCGAGCGGCACCACGCAGACGAAGCCGACGTAGGTGAAGCCGGCCGCGCCGACGATGCCACCCCCGACGAACATACCGACGAGCCCCGCGAACAGCCGCAGCCGCGCGCGGTTGTGGCGCACCGGCCCCGCCGCGGTTTCGCCGAGCCGGGTGCTGCGGTTCCAGTACGCCAGCTTGCCGAGCTCGATGCCGAGGTCGGTGAGATTGCCGGTCATGTGGGTGCTTCGGATGCGGCCGCCCGAAGTCTTCGAGCCCACCGCGTTCTGCAGGCCCATGATGAATGACAGCAGCAGCACCGTGAGCGGCACCGCGAAAGGCGTGTGCCAGGTCAAGGTGATGGCGCCCATCAGGCCGAAGGGCAGCATCAGTGCCGATTCGAGCAACAGCGGTAGAGCGTAGACGCTGCGCAGGCGGTGCTGGCGCGCCCAGTTGACCAGGACGGCCGAGACCGCGGCGCCGGCCACGAAGGCCAGGATCGCGCCGAGCGCGTTGAGCAGCAGGGTCGCATTGCCGAGCACCAGCGCGTCGGCCACCTGCGAGGTGAAGCCGGTCATGTGGGAGGTGTACATGTGCAGCACCAGGAAGCCCCCCGCATTGACGGCGCCGGCGTTGAACGCGAGCAGCAGGCCGAGCATGCGGTTGGTCGAGGGCGCGCGGTGGCGGCCGGTGAGGAAGCGCAGGCGCCGCATGATCGTTGTTCAGGCGAAGGCGTACAGGCGGCTGCGGTCGAAGAGGCCGTGCGGATCGAACTCGCGCGCCAATGCCTGGTGGATGCGCGCGACGGGCGGGCTCAAGGCGTCGAACCGCGCGGCGGCGCCGGCGTCCTGTCCTGGCGGCAGCCTGAACAGCGTGGCGTGGCCGCCCGCTGCATGCACCGCCGCGCGAATCGCGGTGGCCTGTTCGGCCGGCGCGCGGTACCAGCGCTGCGCGCCGTGCCATTCGACCAGCGGCGTGCCGGCACCGGGCCAGGCCAGCACCGGCGCTGTCTGCGGCACCGACACGCGCCAGAGCGCGTCGGGCGCTTGCGCCGTCGTGTCGAACCATGCGGCCTGCTGGTCGCGCAGCGACCGCCACCAGCGTGCGGCCGCCGCATCGTCCTGGCGCTCGCCGCCGAGATGCGCGCAGGCCGCTTCCACCGCCGCGGCCGCGCCGCGCAGGCGCAGGCTCAGCACGCCGGCGCCGTCGCGCTCGCCCCAGCAGCTCGCATTGAGCGGCAGCGGCCGGCCGCCCCATTCGTTGAGCAGCCGCAGCGCATCGGCCTGGCTGCACTCGAACGCCAGCGTGGCCTCGGCGGGTGCGACGGGCAGCACCTTGAGGCTCACTTCGGCGATCAGCCCCAGCGTGCCGAGCGAGCCGGCCAGCACGCGCGAGACGTCGTAGCCCGCCACGTTCTTCATCACCTGGCCGCCGAAGGTGAGCAGGTCGCCGCGGCCGTTGACGAGCGTGGCGCCGAGCACGTAGTCGCGCACCGCACCGACGCTGGCGCGCGCGGGCCCGCTGAGCCCCGCGGCCACCATGCCTCCGACGGTAGCGGCGCCAGGCGCACCGAAGTGCGGCGGCTCGAACGGCAGGCACTGCCCCTTGTCGGCCAGCACGGCCTCGAGCTCGGCGAGCGGCGTGCCGGCACGCACGGTGACGACCAGTTCGCTCGGCTCGTAGCTCGCGATGCCGCGCAGGCCGGCGGTGTCGAGCGCCTCGCCGCGCGGCGCCTCGCCGTAGAAATCCTTCGTGCCGCCGCCGCGGATGCGCAGCGGCGCGGCATGGCCGGCGGCGGCGGCGCGAATGCGCTCGACCATTTCGCGCAGGGTGTTGTCCATGGCATCCATCGTCAGAACCTCGGCAATTCGGGATGCGGCAGACGCCCGCCGCGCACCACCTGCTTGCCGTATTCGGCGCAGCGCTGCAGCGTCGGGATCACCTTGCCGGGGTTCAAGAGGCCCGCCGGATCGAAAGCGCGCTTGACGCCGAACATCTGCTCGTTCTCGGCCGCGGTGAACTGCACGCACATGCTGTTGAGCTTCTCGATGCCCACGCCGTGCTCGCCCGACACCGTGCCGCCCATCGCGACGCTGGTCTCGAGGATGTCGGCGCCGAACAGCTCGCAGCGGTGCAGCTCATCGGGGTCGTTGGCATCGAACAGCACCAGCGGATGCAGGTTGCCGTCGCCCGCGTGGAACACGTTGCAGCAGCGCAGGTTGTACTTCTTCTCCATCGCCTGGATCGCCAGCAGGATGTCGGCCAGGCGCTTGCGCGGGATGGTGGAGTCGAGGCACATGTAGTCGGGGCTGATGCGACCCGAGGCGGGGAACGCGTTCTTGCGGCCGCTCCAGAAGCGCATGCGCTCTTCCTCGCTGGTGCTCACCGCGATGGCGGTGGCGCCCGAGGCACGCAGCACGGCGGTCATGCGGCCGATCTCCTCCTCGACCTCTTCCGGCGTGCCGTCGGATTCGCACAGCAGGATGGCAGCGGCGTCGAGGTCGTAGCCCGCGTGCACGAAGTCCTCGACCGCGGCCGTCATCGGCTTGTCCATCATCTCGAGCCCCGCGGGGATGATGCCGGCCGCGATCACCGCGGCCACCGCATCGCCGGCCTTTCGCACGTCGTCGAAGCTCGCCATGATGCAACGCGCGAGCTGCGGCTTGGGCACCAGCTTGACCGTGACCTCGGTGGTGACCGCGAGCATGCCCTCGCTGCCGATCACGAGCGCCAGCAGGTCGAGCCCCGGCGCGTCGAGCGCCTCGCCGCCGAACTCGATCGGCTCGCCCTCGGCCGTGAAGCCGCGCACGCGCAGCACGTTGTGCAGCGTGAGGCCGTACTTGAGGCAGTGCACCCCGCCCGAGTTCTCGGCCACGTTGCCGCCGATGGAGCACGCGATCTGGCTCGACGGATCGGGCGCGTAGTACAGATTGAAGGGCGCGGCGGCCTCGCTGATCGCGAGGTTGCGCACGCCGCACTGCACCACGGCCGTGCGGCTCACCGGATCGACCTTCAGGATGCGGTTGAACTTGGCGAGCGACAGCGTCACGCCCATTTCGTGCGGCATGGCACCGCCCGACAGCCCGGTGCCCGCGCCGCGCGCGACCACGGGCACGCCCAAGCCGTGGCAGGTCTTCAGCACCGCGGCCACATGCGCCTCGGTCTCGGGCAGCGCCACCACGAGCGGGCGCTGGCGGTAGGCTGTGAGGCCGTCGCATTCGTAGGGCGTGGTGTCCTCGGCATGCCAGATCAGCGCATGCGCCGGCAGGTGCGCCTGCAGCGCGCGCACGACCTGTGCCTGGCGTTCGGTCTTGTCCATCGTGTTGTCTGTCGTTCGTGTTGTCGTCTCGTGGAGAGACGCACTCTACGCAAATTGAGGCCGCGCCGGGTTGAAGCTTTTTCGCGCCGGGCTTGAGAGAACTTCGCCGCTCAGCGCAGGCTCTGCGCCAGCCAGTCGACGAAGGCGGCGCATTCCCAGCGCTCGAGCGTGCCGGGCTGCCAGCAGATGGTGTGCCTGTGCGGCGAGCGCACGGGCCGGTCGGACAGCGCCACGAGGCGCCCCGACTCGAACCAGGCAGCCCCCATCTTCAAGCGCACCAGCGCCACGCCGAAGCCGCTCGCGGCCGCGTCGTAGACCAGGCCCAGGTCGTTGAACTGCGAGCCCACGTGCGGCTCGGGCTGGTCGATGCCGCAGGCCGCGAACCAGGTGCCCCAGGGTTCGAGCGGGCTGCGGATGAGCCGCGAGTTCGCGATCTCCGCCGCGGTGCGGAAGCCGTCGAAGGGGCCGAACTCGTTGAGGTAGCTCGGGCTGCAGGCGGGCACCGCGTCTTCCTCGAGCAGCAGGCGGTGCTCGCAATCGGCGTAGTTGCCGCTGCCGTAGCGCACCTCGAGGTCGGCCTGCTCGGCCGTCACGTCGAGCAGCGGGATCGACACCTGCAGCACCAGCTCGATGTCGGGATAGATGTTGCGAAACAGTTCGAGCCGCGGCATCAGGAACTGCCGGCTGAAGGTCGGCGTGACCGCGAGGCGCAGGCGCGTCGCGCGCTGCTGCTTCTGCGCGGCCGGCCCGCCCGGCGTGGCCTGCAGCGCCGCCAGGCCGGTGCGCACATTGGCCAGGTAGGCGGCACCGTCGGCCGTGAGGCTGAAGTCGGCGCGGCCGAACAGCTTGAAGCCGATGTGCGATTCAAGCTGCCGGATGCGGTGGCTCACGGCGCTCGGCGTCACGCAGAGCTCGTCGGCCGCGCGCCCCGCATGGCGCAGCCGCGCCAGGGCCTCGAAGGTCACGAGGCACTGGATCGGCGGGATGTGCTGGAGCGCCATGGCGTCTTGGCCTTGCGAATCAGTCTTCGAAGAAGGCGACTGGCAGGCCGGGTGCATCGACGCGCGTAGACAGCACCATGCCCGAGGCCGGGCAGCGCTCGATCTCGTCGGCCGGCCGCCCCTTGCGCGCGCTCGTGACGAACAGCGTTTTCAGGTCGTCGCCGCCGAAGCAGGGCATGGTCGGGCATTGCACCGGCACCGGCACAGAGGCCACGCAGTCGCCCGACGGCGCGAAGCGCAGCAGCTGCGCGCCTTCGAACATCGCGACCCAGTAGTGGCCCTCGGCATCGACCGTGGCGCCGTCGGGCCGGCCTTCGTAGCGCGGCATGGCCGCACCCGGCGTCCAGCCCTCGGGCTTGGCGTCGAACTGGCGGAACACGCGCGGCCCCGACAGCAGGTTGGCCTCGGCGTTCCAGTCCCATGCGCGCACGCGGTGCGCGGCCGTGTCGGCCCAGTACAGGGTGCGCGCATCGGGCGAGAAAGCCAGGCCGTTGGCCGTGGTCACCTCGTTCGCCATGCGCGACAGCAGCGGCACCGCCTGCACGCCGGGCCGCGCATCGAGGCAGTGGAGCGCCGCGTTGGGCCGGTCCTTGGTTTCGTTGAGCGAGCCGGCCCAGAAGCGGCCGAAGGCGTCGCACTTGCCGTCGTTGAAGCGCATGGTGCGCGCGTCGTGGTCGACCCGCGCGAGCGGCACGAGTTCGCCGCCCCATTCGCGCGCGCGGTAGATGCCGTCGCGCAGCGCGATCACGAGCCCGCCGCGGCGCGCCGGGGCCATGCATCCGGGCTCGGTCGGCAAGGCCCAGCGCTCCACGCGCGCGGACGGCGTGCCGATCTCGCCGCGCGTGCGCAGCACGGCGCGGCCGGGGATGTCGAGCCAGTAGAGCGCGCGCTCATCGGGATGCCAGAACGGCGATTCGCCGAGCTCGCAAAGGCTGTATTCGAGGGATGTCCACATGGTTCGAGGGATTGTGCACCGCCCCTCGCGCAGGCCAAAAAAAGCCCGCTCACGCCGAAGCGCTCGCGGGCTGAACATCCAAAGGAGACCTTGCTGAAACTGATCGTTTGCGTTGTTCTTGTTGTCGTACCGGCCGGGCTTACCTGTTGTAAGCCGTCTCGCCGTGCGAGGAAATATCCAAGCCTTCGCGCTCTTCCTCTTCGGACACGCGCAGACCGATGGTGAGGTCGGCGATCTTGAAGGCGATGAAGGCCACCACGCCCGACCAGACGATGGTGAACAGCACGCTCTTCACCTGGATCCAGACCTGCGCGCCCATCGAGAAGGTGTCGGGCGTGAGGCCGCCGGTGCCGCCAAGGCCCTGGGCCGCGAACACGCCGGTCAGGATGGCACCCAGGATGCCGCACACGCCGTGCACGCCGAACACGTCGAACGCATCGTCGGCGCCGAGCATGCGCTTGAGTCCGCCCACGCCCCAGAGGCCGATGAGGCCGGCCAGCAGGCCCATCACGATCGAACCCATCGGGCCGACGAAGCCGGCGGCCGGCGTCACGGCCACCAGGCCGGCGACGGCACCCGAGGCGGCGCCCAGCATCGAGGCCTTGCCCTTGTGCAGGCTCTCACCCAGGATCCACGACAGCGCCGCGGCGGCGGTTGCAAGCACGGTGTTGACGAAGGCCAGACCGGCGACCGCATTGGCCGCACCTGCCGAGCCCGCGTTGAAGCCGAACCAGCCGACCCACAGCAGCGAGGCGCCGACCATGGTGAGCGTGAGCGAGTGCGGCGTGAAGGCTTCCTTGCCGTAGCCCACGCGCTTGCCGACCAGGTAGGCACCCACGAGGCCGGCGACACCGGCGTTGATGTGCACCACGGTGCCGCCTGCGAAGTCGAGCGCGCCGTCCTTGGCGAGCAGGCCGCCGCCCCAGACGATGTGGGCCATCGGCACGTAGGCGAAGGTGAACCACAGCACTGAGAACAGCAGCACGGCCGAGAACCGGGCGCGCTCCGCGAAGGCGCCGACGATCAGCGCCACGGTGATGGCCGCGAAGGTGCCCTGGAACGCGACGAACACGTATTCGGGGATCGTGGTGAGCGCGCCGAAGGTTTCCTGCGTGATGCCCTTCATGAAGATCTTGTCGAAGGTTCCGACAAAGCTTCCTTCACCCGTGAAGGCCAGGCTGTAGCCGTAGATGGCCCACAGGATGCTGATCAGCGAGAAGATCACGAAGACCTGCATCAGCACCGACAGCATGTTCTTCGAGCGCCCGAGGCCGCCGTAGAAGAGCGCGAGGCCGGGAATGGTCATGAGGATCACGAGCAGCGTGGAGGTGAGCATCCACGCGGTGTCGCCCGAATCGATCTTGGGCGCCGCTGCCGCAGCAGGCGCGGCGTCCGCAACGGGTGCTGCAGCCGGAGCAGCCGCGGCCGGTGCCATAGCGGCGGGCGCCTCGGCTGGTGCCGCGGGCGCCTGGGCGAAGCTCGCGGTGCCTGCAGCGAGCAGGCTCAGGCCGAGCGCGAGGGAAACAAGCAGTTTTTTCATTTGTTTTGTTCCGGGCTGGATCAGAGGGCTTCGCGGCCGGTTTCACCGGTGCGGATGCGAACGACCTGCTCGAGGTTGTAGACGAAGATCTTTCCGTCGCCGATCTTGCCGGTGCGCGCCGCGCCTTCGACGGCCTCGATCACGCGGTCGACGAGGTCGTCGGAAACCGCCGCCTCGATCTTCACCTTGGGCAGGAAGTCGACCACGTACTCGGCGCCGCGGTAGAGCTCGGTGTGCCCCTTCTGGCGCCCGAAGCCCTTGACCTCGGTGACCGTGATCCCCTGCACGCCGATGGCCGACAGTGCTTCGCGCACTTCGTCGAGCTTGAACGGTTTGATGATGGCTGCGATCAGCTTCATGGTGTGTTTCTCCTTCTGGATGGAATGAATGGCGCGGCAGCGTGGGCCGCACCTCGTTTTTGTTTTCTCTTACAGCGTCTTGCTGAGCGTAACGATGAAGCGCGCCTTGTTGGGCGAGTAGTACTGCTCGCCGAAGGTGCCGAAGCCGAAGTCGTAGCCCGGGTTGCTCAGTGCGAGGTACGAGCTCTTCTTGTTGGCGCCCTGCACCGAGCCCGCCAGCGCCAGGCCGTTGCCGAAGTCGTACGACACGCCGACGTTGTAGTCGACGTAGCTCTTGTAGCCCAGGCTGCGGATGTCGCTGGCCATGTGGGTGTAGCCCACGGCGGCCTTGAGCGTGAGCTTGGGCGCGACTTCCTTGGCGTAGGCGAGGTTCACGTAGCCGGTGTTGCGGCCCTTCAGGCCCGAGCCCGACTTGTAGCCCGCGTAGCCGAAGTAGTCCTTCGACACCGTGTGGGAGTACTTGAGCGTGAACGCGCCGATGGCTTCGTCGGCAAAGGTGGCGCCGGCGTAGAGCTCGGTGGTGTTGCCGACCGAGTTGCCGGGGTAGATGTAGGTCAGCGCGCCCACGTCGAGGTCGAAGGGGCCGGCCTTGAACTTGTAGCCACCGTAGAGGTCGCTCTCGATGCTGTTGCCCTGCAGCCAATTGACACTGGAGTTCCAGTTGCCGACGTAGAAGCCGCTCTCGCCGAACGCATAGTCGAAGCCGCCCTGGATCGCAGGCTTGAAGCTCTTGGTCTTCGCGTAGTCGTTGTTCCCGATCATGTCCTGGTCCTGGCCGCGGAACTTGTAGTTGCTCGTCAACGCCACGTTCCCCGAGAGCTGCGCGCTCGCCAGCATCGGCAGGACGGCAACAGCGGCGACGGCCGCTGCCTGAACGAATTTACGGTGCATCATCGAGACTCCTCGGGTTTGTGGTGGGTGGCGTTGAATGGGGGGGACAACCTCACTTAGCAGGGAGCGTGCCAAAGTGCTCGTTTCGCCTTCGGTGCAGCCGCCCGCCCTTGGCCACCGGACCGAGCGAAGTAACAGCCTGTTCAAAAACGGGGTGTCCCACGAGGCACCCTGGTGCAAGAGCCCGGCCCAGACCGGGTGCACCATATTGGGGAGAGGGGGAGGAATGAGCCTGTCTTTGGTGCAAAGCCGCGCTTTGCTTGGGCTGGAAGCGGCCAGTGTCACGGTCGAGGTGCATCTGGCGAACGGCCTGCCGAGCTTCACGCTCGTGGGACTGGCCGACACCGAGGTCAAGGAGGCACGCGAGCGCGTGCGCTCGGCGATCCAGAACGCCGGGCTGGAATTTCCCAACAACAAGCGCATCACCGTGAACCTGGCGCCGGCCGACCTGCCCAAGGACTCGGGCCGCTTCGACCTGCCGATCGCGCTCGGCATCCTCGCGGCCAGCGGACAGATCCAGTCGGCGCGGCTGGCGGGGCACGAATTCGCGGGCGAGCTGTCGCTCTCGGGCGAACTGCGGCCCGTGCGCGGCGCGCTGGCCATGGCGCTGGCGCTGCACACGCGCGGCATCGCGACCCGCCTGGTGCTGCCCACCGACAGTGCGCAGGAGGCGGCGCTGGTGCCGGGCGGCGAGGTCTACGGTGCGCGGCACCTGCTCGATGTGGTGCAGCGCTTCGTGGCCGAGGATGGGTCAGGCCATGACAGCAACGACAACCGAACCGACGGCTGGGCCCGCGTGCAGGCCGCCGATGCGGCGCCCGCGCTGCGCTATGCCGATCTCTCCGACGTGAAGGGGCACGCCGGCGCCCGGCGTGCGCTCGAGATCGCCGCCGCGGGCGGGCACAGCCTGCTGATGGTCGGCGAGCCGGGTTCGGGCAAGTCGATGCTGGCGCAGCGCTTTGCCGGCCTGCTGCCGCCGATGAGCATCGAGGAAGCGCTCGAAAGCGCGGCCATCGCGAGCCTGGGCGGCAGCTTCTCGCCCGCCCGGTGGATGAACCGGCCCACCGCCGCGCCCCACCACACCTCGAGCGCCGTCGCCCTCGTCGGCGGCGGCTCGCCGCCGCGCCCCGGCGAAATCTCTCAGGCACACCACGGCGTGCTCTTTCTCGACGAGTTCCCGGAGTTCGCGCGCGCGGCGCTCGAGGCGCTGCGCGAGCCGCTCGAGACCGGCACCATCACCATCGTGCGCGCCGCGCGGCGCGCCGAGTTTCCGGCGCGCTTCCAGCTCGTGGCGGCGATGAACCCCTGCCCCTGCGGCTACCTGGGCTCGATGCGCAAGGCCTGCCGCTGCACGCCCGACCAGGTCGCGCGCTACCAGTCGAAGCTCAGCGGCCCGCTGCTCGACCGCATCGACCTGCACATCGAAGTGCCGGCGATCCCGGCCGACCAGCTGCTGGGCTCACCCGCGGGCGAATCGACCGCCGCCATCCGCGAGCGCGTGGTCGCCGCGCGCGAACGGGCGCTGAAGCGCCAGGGCGTGGCGAACCATGCGCTCGCGGCCGGCGAGATCGACCGGCACGCCGCGCTCGACGAAACGGCGCGCCGCTTCATGGTCAACGCCGCCGCCAAGCTCGGCTGGTCGGCCCGCAGCACGCACCGCGCGCTCAAGGTGGCGCGCACCGTGGCCGACCTGGCCGGCGCCGATGCGGTGCAGGCGACGCACGTGGCGGAGGCGGTGCAGTACCGGCGGGCGCTCAGCGGGCGCTGAGGCGCCGGGCATCTGCGGCGCTACTTGAACTCATGGCTCACCACCGGCGCCGACTTGCTGTCCTGCACCGTCACGCGCTGCCGGAACACCTCGAGGTCGCCGTTGCGCACCTCGACGTTGTAGATGCCCGGTCGCAGCGACAGCGACTTGAGCGGCGGGCTCACGCCGCGGTCGACGCCGTCGACGAAGATATGGCCCCAGGGCCGGATGTTGAACTGCACGCGGCCGCTGCCCGGCGCTGCGGCAGGCGACGCCGGGGTGGGGGGCAGCGGAGCGCCGCCGGCGATCACGGTCGGCACGGGATTGGTCGAGGGCACCGGTGCGGGCGGTTGCGCCTGCGCCTGGCGGTTCAGCTCGGCGATCGCATTGCGCGCATCGCGCGCGTGCGCACCACGGCGGTAGCGGCGCAGGTAGGCTTCGTAGCCTTCGCGCGTGTTCTCGGCCTGCGCGAGGTTCCAGTCCTCGGCCTCGGTGATGGCGAGCGCGGCCTCCGGTGATGGCGTGGTGGGCGCCTCCGCCGGCTCGGTCGGTGCCGCGGGCGGGGCGGGAACGGGGGCGGCGACCGGCACGTTGTCGAGCGGCGTGAGCGGGCCGGCTGGCGCACTGGCCGGCGCATTGACAGCGGGCGCGGCGGCTGCGGGATCGGTCGCACCCGGTGGCATGGCGGCGGGCGGCGGCGCGGTCGCCGACATCGGCTCGGAAGGCGGCGGCACGGGGACCATGGCGGTCCGGGTGTCCTGCCGGCCCCCGCTCAGGTGCAGGCCGATCCAGCTGCCGACGGCAATGAGCGCGATCACGAGCACGCCGACCAGCCCCCAGGGCGGGCGCGACGACTTCTTGGCCGGCTGGCGTGCCGCGGGTGCAATAACCGCCGCCGCACGTGGCGCAGCGGCCTTCGGTGGGAGCGCAGGCGCAGGCGCAGGCGCCGGCGCCGCTTCGGACGCGGCCCGCGGCGGCACCGCTTCTTCGCGCGACCCAGCAGCAGAGGCGAGCGGCGCCGCCACCGGCGGCTCGGCCTGCGCGGGCGATGGCGGCACGATCACAGTCGGCGCCGCGAGCCCGCCCACGTAGGTCTCGCCGAGCTTCACGAGCCCGAGCTCCGCCGCAAAGGCGGCCACGGTCTGCGTGCGGTCCTTGCTGTGCACCGCGAGCGTGTGGTCGATGGCCGCGCAGAAGGCCGGGCTCAGGTCGCTGCGCCCCATGGAGGACAGCGGCACGTAGGCGTCCTGCACGCTGCGCACCACGGCCGAGGGCGGCGGAGCGCCGGTGACCGCGCGGTACAGCACGGCGCCGAGCGCGTACAGGTCGGTCCACGCGCCCTGCAGCAGCGTGTTGTCGTCGGCGTACTGCTCGATCGGCGAATAGCCCGACTTCACCATCACCGCCACTTCGTCGACGAGGTCGGCGATCGATTTGCGCGCGGCACCGAAGTCGAGCAGCACCGGCAGGTCGTCTTGCTGGATGAAGATGTTGTCGGGCGCGATGTCGCGGTGGAAGCACTGGCTGCGGTGCAGCGTCTCGAGCGCGCCGAGCAGCGGGCCCAGCATGCCGAGCAGCCAGGCTTCGGAGATCTTCGCGGGCTCTTCCTCCGCCACGCGCCGCAGCGTGCGGCCGCGGTAGAGCTGGATCGCCATGTAGGCGGTGGAGTTGGCCTCCCAGAAGCGGTGCACCCGCACCAGCGCCGGATGGCTGAACTGCGCGAGCGTGCGGGCTTCGTTGATGAAGCTGCGAAGGCCGGCCTGGAAAGTGGCGGTAAGGCGGTCGGAGCGCACGTGCACGCTGTCGTCGCCCACGCGGCGCGCGAGCATCGAGGGCATGTATTCCTTGATGGCGACCTCGCGCTGCAGCGAGTGGTCGTAGGCGCGGTAGACGATGCCGAAGCCACCTTCGCCGATCACCTCGCGCAGCTCGAACTCGTCCAGCCGATGGCCCACGGCGAGCGGATGGGGCCGCTCCTGCGGCTCGCCCGCGCTGCTGGCAGTCGTCGTCATGCATCCCCTCCCGCGCTTTGGATCTTGTGTGCGTTCATGCCCATTGCACATGCCCCTGGGAAAAGAGTTTAGAGAACAACGGCGTGTTGAGCCCGCCGCCGTGCGCCGCGGTGCGCAGCGGCGAGCCGTCGGCCTGGTTGGTCCACCAGTAGCTGGTGCTGCCGAAGGCATCGAAGCACAGTGGCAGCTCGGGCCAGCCGAGGCGCTGCTGCGGGCTGGCGCCGCCGGCCGCGGGCCCGAGGATCGAAAGGATGTCGTCGGAGCCGCCGCTCGCGGTTTGGAAGCCGCCGTGCGCGGCGGCCAGCACCTGGTGGTCGAACTGGTCGGGCGCCACGCTGTGGCGGATCGCCTGCAGCAAGGCACTGCCGCATTGCCAGTACCAGGCGGCCGAGCCTTCGAGCATGGCGGGGCGGTAGCCCGAGGCCGCCACCTGCACCGTCACGCAGACCGGGTAGTAGCGGCCCACGCGGTCGCAGCTCGGCGCGATGCAGCCGAACTGCACCGCGTCCACGCCCTGCGTGGCCGGAATGACGAAGTTCCAGACCGGCGCGACCACGAAGTGCCGCGTCATCGCGTCGGGCCAGCGCTTGAAGCTGCCCAGGCCGTTCTGCATCCAGCGGTCCCACCAGGCCTGCAGTTCGCGCGGCATGCGGCGGTAGAGGAAGTCGCCCGCGGCCGGCAGCTTGCCGTACCAGCCGATCTGCTCATCGGGCGGGACCCAGGCGTGCGGGGCGATGCTGCTGTTCATCTCAGGATTTCCCGGGGCACGAGAACCCGCTCATCTGGTTGAGCCGCAGCGGGTTGTAGACGCTGTTCGCGTTCACCGCGAGCACCACCTTGCGGCCCTGCAGGTCGAAGGTGGCATTGAACGATTCGGGCGCGCTGCCGGCCGAGACCGAGGCGCGGTCGAACAGCCGGTGCAGTGCCCACGGTCCCTCGGTCACGATGCCGCCGGCGGGTGTGCCGTTGGCGGTAGTCACCTGCAGCCGCACCTGGTTGCTGTTGCGCGGACCGGGCCACTTGACGGAGGCGGGCGCCTGCGGGCCGTGGGCATAGCGCACCGTCTGGCCATCGACGTCGAGCGTGAACTGCGTCAGCGCGGCGTCCATGTCCTCGGGTCGGATGTCGATGGTGAACGACGGCGTGCGCCCGCCCGCCATGCCCGAGAAGAAGACGTCGCGAATGGCCTGCGCCTTCTGGAACGAATCGAGGTAGGCCGAGCGGCCCGACGCACTGCCGTCGATGCCGCGCTTGAAGGCCCAGGGGTTGACCGAGGTGTCGACCTGCGAGGCGAGGTTCTTCTGGAAGAAGTCGTCCATCATGCCGCCCGGTGCGAACAGCTGCGCGAAGTCGCCGGCCGCCACGTCGCGCTTCGATCCGCGCGAGAACGGATAGCGCCCGGCGATGGCCCGGTTGCAGAACTGCCCGATGGTCGCGGCCGCGCTCTGGCCGATGTTCTGCCGCGTGACGGCCGCGGCCTTCGACGACGCGGTGGCCGAGAGGTCGTTGAGCATGCCCTGGAACGGCACCGGCAGGCGGCCCGCCTCGGCCTGCACCTTGGTGACCGCGTCGCTCGACGGCGGGATGTTGCCGCTGCGCAGCGCGGTGTCGGTGGCGGTGAGGAAGGTGTAGAGCTCGTTGATCAGCGCGGCGGTGGCGTCGATGGGCGCCTGCCCGCCGTTCTTCGGTGCCGTCACCATGCGGCGCAGCGGCGCGAAGTGGTTGTCCACGAGCGACTCGGGGCGGTCGGGAATCGTGTTGCGGCGCTGGCTGCCGTCGGGCTGGCCGATGAGCTGCTCGATGCGCTCGCGCGTGCTGGCCACGCGGTTCTGCGCCTGGTCGAGCAGGCTGCGCGTGGCCTCGTCATGGTTGCGCAGCAGATCGGTCTCGCGTGCCGCGCCGCGAATCAGGCGCGACATCGGCGACTCGGAGGTCGACAGCACGCGCGTCATCTGGATGCTCTGCAGCAGCGAGCGGCTGTCGGCCAGGCGAATGTCGGCCAGGTACTCGTCCCAGGTGCGGATGTAGTCGGTCAGGTAGAGCCGGCGCACCTCGCGCAGCAGCAGCTCGCGCGAGGTGATGTCGGTCATGCCGGGCGCGCGGATCTCGAGCACCCAGCGGTCTTCCTGCTCGAGCGCGAGCGTGGTCTCGGCCATGCGCTTGTCGAAGATGTCCCAGTACCCGCGGTAGGTGAAGAGCGTCGGGATGCCGTCGGTCAGCGGCTTGCCGCTCGCGCGCCGGATCACGAGCGCCGATTCGGCGCCGGCCGCCTCGGCGATGCTGAACGCATTGGGCGGGCTGGTCTGCAGCAGGATGCGCTTGAGCCGCGCATACGAGCGTTGCGCGAGCGGCATGCCCGCGAGGCGCTCGCGCGTCTCGGTGACCAGCCGCTCGTCCTTGGCGAAGGGCGAGGTCACCACGCGGCCCGCGAACAGCGCCTGCAGGTGCGTCTCGAGGTTGGTGCGCTGCTCGCGCGTGAGGCCGGCGCCGATCTTGCGGTCCACGTCGGTCAAGAGCCAAGCCTGCAGGTAGTCGGCGTCGTAGCGCTCCGCGTCGTAGAGCATCAGGTAGGCCTTGAGCGCCTCGTAGCTGTATTCGGCGTCGCTCTTCGGCGCCTCGCGCAGCGCCTGTTCCACCCGGTGCGCCGCCTGCGGCAGCAGCACGCTCTCGAGCGCGCGCTGGTAGACGCCGTCGGTCGCGGCCTGCAGCTTGTCGCCCTGGTAGAGGCCGAAGCGGTGGCCGAGCGGCGGGTCTTCGATGTCGAACTCGCTCGATTTCGGCAGGTCGCGCAGGCGGTCGAGCACCGGCAGTGAACTCGCGATGTCGCTGTTCGAATCGACCACCGTCGGCAGCTCGCCGCGCGCCGCGGCCTTGTTGAAGGCCTTCGCGTTGTTGTCGACCTCGGCCACGTAGTCGCGGTTGTTGCGCCAGCTGTTCACGCAGGCGCCGAGCAGCACCACCATGAGCACGCCGATCAGCGCGTAGCCGCCGATGTCGATGGCGCGCTTGCGCCGGTACCAGCGCAGATTGGTGCCGGCGACGCCCGCGTCGCGGAAGATCACCTGCTGCAGCAGCTCCTTGAGGAAGTAGCTCTTGCCCGGCCCCGGCGGCGGCGCGGGCGGCGCGTTGACCGCGAGGTAGCGCTTGATCGCGCCCATCACGCGGTCGAAGGCGGTGCCCTCCTGTGTGCCGCTCGTGAAGTACACGCCGCGCAGCATCGGCGCGGTCTCGAACTTCGACGGATTGAACACGTCGGCCAGGAACGTGCCGAGGATGTCCTCGAAACTGGCGAACTGCTGCGGCAGCAGGTAGGCCTGCGCGCGCCGGAGGGGGTCGGGCTCGGCCGCGAGCAGTTCGGGCAGGCGCTCGTCGAGCCGCTGGTGCAGCAGCTTGTATTCCTGGTGGAAGCGCTCGCGCAGGTCGGCCTTGGCCGGATCGGCCGGGTTCTCGTCGATCGGGAAGGTGAAGCCCCAGACCTGCGAGCGCTCGGCACGCCCGAGCGAGCCGAAGTACTCGTTGAATCCCGCGAGCAGGTCGGTCTTGGTGACCATCACGTACACCGGGAAATTGATGCCCAGGTCGCTGCGCAGCTCGAGCAGCCGCTTGCGCAGCGCCATCGCATGGCGCGCGCGCTGCGCGTCGTCGGCCAGCGGCAGGTCGGCGATGCTGATCGTGAGGATCGCGCCGTTGATCGGCTGGCGCGGCCTGAACTTCTTGAGCAGCTCGAGGAAACCCTTCCACTCGCCCTCGTCGGTCTCGCGATTGCTCTCGTGCGTGGTGTAGCGCCCGGCGGTGTCGATCAGCACCGCCTCGTTGGTGAACCACCAGTCGCAGTTGCGCGTGCCGCCGATGCCGCGCACCGCGGCCTTGCCGAGCTGGTCGGCGAGCGGGAAGTCGAGGTCGGAATTGACCAGCGCGGTGGTCTTGCCCGAGCCCGGCGCGCCGATGAAGATGTACCAGGGCAGCTGGTAGAGGTACTGGCGGTCGAACACCGAGAAGCGGCCCGCGCCCTTGCCGTCGGCACCCGTGCCGAAGCGCATGTTCTTGAGAATGGCGGTGGCGTCGGTGAAGCCGCTCTGCAACTCCTTGATTTCGGGCGCGTCCTCGGGCTTGGCGGCCTTCTCCTTCGAGGGCGTGCGCAGCTGGTTGAGCAGCTGCGCATTGAGGCGCCGCTCGCGCCACTTGCGGTAGAGCACGCGCGCGATCCAGATCGCGAACATCAGCGCGATCACGACGATGCGCACGAACTCGCTTTCGAGCGGCCGGTAGCGGCCCACCGCCACGACGGGCCCGATGATCCAGATCAGGAAGGCCAGCGCCAGCAACCCGAAGAACACCCACAGGTCGCGGCTCACGATGAAACGGAAGATCGCGCGCAGCATCAGCGGGACCCTCCCTGCGGCGCTTGCCTCGCGGCACCCGCCACGGGCGCCACCAGCAGCGTGATCTCGACGCGCCGGTTGCGCGCGCGGTTCGCCGGCGAGTCGTTGGGCACCAGCGGATCGGCCTCGCCGCGGCCTTCGGCACGCAGGCGCTCGGGCCGGTCGATGCGCTCGGCGACCATCTTCTTGACGGCATCGGCTCGCGCCTGCGAGAGCTGCCAGTTGGAAGGAAAGCGCACGCTGCGGATCGGCTGGTCGTCGCTGAAGCCGCTGATCAGCACATTGCCCTGCACCGAATTGAGCGCGTCGGCCACGCGCGCGAGCACGGGCAGGTAGCGGTCGAGCACGCGGTCCGATGCCGAGGCGAACAGGCCGTCGCCGCGCAGCACCACCACGCTGCGGTCGGCCTCGTCGCGCACCGTCAGCAGGCCGTCGCGGATTTCGGGCTCGAGAAAGCGCTGCAGCCGCGGCTGCGGTGCCGGCAGCGCCACTGCGCGGTGCGTCTGCGGCAGGCGCACCGCATTGACGGCAGCGAAAGCGCCGTCGGAGCGGCCGGCGAGGCTGAAGGTGAGCAGCGCGAACACCAGCACCAGCAGCACCCCGGCGACCGCGGCCACGGCCCACAGCGGCAGCCGGTTGCGCGTGCGGCGCACCGGCGTGCTCGCATCCTGCCAGTGCGGCGACAACGGCACGGGAATCTCGCCACGTGTCTGCCGGATGATCTGCAGCAGCCGCTGCTTGAGCGTCTCGAGCTGCGTGCGGCCGTTGTCGATCACGCGGAAGCGGCCTTCGAAGCCCATCGCGAGGCAGAAATAGATCAGCTCGATCAGGTGCAGGTGCTGCTGCGGGTTCTGGACCAGGCGCGACAGCAGCTGGAAGAACTTCTCGCCGCCCCAGGTCTCGTTGTGGAACATCACGAGCAGGCTCTGCGACGACCAGATGCTCCCACCCCAGGGCGTGAGCGCAGCCGCCTCGTCGACCGCGGTGCACAGGCAGTAGCGCGCGCCGATGATCACCTCGGGCGCGATGCCGCTCTGCTGCGCGCGCGTCTCGAAGCGGCGCACCTCGTCGACCAGGTGCTCGCGCAGTTGGGCCGGCGAATCATGGTGGCCGGTGGCGCGGATCTGCGGGATCAGGTCGAGCAGCGGATTGGCCGCCGCGACCAGCGGGTTGTTGCCGGCGAGCGCAGTGTCGCCCGCATGCGGGCGGCGCGCGTCGTGCCAGGCAGTGAAGGCCTGCGGCGGCTCGCCCGGGCCGCGCGAGGCGGCGGGCATGCCGGGCGCATCGCCGTGCTGGCTGCTGCCTTGGTGGTTGCCCGGGTGGGCGCCGCCGCCCGGATTCGGTGGCACGAAGCCTCCAGCACCGACGGCCATGTCGTTGACACCGCTCATAAGGTCCTTCACGGACGGATGGCCCAGAACTCCATGGCCAGCCCGGGGAAGTCGCCGGCCAGGTGCATTGCCACGCCGCCCGATTTCTCGAGCTGGCGCCACATGTCGCCGCTCTTGTCGAGTTCGAAGTAGTGGTAGCCCGCGTGGTACGGAATCTGGCGCGGCGCCACCGGCAGCGGCCGCACGGTCACGCCGGGCAGCTGCAGCTGCACCAGGTCGCGGATGCGCTCGACCGAGCCGATCTTGACCTGCGTCGGAAAGCGCTGCTGCACCGCCTCGGCCGGCAGGTCGGCATGCACCGCGAGCACGAAGCCCGCATTGCGCACCAGCACCGGATCGGGCATGCGGCCTACGCGCACGCCGTGGCTGCGCTCCTCGAGCTCGATCGCGATGGCGCTCTGCTCGAGCACCGCCGAGAGCGAACGCCGCAGCTCCTCGATCAGCGGGCGGATGCTTTCGTTGAGGTTGTCGTGGTCGTACACCGGCCACACCACCGGGCGCCGCGTCGGCGAGGTGTGCGTGGCCAGATGGCAGGCGAGCTTGAGCCAGTCGACGAACAGCTGCTCGGGATGCACCTGCACGGCCTGCTGCGCATGCCAGGTGAGCGCGAGATAGCGATTGACCAGTTCGAGCAGCAGGAAGTCGGACACCTCGCTGACGCCGCCGCGGCCCGGCTGCGACAGCCGCGAGGCCAGCGCCTCGGAGCGCTGCGTGAGCAGGCCGTGCAGCTCGGCGATCATGCTGCGCAGCATCGGGTGCGTGGAGGCATCGAGCACCGGCGGTATGTAGTTGGCATCGACCACGAGCTTGTGGTCGGTGCGGCGCTCGATCACGCGCACCGCGCCGATGGCCTGCCATTCGGCCGTGAGCGACGAGGCACGGGCCAGGCGCAGGCGCGGCCGCGCGAGCTGCAGCACCGCGGGGCCGAGTGCGACCGCGTTGGCGTCGGTCACCTCGCGCTCGATCACGCCGAAGCGCGCGGCCGAGCCCTCGTCCTCCGCGAAGATGACCTCTTCGCTGCCCGTCCGTCGCAGCGGCAATGCCAGCACGATCAGTTCGTCGGTCAGGTCGGTGGGTACTTCATAGGGCGGCGGCGCGTCCTCGGCGCCGAACGCGAACGGCGTGCCGTCGGGCAGCACGCCCGCGCCGCCGAGCAGCGAGATGCGGCCGAGCGCATACGCGTCGCGGTCGATCTCGAGCTGCAGCCATCCCCAGTAGGCGCCTTGCAGTCCCGCGGAGCGGCGCGTGACGTACTGCTCGACGTAGCGCTCCAGCTGCTGGAAGTGCTGCGGCCTCAGGTACATGCCTTCGGACCAAACGACGCGATTTGCCAACGCCTGCGGGTGAGCGCCTTGTCTTGCAGTGCCCGGGTTGCGAACTGTCACCAAAGAACCTCCTGGGAGTGCCCACACTGAGGCGGAATGGCCGGGTTAAGGGCATCCCGCTCGATACTGTTTTGTTCTCGGATGCTACACGGCGCTTCTTACATTTTTCACTGCATTTCGCGCACGAATTCTTCGCACTTTTGGGTTACTTCACCAGCAGGATTAACGACTTGGTAGTAACTCGATGCCTGTTTTTCGCACGGCGATGCGCACCACCTGCTCGCTCGGCGAAAACTGCCAGACCTTGTAGAGATTGGTTTGCTTCGGCTCCTTGAGCGGCAGCACGATGCGCCAGCGTGCGGACTCCAGCCTGCGGTAGCCCGCGATGATGCCGATCGCACGCGAGTCGAGTCCTGCCTCGCGCTTGAAGGTGCGTTGCTCGCCGCTGCGCATGATCGCCTGGTCGGCGTTCACGAGTTCCGTCGACAGCGTCTCGCGGTCGCGGTCCTGCAGTGCAAAGTAGTCTGCCGCTTCGAAGTTACCGGAAGATTTCAGTTCGAAGACTTTCACGAGGATCGGTGCGGGCTGGCCGCGGCCGTCGGGATTGACGCCCTCGTCGATGCGCACGCTGACGGCATAGGGCGTGGGCAGCGACTTTGCGGTCGATGCACATCCAGCGAGGCCACCGAGCAGTGGCGTGGTGACCAATGCGCCTTGAAGAAGGATTCGTCGTTGCATATGTGATCTTCCTCTGGGTTCGCGATCTATATTATCGAAGTTGTGCGTACGCACCACTTCGTATCGCTTCGCATCGTCCGGCATCGCACGCCTGTCGCATGACAGCGGCACACTCTCTCGCGCATTGCCTTCCGCAAGTTAGGAGAAAAGATTGAAGTCATGTCTGGCCGCCCTGGCATTCACCGTGTTGTCCCTCGTCGCCGGTTGCACCACCACGCCGCCACCCGATCCGCAACAACCCGAGCGGCTGAGCCAGCAGGTGGCACGCACCACGCTCGAACGCGCACAGCAGGCGTATGACGAAGGCGACTACGCCAAGGCCATCACCACGCTCAAGAGTGGCGGCGTGTCGGTGTTCGACGCGGCGGAACCCGGCACCCGGCTCGACGCGATGAAGCTCGAGGCCTTCAGCTACTGCGTGGCCAACCAGGTGCCCGAATGCCGCGCACAGTTCCGCAAGCTGCTCGACACCTTTCCCAACTTCGATCTCAACGTGGCCGAGCGCAAGCATCCGGTCTGGGGCCCCGCCTTCGAGGCCGCGAAGCGAATGAAGCGCTGAGCGAACGAGCAGCAGCATCAGCTCGACATGAACATGGAGACGCCATGCGTTGGACCGTGATCGAACATGCCGGCAAGCCGGTGGCCTCGGGACCTTCGGCATTGCTTGCAATGCCGGGCGGCACCATCGGCCGCAGCCCCGACAACCACCTGGTGCTGCCCGACGCGCAGCGGCAGATCTCGCGCCTGCAGGCCACCGTGCGCTTCGACGATACCGGCACCGCCGTGCTGCGCAACATGAGCGCAGTGCTGCCGATCGCCGTGAACGGGCGCACGCTGGAGCACGAGCAGGAGTCGCCGGTCGCCGATGGCGACCGCGTGACCATCGGCAGCTATGTGCTCGAGGCGGCGAGCGGGACACGCGCCGCGGCCGCTGCCGTCGATGCGCCAGCGATGCCGATGCCCGCAGCGGCCGCACCCGCGCGCGACATGCAGATACCGCCGACTGTGGCGCCCGCGCCCATCGATGCGCTGTTGCCTTCGACGCCGGTCTCCGATGTGTTCTCGGACCTCTTCGGCGCAGGCGCGCTGCCGATCGGCGATGCGCAGCCGGTGAGCGCTGCGCCGGTGCCGGCGCCTGCACCCGCAGTGGTGTCACCGCCACCGCCACCGCCACCGCCATCTTCGGCATCGGCATCGGCACCGATCGCCCGCCCTGCACCAGCGGCAGCGCAGGTACCCACCGCCGCCGACTGGGACGCGATCCTTGCCAACGCCCCGCGCCGCGCGCCGAGCACGGACCCCGAGCCGATCCCCGACCCGATGGCGCACGAGCCCTTCGAGCTGCCCTCGCAGGCGCGCAGGAACCCGGCCGATCCGCTGGCCGAGCTGAACCCGCATGCGGCCGGTGGCATCTCCGACGTGGCGCTCAAGCGCGGCATGGACCCGCTGTCGTTCTTTGCGGGCGACAGCAGTGCGCCCTCGCCGCTGTCCGATCCGCGCCCGACCGCGCTCACGCACGACGATCCGCTCAGCGACGTGCATCCCGCGATCGACCTGCTGGCCCGACCGCCAGCGCCCGCGGCCTACGCGAGCCATTCGGACCATGCGCGCGAAGTGACCGCGCAGTTCAGGCCGCCCGATCCCGTGGCGTTCGAGCCCGCGAAGCCCGCGCCTGCGCAACCCGACAAGGCCGTCGACGTCGAGGTTGAAGCGCCGGCACCTGCGCCCGTTGCGATCGCCGCGCCGGCCCCCGTCGCACCGGCACCCGTACCCGTACCCGTACCCGTACCCGTACCCGTAGCGGCGCCCGCGCCTGCGCCGATCCCCGAACCTCCACCCGCACCGCTGGCCAGCCCGCCGCCGACCAATCCCGCATCGTCTTCTTCGGCTTCCAACGACGACCTCTTCCGCGCCTTCCTCGAAGGCGCCGGCGTGCCCGACGTCGCGGGCCAGCAGCAGTTCGATGCCGAGGCCATGCGCCGGCTCGGCCGGCTGATGCGCGCCTTCACCGACGGCACCATCGAGCTGCTGTCGTCGCGCGCCATGCTCAAGCGCGAGGTGCGCGCCGAGATCACGATGATCGTCGACGAGGAGAACAACCCGTTCAAGATCCTGCCCAACGGCCGCGCCGTGCTGATGCAGATGTTCGGCGCGCGCATGCCGGGCTTCCTGCCGCCCGAGGCCGCCGTGCACGATGCGCTCGGCGACCTGCAGTCGCACCAGCTCGGCATGGTGGCCGGCATGCGCGCCGCGCTGCTCACCGTGCTCCAGCGCTTCGATCCCGGCGCGCTCGCGAGCGAAACGCCGCACGACGGCGGGCTCGGCGAGAAGCTGCTGCCCGGCGGACGCGAGGCGCGCCTGTGGCGCCAGCTGCAGAAGCTGCATGCCGAGACCACGGCAGCGGTGGAAGACGACTTCCAGGCCGTCTTCGGCCGGGCCTTCCAGCAGGCCTACGACAAGGAGATGGAACGCTTGAAGGAGGCCCGCCGTGCTTGAAGCCACACGCACCGTGTCGTCGATTCCGATCTCGACTTCGCAGTTCTCCTGCGTGGGCGAGCGCAGCGGCAACCAGGACGCCATCGGCTACCACCTCGACGACCACAGCGCCTGCTTCGTCGTGAGCGACGGCGTCGGCGGCAACGCGGGCGGCGAACTGGCCGCGCGCATCGCGGTCGACACCGCACTCGACACCTTCGTCGACCATCCTTCGGTCGCGCAGGAGGACATCCAGCATGCCGTGAAGCGGGCCAACGACGCCATCCTCGCGAAGCAGCGCGAGCTGGCCGACCAGAACCGCATGAGCGCCACCATCGTCTCGCTGTTCGTCGATCGCGCGAGCGGCCAGGCCTGCTGGGCGCACGTGGGCGACAGCCGGCTCTACTGGTTCCGTCGCGGCGCGCTGATGCAGCGCACCGAAGACCACAGCCTGTCCGAACGTTCGGGCGAGGCCGCGATCGGCAGCGGCACCAACGGCGGCGAGCGCCTGGTGAAGACCAACCTGCTGTACCGCGCGCTCGGCGCGCGGGCCACGGCCGAGACCACGGTCTCGACGCCGCAGCGCCTGGCCGACGGCGATGCGTTCCTGCTGTGCACCGACGGGCTCTGGCAGCTCATCTCGCAGCAGGTGATGGAGCGCTCGCTGCAGCTCGCCGCGAGCGCCGAGGAATGGCTCGCGCTGCTACGCCGCGCGGCCGAGGCCAAGGCCGACGAGTCGCGCGACAACTACTCGGCGCTGGCGGTGTGGGTGGGGTTTCCGCAGCAGGTGACGCTGGCCGGGACGGCGCGGCCGGGGGCGGCGCGGCCGGGGGCGGCGGGCGGCTGAGGTCGCATTGCCGGCGACTCAGGCGCAGAGGTTCACGCTGGTGAGCTGGGGCGGCGTCGCGAGGATGCCGTTCGCGTTGCCGCGGTTCTGCTTGGTAAAGCTCGTCACGCGCGTGGCCGGGGACCCTTTGATCAGGAAGGTGTTGGAGGCAGTGATCTTCTTCGACTGTCCCATGACGCTGGGCACGCGGACACCGAGTCCGATCCCCGCGGTGTCGCCGAAGGTCAGCGGAATCTTGGTCTTCTTGTTGTGCGCCATCATGCAGGACCAGAAGATGTTCGGCACGTTGGGGATCGCCATCAGGCCCAGCCCGATGTCGATGTGAGGGATGGGAACGGCCGGTGTCTTGCAGACGTCCGGGAATCCAAGATCCAGACTGGGGCCTTGCGCGGCAAAGAACATCTCGGCTCTCCTTCAAAAAAAGTTTCGTTGCTTGGACGGGCTTCTCAGCCCATGTGGATCTGCTTGGCATCGGCCTTGATCAGATCCTTGGCCGTGACCACGGTGTTTCTTCCATGCACCCGCGCCATCTCGCTGGCCTGGTAGTCGATCTGGCCCGCGTGCAGCTGGTCCACGCCCTCGGTCATGCGAAAGGCCGACTTGCTCAGGTGCACGAGGCGGTCGACGATGGCCTCGTAGACGCGGCCGACGATGCGCATGTTCAGCACGGTCGCGCGCGCTTCCACGCCCTGGTAGCTCATCCGGCCGACCTGGCAGTCGGCCGCCTGCGCGTCGAGGCGCAGGTGCGCGGTGTCCATGCGCAGAGCGCGTGGACCGCTCAGGTGCAAGTCTGTGGCGCCCTGCAGCGTGACCGCACCGCGCTGCGAAGCCACTGTGAGATCGCCGGCCACCTCGATGTGGGCGACCCCCGCATCGGCCTGCTCGGCCACGGCGGTCAGGTACAGGCGCTGCGCGTCGGGACCGCTGACGAGCACGATGTCACCGATCTCCGGCCGCAGCAGGCAGCTGGCGGCGCGCAGGCACCGCAGCATGCGCCCGTCGCTGTCCACGCTGTGGATGCCTCCAGGCAGGATGGCCGTCACTGTGCCCAGCGCGTTGACAACGCCGCCGCCCCCGGGCTTGAGCGCAGCGGCCGCAGAGCGCAGTTCGCCGCCTGCGGGTGTCGGGTCGGAAGCTGTACGTCGGAATGTCGTCATCTCTGGGAACCCTTCTCTGCGGCCTGTGCGCTCGTGTCCGGCTCGCCGCGAGACCGGGGTGGATCGCGGTGGCTGGGCCGGCGCGCCGAATAGGCCTCGGCCTCGTACAACGCATCTTCCTTGAGCAGCAGGCCGCCGCGGTCGGAGAACTGCGTGCCTTCGAGCACCGCGCGGTGCACCTTGGTGCGCATCAGTGTGGCGCCCCGGAAATCGGCTTCGCGCAGATCGGCATAGGAAAAGTCGGCGTAGGCGAGCCGCGCTTCCGAAAACCTCGCATCGCCGCATTGCGCACGGTGGAAGACGCATTGTTCCAGGTGCGCGCCGGACAGGTCGGCACCGGGCAGCCGGGCATCGGCCCAGACGCTCTGGAAGAAGTGGCCGCCGTTGAAGGACACGCCGCCGAGGTTGGCCCCCACGAACACGCTGTGCGCCGCCGCCGCACGTCGGAACGAACCGCCCTCGATCCGCGCTCCCTTGAAGTTGCACTGGCGCAGCGTCGCTTCGTCGAAGTCGCAGCCAGCCAGGTTGGCATCGGGAAACTGGCAGAGATTGAATGTCTGCCCGCGAAACACCTGCCCCGACAGATCGCACTCGGAAAAGATGCAGCGTTCGAAGCTGCAGCGCGCGAACACCGCGGTGCGCAGGTCGGCCTGATAGAAGGTGGCGCCGTCGAGCAGCGATCCGGAAAAATCCGTCCGGTCGAGCCGCGCCCCATAGAACACCAGCATTTCGGACTTGATGTCGCGCAGCGAAGTCCCCGCCAGGTCGCAATTGGAAATGCCGATCACATCGCCCTCGACACCGTCGAAGCGCGCGTCGGCGAGCTGCGTGTCGTAGAAGCTCGTGCCATTCATGGTGGCGCCGGCCATCGCGGCGCCGGATGCGTTCACGCGATGGAAGTTGCAGCGGTCCAGCACGGCGCGCTCGAGCGTGGCACGGCTCAGTCCGCAGGTCGCGAAGGCGCTGCCCTTGAGGTTCGCGCCCGACAGGTCCGCGCCAGTGAAGTCGCTCTCGATGAACATGCCGCCTGACAGGTCGAGGCCGCGGAAATCCATGCCAGCCAGGTTCTGGTCGACGATTTCCTGCCCGCGCTTGACCATGGTCTGCACCTCCTTCGGCGTCATCGCGCGCCCTCTTGCGCCTTGCGCCGCGGCACCGTGACCACGTTGACCGTGTAGGCCTCGTCGAAGCGCGTGGTGTCGTCGATCAGGCACTGGGACAGGTCGGCCTGGAACAGGTTGGCGCGGTGGAAATCAGTGGCAACGAGGATGGCCTTGCTGAAGTCGGCCTCGATCAGGCTCACGTCGACCAGCGACGCAGCGGTGAGATCGGTGCGCACGAATTCGGAACCGTCGGCGTTCGCGCCGTCGAGCCGGGCGCCACGCATCGACGCATCGGTGAAGTCGGTGTTGTCGAGCCTCGCATCGCGGAAGTCGGCCTCGTCGAGGCGGATCGACTGCAGGTTGCATTCGACCAGCGTAGCGCCCTGGAAGTCGGCCTTGTGCAGGTCGCTCGATCCCACGAAACAGGTCGCGACGAGGCGCGCATCGGAGAAGTCCATGGCCTCGGTGCAGTCGGTGTCGGTCCAGTCGCAGGTGTCGAGCGTGGCCCCACGGAAGCGCAGCCCGCCGGCCTGGCATTCGATCCAGGCCACCTTGTGGAATCTGGCGCCTTCGAAATCCAATCCTTTCAGCCGGGTGCCCTCGGTGAAGCTCAAGTTCCGCAGTTGCGCACGCTCGAAGCCGCAGTTCTCCCACACCACGCCCGCGGCCTCATGGAGGTCGAAAAATGCGTCGGCGAATCTGCAGCCGTGCGCGGCCATGCCTTCGAGTTGGGTGGACTCGAAGCGCGCACCGGTGAAATCCGCGTTCTCGCACCGCACCAGGGACAGGTTCGCGTCCTTGAGGTTCACTTGCTGCATTGAAGTGCCGACCAGGCGCGCGCGCGCGAGCAGCGCATCCGACAAGTCGCCGCCATCGAGCTTGCTGCCGCTGAGATCGGCGCACTCCAGCATCGCGCGGTGCCAGCATGCGCCGCGCAGGTCCATCCCCGTGAGATCCGCGCCCGTGAGGTCCATGTCGGACAGGTCTCGCGTGCCGGCCATCCGACGCTCGACTTCCATGCGCGTCTCGGCCGACCGCGCTTCGGACATCGGGTCCGCCGCATCCTGGTGTTGTGCCGTGCGGCGGTAGTTCTCGAGCAACTGGCGTGCGGCATCGTCGTGAACCTCGCGCAACTGCGCGATCTGCTCGGGCGTCGGCGAGAAGCCGCTGCCGTCGGATTGGGCGACGATGCTTTCGATGCGGGACCACCTGTCCACATTCGGAGGTCCCTTCTGCGACGACGATTCGACCTGTTGCATCAGGGTCGACGTGTCGAAGCCCGCCTTGCGCGAATGCTCGGCATTGGCCTTTGCGGCCTCGTCGAGCTCCTGGCGCGCCGCCTCGATCTTCTGGCGGTGCTCCTCGATGAGCGCCTTGCGCTGGGCCATGTAGGCCGGCAGTTCGCGCAGCGTGGGCGCCTTCTCCATCAGGTCGACGGCGGGCGGCTCCTCCTGCGCGGCCGGGCCGAGGCCCGAGGACCTGAACGACACCTTCATGCGCTCGCGCTCATAGTCGGCGCGCGCCTGCACATTGCGCCGCATCGGAGATTCCTCGAGCTCCGCGTCGAGCTCAGGCCACGGGCCGATGATCGGATCGGGCAACAACAGGTCATCGCGCATGCCGTAGAGCGCGCGGTCTTCCGACTCGCAGCGCAGCACCAGCACGTCGCGCCAGGCATCGAGTCCCTGAGGCGGCATGGCCGCCTCCTCCATGGCGATCATGGCGTGCGTGACGTCTGCCGCGTCGTCCTGTTCGACCTCCACGAAGCCGTGATAGATCAGGCCCATGCGCTCCAGATGCGGAAAGAACCAGGCGGTGGTCAGGCGCATCGGCACGTCGTGCAGGGTGCCTTCGTCGAGCTTCACGCTGTTGATCGGGCCGCGCACGACGATGGCACGCGCGCGCCAGTCGGGCACCCGCCCGTGCAGCACCGTGCGGTCGGGATGCAGGTTCCAGAGCTCGAACTCCTTGCCCGCGAGTTCGCCGTCGTCACGCCCGAACCATTGGTCCGGCGGCGCGACATTGAAGAAGGCCCAGTCCATGTCCTGCGCGAAGCCGGGGTAGAGCTCGTTCTGCCAATGCGCGTCGTACTGGCGGCCCAGCCGGTCCGCACGCGAGGGCCGCGTGGCCTCTACGGGCCCGAACCCCGCTGGCTGCACGGTCTGGTCGGGGCGCTGCACGCGGGCGCGCGGATCCTCGACGTTCGGAAGGCGCTGCACCTGGACGCCACCCACCTGCTCCTGCGCATGCCCGATGCCGCACGGGTTCTCGGCCAATCCCGGACCGCCAAAGGCATGGTCCCAGTCGATGCGCATCGACTCGAAGGGCTGCGGTGCACTCGGCCGGCCATCGATCCAGAAGCGGTCGCCGAAGACCAGCAGGTCCTTCTGCCGCTCGCCGACGCGCGCCCGGACCGCGCATTGCGTCTTGTCCTGCTCCCGACGGGTATAGGCCGCGCCTGTGACGAGGAATTCCGGATGCAGCTTGGGCATGCCCAGGTCGAACGCGCCGTCGGTGCCGACCTCCTCGCCGAAGATCTTCCAGCACGCCTGCTCCGAGACGAGTCGGGCGTCGCCGTCGAGGCGATCTGCCATCGCGATGGCGGTCACGGCCAGCCAGTGGCGTCCGTCGTTGGCAAAGGGCCGGGTCAGCATGCCCAGACGCAAGGGCTTGATGATTTTCATGCGTCGATCGTGGAGCGAATCTCGAGTTGCACGCGATCGCGGTCCACCGCGACGCGCAACGTCGGGTTCTTGGCATAGACGATCGGCAGCGGACGGCCGCCCGAGAAGTTGGCCAGCAGTTCCTGGTCGATGAAGGTTCGCAGGGTCACGCGGTGGTTCTCGCCGTCCGAATCCGTGAACGCGATCAGCATCTCCGCGGCCGCCATGTTCGGTGAGTCTCCGCGCCAGGTCACCAGACGGAAGCCGGGCCGCGCCAGCGCCAGGATCTCGGCGACCGCGCGCGCGCCGTCGTGCCGCAGCGCCTCCCACTCCTCCTCCTCCCGGACATGCACCGCCTTGGTCGCGCTGCCGGCGCGAAAGACGCGGGAGCTGCCGAGCGTGGACACCAACAGGACCGCGACACCGACGACGGCGACCGCTATTTCCAGCCATCTCATGATCTGCATCCGCTGCGACTCCCTTGTTGCGATGGCTTCACTTCTCGACGTCGAGCGCGCTCTTTACGAATTGCGCCGCTCCAGCAACGATCAATATCGGATCAAGCCAGAAATGGTAGTGGCCGAGTTCCTGCCTGTTCACTGCCTGCACCCAGTTGACGGCCGAGATGTTCACGAATGCCCCCCTCTGCAGCAGCGTGTTGCGCACCGCGAGCTGGATCTTGGCCGTGTAGGAGTCGGCCGATGCCGCCACGAACAGGGCCTGGTGGCCGATGCCTTCCTTGACCGCATGGAGCCACCACTTCGTATCCAACGAGTTGACGGTCTTGACCGGCGTATTCTCGATATCGACGCCGGTCACATTGATCTTGAGTGTGCCTGGCACATTGATCGTATGGTCACTGCCGGACAGATGAAAAATGGTCGGCGCGAAGATCACTTTCGGTCCGGTCACGGTGGTGATCTTGCTTCCCTGGACCAATGTCATGTCCACCGCGTTCACCACCTCCACCCGGGCCGCGCCGGTGATGCGGATGTCCGCTCCGCTGACCAGGCGCAGCACACTGCCGTTGATCGTCACCACCACTTCGCCATTGATGGTCTCGGTGATGCCGCCGGTGACCGTGCGCGTCTCGCCGCCCGTGATGGTCTCGGTGGCACCACCCGTGATCGTGCGTTCCTCGCCGCCCGCCACCATTTCGGTCGCCCCGCCCGTCACGGTTCGCTCCTCGCCGCCGTCGATGGTCTCCACCGCGCCGCCCGTGATGTGCCGCTCCTCGCCCGCCTCGTAGGTGGCCGACTCGTGGCCCTTGATCAGCGTGGTGCGCGTCTTCCCGGTCGTGTGCGTCTCGTCGCCCTCCACCTCCACGTCGAGGTTGCGCTCGGCATGCAGCAGGATCTGCTCGGCGCCCATCTTGTCCTCGAACGCGATGGCGTTCGCATTCGCGGGCGAGCCGCCCTTGGTCGAGCGCGACACGATGCCGCTCCGGGTGGCCTCGCCCGGCAGGTCGAACGGCGGCATCTGGTCGGCGTTGTAGACACGGCCGACGATGATGGGCCGATCGACGCGGCCCGCGATGAAGTCGACCACGACCTCCTGGCCGATACGCGGCACGTGCACGGTGCCGTAGCCATCGCCCGCCCAGGCCTGCGAAACGCGCACCCAGGCTGAACTGTTCTCGTTGCGCCGGCCCTCGCGGTCCCAGTGAAACTGAAGCTTCACGCGCCCGAATTCATCGGTCCAGATCTCCTCGCCCTCGGGGCCCACCACGGTCGCGGTCTGCGGCCCGCTCGTGTGCGGCAACGGCGTTTGCCGTGGTGCGCGATAGGGGCTGTCCGCGGGCTGCGCGACGAAATCGAAGCTGTACATGCCCGGTGCGCCGCCTGTTGTGTAGCCGCCCTCGCGCAACGCGTAGGCCACCGAGACGATCAGGTGCTCGCGGTTGTCGTCCGTGCGCGGTGCGTTGCGCATGGTGAATTTGGCGCCCGGCGCCATGCCGCGCACGCTGGCGTGGCCGGTGCTGCGCGAGGCCAGCGACTGCGCCTCTTCGAGCCGCACGCGCGCATAGTGCTCGGCTTGACCAGCGTCGACGTAGTCCCCGAGCCACTCGTACATGTCGTGGCTGGCGTTGTCGTGCGCGCGCGGCAGGCTGCGCGTGCTGCCGAGGTCACCCTTCGGCATGGTGAAGTTGAAGTCGTCCACCGCATAGCTGCCCGTGCGGATTTCCTCGGTCACCTGCCAGTCGTCGATGACCTCCATGTCCTCGTCGATGCCGCGGTCGGCTGCGAAGTAGTCGATGGTCTCGTAGCCCGGCATCGGCTCGTGCGCACCCGCGTCGTCGGCCAGCACCAGGGTATGGCGGCCTTTCTCGTGCTTGAACCAGTAATAGATGCCCTCCAGCTCCATCAGCCGGCTCACGAAGTCGAGGTCGCTCTCGTTGTATTGCGCGCAGTACACCCACTGCCGGTAGCTGCCGCTGAGCTTCTTCTCGAACGCGAAGCCGTAGGCGCCGAACACTTCTTCGAGGATGTCGACCACCGACTTGCCCTGGAAGATCCTGCTGCCGCTCGAGAACGAGAGATACCAGAGCCAGGGCCGCAGTACGGCGCGGTAGACCGTGTGGCGCGAGCTCCCGCCTTCCCGGCCCACCTTCGAGAAACGCACCACCTGACCATCGAGGAAACGCGGGCCGCCGACGGCGGTCTTGATCTCCAGCGACACCGACTTTCCGAGAAGGGTCTTGGGATCGATCGCCACGTCCGTGCTGAGCAACTCGAGCTCGAACTCGTAGGGTTGCGAAAGGCTCTCGAAACCTTGCATCGAGCGCAGCAGCAGTTGGTCTTCGCCCAGTGGAGAGTGGGTCTTCACGATGCGGTCCATGGGCTCGAGAACTCCTGATGGGTGGTTGTGTAAGGCCGGCCGCGATGCAGCGGGATCATTTTTTCTTCGTCAGGTAGACACACGACAGGTGCAGCTTGCAGAAGCCGACGTTCAATCCCTCCTTCTTCGAACTGCGCGCCGAGGTCTCGAACTTGACCGGCGCATCGAGCAGAAAATTCGTCGCCCTGTTGGTGAACCAGCCGTTGATTTGCGTGTTGAGCCCGCAGGCCTGCAGCTTGAGCCCATAGAAATCGGTCGCCAGAACGATCGCCCGTACGTGCTGATTGGACCAACGCAGGACATTGCATTTGAGCCACGTCTCATCGGCGACGTTGAGGATGCTGTGGGGCGATCTGGTGATGCTGACCGTCGCGTTGAGCGTGTAGGTGCTCGTGGTGTCGACGTGCTGCGTCGTGTGATAGAGGATGATCGGCGCCACCACGACCTTGGGGCCGGTGACCGAGGTGCAGTCGGCCCCGTTCACCTGCTTGAGGTCCATTGCATGAACCCTCTCGATGCGCCCACTGCGGGTGATGCGCAGATCCGCACCGTTCAGGAGTCGGATGCTGCCTCCATTCACCGTCAGCATCACGCCGCCATTGACCGTCTCGGTCAGCCCACCGGTGACCATGCGCGTCTCGCCACCCGT